>JBBSBW010000026.1:0-96170 GCA_038250865.1 Thermoanaerobaculia bacterium | reverse complement strand
TGGGTGGCTGCTATGCCACCTGTGTGGGTGTTTTGGGGCGCGGGGGGCGGGGCGGTTCTTTTTTGTTTTTTGTTTAACCCGCCGGGGGCCCCCGTTCTATTGGCTCGCGGGGCGCCCCGCGGGTCTCTTTGGACGTTACGCCGAAGGCCGATGGACCTCGTCGGAGATGTAGCTACCGTCTTGCCCTCTTTGGGCGGCGTCGAACCGTTCGTCTTCCGCTCGCCGCCCGGCTTTCGGCGGCACCACCAGCACGCTCGTAGGGGCCGAGCGGATCACCTTGGAGGCGACACTTCCGAGCAGCAGGCGCTCCAGCCCGCCGTAGCCATGTGTGCCGATCACCACCAGGTCGGGGTGGCGGGCTTCGACCTCGGCGAGGATCTCGGTCACCGGTCCGCCGACGCGCACCTTGCGCTGGACGATTCCTCCGCTCTGGGACTCGAAGACCGTCGCCATGCGCTGAAGCTCTGACTCGGCGAGGCGGACCAGCTGGTCCTGGCGGAACTGGCGCAGGCCCGCGCTGTCGAGGGGGTCGAGCGCGAACAGAAGCTCGAACGTCGGCCCTTCGTCGAGCGGCGAGAGAAGCGCCAGAGCGACCTCGGTCGCCCGCCGCGAGGTGGGAGAGAGATCGACCGGCACCAATACGCGATGCGGCAGGATCGGCGAGCCCGGGCGGACGACCAGCACCGGACAAGGAGCCTGGCGAACCACGCGATCGGCGGTCGAGCCGAAGGTCCAATTGTGCTTGCCGACCTCGACGCTGCCGACCAAAATCAGATCGGCGTCGAGCGCCGCGGCTCTTTCCACCAGCAGCCGATGGGCAGGGCCTTCGGCGATGTGGGTACGGATTCGGGTCGCCGAGTTGGGCGCGCCGTCGGTGCTCGGGAGGACATGCCGGGCGGCCTGGGCCTCGACCGCTTCGATCATCTGCCGCCGCTCGATTTCGGAGAGCTGCGGCGTGACCAGCGGACCTTCAAACGTCGCAAACAGCGTGGCGATCGGGGTATAGGCGTGGACGATTTCCGCGTCGGCCGAAAGCGCGCGGGCAAGAGCAAGCCCCGAGGCGACGAGCGCGTCGCTCTCCGGGCCCAGGGACGTACCGATGACGACGGTCTTGGTGTGCGGGATCATGGCTCACCTCCGTTTTCTGATTCGAATCTAGAACGAATCACGGAGGGGCGCGACATTCCGCCGGGTGGTTCCGAACCGCCCCGGCGGGTGGGATGGAGGACCGCCCTACCTCAGGCGGCCGCGCCGTGGCACTTCTTGAACTTCTTGCCCGAGCCGCACCAGCAGGGATCGTTACGGCCTACTTTCGGGTCTTTGCGCACGACCGTCGCGGCACCGACGTTCGGCGAGCTGTTCGCCTCTTTGGACGGCGCCGAAAACGTCAACTGCGCCGGCTGCGGCATTTCGCGGCGGCGGCGTTGCTCGGCCATGTCCTCTTCGGTCATCGGCTCGAAGTGGAAGAGCTTGGAGAGGATGTCGTCCTGCACCCGGCTCCTCATCGATTCGAACAGCTCGTAGCTTTCCTTTTTGTATTCGTTCAGCGGATCGCGCTGGCCGTAGCCGCGGAGGCCGATGCCTTCCTTCAGATGGTCGAGCACGAGCAGGTGGTCTTTCCAGGCGACGTCCACGGCATGGAGCATGATCGCCCGCTCGAAGCTCCGCATCATCTCGGTGCCGAAACGCGTCTCGCGCTCCTGATATCGGTTGCGCACCGCGGCGAGGAGGGTCTCCTCCAACTGCTGGATGCCCAGATCGCCCAGGTCGGCGCCGAAGTCGCTCGCCTGAAGATTGAAGTAGGCGAGCATGTCGGTTCGCAGGCCGGTTAGGTTCCAGTCGTGCGGATCGACTTTTTCCGGGCAGTGGATCTGGAGCAGGTTGTCGATCAGCTCCTCGCAGATCCCCTGGACGTATTCGCGTCCCTCGCGCCCTTCCAGGATTTCTTTGCGCAGCTGGTAGATCTCCTGGCGCTGCTTGTTCATTACGTCGTCGTATTCGAGCAGATGTTTGCGGGTCTCGAAGTTCCGCCCTTCGACCTGCCGTTGGGCTTTTTCGATCGCCCGCGAGACCATGCCGTGCTCGATCGCTTCGCCCTCTTCCATGCCGAGCTTGGTCATCAGCCCCTTGATTCGATCCGAGCCGAAGATGCGCATCAGATCGTCTTCAAGCGACAGGTAGAAGCGCGACGAGCCGGCGTCGCCTTGGCGGCCGGAACGGCCGCGCAACTGGTTGTCGATCCGGCGCGACTCGTGCCGCTCGGTGCCGAGGATGTGCAGGCCGCCCGCGGCGATCACCTCGTCGCGTTCCGCCGCGCAGGTGACGAGGTAGCGTTCGAGCGCCTGGGCGTACTCCTCAGGCTGAACCGCCGGATCGAATTCCGAGCGGGCAAGCCCCTCAGGGTTGCCGCCGAGCACGATGTCGGTGCCGCGTCCCGCCATGTTGGTCGCGATGGTGACCGAACCCTTGCGGCCGGCCTGGGCGACGATCGACGCTTCGCGCTCGTGGAATTTGGCGTTCAGCACGACGTGCGGTACGCGCGGCGGCTTGTTGAGCAGGCGCGAGAGCATCTCGCTCTTTTCGATCGACACGGTGCCTACGAGCGCCGGCTGGCCGCGCTGCTGGGCATCGCGAATCTCCTCGACCACCGCGTTCCACTTCTCGTCCGCCGAGCGGTAGACCAGGTCGGCGCGATCTTGACGGATCATCGACTGGTTGGTCGGGATCACCGTCACGTCCAGGTTATAGATCTGCGCGAACTCGGCCGCCTCAGTGTCCGCCGTACCGGTCATGCCGGAGAGCTTCTTGTACATGCGGAAGAAGTTCTGGAAGGTGATGGTGGCGAGCGTCTGGGTTTCGCGCTCGATCTTTACCCCTTCTTTCGCCTCGACCGCCTGGTGCAGGCCGTCGGACCAGCGGCGGCCGGGCATGGTGCGGCCGGTGAACTCATCGACGATGACGACCTGGCCGTCTTTGACCAGGTACTCGACGTCGCGCCGGTAGAGCGAATGGGCGCGCAGCGCCTGGTTCACGCCGTGCAAGACCTCCATGTTCTCCATCTCATAGAGGTTGCGGATGCCCATCAGGTGCTCGACCTTCTCGACCCCTTGGTCGGTCAAGCTCGCTTGATGCGCTTTTTCGTCGACCACGTAGTCGCCGGTCGTGCTCTTCTGGCCGTCCCCTTCGTCGATCTCCTCGCCGCGTTCGAGGCGGGGGATGATCCGGTCGATCCGGTAGTACTTGTCGACCGACTCTTCCGAGGGACCCGAGATGATCAGCGGGGTGCGCGCTTCGTCGATCAGGATCGAGTCGACCTCGTCGACGATCGCGTAGTGGTGCGGCCGCTGGACCATCGATTCGAGGTCGAACTTCATGTTGTCGCGCAGGTAGTCGAAGCCGAGCTCGTTGTTCGTGCCGTAGGTGACGTCGCAGTTGTAGGACCGCTTGCGCTCGGAATCCGAGATGTCGTGCTGAATGACGCCCACCGACAGCCCGAGGAAACGGTAGATCTGCCCCATCCATTCAGAGTCGCGGCGGGCGAGGTAGTCGTTCACCGTGACGACGTGGACCCCTTTGCCTTCGAGCGCGTTCAGATAGGTCGGCAGGGTGGCGACGAGGGTTTTGCCCTCTCCCGTCTTCATCTCGGCGATCCGGCCGCGGTGGAGGACCATGCCGCCCATCAGCTGGACGTCGAACGGCCGCATCTTCACTGTGCGCCACGCGCCTTCGCGGGCGACCGCGAACGCCTCGGGCAGCAGATCGTCGAGGCTTTCCCCGTTTTCGATGCGGGTACGAAACTCGGCCGTCCTTCCCCTCAGCCCTTCGTCGGAGAGATTCTTGATCCCCGCTTCAAGCTCATTGATCTGGGCGACGATCGGCAGCATCCGCTTGACTTCGCGTCCATGCGCGCTGCCGAAGACTGTGGTCAGAATTTTCTGGATCATGCGACTCTCATCTGAAGGTGGGGGGATTCGTGGGCGAGGCCCACGCGAAACTGCAGCGGCAATATACCAGAAAGGTCAATAGGCGCCTGTAGGAGGCGCAAGTGGGGGGAGCTAGGGGCCGTTCGGCTCGTCGAGCATGTAGGCGAGCGGGTTGACCGGCGCGCCGTCGACGTGGACTTCGTAATGCAGGTGGTAGCCCGTGGAGCGGCCGGTCGAGCCGACCTTGCCGATCGTGTCGCCGCGCTTGACCCGCTGGCCGGGCCGCACGTCGATCTCCGAGAGGTGACCGAACGTGGTGGAGAGGCCGAATCCGTGCGCGAGGAACACGGCGTTGCCGTAGCCGCCGGCCGATTCGGCCCGCACGACGATGCCGTCCGCCGGAGCTTGAACCGGGTGACCCGCGGGCGCCGCGATGTCCACGCCCTCATGGCGGCCCCGGCCGTGGGTTAGAGGGTCGCTCCGCGATCCGAAGCCGGAGGTCAAGATTCCGCGCACCGGCGCGATCGCCGGAGTGGAGGAGATCCAGTCGAGCCGCTCGTCGAGGCGCGTGGCGATCTCTTTGAGCTGGCCGGTGAGATCCCCGGTGCGGCGCGCGATGTCGTCGAGCCCGTCGAACGAGCTGTCCTCGACCGGACCGCCGACGCCCGGCTCGGCTTCGCCCAGCGATTCGAGGCCGGCCACGATGGCGAGCTGACGCGTCCGATCCTCAGTGTCGCGCAGGCGCTTCTTCAGTTGGGTGAGGCTGGATTCGAACGAGGAGTTGGTGGCGCGGAGCTTCTTGTTCTCGGCTTCGAGGCGAGCGATCTGGGCGGGGCTCGCGTTCGACCGGAAATAGAGCCAGGAAACTCCGAGGGAGCCGAAGGCAAGGAACAGGATACAGCCGGCCGCAACCGCGATCTGCGGATTGCTCACTCGCCATTTCCGCAGTTTGGCGCGGGCGTGGGGAATGAGAATGATCGTGTGGTGCGTTTGGGCCATAGGCTGCCTGAGACCGACTCCGATTTTTAGAGGCGAGCAGTGCTCGCCACCAGGGTGAAGCCATCACCGTCCAAAGGTGTCGCGTATTGTAACGGCCGACACCTGAGTGTCAAGCCGACTGAAAATTATGCTAGAGAAGCATTCCGGCAGAGTTTTCCAGGCTTTAGGACTCGGCCTCTTTGGCACCCAAAAATAGCGGTTCAGCTTGTTTCAGGAGCTGCGGAGTTGGTAACCGCGCATATCCATTTTTGGCTGTGAACGGCGCGGCGGGGTCGATGGGCCTCAACCGCGCGCCGCGCCGCGGACCCGTTCGACGAAGCTGCGCAGCGCGCGCGCCGCGGGGGTGCCGTCGGCCACCAGGTTGGGATCGAAAGCGATCCCTGCCCGCTCGCCCTCCCGCCAGGCGACGCGACCGCGCACCGGGAGGACTTCCAGCTCGCCCGAGACGCCGAGCGTGAATTCGACCCTTTTCCCCAGCGTCCACTCTTCCAAAGCGCCGCTGAGCGCGATGCCGCCGAGCGACAGGTTGTCGAGCAGTAGCGTATGGCGCAGGCCGTCGGGAAACGTCGCGATCGCCTCGATGCCTAACCGGATGCGCACATCGCGCTGCCCGGCTAGGCCGAGCAGGGCGGAGACGTTTCGGCCATGTCGGCGGACCACCTCGCCGCGCAGCTTCAGCTCGACCGCCGGGTGGTCGGCGAGGAACGGCAGCAGATCGACCTTGTCGATCCGCACCAGCGAGGAGGCCGTCGAGGTGCGCGCCGAAGCGAGCCGATGGGCGCGGTTCAACAGCCCCATCTCACCGAAATAGCCGCCGGATCCCAGGCGCGCGAGCAGTTGGTTCGGCTTGCCCGGCGCATCGCGGTAGACCGAGACCTCGCCGGAATGGACGATGTAGAACGCATCGACCGGGTCGGTCTCGCGAAAGAGCAGCTGATTGGCCGCGATGTCGAAGCTCCGGGAGACCTCAGCCAGCCGGTCGAGGCCCGCGTCATCAAGCTCGGAGAACAGATCGACCGACTGCAGGAACGCGCGTAGCAACGGAAAGCCCCCCTAGGAACCACGATTCGATGGACGGCTCGCATTGTGACTCGATTGGGGGGGTTGTGCCAAACGCCGCCTGCTCGCAGAGATCGAAACGCTGGGCCAGAAGGTGCTTGTAGTACGGAACAATGACTGCGAAAGCCTGCGTGAGAGCTTCGTCGTAGCCCGGCCACGCCGGGGTTCCATCTGGATGATTCGCGAGGGCTCGCAGCAGGCCGCCGGTGTCGGCGACCAGCCCTGCCTTCACCGCTCAAGGCTCAGGAACAGCTCAGATTCTTCACCCAGCTTAAGGTCTGTAGATACGAGTAGGAAGATCCGCCGCATCATTCCCAATGCAGCCAGCCGCGAGAAAAACCGAGCCCTCCGCACAAAAAGTTCAGCCACCTGTGCGAACAACGCAGCCACGCTCGAGAAAAGTTCAACCACGCTGAAGGAAAGTTCAGCCACACTGAAGAAAAATCCAGCCATGCTGGAGAAAACTTCAGCCATGCTCAAGTTTTTCTGGGTAAAGCCCGGATAAAACCGGGCGAGGTTGGAGAAATCTCCAGCCACTTGTGCGAGAAACCCAGCAGTGCGCACAAAGCGGCCAAGGATGCGCACAACAAGTCCAGCGAGACCCGAAAAAGTTTCAGGGGTGGTGCGTCGGAGCTCAGCCAACTTGAACCGGAACGCAGGTGTGATGGATTACGGCGCAGCGTTGCTGGACCAAAGCGCAGCGGTGCTGGCTCGGGAAGAAGGAGTGCTGGAGAAAAGCGCAGCGGTGCTGATTTGGAAAGCAGCGGTGCTGGCCCGGGACCCAGCGTAACTGAGCTGAGGAGCAGGCCCCGCGGCGTCCCCTTCACTGGTTCGTGAGAGATTTCTGGAGGCAGCCGAGTATCTGCGCGCCGGGTCCGGCTCAGGAGTGAGCTGGAAGATTTCACGGGTGTTCCTGTCCGGCTCAGGGGCTGGGCGTCCGGGTGTGTTGGGCGAGCGACGGGGTGTTCCCGACCGTCGCGCCGCTTGCCGGCCGGGTTCCGGCCGGGTGCTTCCCGTGGGGGAGCGACCCGCCATCGCGTAGAATCCCCGCAATCGCGCCATCGTACCCAGCAAGGAGCCTCATGCCGCCGCGCAAGGTCTTCGTGAGCTACAGCCACCGCCAGGAGGAATGGGTGGTCGATCGTCTCGTCCCCGTGCTCCGAGCAGGCGGTGCGGAGGTGTTGATCGACCGCGAGATCTTCGGGGCGGGGCGGAGCGTCTTGGGGCAGATGGACGAGACGCAGGACCGGGCGGACGTGCATGTTTTGGTGCTCTCGCCCGACTACGTGGCGAGTTCGCCCTGCCAGCACGAGATGGAGCGGGCGGTGGCTCTCGATCCGAAGTTTGAGAAGACGATCGCGGTGTCGATCCTTCGCGTCGCCGTGCCGATCCCTGCGCCGGTCGCCGGGGCGCTCTATGCCGATCTCGTGGACGACGGAAAAGCGGCTGGGTGGGACCTTGTACTTCGGGCGGTGGGGGCGGATCTCGGCACGGAGGCCCCGGCGTGGATCACCGCACGCGATGAGGTGCGGAAGCTGCTGGTTCGCGGGCAGTCGGTGAATCTGGTGGTGGAGGGCAAGGCGAAATGGCGGCCGCTGATCGACGACCTTTGTCGGGGTGACCTCTCGGATCTCGCCGTCGTTGATCTCGGGCGGCCGGCGGCGGCAGCGCGACATGGTCTCGTCCAAGAGATCCTCGCCGCGTTCGGCGCCTCAATGCCCGTCCCGCCCGAGCCGAAGGATTTGGTGATGCTCGATCGGTTTTTCGCTGAGCGAAAGGCGAGCCGGTTGGCGCTGATTCACTTTGACTTCTCGGAAGGGCGGGACACGTACGGTGTCGATTTCTTCGCCTCGCTCCGCTACCTCGCGATGGATGCCCGAAAACTTACCCTGCTCGTCCAGTCGCGCCGGCCGTTCGTGACGCTTCTGCCTGCAGGGCATCCGTTGTCAGAGATTGGAATCCAGACCGTCGAGTTGCGGGGGGCGCGGTGAGCACGGAGCTACTGCCGCTCGATCAGATCCGGTTGGATTGGCGGAGTCACCGGGTGGCTCTACGTTGGCTGGGGCTTCTCTATCGCAGGCCGAAGGAGGTTGAAAAGGCCGAGAAGGGCATGCGGCCATTGCAACGAGCCGCGATTGTCTTTCGAATCTACATACATGCCCTGCCGTACCTGTTGTTTCTAAGCGGGATGGGTCGGTTGGTGCTCGTCGGCCTGCTGAAGTTACAAGGGGATCCGGCGGCATCCCCGCTTCTGAGTCTGGAAGCTGGCTGGCAAATTGCTTTCGGTCTCGCCTTCAATCTCGCCTTCGGTCTCGCCTTCGGTCTCGCCTTCGGTCTCGCCATCGGTCTCGCCATCGGTCTCGCCTTCGGTCTCGCCGTCGGTCTCGCCGTCGGTCTCGGCGGCGGTCTCGCCGTCGGTCTCGCCGTCGGTCTCGCCGTCGGTCTCGCCTCCGGTCTCGCCTCCGGTCTCGGCGGCGGTCTCGCCTTCGGTCTCGCCTCCGGTCTCGGCGTCGGTCTCGCCTTCGGTCTCGGCGGCGGTCTCGGCGTCGGTCTCGCCTTAGGTCTCAGCGTTTTCATTGGTTTTCTTAGCACATACTTTCGCCTCTACTACCTGCCCGTCCACGTTCTTCTGCTCTGGCGCAGGGAGCGACCAAGGCTCTACCGCTTTCACCCCGTCGCCTGGGATGACATTTGCCGCCTCCCCTTTCCCGGGTTCGATCGCCTCCTCGTTCGCTATGCCGAGCACGACGAGCGGACGGGCGCGAATGAGATCAATCGCCTGATCGACACCTACCCGAGCCAGCGCAATTCCGCTCTCCGTGCCAAGGCGATCCTGCTCGCACGTCAGGCGGCTCGAGCGGTGGATCTTGCCAAGCTCGACGATCTCCTGATCGGCCTCCCCGAGGGGAAGAAGGGGTTTCTCCAGGAAACGCCCGAACTCCGACGCCGAGTCCATGAGATCGCGGTGCTCCAGGCGAGAATCGATACTCTGGACCGCCCTTTCCTTCGCGAGCCGTTCACAGCGCTGCTGGTCAAGGAGATAGAAACCTTCGAACAGCAGATCGCGGGGTTCCGCCAGCCGCTTTCGACGGAGTTCCGGAAGGCAGCGCGCAACTGGCTGGTGATCGCCAGGAAGCAGCATGAAGCAGCAAGGGTAGCGGTAGCGCGCGAGCCGACGCGCCAGGTGTTCCGGGCTGGCGATCCGGTCGACCGAGAAAAGGAAGCCTTCGTCGAACGAGCTGGAATCCTCGGAGAGCTTGAGCGACAGGTAATGCTCTCCGCGGGATGCCCGGGCCTGATCGTTTATGGCCGACGCAGAGTCGGCAAATCGAGTCTGCTGCGCAACCTGGAAGGGTTCCTCCCTCCCGGCGTACTAATCGCGAACCTCTCGATGCAAGAGGCGCGAGCTTTCACGAGCTTGTCCGATTGGATCGGTCTGCTCGCCGAGCGGATTTCCGCTCGCGTTCCAGGTGTCGCGGTCCCTAGGGTTCCTTCGCAGGACCTCAAGGGTCTCGGCATCTTGCTCGACGAGGCGAATCAGCAGCTCGAAGTCGCCGACCGCCGACTTCTCCTCGCCATCGATGAGTACGAAAACCTCGACCGCAAGATCGGCGAGGGAGTGTTCCCAGAGGATCTGCTCGCCGTCTTGCGCGAATCGATGCAGAGCCACCGCCGCCTGATTTGGACGCTCGCGGGCAGCCACCGGATCGATGAGCTTTCGCATGCGCCGTGGGCCTCGTACCTGGTCAGTGCGCGCACGGTCGAGGTGCCGCCGTTCGAGCCGGCGGAGACCCGGTTGCTGCTCACCGAGCCGCTCAAGCATTCCAGCCTTTGGCGCGCCGCGGGTTCCGAGGCGCCGCGCTTCGAGCCGGGGTTCTGGGGTCCCGGGGGAATCGAGCGCATTCAGGCCGAGACAGGGGGCTGGCCGCATCTCGTGCAGCTGGTTGCCGAGCGGGTGGTCGATGCGGTGAACGACGCCGGGGTGGGTGGTGCCGACGAGCAACTCTTGGAGCGGGCCCTCGACCGTGCGGTCGAGCAAGGCTACAGCGTGTTCTTCGAGCTGATCGATCGGGAATCGACGTTGCCGGGGGAGTTGGACTACCTGCGCCGTTTCGCGCGGGCAGAGGTGCTGCCGATTCCGGAGGACGACGCCACTGACCGCTCCCTTCGGCGGCGATTGTTGGTGGTGCCCGAAGGCGAGGGCTACCGGCTTCGCGCGCCGATCATGGGACGGTGGCTGCGGCGGTAGCCGCCACTCACCGAAGGAGAGCCCGCCATGCCCATCCGCATCGTTCGTCTCGGTAGTCCGCGCCTTCCGGAGGAGGGCCTCCGCCTCGGCACCGTGCGCCGGCCGCCGCGGGGCGTGCCGAAGGCGGAGTTCGCTTCTCGCGACTTCTATGACGTGTGGCTGCCGGAAGCGGCGCCGAGCGAGGAGCTGGTGAAGATCGCCCTGTCGGCCGAGGGCGATGCCGAGTGGAAAACGTTCGTGCGGCGCTATCGGAAAGAGATGAGCCGGCCGGAGCGGGCGCGCCTGCTCGATCTGCTGGTTGCTCTCTCCCGCCAGACCAACTTCTCCGTCGGTTGTTACTGCGAGGACGAGAGCCGCTGCCACCGCTCGATTCTGCGCGAGCTGCTCTCCGAGCGGGGGGCGGTGGTGGGGTGAGGGTTTCTTCGGGCAGCCCCTCCATCGCCCCAGGCCGTTAGCCTGGGCTGACGTGACGCGACCCGTTGGGCCGCACGGCTTACCGTTCACGACGTTTTAGCCCTGAAGGCCGTCTCACCTTAGCCCAGGTCAACGGCCTGGGTTCCGACGAGCAGGAGAGATCGCAGCGAGAGCGGTAGACTCTTCCTGGAATGACGACCTACGATCCAAAGCGCGCGTTGGAGCTTCTGCGCCTCGGGAGCGGCCAGGCGGCAGCGCATTTCCGCGAGGCCCAAGAGGAGGCGATCCGCCATGTGGTCGCGGGCCGCGGGCGGCTCTTGGTGGTGCAGAAGACCGGCTGGGGCAAGAGCTTCGTCTACTTCATCGCGACCAAGATGCTGCGCGATGCGGGGCGTGGTCCGGCGCTGTTGATCTCGCCGCTTCTGTCGCTGATGCGCAACCAGATCCAGGCCGCGGAGCGGATGGGCGTGCGGGCGGTGACGATCCATTCCGACAACCAGAGCGAGTGGCCGGCGGTCAAGGAGGCGATCGCGAAGGACGAGGTGGACGTCCTTCTGATCTCGCCCGAGCGGTTGGCCAACGAGGAGTTCCGCACCCAGGTGTTGACCCAGATCGGGCAGCGTCTCTCCCTGCTGGTGATCGACGAGGCGCACTGCATCTCCGACTGGGGGCACGACTTCCGGCCGCACTATCGGCTGATCGAACGGATCGCGCGCACGCTGCCGCAAAACCTCCGGTTGCTCGCAACCACCGCGACCGCGAACGACCGGGTGTTGGCCGATCTCGAAGAGGTGCTCGGCCCCGGGCTCGAAGTCTCGCGGGGGGACCTGAGCCGGCCGTCGCTCGCGTTGCAGACGATTTCCTTGCCGAGCCAGGCCGAACGGCTCGCCTGGTTGGCCAAGGAGGTGCCGGCCCTGCCGGGGCACGGCATCATCTATACCCTCACCATTCGGGATGCCAACCGGGTGGCCGACTGGCTGAAGTCGCGCGGGCTCGCCGTCGAGTCCTACACCGGCGAGACCGGCGAGGGGCGCCCGCATCTGGAGCAGGCGCTGCTCGAAAATCGGGTGAAGGCGCTGGTCGCGACTACGGCGCTGGGCATGGGGTTCGACAAGCCGGATCTCTCCTTCGTGATTCACTACCAGATGCCCGGCTCGGTGGTCGCCTACTACCAGCAGGTCGGTCGCGCGGGGCGGGCGGTGGATGCGGCGTACGGTGTGCTGTTGAGCGGCGAGGAAGAGCTGGACATCACGGATTACTTCATCGAGAGCGCGTTCCCCAAGCCGGCCGAGGTCGAGCAGGTGCTCGGCGCTCTGGAAGAGGCTCCGCAGGGGCTCTCGGTGCCCGAGCTGTTGACCCGGGTGAACCTGAGCAAAGGGCGAGTGGAAAAGACGATCGCGCTGCTGTCGCTCGAATCGCCTCCGCCGCTGGTCAAGCAGGGCTCGAAGTGGCAGCTCACCGTAGCGGCTTTGAGCCCGGCGTTCTGGGCGCGCGCGGAGCGGCTGACCGCGCTGCGGCGCGAGGAGCAGCGCCAGATGGGGGAGTACGTGGCGCTCTCTTTCGGGCACATGGAGTTTTTGATCCGCGCGCTCGACGGCGACCCGGGCTCGGCGGTCGTTCCCCCGCTGCCCCCGCTCCCAACCACGGCCGAGCCGTCTCTGGTGCGCGAGGCCGAGGTGTTTCTGCGTCGCACCCATCTGACCATCGAGCCGCGCCGGATGTGGCCGACGGGCGAGCTGCAGCGGATGAAGCTCAAGGGCAAGATTCCCGTCGAGCTGCAAGCCGAGGAAGGCCGGGCGCTCTGCACCTGGGGGGATGCCGGCTGGGGCCGCCTGGTGCGGGAAGGGAAATACCGCGACGGGCGTTTCTCCGACGAGCTGGTCAAGGCGTGCGTGGAGCTGGTGCGCGACTGGAGCCCGGTTCCGTCGCCCGAGTGGCTCACCTGCATTGCTTCGCGACGCCATCCGACCCTGGTGCCCGATCTGGCGCAGCGCCTCGCGGCGGCGTTGGATCTGCCGTTTGTCGAAACGTTGGAGCGGACCGACGACCGGCCCGAGCAGAAGACGATGGCCAACAGCGCCCAGCAGGCGCGCAACGTGGACGGCTCGCTCGCGGTGCTAGACGTCGCGATCCCCGGCGGCCCCGTGCTCCTAGTCGATGACATGATCGATTCGCGCTGGACGGTCACCATTGCGGCCTGGCTGCTGCGGAAGTACGGCAGCGGCCCGGTCCGGCCGTTGGCGCTGGCCTTCACGGGATTTAAAACATGAACAGCGCCCTTTCGCCCAACACCCAAGCCATCCTGTTGCTGACCGCGCCGCTGATCGCCGGGGGCAAGGCGCCGGCCGCCGACCTCCTGACCCCGAGGGAGTACGGCCGCCTCGCCCGCCATCTGCGCGAGAAGGAGCGCCAGCCGGCCGACCTGCTCTCGCCGACCGCCGCCGAGGTGATTGAAGCGTGCCGGGAGGTGGTCGAGAGCGATCGCCTGGAACGGCTGCTGGCGCGCGGGTTTCTTCTCAGCCAGGCGCTGGAGCGTTGGCAGGCGCGGGCGATCTGGGTGGTAAGCCGAGCCGACGAAGAATATCCCCAGCGCCTCAAGTCGCGGCTCAAAGAGGACGCCCCGGCGGTGCTCTACGTCTGCGGCGACGCCGCGATGCTGGCCAGCGGAGGTCTCGCGGTGGTCGGCTCGCGGGACGTGTCCGAAGAGTTGGTCGAGATCACCGAAGGGGTCGGCCGTCTCGCCGCAAGCGCCGGGGTCACCCTCGTATCAGGGGGAGCGCGAGGCATCGATCAGGCCGCGATGCGCGGCGCCCTGGAGGCGGAGGGGCGCGCGGTAGGGATCCTGGCCGATGGCCTGGAGCGGGCGGCGACGAACCGCGAGCACCGCAGCCTGCTGATGGAGAAACGACTCGTGCTCCTCTCGCCCTACGATCCAAGCGCGGGTTGGAACGTCGGCCACGCCATGCAGCGCAACAAGCTGATCTACGCCCTGGCCGACGCCGCCCTCGTAGTCAGCTCGGACCTGGAAAAAGGAGGCACCTGGGCAGGGGCGACCGAGCAGCTGGAGAAGTATCGCTTAGCCCCCGTCTACGTCCGGACGAGCGGAGAGATCAGTCCCGGCCTCGAAGCGCTCGGGAAAAAAGGCGCGCTCCCCTGGCCGGACCCCGTAACGCCGGGTGCCCTCCTCGAAGCGCTTGAAGCGAAGATTCCCACCCTGCCCGGGGTACCGGAGCAGCAGAAGTTGTTTTGAGGCCTGACCGCCCTGGGCCTCCCTGTCCTCGCGAGCGAGCTGGTCTGGATCTGGCTTCCGGCGGTGGGGTTCTGCGCGTTCGTCGCCGGGCTTCGATCTGCCTTCGGACGGCGATCCGGAGCCTCAATCGCGAGTTGATGGGGCGGAAGGGTGCTCTAGCTATCGGATATTCGACGCTTGGTTGTGTCCTTGGAATGACCGTGCATGCAGCATCAGATCCTCCGCAACGACTTCTCCTAATCGGACCGGCACTGCGTTACCGATCAGGCGACCCAGTATGTTGAAGCGTACGGGTTGCCCCTCCTTAACGAAGCGGTAGGAATCGGGGAAGGTCTGAAGGATCGCCGCTTCACGTAAGGTGATCGCCCTGTCTTGCTCAGGATGGCCGAATCGACCGTTGCCGTAACCGAAACATTGAGTGGTGATTGTCGGCGCGGGAGCATCCCACTCCATTCGGCCATAGACGCTTGGGTAGGTGTCCCCGGATTTCCTCTGATGACAGAGGGCGAGGAGCGAAGGCTCCCAATCTCGCCAGGTTCCCCCCGGTAGCGAGGCCCTAATTCGACGCAAGTTGAGCGGGCTCAATCGGCTCGCGGTATGAAGCCTGTCTTGGGGATCGGTGATGCCTGCGTCAAGTGGGGGCAAATGCGAAATCGCCTCGCGTACCGTTTTCAACCGTCCATCTGCAGGTGGAGGAGACAGGCTCAAAGGGCCGAGTTTGGACGCCAGCAGAACCAGGCGCTTCCGCGATTGGGGAATGCCGTACTTGACGCAGTCGATCACGCTGTGCCAAACGTGGTACCCGGCCAGCGCCGACAGGAACTCACCGAAAACGGAGTGATCGAGCAGCTGTGGGACGTTCTCCATCGTTACGAAGTCCGGCTGTGCTTCATGCACGAGTCGGCCGAAGTCAGCGATGAGCTCCCACTTCGAATCGGCCGAATCCGTTGCGGTCTTCCGAGTCTTGCGGCTGTAGGTCGAGAAAGGTTGGCAGGGCGCACACCCGGCCAGCAGGCTGTAGCCCCCACCAGCCCAATAAGCTTTGAGGTCGGCTCCGGTCAGCTCTCGGACGTCCCGAAGAATGAACTCTGCACGGTTGTTCTCTTCGTAAGAAAAGCGGCAGTGCGGGTCTACGTCAACACCGACAACGACCCGTACGCCACCACGGTTCAGGCCGTGAGTCAGCCCGCCAAGACCACAGAATAGGTCGACGCAGGTGATCACGAGGGTCTACCTGCTTCCGGCCGCTGTTCTTCGATCAGGAAGTTGTATCCGTCGATATACGCCTGAAAATGTGTGATCACCTCACGGAGGTAGCGCGTTGCTCGGTCCTTGAGATCGCGAAGGTCAGCTACCGTGATTCCCTCTCCGCATTCGGTAAACGACAAGCTGCCATGGGCGAGCTGATTTCTAAGGTGACGGACCAATTCGAGGGGGCGTCGGTCGTCACGGACTGGTCGCTTGATGAAACTGTGGGCTTCGGGGCTTACGTTGAGGCGGACACCAATCCAACCTGCTACGGCCTCCAGTGAAGCATCGTCCCAATTCCCGCCTCCACCTTTTTCGACTTCCCAGTCGAGAATAGGTTTTGTCCCTAGAAGCTGTTCGCATAGTTGGGAGTGGTGCAAGTCCGACGAACTTCGAGTCTCGAGCCAACTCTTCGACAAGGTGCTGGAAGGGTCCGACCAGGGCTCCTCTTCGGACTCCGGCCTTGTTTGCGACCTTGCTCCCTGTGTTGATTCGCTCGAAAATGTCGAAGCGAGCTTGCTCGTCGGCGTGCTCGTTAAGGACGATACCGCGAATCGAGCGGTTCTTGATCTTTCGCTGACGCGACTCGGGGAGATCGCGAAACCGCAGGCCTTCCAGTTCGGTCAGCTCCTCCAGTTCACCTATGACCAGGTCGCCGAGGACGAACTGCTCGATTGTTCGAAGGCGCTGGGAACCGTCGACAATCTCCAGCCGCCCATTCGGCCTTTCCCAGAAAATCAAGAATGGGATTGGAAGGCCCATCAGGAGAGACTCGATGAAACGCGATTTGCGATACGGCTCCCAGGTATCCTCACGCTGATAGTCCGGAACCACGAACTCGCCGTTCCTCATTTTCGAGGCCAAAAGCTCCACCGAGTATTCGGTAATGAAGAACTCGATGCGCTTGGACTGTTCGACGATCTGTACCTCAGCGGCGGCGACTCTTTCGGGGGTGACCGGCATTTAGGTGGACCTCAGCCTCTTGCGTTCCGGATTAGTACCAACAGTTCGGTTGCAACTTAGGGATCAGCCCCGGCGGACTCGGTGATCATATTGCGTGTTTGCGAGCTTCATCGCCAATGATCTTCCCCTACCCTTATCCCGCTCGCGCGGACGAAAAGGTGCCGGTAGGACGCTGAAAGGGCATCTTTGCCGGATCGAATCGCAGTCGATTCGGAGAGAATGCCTGCGATCATAGGGCTCCGCCCGGCAACGCCGCAAGGAACTCCGCCTCCTCATCGACCGTGAAACCGACGCGCTCGACCCTCCGCTGTCGGCCATAGGGTCCATCCGCGACCAACGGCTCGGCGAGGTGGAGCACGAACAGCGGCGCGCCGAAGAGGGTGGCGCGGATCGCTTTGGGGTTTTTCTCAAAGGGCTTCAAGGGATCGGTCCGCTCGATTTTGGCGATTGCCGCAAACGGAACGTCGAGGTTCCAGCGTAGGCCCGTGCGGATTGCCAGGCGGTCGGCCTCGATGCGGATCGGCCGCCTTCTCGCGGCCTGGTAGTCGCCGAGAAACCAGAGCGCGCCGTAAAGGCTCAGAACCGTGAGCAGCAGCGCGATTCGCGGGTGATGGAAGTGGACGAGCAGAAGGTGGACTCCACCGGTCTCGGCGAGCATCGCGATCAGCAGGCCGAAGACGACCGCGCCGTAGCCATTCTTCCGATGGTAGGAAAACGCCCGGCCCGGCAGCTTCAACTTCCGGTCGGCGCCGAACAAGGCGTAGGCGGTGACCGCGATCTCGTAGCCGATCGCGTCGGCCACGGCGCGGAACGGCAGGGTCGTGCGGGCCGCCGCGCGGATGCGGAAATAGGCGTCCAGCGCTTGGGAGTCCGGCCCCGCGGTGCGGCTCTTGCGGATCGCCCGCACGACTCGCCAGAGGATGGTGGCGACGAGGCCGACTTCCCAAATGCCGATCAGGATCTCGAGCGGCTTGCCGAGGTGGAGAGGCATGGTGGGTCCTTCCGGGGTCTGTCCTGGAATCCACGTTCTGGGGGACAGATCATCATATACAGCGTCTTGCCTTCCTGGGTGCGAGGGCCGTCGGCCCGCTTCGTCCCGCCCGTTCATCGTCCTCTCATGCCCGGATCGGTAGGGTGCGGATAGGGGAGGAATCACCGTGATCCAAGAACCTTCGCGGGCGCCTCTTCTTGGGAGGCCGGGCCGAGCCGTCGCCGTTGGAGTGCTCGCTTCGGTTCTCATCTGTTTTGCGGGCCTCGGATCCCGACGGCTTTGGACTCCTGACGAGCCGCTCGGCGCGGCGATCGGGCGTTCGATGCTCGAATCCGGCGACTACGCGGTTCCTCGTCTCAACGGCCAGTCGTTCCTCGAAAAACCGCCGCTTGTTTGGTGGCTTGAGAGCGCGTCGTTTTCCGCCTTCGGCTTTACGCCCTCGGCGGCGCGTCTCCCTTCTGCACTGTTCGGCCTGCTGACGCTCGGCGCAACCTTCGCCTTTGGCCGCCGGTTCGGCGGCAACCGCGTCGGCTTTTTCGCCATGCTGGTGCTCGCTTCGACGGCGCTCTTCGCCGAAGACGTCTCGCGGGTGCTGGTCGATCCGGCGCTGATGTTTTTCGTCGCGCTGGTCTATTTCGGCTTTGCGGTCCTCGCCGAGCCCAAATCCGAAGGGGAGAGGCGCGGCGCGATCCTGTTGATCGCCGTAGCGACCCCCCTCGCTTTTCTCGCCAAAGGGGTCGTAGCGCTCGGTCTGGGGGTGCTTCCTCCCCTCCTCTACCTTCTCGTCACCCGCAGGCGCCGGGCGGTTGGGGATCTGGCACTTCTCGCCGCCGTCGCCATCCCTTTGTTCGCACTCTTCGTCGCGCCCTGGTTCGCCATGCTTGCTCATCGCGGAGGTCTCTCGGCGGTTCGGGAGTGCCTGGTGAACAACACCTCCGGTCGCTTCCTCGACAATCAGGCGGGGCGGCATTTCGGCCATCGGCAACCGTTCTATTACTACCTGACGGCAGTTGCCGTGGTCTTCCTCCCGTGGTCGCTTGCGATCCCCGGGTTGGTCCGCGATCTCTGGGGTCGGTTGCGGGTCGAACGTCCGGGACATGAGGCGCGGCGGCTTCTGCTCGCCTCGGCGGCGATCGGCGTCGTGGCGCTCAGTCTTGCGGCGAGCAAACGCGAGCTCTACCTCCTTCCGCTGCTTCCTGCGTTCGCCGTCTGCGTCGCCTCCTGGCTCGCCGCGATCGAAGAGCCCGCCGAAGGCGCGGAGGCCGGACCTTGGGGCGCACGGCCGACCCTGCTGGCCATTCTTGGACTGGGCGCGCTCATCCCTCTGATCGTCGTTACCGCTATTTTCGCGGCGAAGTTCAGCTCCCGGCCCGGCGTCGCGGCTCTCGGGAGGCTGCTCGTGCCGTCCGTTCTCGCTCTGCTCATCCTCACGGCCGCGGCACTTTTCGCGCTCTTCGTCACGCTGTATCGGCGGTCTCGCCAGAGGCCCCGAGCGATTCCTCAGGCTCTTCTGCTCGGCTACCTGGCGACTTTTCTTTTCTTACAGATCGAGGTCAAGGCGGTAGTCGATCCGATCAAAAACCTTGACGACCTGACCCGTTCGGTCACTCGATTCGCTCCCGGTCTCGGGCCGGTCGCCGCGTATCTGCCGCCGCGTTCGTCGGCCGAAGCGCTCTTTGGCATCATCGGATTCAATCTCGGTCGACAGACTCTGCCGCTCAAATCCCTGGAGGATCTCGTCGCGCATTTCGAGACCCACCCGAACGTCGGCGTCATCGTTCGCTTCGACCAAGTCGAGCAGTTGCCGGTCGCCATTCAAAGCCATCTTCGATTCTTGTACGACGAACGCGGGAGCAAGGCGATGCCTTACGGGATCGCCACCTGGACGACCGGCCCTGAATCCAAAACCGATCGGCCCCAATGAAGGAAGGAAGAATATGGAGAAGGAAGAAGTTCTCAGCAAGGTTCCGGCCGTCACACTGATCTTCTGGATCATCAAGATCCTGGCCACGACCCTCGGTGAGACAGGGGGCGATGCCGTGTCGATGTCGATGAATCTGGGCTATCTCGTCAGCACCGGAATCTTCGCAGTTCTATTCATCGTCGCGGTAATCGCCCAGATCTCGGCCAAGAAATTTCACCCGGTCCTCTACTGGACGACGATCATCGCCACCACGACGGTCGGCACCACGTTGGCGGATTTCGCCGACCGGTCTCTCGGCATCGGCTATGCGGGCGGCATGGCCATTTTGTTTACCTTGGTCATAGCGTCGCTGTTTATTTGGTATCGCTCGATGGGTACTGTGGCCGTGGACACCGTGAGCTCACCGAAATCCGAAATGTTCTACTGGGTCACGATCATGTTTTCTCAGACCCTGGGAACGGCCTTGGGAGATTGGACCGCGGATACGCTGGGCCTTGGATACCGTGGCGGTGCTCTCGTTTTCAGCGCGATGTTGGTGGGTATCGTTCTGGCCTAGTACTGGACGAAAATCTCCCGCACGGCTCTTTTTTGGGCGGCATTCATCCTCACCCGGCCGCTGGGCGCGGTGGTCGGCGACTTCTTGGACAAACCGGTTGAGAAAGGTGGCTTGGCGTTGAGCCGCTACACGGCGTCAGGAGTCCTGATCGTATTGATCGTAGCGTGTATTTTGGTCTTTCCGCAGAGGCCGGCAAAGCAGGGGCACTGAGCGGCGGGTTTCGCTGGCGAAGGGTAGCGCCTCCGGTCCAGAAACTGCGGCATATCTCCTTCCACATTATACTCTCAGCCCTTCGACCCGTCACAGCAGGGAGGTTCGTATGGGTTCCACATCAGAGGGGACGGCTGAGGACGATCAGGCGCAGGGCGTTGATGTTTCGCATTACCAGGGGGCCGTCGATTGGAACGCGGTGCGTGGCGCGGGGATGAGTTTCGCGTTCGCCAAGGCGACCGAGGGGTTGAACACGGTGGATGCGATGTTTTCGACCAACTGGCCGGCGATGTCGGCGGCCGGGCTGGTGCGGGGGGCGTATCACTTCTTTCATCCGGAGGAAGACGCCGGCTCGCAGGCCGAGCATTTTCTCTCGGTGGTGGGTACGCTTTCCGCGAGCGACCTGCCGCCCGTGCTCGACGTCGAGGAGACCAACGGCGTTTCTACCAGCGTGATGTGGGCGGGGGTTGCCACCTGGATGGATGCGATCGTCCAGGAGACCGGCCGTACGCCGATGCTCTACGTCGCTCCCGGTTTTTGGAACTCCAACAGCCCGAATCCGGCGCTCACCGGGTATCCGCTCTGGCTCGCCGACTATGCCGTGACGCCGACGTTGCCGGACGGCTTTGCCGCCTGGGATTTCTGGCAGTGGTCGCAGTCGGGAACCGTGGCGGGCGTGACTGGAGCCGTCGACCGGGACGTTTTCAACGGCCCCATCGCGGCGCTGCTGGCTTTCTTGGCAAAGGGGTAAGGGAAGAGGGCCGGCCGGACGGCCGACCCTCTCGGGTTCAGAGACCTAACGGCAGGTGAAGAGCCGCGGCTTGACGAGCAGCGACCAGGAGTTCAGCTTGCCGGTGTCGCGCGGGGCCTGGTCGCTCACGAACAGGTTCCAGTTGCCCAGGGTGCTCTGGCCGTTGAAGTGGGCCAACTCGCCTTGGGTGACTCCGATGTCGCCGAGCGCCGGAGAGTTGAAGAACGGCAGCCACCGGCCGGTGAACGGCGCGGCCGGCGCATCGGCGAGGACCAGGTCCAGAGTCGCCGCGTCGTCGAACGTCGTGTTGGTGAAGTCGTTGCCCGAGTTGAGCCCGAAGAAACAGCCATCGGGAATGCAGCCGGCGGGCTGGAAGACCATGTCGGTGCCGAAGCTGCTCGGCGACTTGATCTCTACCGTGAGGTCTCCCACCCAGGTGTGGGTCAGGCTGTTCAACTTGACGTCGAGGTCGGCGATCTCCAGGTCCATCGTCACCGGGAGCGTGCTGGTGAGTCCGGTGGGGAGGCCGTCCGGGATCGCTGTTCCCCCCGGGATGCTCTTGGTGAACGTCTTGACCGGGCCGATGCCCCCCGGCTTGCCAACCCGCAGGGTGAACGATTGGGTGCGGGCGCCGAGCGAGCCGGTGGTGGCCAGGTTGAACTGGATCGAACGGCCGCAGGCGAACCCGGCCGGCACCTTGAAGGTGAAGAGGACCGCGTTGGTCTTGCTGCCCTGCGCCGGGATCGCCGGGTAGACGGATGTCTTCTTCGTGATCGTCACTCCCGCGGTCGGCGAGGTGAGCATCGCGGTGATGCCGGTCGCTCCCTTGCTCGAGAGGTGCCAGGGGTTCTTGAGAGTGATCCGGAGGCTGACCGTCTCGCCGGGATCGGGGAAATGGTTCGCGCGGCTGCCGCTGTCGAGGATCTGGATCCCTGCGATGTCCAGGTTCGGAAGGGCGAACGATTCCTTGACGCCGATGTGGGTCGCGATGCCTTCCGAGTCGGTGGCGCCGTAGCCGAGGCCGCGATCGGCGAAGCCGGCCCAGATCGCTTGCTCGTTGGCGCAGGCGTGGGTCGCGCAATCGGCATCGATCAGGGCGTCGCGCGCGTCGGTGAACGACGGATCGATCGGCGTCATCTTGAGTGCGTCGGTGACGATTTGCAGCATCAGGTTATTGCCGTTGGCGACGTTGTTGCCGTGCGAGGCGATGATCCGGCTGCGCACCTCCCACAGGCTCAAAGCCCAAACTTCGCCGGCGTTGTGCGGTTCGAGCGCGCCGTTGAACTGGAAGCCGAGAGGGCTGACCGGCAGGCCCCCCGACATGTTCGCGGTCGTGTCGTCGACATCGGCCCAGGTGAGCGGGTTGACGCCGTTGGCGGTGGTGTAAGGGACGCGGCGAATGCCCGAGACGTAGTTGTCGGTAAACGGCAGGCCGGCGATCTGGTACGTGGCGTAAGCGCCGTAGCCGTAGCGTCCGTTGGGGTTGTCGGCTTGCGTCGAGTTGAGCAGCGAGAGGGCGTAGAAATCGCTCCAGCCCTCGCCCATCGAGCCGCCCGGGAACCAGTTGAGGCCCGCGCCGTCGCCGATCAGACGGTTGCTCAAGCCGTGGGTCAGCTCGTGGAGCACGATCTCGGCGTCCAGGCTGCCGTCGCGGTCAGGGCCCGGACCGTCGAAGATGAACATTCGCATGACGCCGTTTTCCCCGTCGGGCGGCGTGCTGAAGTTCGCATTGTTGAACGAGGGGTTGGTCGCCGCCGCGCCCTGCTGCGCCTCGGCGAGCACCCGGTCGTCCGCGGCGCCGCCGCGGCCGAAGTTGTCGTTCTGGAAGTTGCCCGCCCCTTCGTCGAAGCCGAGCGCGTAGAGCCGGTCATGGTAGTAGTTGGCGACATAGAACAGCTGGGTCACCGCGCCGCGCTGATAGTCGTCTCCGCCGGACGGCTCGTCGCCCGCGTCGGGGTCCGCGCCGAGCGGGGCCGGCGTGTAGTCGAAGCCGGAGCCCAGAAAGTCGCGCTCTCGGCCGGAGCCGTCCAGGTTGCCGGTCGGCCGGCCGTCGTCGTCGAGCGCCCCGAGGTCGTCCGAGTCGTCGCCATCGCGATCGAGGTAGGTATCGACGTTGTTGCCCGAGGTTTCGTTGCCGCCGTCGGGAATCCAGCCGTTCGGGCTCGCGATCGGGTCCTGCACGGCGAGCATCGAGGCGTTGCTTCGCGCGATCGCCGGAAACTGCGTGCCGGCGTGGGGCGCCACGACGACGGGTGAGCGCGGAGCCGGGCTGTCGGCGGGAGTCTTGTTGTCGCCCTGGAGATAGACGCTGAAGCGGGCGTCCTGGGTCGAGGAGTGGTGCTCGATGTTCTTGCGGTAGAGGAGCGTGCCGGTCGCGGCATCCACCACGAAGTACCAATCGGCCGGGCCGGCGACGAACGCGACCTGCGACCAGGCGGGAATCAACACGCCGGAAGCGAGCGGAAAATAGACCATCTGGCTCTTGCCGGTCCGCTGCACCGTGGGGTTGCCGACCGTGGCGAGGGCGGCGGAAAGCGCTTTTTCCGGCGCCCACTGACCGGCCGGGCTGACCGCGGGGACGCTTCTATCGTCGACTCCCGGCACCAGTCGGCCGACGGTGCGGACCAAGCGGCCGTCGCGGTCGAGGATCGCGCGCATCTCGCTTTGGAAGACCGGCAGGCCGTGCACCGTCTGGCGCAGCCGCACCATGCGCAGACCGCTTTGCCGGCTCAGGCTCTCGCCCAGCACGTCCATCTGATCGACCTGCTCAGGCGCCAGGCCGTAGACCGCGGCGTTGCGTCGGAGGAAGGAGAGAACGATCTCGCGCGTCGGGGCCTTCGAAGCGTCAGAGAGGGCGCCGCCCGGGGCGCGGACCACTTCGGCGCTGCCGGTGAGCTTGTCGGTCGCGACGATGGCGTTCGGCGCGCCGGCCCGCAGCTGCGCGAGCCCTTGGTCCATCGCCGGTTTCGCGGCGGCCGCCGCCCGGGCCATGTCGGAGAGATCCGCCGCCAGAGGTCCGCGGGTCAGCCGATCCAGGTTTTCCCGGCCGTTCACGCGGATGTCGTAGTTACCGTAGAAGACTTTCTCGGTCCGGGGCAGGGCGATCTGCGCGCTCGCCGTGGCGGACCAGAGGGCGGCGGAGCACAGGACGCTCCAGCCGGCGACGACGAGGACTCGCTTGCGAATGGACATTTGGGCCGCCTCCTGAAACGCGCTGGCAGTCGAGATAGAGGTCAGCGCGGCCTTCAAGTATAGACGACACCCACGGGAGGCACCGGGTGTTAATGCCGGAACGCACCGGAATGCAGAAGAGCCCCGGCCGCTCGGCCGGGGCTTCGCTTCTCCGCCGGTTGGAACGGATCAGCAGAGGATCAAGGGGTCGTGGAGGTCACGCGCAGCTGGAACTGCACGAAGTCGGTCACCACGGCACGGGCTCCCGAGCCGGTGACGTTATGCACCAGCACCACCCAATCGCCCGATCTTGCGCCGGGCAACGGCAGCTCGGCGCTCGCCTTCGGCGCGATCGTGAGGCTTTTCCCGCCGGGCAGCGCCCGGAGACCTTGGGCGAGGACCTTGTTGTCGCGATTGAGGGCGCCGAGCTTCCAGGGGGTCCGCGAGAGCGAATAGAAGGTATTCGTCACGGTAATCGGGTGATTGGTCGCGTTGTCCCACTGAACTCCCGCGATCGGGCTTCCCGATTGGTGACCGCTGATCTGATAGACGATGCCCCCGGAGATTTCGTTGCCGGAGAGGTCGGTCCAATACATGTTGACCAGGTCGTTCGGATTGACCGTACACCAGCCGATGTGAATCTGGGCGACCGGCAGGGCGGGAAGCGGAGGTATCACGCCCGTAGGAATCGGATCGTTGGAACCGTTCAGGTTTTGCCAGTGGAGGAGTTCGTCGCCGCCCGAAGGCGTCACGGTAAACGAGCTGAACGTGGCGCCCGCCCAGCCGTCGTAGTGAAAGGTGACCGGTTGATTTCCCGAGATCAGGACGGCGATGTCGTAGGCCGGCGGTCCGAGGTTCATCAGATCTTTGTTGATGCAGTAATCCGCCGAGGCGCTGGAAGCGACGAGAAATGAAACGCACGACAAGGTGAACGCACACTTCGACCACTGAAACCGCATACGGTTTTCTCCTTCGGAAGGGGGTTTAATATTCTGTTTGCCCTGCTATATGTATGTGTGCACGCGAGTGGTCGAAACGAGACGGAATTTAAAATAAATTCTTTGTTCGAAGAGCAAGAAACGGCGCTGCCCGGAAATAAAAAGAGCCCCGGCCGCGAGGCCGGGGCTCTTTCGCTCCGTGGGTCTTTTAAGTTTCTACGGCGAGGTCTTTTTGCAGGCCGAGAAGGCGTTCGACCACTCGTACTGGTAGCCGTAGCCGCCGGTGCCGATGAACGGAGCGGGCGACCAGGCGCACTTGTCGTCGGCCTCGTTGCCGGAGGAATCGTACCAACCGGCGCCGGTCGGGTCGGTGACGGCTTCGCGGGTCTCGTGGCACATGAAGTGCTCGGCGTCCTGCACGTCGGACCAGCCTGCAACCTGACAGCCGGTGCAGCTGGGATACGGCTGAATCGAGTACTTCTTGGCGGAGGCGCCGCTGCCGATCCAGCTGTGGTAGGCGCAGTACGCGAGGCCCGGGCCGCCGCAGGAGGTGCTGGATCCGTTCGAGGAGTACGAGGTGCTCGGGATGACCACTTCGTAGATCGTGCTGGCGTTGAAGCCGAACGAGGCGATGTAGGAGTTGACCTTGGCTTGCACCTTGGCGTCGGTCACGTTGGTCGAAGGATTGGTGCAGTCGAACAGGTCGGGGGTGCCGGTGCCGAGGTTGGCCGTCGTGATCCCGGAATACTGGGTGATCACGTTGTACTCAGGGGTGGTGCCGAACTGGTTGCGATACGCTTGGAGGGTCGTGGCGTAGGAACGCGAGACGCCGCCGACGCAGAAAGCCGAACCCCAGAAAATGTAGACCACTTTGGCGGTCGTGATCGTCGGCCCACCGTGATAGGTCAGGTTGACGGCCTTGACGACCTTGTCGGCGGCCTGCCAACCCTGCGGGCGGGTGTAGATCACGCGGGGGTTGCCCGCCTGGGCGTTGGCGGTTGTCGCGGGAGCTGCGTTCGCAGCCATTGCGACCAAGCCGCAGGACAGAGCCAGAACCGACTTCATGCTTCCAATCCGCATTCGAGGATTCCTCCGGGGAATCGGCTGAAAAAGGGCGCCGCCTCGCGGTAGTGCACCTCTCCCAATGAGAGGCGTTCGATCGCGAACGACGGGATCGAGCTCAGCGAGTCTCGACCACAATCTCCCGCTCTACTACCCGATGGGGTAGCTTGAAGGGGTAGGTTTAACGAGTCTGATTTGGCCTGCTATATGTAGGTGTGCAGGATCGGGTCGAAAGCGAGCCGGGTAAGAAGAAAAAAGTCAAAATTCCTCGCCCGCCCGATTTGCCAGGGTCGAAAAGTAGGAAGCTGGATGAGTGCTTCGCCGCCTTCGGCGCGCCGGTCCGGGTAGGGGAAACGCAACTGTTCCAATCGCAAGAGGGAAGCCTCGGGTGCGCAGCGGGGAGGTAGAATGCGGCGGTCTTGCTCCAACCGATCCCCCCTGCAACATAGAGCCGTCGAGCCGCCCAATCGCCCATTGAGGGGAAATCTCATGTTCGAGCGTCGTCTTCCGGCCTTCATGGCCCTCGCAGTTTTCGTCTTGGGACTTTCGCTTACGGCCGCTCCGGCCAATGCGGCGCCGGTTGGATGGTTTCAGGATCTGCCGGCGGTCTCCATGCCGGCTCGCGAGGGGGATTGGGAGATCCCGCTGCCGAGCCATTTTCGGGCACTCGCGATCCGGCCGGCAGCTCTCGAAGGTCTGCTCGCCTCGGCCCCGGTCGAACGCTCGCCCCAGGCGCAGAGCGCGCCGCTGATCTTCACCCTGCCCTACCCGGACGGCACCGAGCCGCGCTTTCGGGTGGAGGAGTCGCCGATCATGGAACCGGAGCTGGCGGCGAAGTTCCCCGAGATCCGCACCTTCCTGGCGCAGGGGATCGACGATCCGACCGCCACAGCGCGCCTGTCGCTCACCTCGCTCGGCTTCCATGCGATGGTGCTGTCGGTCTCGGGCACCGTGTTGGTCGACCCTTACATTCGCGGCGATCTGGGATACGCGCTCTCCTATTGGAAGCGGGATGCGGTGCGGTCGCCCTCGGCCGCGCCGTTTCATTGCGACGGGAAGGACGACGGCACCGCAGGAGCGCCTGAAGAAGAGGAAGCGGCAACCGGCGAACGCCCCGCCCTTCCCGTAATCGAATTCCCGCGGGTCGCTTCGGGCACCCAGTTGCGCACCTACCGCCTGGCGGTTGCCGCTACGGGCGAGTACTCGGTGGCGGTCTGCGCGCCGAACCCGTCCGCCGTGTCGTGCGCCTTGGCCGCCCAGGTGGTCTCGGTCAACCGGGTCGACGGCATCTATGAGCGAGAGGTGGCGATCCGGATGGTGATGGTCGCCAACAACAACCTGGTCGTCTATACCGATGGTGCCACCGACCCCTACACCAACGGCAACGGTTCGACCATGCTGGGGGAGAACCAGAGCAACCTGAGCTCCGTGATCGGCACCGCGAACTACGACATCGGCCATGTCTTTTCAACCGGCGGCGGCGGCGTCGCTCAGTTGAACGTCCCCTGTACGGCGGCCAACAAGGCAAAGGGTGTTACCGGCAACTCGAACCCGGTCGGCGATGGGTTCGACGTCGATTACGTGGCGCACGAAATGGGTCACCAGTTCGGCGGCCAGCACACGTTCAACGGCACGACCAACAGCTGTGGCGGCGGCAACCGGAGCGGCGGCTCGGCGTACGAGCCGGGCAGCGGCACGACGATCATGGCCTACGCCGGGATCTGCGGTGCCGAGAATCTTCAGCCGCACAGCGACGACACGTTTCACGGCCGGAGCTTCGATCAGATCGTGGCGTTTTCAACCGGCACCACCGGCAACTCGTGCGCCGTCACCACGGCGACCGGCAACCTGGCGCCGGCCGTCAACGCAGGCGCGGCGTTCACCATCCCGAAGCAGACGCCGTTCACCCTCACCGGGTCAGCGACCGATCCAGAAGGCGATCCACTTACCTACATGTGGGAGGAGTTCGACCTCGGCACCGCCGCGCCGCCGAACGACGACATCGCCGCCGTCCGGCCGATCTTTCGCTCGTTCGTGCCGCTCCTGATTCCGAGCCGGACGTTCCCGCGCCTGTCGGACATCTTGAACAACGTGGCGACGATCGGCGAATCGATGTCCACCCGCAACCGCACGATGACCTTTCGCTTGACCGCGCGCGACAACCGGACCGGCGGGGGCGGGGTCAATTTCGCCTCGACCACGGTGACGATCAATGCCGCGGCCGGTCCCTTCGTGGTCACGCAGCCGGACACCGCCGTGACCTGGGCCGCGAACAGCAACCAGACAGTGACCTGGGACGTGGCGGGAACGACCGCCGCGCCGATCTCATGCGCGAACGTCGCGATCGATCTGTCGACCGATGGCGGCTTGACCTTCCCGACATCGCTCGCCGCTTCGACCGCAAACGATGGAACGCAGAGCGTGACGATTGCGAACCTGCCGACGACGCAAGGAAGGGTCCGCGTCTCCTGCGTCGGCAACGTGTTCTTCGACATCGGCAATGCCAACTTCACGATCGGCCCGCCGGGGGATCCGGCGCCGTCCCTCGGTGCCGTTCTGCCGACCAGCGGCCCGATCGCGGGGGACACGGCGGTCACCTTGACCGGCACCGGTTTCACCAACGGTGCGACCGTCTTGTTCGGCGCGCTGTCGGCCACGTCGGTGACGTTCAACAGTTCGACTTCGTTGTCAGCGACGACGCCGGCCCAGGCCGCCGGGACGGTCGGGGTCACGGTGACCAACCCGGACACCCAGAGTGCGACGCTCCCCGCTGCCTACACCTACGTCGCCCCGGCGGTCACCGGGTTTTACACCCTCACGCCGTGCCGGCTTGCCGATACGCGGCATGTGAACGGTCCCTCCGGCGGCCCGGCCCTCGCCGGCGGGTCGATCCGCACCTTCCCCGTGGCGGGGATCTGCGGGGTGCCTGCGGATGCCCTCGCGGTGGCGGTCAACGTCACCGTGGTCCTCCCGACGAGCGAAGGAAATCTGACCCTGTTCCCGAGCGGGATCAACACGCCGCTTATCTCGACGATCAACTTCACCGCCGGTCAGGTCCGCGCGAACAACGCGATTGTGAGCATTAGCGGTCCGAACGCGGGAAGCGTCAACGTGGTCAACCTGCAGCCCGGGACCGTCAACAGCACGGACTTCGTGCTGGATGTGGCAGGGTATTTCAAGTAAGGCTAATCCTCCGCGAGCGCGGCGAGCGGCGAGATCGTCGCCGCCCGCTGCGCGGGGAGCAGGCACGACATCAAGGTGATCGAACCCAAGATCACGACGCTGCCGGCGAGGATCTGCCACGGTAGGGCGGGCACGCCGAACAGCAGCCCGCTGAGGCCGCGG
Source organism: Thermoanaerobaculia bacterium (assembly GCA_038250865.1). Classification (GTDB taxonomy): domain Bacteria; phylum Acidobacteriota; class Thermoanaerobaculia; order Multivoradales; family UBA5704; genus DASYKS01. The sequence continues at coordinate 67,117 of JBBSBW010000026.1, read as the reverse complement.
CCGGTCGCCCAGGATCCGAACAAGCCGAGCGCAAGGCCCGCCCCGAGCAGGCGCAGACCGAAACCGAGGAACTGGTTTCGCACCTGGCCGGGCAGCGCGCCGAGCGCCATCCGTAGGCCGATTTCGCGCCGCCGCTGAGCGACGGCATAGCCGATCACGCCGTAGGTTCCGATCGCGGTGATCGACAGAGCGAGAACGGCGAAGACCGCGAGCAGCAGGGTAGAGGAGCGCCGATCGACGAGCCGGTCGGACATCCGGCTCGGCATCGAACGCAGGTCGTCGACCGGCAGCTCCGGATCGATCTTCCGCACGCTTTGCCGCAGCGCGTCGGCGAGCGATTCGGGAGCCACCGCGGTGGCGCTCCGGACGACCAGGAACAGGTCGCTGTCGAAGTGATCGTCATAGGAAAAGTAGATCGCACCGCGGTTGTGGGTCTCGGCGAGCTGCTCCTGTTTGACCGTGCCCACCACGCCCACGATCGTGCAGGCATCGGCCGGATTTTCTGCGTTCGGTGCGCGATAGAGCCGCCGGCCGAGAGGGTTACCCGCCGGCCAATAGCGCCGGGCGAAACTTTCGTCGACCACGCAGGAGCTTGCCCCGCGGTGCGCATCGTTCCGGTCGAGGAATCGCCCGCTCTTCAAAGTGAACCCCAGGGCGGTCATCGCGTCGCCGCCGACGGCATAGAACGTCTCGCCCTGCGGCGATTCTCCCGGCCGGCGAACCCGGCCGGGCACGGTGATCGCGCACTGGAAGATGCGCCCGGAGAGCGGCACGTTGGTGGCGATTCCTGCGGCGGCGACTCCCGGTTGAAGGCCGATCTCGTCCACCCAACCGTCGATGAAGGCCTGGCGCTCCGCGCCGCTCCGGTAGCCTTTGGCGGGGAGCGAAACCCGGGCGGAGAGGATCGGATCGGAGCGAAAGCCGGGCGAAACCGCGAGGATCTGTTGCAAACTTCGACCGAGCAGGCCGGCTCCCGCGAGCAGCACGAAGGCCAGAGCGATCTGGGTGACGATCAGTCCGGAGCGGACCGTCTGCGTGCCGCGTGAGGCCGTGCCGCCGCGGGTGCCGGATCGGAGCAGGCGGCTCGCGTCGGACCGGAGGGTAAAGAAGGCGATCGGTCTGCCGATCGCGAGGCCGAGCGCCAGAGCGGACCCCAAAGCGACGAGCGCCAAGCGGGCGTCGAACGCGACCTCGCTGCCGAGCGGCAGGCGGTCGGCGCCCAGCAGGGTGACGAGGCGAAGGCCCAACGCTCCAAAGCCGAGCCCCAAAATCCCGCCGAGGAGGGTGAGCACGGTCGTTTCGATCAACGTCTCGCGCACGAGATCCCGCCGGCCGCCGCCGATCGCGAGGCGGATGCCCGCCTCCCGCCCACGGCCGACCGCGCGGATCAGCAGCAGGCTGACGACGTTCGCTGCACCGAGCAGCAGCAGAAACAGCACGCCGATCTGAAGCGCCACGAGCGTCGGACGGATCGGCGCGACGTGATCGCCATGGAGCGAGGCGACCATCGTGCGAAACCCGGCTTCGGCCATCGCCGCAGCCTGCGGGTCGTCGGCCTCAACCGCCGCGTTGTGGCTGTCGATCTGCGCCTGCGCCTCGTTGAGCGAGACGCCAGGGGCGAGCCTCGCGATCATCTGGGTCGAGCTTCCCGAATGGCGCTGGGCCGGGGCGCGATCCTCCGGGCGGGTCGAGAGCGGCAGGTAGAGCCGGGCGTGCGAGGAAAGAAAACGGAAATCGGCCGGCAAGACGCCCACCACCCGGCGAGCGGCGCCGTCGATCCGCAGCTCGCGGCCGAGCACGTTCGGGTCGGCGCCCAGGCGTTCGCGCCAAAAACCGTCGGTAAGAAGGGCGACCGCATCGTTCGATCGATCGGTCTCGGCCTCCGCAAAAGCGCGCCCGCGCGCCGGTTGAACTCCGAGAGTGGCGAAAAACTCCGGCGAGACGCGGGTGACCTCCACCCTTTCGGTCGCCCCGGTCGGTCCCAGAATCACCGCGCCCGGGCGGTAGATCGCGAGCGAGGAGAAGGCCGCGATCTTCCCCCTGCGCTCGTAGTAGTTGGTGATCGAGCTGCCGTCGCGCTCCACTCCGGCTTTGGGGTAGGTGTTCCAGAGGCTCACCAGGCGGCCGGAATCGGGAAACGGCAGCGGCCGCAGCAGAATCGCATCGACCAGCGCGAAGAGGGTCAAGTTCGCGCCCAGGCAGAGCGCGAGCGTTCCGAGGGCGGTCGCGGTGAAGCGGGGCTCCCGGGCCAGGCGTCGTAGGGCGTAACGGAGGTCTCGCACGGTTCGCTTCCTCTCTCTCAAAAGTCAGGCTCTATACGGAGCCCGGGTCTTTTCAACATTTCACCCGGGTGATATTGACTTTTGATTTTATCCGGGTAATATCTGCGCCGCGTTGGCGCTTGGCAGGCCAGCCGCTCTTGAATTCCCTGGAGGGGACACCGTGAGAGACCTAACGAAGGGCCCGATCCCCCGTCACATCCTGGAGATGGCGGCGCCGATGGCGATCGGGATGCTGATCCAGACGTTCTACTACCTGGTCGACCTCTACTTCGTGTCGCGGCTGGGCGACACCGCGATCGCCGGGGTGAGCGCCGCGGGCAACGCGATGTTCATCGTGGTCGGCCTCACCCAAATGCTCGGCGTAGGCACGGTGGCGCTGATCGCCCAGGCGGTCGGCCGGAAGGATCAGGCCGACGCGAACCTGGTCTTCAACCAGTCCCTCGTCCTGTCGGCGATCTGCGGCATCCTGACCCTCGTCGGGGGCTACGCTCTCACGGGGGCCTACATGGGCTCGATCGGCGCGGGAGCCGAGGCGACTCTCGCCGGGGTCACCTATCTGCACTACTTCATTCCGGGGCTGGCGCTGCAATTCGCGCTGATCGGCATGGGCTCCGCCCTTCGCGGCACCGGGATCGTCAAGCCGACGATGACCGTCCAGGTGCTTACCGTCCTGATCAACATTGTGCTCGCCCCGGTCTTGATCGCGGGCTGGGGGACCGGGCATCCCCTAGGGGTTGCGGGGGCTGGCCTCGCCACTTCGATCGCCGTGGGCCTGGGCGTCGTGATGATGACGGTCTACTTCGGCCGGCTCGAAAAGTACGTCACTTTTCACGGCTCGCAGTGGCAACCCCGGCTCGGAACTTGGAAGCGGATTCTGGGCATCGGCCTGCCGGCCGGCGGCGAATTCATGCTCATGTTCGTCTACATGGCGGTGATCTTCCGCGTCATCCGCAATTTCGGCCCAGCGGCCCAGGCGGGATTCGGCGTCGGCTCGCGGGTCATGCAGGCGGTCTTCCTCCCCGCCATGGCGATCGCCTTCGCGGCGGCGCCGATTGCGGGGCAGAACTTCGGAGCCCGACAGCCGGAGCGAGTCCGCCAGACTTTCCGCACCGCCGCCTTGATGGGTAGCGCGTTGATGTTGGCTCTCACTTTCTTCTGCCAATTGCGGCCCGAGTGGTTCGTGCTCGGCTTTACGCAGGAGCCGGAGGTGGTGGCGGTGGGCGCGCAGTTCCTTCGATTCATCTCGTGGAACTTCGTCGCCTCGGGCTTGATCTTCACCTGCTCCGGCATGTTCCAGGCTATGGGCAACACCTGGCCTTCCCTGATGAGCACGGGGACCCGGCTGCTCACTTTCGCGCTCCCGGCGGTCTGGCTGTCGCATCAGCCGGGCTTCCACATCGAACAGGTCTGGTACCTGTCGGTGGCCACGGTGGCGATCCAATTGACCTTCAGCCTGTTGCTCCTTCGCTCCCAACTTCGCCGCAGGCTGGCCGGATTGCCCAGCCCGGCGGAAACTCTCCAAGAGGTGGTCGTCGCATGAACTCCAAGCCGTTTACTTCCTGTACCGCCTTCCTCGGCACCGAGCGCATCGCCTCCGGCGATCTGCGCGCGGTTGCCGAAGAGGCCAAGACCCGCATCGATCGGGGAGGTTCCTCCCCGCTGTTGATCTTCGACGACGTGACGAGTCAGCCGGTCGAGTTCGACCTGCGCGGCACGCTCGCCGATGTGCTCGGCCGCCTGCCGGTCGCCGCCGAAACCCCAGAGGGCGAGGCGGAAGAGAGCGCCGAGTCCCGTTCGCCCGGGCGACCGAAGCTCGGCGTCGTCGCCCGCGAAATCACCCTCCTGCCGCGCCATTGGGAATGGCTCGGAACCCAACCCGGCGGCGCCTCCGTCACGCTGCGCAAACTGGTCGAAGCCGCGCGCAAGAGCCACGTCGAAGAGGATCGCCTGCGGCAGCGCCGCGAAGCGGCTTACCGCTTCATGACCGCGATGGGCGGCAACGAGGTCGGATTCGAAGAGGCCATCCGCGCCCTGTTCGCAGGTCAAAGGGAGCCGTTTGAAACCTCGCTCGAATCGTGGCCGCCGGACGTTCGGCAGCACGCCCAGGAGTTGGCGGGGGAGGCGTTTCCGGCGAAGCCTTGAGGTAACGGTGCCCGAAGGGCGTAGAGACGACCTCAGTACCGAACCACGATCCCATCCGGGTGCTGGCCGTCGGGGCGTCTCCGGTGACTTTGGTTGGGTACTGGGGCGTCTCTACATCGCAACGCGGGTCTTTTCAGACGATCTTCCGGATGCGCCGACCGAACCATTCCACCCCGCCACCCTTTTTCCCGTTCCCGACGACGCATCTCGGACTCGGTTCAGCGATTTTGTAGGCGACGGGATCGAATTCGGGAAGGAAAAGTCTCCTCCGCGGGTCGCGAGGAATAGTCTTTCTCTTCAAAAGACCCTTACGCTGCGCCAGCGGAATGGTCTTTTTGTCCAAAAGCCTCCTCCGCTGGATCCGCGGGATGGTCTTTTTCTTCGTTTAACCCCTCCGCTCGGCCGGCGGAGGGGGCTTTTCCTTCAAAAGCGTATTGCGCTAGGCCAGCGGAATGATCTTTTCGTCCCGAAGACCCATCCGCCGCTCCTGCGGAACGGTCTTTTCGTCCGGGCCCACCCTAAGCGCACGGTCTGAGACCCGCGGGGTAATCACGGTCGTGGTTACCGGGAGACGCCCCGACGGCCAGCACCCGGAGAGGATCGTGGTTGGGTACTGGGGACGTCTCTACATCGCGGGTTTGGAGGTTCGCCCGAACCGCCAGGCCAGCTCGGGCATCAGGATCAGGTTCAGCAACGTTGAGGTCGCCAGGCCCCCAAGCACCGCGACCGCCATTGGCCCTTCGATCTCGTGCCCCGGGCGGTGGAGGCCGATGGCGAGGGGAACCAGGCCGAGGCCGGTGACTAGGGCGGTCATCAGGATCGGCACCAGGCGCTCTGCGGTGCCTCGGCGGAGGGTTTCGCGGTTCCAGGGGGCGCCTTCTTCGTCGACCAGGTGCTCGAAGTGGGCGAGGAGGAGGATCGAGTTTCGGGCCCCGATGCCGAAGACGGTGACCAGGCCGACCAGGGCTCCTAGGGAGAGGCCGACTCCGGAGAGGCCGACGGCGAGGATGCTGCCGATCAGGCAGAACGGCAGGCCGGCGAGGACCAGCCAGGGGTAGGTGCGGCGGCGAAACGCTAGGAAGAGAACGAGCATTACGAGGCCGACCGCTAGGGCGGTGTCGAGTAGCAGCTTGCGGCGGGCCAGACTTTCCGTTTCCGCCGCGCCCGCGAAACTCAACTCGACGCCGGTCGGCAGATGGAGCGCCGCGAGCTTCTTCTTCGCCGCACCCACCACCTGGGTGAACGGTTGACCCTCGACGTTGAAGGTCACCGCGACCCGGCGGCGCCCCCCTTCGTGGACGATGCTCGCGCGGCCGTCGGTCATCGCGATGGTGGCGACCCGCGACAGCGGAACCCGGCCGGAGGGACCTGAAATCCACAGCGAAGAGAGCGCGTCGAGCCGGCCGCGTTGTTCGGCGGGTAGCAGGATGACCGCTTCGATCGTTCGCGCGCCGTCGAACGTTTCTCCCACGTTCGTTCCGGCGTAGGCGGTCGCGATCGCATCGAGCGCGTCATCGGTCCGCAGGCCGTAGGTCGATAGCGCCCTGGAGTCGAGCTTCACCGAGAGCATCGGCGTGCCGCTCTCTTTCTTGAGCTGCAGATCGACCACGCCGGGGAGGGTCGAAAGGGTCCCCGCGACCGCGCCGGCCGCGAGGTCCAGATCGTCCAGCCGGTCGCCGAAGACGAGCACCACCACCTGCGCGGTCTCTCCGGTCAAACTTTCGCTGATCCGATCGCCGAGAAACGTGAGCACTTCGCCGCGCACGCCGGGGAAGGTGGCGAGCACCTGGCGCAGCTTCTCTTGCACTTTCGTTTCGTCGAGCTGCGAGCCGGCTTTGAGCTCCAGGTGCAGCTCGCTCCGGTGCGGTCCCCAGGTGTCCTCACCGAGTTCGGCGCGGCCGACCTGCTGCTCGACCGTGGCGACGAACGGCAGCTTGAGCAGATCGCGGCTCAGCCGCTCGCCCATGCCGAGCATCTCCGCGAGCGACGTGCCCGGGATGCGGCTCGAAACCTGGAGCACGAAGTGCCCTTCGCGAAACGCGGGGAGCAGCTCGCCGCCGCCGAGCGACGGCAGCCAGGCGAGCGCCGCGAGGAGGGCCACGATCAGCGCCGCGGCCGAAAGGCCGAAGTGGCGTTCGGCGAAGGTGAGCGAGGAACCGTGAGCTTTGGCGAGCGCCGTGAGCCAGCGGGGGTGAGAGAGCTTTTGGCGCTCGGGCAGCAGCAGCGCGCAGAGCGCCGGGGTGACGGTGAACGCCACGGCGAGCGAGGCGAGCACCGCCAGCGCGAACGCCATCGCGAGCGGCCGGAGGAACCGGCCCTGCACCCCCGTCGCGAGCAGCACGGGGAGGAACGCGATCAGCACGACCAGAGTGGCGTAGAGCACCGCGCCGCGGATTTCGAGCGAGGCGTCGCGAATCACCGCGAGGCGCGGCCGGGGCTCCGCGAGTCGGAGGTTTTCGCGCAGGCGGCGCAGGATGTTTTCGACGTCGATGATCGCATCGTCCACCAGCACGCCCAAGGCGACGGCAAAGCCGCCGAGCGTCATGGTGTTGAGCGTCTGGCCGAAATGGGTGAGCACCGCCACCGCCGCGAGCAGCGAGAGCGGGATGGTGAGAAACGAGATCAGCACCGAGCGCGGATCGCGGAGGAAAAGCATCAGAATCGCAAGGATCATCAGCGCGCCGATGCCCAACGCGCCGCCGAGGTCGGAGAGCGCGCGCTCGATGAAGTTCGCCGGCCGGTGGAGGGCCGGATAGATCTGGATGCCGCGCGCGGTGAGCGCGGGGGTCAGCTCGGCGAGTGCGGCCTCCACCCCCTGAGTCGTGGCGAGGGTGTTCGCACCGTACTGGCCGGAGATCGTGAGGAGGACGCCGGGGCGTCCCTGAATTCGCGCGTCGCCCACTTTGAGTGCCGCGCCCAAGACCACCTTCGAGACGTCGCTCAAATGGATCGCCACACCCGAGCGGACGGCGACCACGGTGGCCCCAAGCACGGCAGGATCGGGGCTCGGCGTAGGGGTGGAGATCAACACCCGTTGCGCCGCGAGATCGACGAAGCCGGCGCCGCGAAGTGCGAGCGCGCCGCGGGCCGCCCCGGCGAGGTCCGAGAGCACGAGGCCATAGGCAGCCATCCGGTCGAAATCGGGAAGGATCTGAATCTGCCGCACCGAGCCGCCGAACACGGTAAGGCGCGCCACGCCGGGGACTGCGAGCAGCCGCGGCTTGAGCGTCCAGTCGGCGAGATCGCGCAGCGCGAACGGATCGACGGTGTCGACCCCCTCGGACACCAGGCCGATTTTCAACAGGTCCATCGTGCTCGAAACGAGGGGGGAGACCTTCGGCGCGGGAACACCTGAGGGGAGGCTGCCGGAGAGGCTCGCGAGCCGCTCGGCCACCCCTTGGCGGGCGGTCTGCACATCGCTCCCCTCGGCGAAGATCAGCGTCACCACCGACAGGCCGGGGATCGATTCGGAGCGGAGCGAGGCAAGCCCCGGCGCGCCGTTCACCGCCGCCTCGACCGGCCGGGTGACCAACTGCTCCACCTGCTCGGGCGACAGACCGGGCGCCTCGGTCTGGATCGACGCCTCCGGCGGCACGAACTCCGGAAACACGTCGAGCGGCGCCCTCCTCGCGACCCCGGCGCCGAGCAACAGGCCGAGCAGAGTGAGGGCGGCGACCGCGCCCCGGAACCGGAGGCTCCATTCGACCAGCTTGCCCACGGCTCAGTCGTCCTCTTCGGCGGCGGTTCCGCCGGCCGCGCCGGCCGCCGAACCGACCTCGTGGGCGAGCAGCAGTCCCGCGCCTTTTACGACGACTTTTTCCCCCGCGGCAAATCCGCTTGCGGCAAAGTAGCCGCTGGCCGCGGCTCCCGGAGCACCCGCGGAGCTTGCGGTACCTTCCGGCAGGGCGACCGGCCGGCGAACGAAGCGGCTGGACTTGCCGCCGGGTGAGCCGCCGCCGATCTCGATGAAGCACCAGGCGCCGCCGCCCGAAAGCACGATCGCGCTCCCGGGGATTGTGAAGCCCTGTTGCACGTGGGAAAGATCGGCCGTCGCGCGCAGCCGCTCGCCGATCTGGGGGAGGGCGGCGCCGGTGATCAGGGTGAAGAACGCCGGTCCGGGCAGGGCAGGGTCCTCCGGCGCGGGCCAGATCGCCCGGACCGCCGGCGCGGTTCCGGCGGTTCGAGCGGGCTCGGCGGTCAGGGCCTCCAAATGAAGCGTCGGCGTGCGCGAGGGGAGAATCGTGCCGAGCGGAAACTGCACCCTGGCGAGCGCCGCTTGGCCCGAGGCGAGGCGGTCGAGCCAGGAGCGGCGCGATCCTTCGCCCGCAAACGGCGAGCCCCCGGCGCGCGGTCCCCATTCGAGCGCCAGCCGCCGCTCCAGCCGCTCGACCTGGCCGTCGTCCGCCGCCGCTTGCCGTCGCGCCGCTTCGACCGTCGCGAGCGAAACGCTCACCTGGTCGGCGTAGAGCGCCTCCGCCCGAGCGAGGCTGGCGTGGCTCGCGACGGCGGCGGCCCGCGCCGCCGCAAGGTCTGAGTCGACCTCGCCGAGGGCCGCGACCGACACGACGGTGGCAAACCCCTCCGTTTGCCCCTGCCGCTCCGCCGGCCGCAGCTCCTCGACCGCGATCCCCAGCCGCTCCCGATCGGCCGAGGTCACAACGACCCCCTCCCCCTTCACCTCCGGAACGCTTTTGGAGTCCTTGGAGTCCTTACCGTCCTTCAGGTCCTTTGAATCCCCGTTCGAGCCGGCGCAACCCACCGCCCCCGCCAAAACCACGATCGCCAACCATCCCGCCGGTCTTCTCATAGTTTCGACTCCGGCCATACCGGACGTTCAACGCCCTGTTCGAGCGCCGAGAGCGCCTCCACCGCCGCGCGTCGGACCGCGAACGCGGCGCGCCGGCTTTCCAGCTCGGCGAGCCCGGCGGAGAGCACGTCCCCCCGATCGGCGGCGCCGAGATCGCGGCGGTGTTCGGCGTTGGTGATCATGGCGCTGCGGTCGGCTCGCGCGGTTTCCGCCCGTTCGAGCGCCGCGCTCACCGCGGCGTAACGCTCGATCGCGCCGGAGGTTTCTGAAAGCGCCTGAGCCTGCACCTGCTCGACTTTGGCTCCCGAGGCGTTCACCAGGGCGGTCGCCCGCTCGACGCCCGCTCGCGTCGCCGCGCCGCGCGGCAAGGTGAGCCCGACCCCGAGCACCAGCTTGCGGTCGCCCCGGTCGTAGGTGAGGCCGGGTCCGATCGTCCAATCGGGAAACTGCTTCGCCACCTCCGCGCGTAGGTCCACGACCGCCGCGGCGTACTCGGAAAGAGCCCGGTGCAGGTCGAGCCGGTCGAGCACCGCGCGCTCGCGGAGGGCGTTGGCCGCCTCTACCGCAAACGGCTCGGGGAGCGCGTCGAGATCGGGCGCCGAGAAGCGAACGCTTGCGACCGCCGCGGGCGGCAGGCCGAGCGAGGTGGCGAGCCGATTTTCGGCCGCCGGGATTTCGATCCGCGCCAGCTCTGCTTGACCCGCCACCCGGGCGAGATCGGCCTCGGCGGTCGCTAGATCGGGGCGCGACGCGGCGCCGAGCGTCAGTTGGGTGCGCAGCCAGGCGAGGAAATCCGTGCGCAGCGCCAGCTCTTTTTCCGCAATCGCGCTCTCGCGCCGGGCGAGCTCGATGTCCAGCAACCCGCGGCGCACCTCGCTGCGCACCTTCCACAGGGCGGCGGCCAGATCGCTTGCCGCAACCGCCGTCTCCGCCGCGGCCCGTTCGGTGCGGATCTGTCGCTTGCCGTGACTTTCAAACGTCCGGCTGAGGGCGAGCGCGATCGTCCAGGGATTCAGGCCGCCGAGCGCCGAGGTCACCAGCTCGGAGGTGAGCGAAAGAGAGATCGGCGGTTTGGCCGCCGCCACTGTTTCTCCCGCCCGCGCCGCATCGAGCACGGCCCGCGCCCCGGTCACCTCGCCGCGGAACTGCCAGGCGGCGACGATGAGCGCGTCGAGATCCCAAACTCCCTCCGGTGCCGAGGCCGGCGCCGAAAGCCCCGCCGCCGCGAAAGCCTGTTCGACCCCCGGGTCGCTCAGGCGGCGTTCGGCCAAGCGCGCGGCGGTTACCGCCGGATCGAGCGGCGGAACGGGAGAGGGCGGCGGAGTGGTGACCGAGGCGCAGCCGACCGCCCCCGCAAGAAGGATCGCGATAGCCGTCGCGCGGCGCAAAGAGTCGAAGGTGCGCTTTAGGCTTGGGCTACGGCTCACGATGGCGGGACATGGCGGAAGTTCATTTTCCCAGAGTATCTGGTCGCCTATGAGCGGAAGATGAACGCGACGGCCAGTCTGTTGGGCGACAGGCCGGGCGAGAGCGCATAAACTGGTGACTCCACATCCCCGGGAGGCCCGATGAAGCGCCAAGCGACCTATGAAGACTCGAATCTGATTCTGCACCTCTACGAGACCCGCCGCGAGGAGCGCCTGCGACAGGCCCGCGCCTGGATGGTCTCGTCGTTTCACGTCCGGACCTACGCCGAATACGCGGCGCTCTGCCCGCCGGGTTCGGAGGAGAGCGCCTCGTTCCGGATGGTCGCGAGCTATTGGGAAATGGCGGCATCCTTCGTCGCCAACGGCGTGCTCCATCCGGAGCTGTTCTTCCAGAGCAACCAGGAGCTGCTGCTGATCTGGGAGCGCATCCGCGACGTGGTCGCCGAGGCCAGGGTGCAGACCAAAAACCCGAACATGTTCGCCAATCTAGAAAAGGTCGCCAAAGAAAACATCGCCTGGCTCGACCGGACCAATCCCGGCTACTTCGCCGCCTTCTCCGAGCGGATCCGCACCCGGCCGGCCGCATCCGAAGTCAAAGCGTAGCGCGCGCGTCGTCCGAAACCTCGGCGGTGAACGCGAACACCAGGAGTGGACCCAGGCCGTTTGGCCTGGGCTCACGGGAACACGGCCCTTCAGGCCGTAAAAGAGTTCTACGCCGGGTGCTTTTTGCGGCCCGAAGGGTCGCGTTTCGTTAGCCCAGGCCAACGGCCTGGGAAGGATCGGCCAACCGCGCGCGAATCGCCTCCACCTTCGCCGCGCGCTTCTCGGCACCAGGGTGCCCAAGTTCCCGCAGGAAGACGACGCGAACCTGCATCAACTCGACCGCCCGGGAAAGCTCGCCCAGCGTCTCGTACACGAGCCCCAGATTCCACGAAGCGTTCCCCTCGCCGAGCCGATCGCCGATCTCGCGGGCGATGGTGAGGCGCAGCTCGTAGTGCTCGATCGCGCGCCGAGTTTCGCCGAGGAGGTAGTAAGCGCTGCCGAGGTTTCCGAGGGCGTTCCCCTCGCCGCGCCGATCGCCGATCTCGCGGCAAATGGCGAGATCCTGCTCGTGGTACTCGATCGCGCGCCGAGTTTCGCCGAGGTTCTTGTAGGCGACGCCGAGGTTTCCGAGAGCGATCCCCTCGCCACGCCGATCGCCGATCTCTCGGGCGATGGCGAGATACTGCTCGTGGCACTCGATCGCGCGCCGAGTTTCGCCGAGGGCGGCGTAGGCGAGTCCGAGGTTCCCTAGGTGGTTCCCCTCCCTCGCTCGATTCTTCGTCCGCCGCGCCCCCTCCCTGCCCGCTTCGAGCCACACGATGTGCTCCCGCGGGCTCAGGCGCAGAAGAAGAATGTAGGCGCCCGCATCCGGGTAGTCGCTCGCGAGCCGCGCGGCTTCTTCCGTCACCTGAAGATTCTTCGCCGCCCACGCCTGCCCGGTAGCGATCTGATGCCGCTCGCGATCGAACTGTGCGAGGCCCGCGAGGATGTGTTTGTTGCCTTCCAGGTAAAGCTGTTGCGCTTCCCCGAGCACACCGCAATAGTGCTCCGCATGCCGCAGCTCAATCTGCGCCTCCTCCTCCGTCCGCCGCGAAGCCGCGAACGCTCGCGAAAGATCGTGGAGCTTGTACCGCCCATCCTTCCCTTCGAGAAGACTCCCACGCACGAAGGCGCCGAGCGTTTCGTCCGTCTCTTCCTCACTTAGTCCCCACACGGCCGCCGCAGCCGGAGCCTCGAAGTCTCCGGCGAAGACGGCGAGGTGGCGGAAGCGCTGTTGAAAAGCATCAGGAAGGAGGGAAAGCCCGATCCCGAGCACCCGTTCGCCGATGGCGGCTTTTTCTTTTTCCCTACCCAGACGCTTTTCCAGCGTCTCAGCCGAGAAATCCGGTCGCTCCACGAGCGAACCGGCCGCAATGCGCAATGCGAATGGCAGATACCCGCACAGCCGCGCGATGGCCTTCGCCCGGTCGCCGATCCTGCCGGCAATCCCGAGCAGGAGCGTGCAGGCATCCCCCTCGGGCAGAAGCTCCAAATCGCGAACGGTGAGCCCGGGGAGCGCGAACCTCTGCCGGGAGGTGACGAGCAGCGCGCACCCTGTGGGAGGCAGGAGCGGTGCCACCTGATCGGGAGCCGAGGCGTTGTCCATCAACAGGAGCGCCCGCTTGCCGGTGAGGGTATCTTGATACGCCGCCGCGAGCTGATCCCCTTCGGGGAGCTTGGCTTCGGGGTAGAAGGCACGCACCACGTGCGCCATGGCGTCGGCCGTCGATAGCGGTTTTTCGCTCACTCCCCGGAGATCGAGGAAGATCTGCGCATCGGGGTAGTCCGCCCGCATTTCGTCCGCGAGCACCAGGGCGAGCGCCGTCTTGCCCACGCCGCCCTGTCCCTGGAGGCCGCAGATCGTGGCGCCGCCTTTCCTCACGGAGGCGCGGAGCGCTTCGAGGTCCTCGGTGCGGCCGACGAAGTCGGCGGGCGGTGCGGGAAGCTGGCGAAGAGCGGGGGGAGTCTCCGACGGCAGGTGGAAAAACTCCCACAGGATCTTGGGGTGGTTCTTCACCCGCCGGTCCAGCTCGACCCCGACCCAGAAGTGGCAGGTGACCTCGTCCCCCCAGGCCGTGCAAATTGCGGCGCGTGCGTCGTTCGAAACCTCGGCGGTGACCACGAACACCAGCTCGTGCGGTTGCTCCGCGGGGGAGAGCTCACGGCGGAGCTTTGCGATCTCCTTCTTCCCCGCAGCCGCGGCGAACTCCCGCACCCGCTTGCATTGGAAGACGAAGCGCCGATCCCCGCGCCAGGCGCGGATGTCCTGCCCTTTCTCGCCGCCGGACTGCCCGAGCGCCTCGGCGCGTTCGAAGCCGTCCTCCGTGACCAGCCAGAGGCACAGCCGCTCGAACTCGAGTGGACCGAGCTCTGCAAACGGCAGCGGACGCGTTCCGCTCGTGAGGGAAGGCTTGGATTGGGCGGTCATGGTGCTTACTACCCGCTCGCCAACCGCGCACGAATCGCCTCCACCCGCGCCGCGTCCTTCTCGGCATCCGGGTGCCCAAGCTCCCGCTCGAAATCGACCAACACCTGCATCAACTCGACCGCCCGGGCAAGATCGCCCAGCGTCTCGTACGCGAGCCCCAGATTCCACGAAGCGTTCCCCTCGCCGAGCCGATCGCCGATCTCGCGGGCGATGACGAGGCGCTGCTTGTAGTACTCGATCGCGCGCCGAGTTTCGCCGAGGAGGTTGTAGGCGTTTCCTAGGTTCCCGAGGGCGTTCCCCTCGCCGCGCCGATCGCCGATCTCGCGGGTGATCGTGAGCTGCTGTTCGTAGTACCCGATCGCGCGCCGAGTTTCGCCGAGGTAGGCGTAGGCGATGCCGAGGTTTCCGAGGTCCTGTCCTTCGGCACGCTTGTCGCCGATCTCGCGACTTATCAGAAGAGCAGCATCGTGGCATTCGATCGCGCGTCGAGTTTCGCCGAGGTCGGCGTAAGCGTTGCCGAGGTTTCCGAGGTGGCTCCCCTCCATCGCCCGATTCTTCGTTCGCTGCGCCCCCTCCCTTCCCGCTTCGAGCCACACGAGGTGCTCCCGCGGGCTCAGGCGCAGGCGGAGGATATAGATGCCCGCATCCGGGTAGCTGCTCGCGAGCCGCGCGGCTTCTTCCGTCACCTGAAGATTCTTCGCCGCCCACGCTTGCCCGGCAGCTATCTGATGCCGCCCGCGATCGAACAGCGCGAGCCCCTCGACGATGTGTTCGCTGCCTGCCAGGTAGAGATCGTCCGCCCGCGCGAGCACGCCGCGGTAGTGCTCGGCATGCCGCAGCTCGGCCTGCGACTTCTCCTCCTCCGTTCGCCGCGAAGCCGCAAACGCCCGCGCGAGGTCGTGGAGCTTGTACCGGCCATCCTTTCCTTCGAGCAAACTCCCGCGCACGAAGGCGCCGATCGTTTCGTCCGTCTCTTCCTCACCCAGCCCCCACACGGCCGCCGCGGCCGGGGCGTCGAAGTCTCCGGCGAAGACGGCGAGGTGGTGGAAGCGCTTTTGAAAAGCATCAGGAAGGAGGGAAAGCCCGATCCCGAGCACCCTCTCGCCGATCGCGGCTTTTTCTTTTTCCTTACCCAGACGCTTTTCCAACGTCTCAGGAGAGAGATCCGGCCGCTCCACGAGCGAACCTGCCGCAATCCGCAACGCGAAAGGGAGATACCCGCACAGGCGCGCGATGGACTCTGCCCGGTCGGCGATCCTGCCAGCGATCCCGAGCAGGAGCGTGCAGGCATCCTCCTCGGGCAGCAGCTCCAAATCGCAAACGGTAAGACCGGGGAGGGTGAACCTCTGGCGCGAGGTGACGAGCAGCGCGCACCCGGCGGGCGGTAGGAGCGGTGCTACCTGATCGAGCCCGGAGGCGTTGTCCATCAAGAGGAGCGCTCGGCGGCCGGCCAGAACGTCTCGATAGACAGCCACAAGTTGGGAGCCTTCGGGCAGGCGCCTCTCCGGGTCAAACGAGCGCACCACCTGGGCCATGGCGTCGGCGGGCGAAAGCGGGCCTTCTTCGCTCACTCCCCGGAGGTCGAGGAAGATCTGCGCATCGGGGTAGTCCGCCGCCATCTCCTGCGCGAGCACCAGAGCGAGCGCCGTCTTGCCCACGCCGCCTTGCCCCTGGAGGCCGCAGATCGTGGCGCCGCCTTTCTTCACGGAGGCGCGGAGCGCTTTAAGGTCCTCGGTGCGGCCGACGAAGTCGGCGGGAGGGGCGGGAAGCTGGTGGAGCAGGGGGGCCGGGACGGGCGCGGGCTTGGTGATCGAGGGCGCCGCTTTCGCCAGCCGAAGGATTTCGAGGGCGATCTCGACGAGTTCGTGGTCGGCTCGGCTACGTCGGAAGTCGGTCAGGGCTTTGCCGTCGCGGGGCCGGGCTTGGATCGAAGCTATCTCCTCGACCTGGGTCCAAGCACAGGGCCGGACGATCACGGGGAAGACGTGCAGCCCCGCCGCCTTCCGCCGCGCCAGGAACTCGGGCACTTCCGCCTTGCGGATGAAATCAGAACGGAGAAAATCGACCGAGACCAGCAGGACGGCCACTTTCGCCTTCGCGATCGCCTCTTCGATCTCCTGCCGCCAGTGGGCGCCCGCGGCGATGCGGTGGTCCTCCCAGACGTCGAGCAGGCCTTCGCGCTCCAGAACCTCGAGGTGGTGGACGAGGCGGTCCTTCCACTCGCGGTCGCGGTGGCTGTAGCTTACGAAAACCGTGGGTTTCGACATGTGAGGCAATTCTAAGCGCAGACGGCGGGCGAATCGGCGCGGTCGTGGCGAAATCCGCGGGGTGGAGGCGCGCGTCCGTCCGTGTACAATGAGCCGCTTTTAAAAAATCAGCGACGGAACTCGTATGGAACTCGACAAGCTGCTGCGCATCATGACCGATCGGAAGGCCTCCGATCTTCATTTGAAGCCGACCCGGCCGCCGCTCTTGCGGATCGCTGGCCGGCTGATGGCGCTCGACATGCAGCCGCTCAAGCCCGACGAGATCAACGAGATGGTGCTCTCGATCCTCAATCCGACCCAGAAGGCGAAGCTCGACTCGACCATGTCGGTCGACCTCGGTTACGGCGTTCACGGGCTCGCGCGGTTCCGCGGCAACATCTATATGCAGCGCGGCACCTACGCCGCGGCGTTCCGGCGCGTGCCGTTCGACATCCGCAACATCCAGGATCTGGAGCTGCCGAAAGTTCTGCTCGATTTCACCGAGATGCCGATGGGGCTGGTGCTGGTCACCGGGCCGACCGGTTCGGGCAAATCGACCACGCTCGCCGCGATGATCAAGCACATCACCGGGCGGCGGCCGGCCCACGTGATCACGATCGAAGATCCGATGGAATTCCTGTTCACCGACGATGTTGCGACCATCTCGCAGCGCGAGGTGGGCACCGACACGGTCAGCTTCCGGGAAGCGCTGCGCAACGCCATGCGCCAGGACCCCGACGTGATCATGGTCGGCGAAATGCGCGATCCCGAGACGGTCTCGACCGTCATCACCGCGGCTGAGACGGGGCACCTGGTGTTCTCGACCCTGCACACCAACAGCGCCACCCAGACCATCGACCGCATCCTCGACACCTTCCCGGCCGACCAGCAGGGGCAGGTGCGGGTGCAGCTCGCCCAGGTGCTCAAAGGGGTCGTCTCGATGAAGTTGGTCGAGCGCCAGGACGGCGCGGGCTTGGTCGCGGCGCTCGAAATCATGCGGTCCTCGCCGAAGATCTCAAAGATGATCGAGAAGGGCGAGACCAGCGAGCTGCTCGAAGAGGTCGAGTCTTCGGTCGGTTATTACCGCATGCAGTCGATGAACCAGTCGCTGCTCGCCCTGCTGGTCCACGGCACGATCACCTACCCCGAGGCGATGCGCGAGTCGTCCGACCCCGAAGACCTGCAACTGAAAATGCGCAAGATGTTCCCCAACATCGAAGTGAGGGAAGGTGAGATGAGCCCCACCACGTCCGATTTCGCCGAGATCTTGGAGCTGCAACAGTTCCGCAAGCTGTACGAGGAGCAGGAAGAAAAGACCAAGATGAAGCTGGCCGAAAAAGACGACGAGATCGGGGATCTCCACTCCGCCATGCGCCAGCGCGACGACCTGCTCGAGGACGGTCGCCAGCGTTACGCCGAGTCGCTCAAGGAACAGGAACGGCTGAAGGGCGATTACGGCCGCCTGCGCCAGGAAGCGCAGGAGAAGATCGACAAGCTGATGGAGCGGATCAAAGAGCTGAACCAGAAGCTGGTCGGCGGGGCACGCTGAAGCTACGGCGCCACGAGCGTTCGCACCAGCCCTTCCGCCTCCAGAGCGGTCTTCACCTCGCCTCGCACCTGTGCCTTGCGCAGAGCGGCGAGCAGGCGGCCCAGCTCCGGGCCTGCGGGGACTCCGGTCACCTCGCGGATCCCCTCGCTCGATAGCAGGCGCGGCGGGTCGAAAATCGCCTCCCCCTCGCGGTTCGCCAGCTCCGCCAACGATCGGATGTCCGATTCCTGGGCGGCGCCGCGGGCGCCCAGGTAGGCGAGCGCCACGGGCCAGAGCTGCGGCCCGAGGCGATGGAGAAACAGGCGCCGGTCGGGTTCGGAAGGCGGCAGCGACGAGAGCGCCAGAAGATAGCCGATCGCCTGGGCCTCGCCTTTCGACAGATACCCCCGATCGACGAACCGCGCGAGGGCGCTCTCGGCCTGGCCGCCGTGCTCGCGAAGCTCGGCGAATAAGAGCGCCCAGCGCCCGGCGGTCCGGGCGGGCTCGTCGGTCGATCGCGCCCACTCCTCGTTCGAAATCCTCTCGTACGCGGACAATCGCTCGATGCCCTGGGCGGAGGGGACGATCTCCCCCAGGGTGTAGGTCCATAAACCCGGGTAGATGCCGATCTCGGCCAGGATCTTCACCCCCACCGCGGCGCGCGGGGAACCGACGATCCGGCCCAGCTCGTCGCGGATGCGCTCACCGGCGACGCTCGGCAGGGCGGCGGCGCTCCTGCGGGCGAGCAGCAGGGTCTCTTGCACCGGGAGGAAGCCCGGCAGCTGGACCGCGAGCCGGGCGAGCCGCAGCAGGCGCAGGGGATCGCCCGCGAAGCTCTTGGAGGTGACCGCGCGAAGCTGGCGGCGTTTGAGATCGCCGAGGCCGCCGAACGGGTCGACCGTCTCGTGGGTGCGCAGGTCGTAGGCGACCGCGTTGATCGTCAGGTCGCGGCGCGCGAGATCCTCTTCAAGCGACATTCCGGAGCGATCCCAAATGTCGAGCTCCAGATCGTCGGCCACCAGGCGGAACGCCGGAAACTCCTTGCCGCCGAGCGGCACGTAGCGAGCCGGGAGCCGGGCGGCGAGGGCGCGGGCGATCTCTTCGCCGCGCCCCTCGACGACGGCGTCCAGGTCATGGACTTCCCGGCCGAGCGCCGCGTCGCGGACCGCGCCGCCCACCAGGTGACAGCGGGTGTCGTCGGCGATCTCGGCGAGCTGGGAGACGGCGGGAAGGGCGAGCAGGGCCAACAATGAAGACGAGAAATTCATCGACGACATAGCCCGATCATGCCGCAACTCCGGGGTCCCGGGCAGGGGGGACTCATCGTCGATGGGGGGATTCCTTGTCAGCGGCGCGTCCAACCGCTAAGATTTCACTCGAAGGCCATGGCGCTAACTACCGAAGAAGTCAGGAAGATTGCGACCCTCGCCCGGCTTCGGTTCTCACCGGAGGAAGAGGGGCGTCTCACCGCGCAGCTCGGCCAGATCGTCGAGTACATCGACCAGCTGCAAGCGTTTACCGGGAGCGCCGAGCCGGAGAGTTCGGCCGGCCTGCCGGAAGGGCAGGACTCGGTCCTCCCCTGCCTGCCGCGGGAGGTGTTCCTGGCCAACGCCCCGGAAGAGCGCGACGGGTTTCTGGTCGTGGCCGAGGTCAAAGCGTCGGAGGCTGAGGGCTCATGATTGGGTCGTCTGGCGCTTCGTCGCTCTGGGATCTCACGGTCGAGGAGACCGCGCGGCGAGTCGCGGCGGGAGAGACGACAGCGGTCGAGGTGCTCGAATCGGCGCTCTCCCGCACCGCTGAGGTCGAGCCCGCGATCGGCGCCTACCTGGAAATCTGGGCCGACGAGGCGCGCGGGCGCGCCGGTCGGATCGACGCCCGCGTCGCGGCGGGTGAACCGGTCGGTCCGCTCGCCGGGGTGCCGATCGCGCTCAAAGACAATCTGAGCCTCTCCGGGCACGCCGTCACCTGCGCCTCGAAGATCCTGGAAGGGTACGTCGCCCCCTATACCGCGACCGCGGTCGAGCGGCTGCTCGCGGCGGGGGCGGTGCCGATCGGCCGGGCGAACATGGACGAGTTCGCGATGGGCTCGTCGTGCGAAAACTCAAGCGTTCAGGTCACCCGCAACCCGTGGGACCTTTCGCGCGTACCCGGCGGTTCGAGTGGCGGCCCGGCCGCTGCGGTGGCCGCGGGTTCCGTGCCGCTGTCGTTTGGCTCCGACACGGGCGGCTCGATCCGGCAGCCGGCCGCTCTCTCCGGCATCGTCGGCTTCAAGCCGACCTACGGGCGGGTCTCGCGCTATGGGCTGGTCGCGTTCGCCTCTTCGACCGACCAGATCGGCCCGCTCGCCAAGAACGTCCGCGACGCCGCAGTCGGCTACGCCGCGATCGCCGGGCCGGACGCGCACGATTCGACCTGCGCCGAGCGAGCCGTCGAAGATCCGCTGGCCGGAATCGAAGACGGCATTCGCGGCTTGAAGATCGGCTCGCTCCGGGAGGTCGATCCTTCGGGGCTCGGCCCTGCCAACGCCCGCTGCTGGCACGAGTCGCTCGAACGGCTGGCGCGCGCCGGGGCAGAGATCGTCGAAGTCTCGGTGCCGAGTCTCCAGGCCGCGATCGCCGTCTACTACGTGATCGCCACGTCGGAGGCGAGCGCCAACCTTGCCCGTTTCGACGGGATCCGCTACGGCCGTCGCGCGAGCGGCGCCAACAGCCTCGCGGCCACCTACGTGCAAAGCCGCAGCGAAGGGTTCGGGCCGGAAGTGAAACGCCGGATCATGCTCGGCACCTTCGCGCTCTCCTCGGGTTATTACGACGCCTACTACGGCCGTGCCCGGGCGGTGCTTGAAACCATGCGCTGCGAGCTGGACGCGGCGTTTAAACGGTGCGATCTGCTGGTTTCGCCCACCAGCCCGACCGGAGCATTCAAGATCGGCGAGCGCTCCGCCGATCCGCTCGCCATGTATCTGTCCGACATCTACACCACCCCCGCGAGCCTGGTCGGCCTGCCCGCGCTCGCGCTTCCCGCGGGGTTCGATGACGAGGGGCTGCCGCTGTCGCTCCAGATCACCGGCCGGCCCTTTGCCGAGGCCCAGGTTCTTCGCGCCGGTCGCGCGTTTGAAGCCATGGGGGATTGGCGGGTCGCACCGACGTTTAAAAATCGCCCGGGCTTGGGAGAAGGGGCGATTCCGCCATGAACGCCACGGGGCCGCGCTCCAATTTTCGGCGCTCGGCCGCGGCGCTCGTAGTATTGCTCGGCCTCCAGATTCCGGCACCGCTCGCCTACGCCGGTTCCTCGTCCGGCTCCGAGCGGCCGAAGATCGTAATCAACGGCAAGCCCGCGCCGGCCTCAGCGGGCGCCCTGGCCTCCAGGATGCTTCGCGTGCCGCTCGACGACGGAGCGTTCGTCCGCCTCGCCGAGGACCAGAGCGTGGTGATCGAGGCGATGCCGAAACCGGGCGAGGGCATGCTCGGGTTCGCCCGCCGGCTGTCCGGAGATCCCCTCACCGCGGAAAAGATCGCCGACAGCAACGGCGGCCGGCGCGAATTGCTCTCGGGCACGCTCTATCGCGTGTCGCTCGACCTGCTGACCCCCAAGATGCGCCTGCGGGCGCTGCGCGCGCTTTTTCCCGAAGACCGGTTCGAGCCGGACAGCTGGCAGCACAAGGTGCGCGGCGTCGGTCCGTTCGGCCGTGAAAGTCTTTGGCACATCGCGACCTGGTTTACCGGCAACGGCGAGAACTTCCGCGCCATCCGCGAGCTGAACGAGCTGCCCGACGACGAGCTGGGTCGGGGAACGACGGTCGCGATCCCTGCGGAGCTGCTGGTGCCCGAGCTCCGCTCGGCCCTGCCCAAGGGGGACGGCGGCTTCCGGCTCGACTACGGCAAGGACGCCTACGGCGATTTCGCCATCTACCGCCTACGCCCGGGCGAGGCGCTCTATTCGGGCGTAGTCGTCCGCTTCACCGGCCGCATCCACGCCCAGGACGTGAACGCGCTCGCGGCGGAATTGGCGAAGCGCAACGGCATTCCCGACGTCACCGACATCCCTGTCGGCTATCGGGTGAAGATTCCGCTCGACTTGCTGCAGCCGGAATTCCTGCCGCCGGGCGACCCGCGCCGCGTGGCCTACGAAACCGAGGTCGCCGAGAGCGAGAAGTTCACCAACCCGATCCTCGCCCAAGGGCTCGAAGGAATTACCGTGATCCTCGATCCGGGCCATGGCGGCAAGGACGCGGGCGCCTCAATGGGGGGCGTCTGGGAGAGCCTCTACGTCTACGACATCGTGATGCGCACCAAGCGCCGGCTAGAGACCCGGACGGCGGCGCACGTCGTGGTGACCACCCGCGATGGCGCGGCCTTCAAGATCCAAGACGCCGACGTGCTCCCCTTCTCGCGCGGCCACGCGGTCTTGACCACGCCGCCCTATCCGATCGTCGATCCGGTGCTCGGCGTCCACCTGCGCTGGTATCTGGCCAACAGCATCTTCCGACAGGTCACCCAAGGGGTGGCGAACACGAAGAGCGCTTCCGGTTCGACCCAAGGCGATGCCGAGGACAAAGTCGTCTTTCTCTCGGTCCACGCCGATTCGCTCCACCCGTCGCTCCGCGGCGCGATGGCCTACATCCCCGCCGCCTCGCTGGGGGAAGACACCTACGGCAAATCAGGACCGGCCTACGCGGGGTTCCGCGAGGTGCAAGAAAACCCCTACGTCAACCTGCCGCGCGACCGGCGCACCATGTCCGAAGGACTCTCGCGCCAACTCGCCGAAAAAGTCAACAACGCGATCGCCGCCAAAAACCTGCCGGTCCACCCGTTCAAACCGGTGCGCGAAAAAGTCATCCGCGACCAACGCGAATGGGTCCCGGCCGTCCTGCGCTACAACGCCGTCCCGGCCAAGCTGCTGCTAGAGGTCTGCAACCTCGGCAACGACCTCGATCGCAGCCTGATCCAAACCCGTGCCTATCGCGAAGACATAGCGGCCGCGATCGTCCAAGGGCTACTCGATTACTACGGCAAGAATTCGGCGGGCGGGGGTAGCGTTCAGGTGGCGAAGAGCGCGAAGTAGGGGGGAGGGCGGGGGGCGGGCGAAGTCATTTGCCGTCGGATGCTCAGGGCCGAAGGCCCGCACTATCAGTCTTCGCGTCGTCTCAACATCGTGCGCCGTTCCAGCCCCGCGAGTGAATGAATTCACTCGCTATGTTACGACGTCCCTGGCGGGACGTGGGTTCGTGGGCTACCCGGGATCGAGTGAGACGAACCCGAACCCGTGCGATGATTAAGCCATGCCGAAAAGCTCGTTTTCGTGGCTGCATCTCACGGACTTCCACTACGGTCTTAAAGGCCAGGACTGCCTGTGGCCCACGCTACGCGAGCCGTTTCTCGAAAGTCTCGGCGCCCTGCACGAGAAGTGCGGCCCATGGGCCGCCGTTCTCTTCACCGGCGACCTCGTGCAGTCGGGAGAGAGCGCCCAGTTCGAGAAGATGCAGGCTGAGGTGCTCGATCCCTTGTGGGAGAAGCTTCGCGAGTTGGGATCGGGAAACGCCGTGCTTCTCGCGGTTCCGGGGAATCACGATCTGTATCGCCCGAATCCTTTTGAAGACAATCCGGCGGTCGATGTCCTGCTGGAAGACGGCGGTTTTCAGCGAATAAAGGAGAAGAAATTCTGGGATCAACCCGCAGGCGGCTATCGCCGCGTGATCAATGACGCCTTCGCGGCCTATAGCCAGTGGTGGGAGAAGGCGCCCAACCGGGCCGGCAACATGAAGGCCGGCGCCCTGCCTGGCGATTTCTCGGCGACGCTCGAATTCGACGGGCGGCGAATTGGCATCGTGGGGTTGAACACGACGTTCCTCCAGTTGGCGGGCGGCAACTACGAGGGGCGGTTGCCATCTGTTCGGCCACCAGCACGAAACGGAGATCACCTACATCCGCCGCGGCGGCTCTCTCCATGTGACCCGTCTCTGCCAAGCTTCCTCCGTTTTCGGCATGGAGAAGTTCGGCGAGCCTCCGGAGACCCAGCGTGTGCATGGCTACACGGCGGGACGCATCGCGTTCGGCGAGACGGAAGCCCACCTGCGGCTCTGGCCTCGAATCGCGACCGATAAGACGGGGCGGTGGAGATACATACCCGATCACGAGAACGGTGAACTCGAAGGAGACGGGGGAACGCCACCGGATCCGGTCGCAGTTCGCCCGCGAGGTGTCGCGCCGAGATCTAGGACTACTACGGCGGCGGCAGAGAACCCTTTTCAGGTGCCGACCCTGTTGGCCCCGCATTCCACGCTACCTGCCCGCCGACCTTTCTTCGGGCGGGCGAAAGATCTGGAGAAAATCGCAAAGTACCTACTCCCTGAAGATCGGAGCTGGGGCGTCGTGCTGGATGGTCCCGGCGGCGTAGGGAAGACGGCGCTTGCCCTCGAAGCGGCACATCGAGCGCCTGTCGAGCATTTCCCGCTCAAGCTCTGGTTCACGGCTAAGGATCGCGAACTGCTTCCCTCTGGCGAGCAGGCGTTGCCTGACCATCGCGTGGAAAATTTTTACGCGCTGCTTAACGAATTTGGGCGAGCACTCGGCCGGGACGACATTCCTAAGGCTGTACCGGAGGATCGGGCCTCGCTCGTACGCCATGCGTTGGCCAACTATCGCGCCCTACTGCTGCTGGACAACCTCGAAACGTTCAGTCCAGAAGAGCGCCGCCGCGTATTCGAGCTGTTGAAGAACCTTCCTTCTGCCTGCCGCGCCCTGGTCACGAGTCGTCGGCGCACGGATGGCTCGACCGCCGCGTATAACCTGCGTCTGGATAAGCTGGAACGCGATGCCGCGGACGAGTTGTTGGCCGAGCTGGGTAGAAAGCAAGAGCAGGTCGCTGGTCTTAGCCGGGGCGACCGCGATCGGCTTTACGCCGAGACCGGCGGAAATCCCTTGCTTCTCACCTGGGTAGCGGGCCAACTAGGCCGGACTACCGGCCGCTGTCGCACCGTGGACGAGGCAGTCCGACGTCTGCAGGAAGCGCATCGCCTCGAGAAGGTGAATGTGAAGAACGACCCGCTGGATTTTGTCTTCGGTGACCTGGTTGAGACCTTCACAGGGGATGAAACGGCGGTTCTCGCTGCCTTGGTACACTTCACTGCGCCGGCACGCATCGAATGGTTGCTACCGCTGTCCGAGCTGACCATCAAAGCCGCGGAGAATGCGCTTGATGGCTTGCGTGATCGCGCCTTGCTGATAGAAGACGACCAGGCTTCTACTTGGCTGCTACCTCCGCTGGCTACCCGCTTCCTCCGTCGCATTCGTCCTGAAGCGGTTGGTGCATGCGGTGAACGCTTAGCCGACCAGGCCTACGCCTTAGCTGTGGATAATGGTTACGGCCAGCACGTCCGGTTTCCCATCTTGGAGGCCAATTGGCCGCGAATCGCAGCCGCCTTGCCCGTGTTCATCGCGGGTGACAATGGCCGTCTTCAGACGGCATGCACTGCATTGAACCTTTTTCTTGTCTTCTACGGGCGCTGGGATGACTGTCTTTCCCTCGGGACTGCGGCCGAGGCCAGGGCGGAGAGTGTCGGCGATTTTAATTTGGCTGGATGGAGAGCTTGGCAATCTGGCTACTGCCGCTACTTGCGTGGCCAGTACACTGAGGTGTTGGCCTGTGCCGACCGCGCCGGCTCGCATTGGGACGTTGGCCGGGCGAGAGCGGACGTACGCGCCCAAAGCATTCGCCTGCGCGGTTTGGGGCATAGGTTGGCGAAGGATTTTCCCGCTGCGGTCAGCGCCATTCGCGAATCGGTCGTTCTTTGGCGCAACCTCTCGCCGAAAAGCCGAGAAATGGCGATTGGCCTAAACTCCCTTGCCGAAGTGCTTCGCGATTCAAGCCAACTCGACGAGGCTGAGGATCACTACCGCGAGGCACTCGTGATCACCAGAGCCACTTTCGATCCAGAGGGTACCGCGATTTGCACGGGCAACCTTGCGGGTTTGGCTCTGGATCGCGAGCAGTGGCCGGAGGCCGAACGTCTCTCTCGGGAAGCCTTAGATTTGTCCGAAGGAGTACGGCGCAAGGAGGTGATCGCCGCAAACTCCTTGCGTTTGGCCGAGTCCCTGGCGCGGCAAGGGCGCGGCGCCGAAGGTCGCTATTACGCAGAACGGGCGGTGACGATCTATACGGATCTGCGATCGCCAGAGCTGGCTGGGGCTCAGGGAGTATTGGCTGTGTGCCTGACAGGAACGGAGAAATGAGGCGGGGGCTGTGCGGCGATTCCGGGGCGCCGCCGACCTGAATCAGGATCGTGGTGCGCTAAGCGGGTAGGCGCAAAGGCTCCAACTGTTGGATCTGAGCCGCCGCCTCGCTGTGCAGCGTGTGCCAGAGGTCCCAATCCTGCTGTAGGCCCAGCCAGAACCCCGCCGACATGCCCAGAACGCGAGCCAGACGGAGGGCGGTGTCCGGAGTGACACCTCGCTTCCCCCGAACGATCTCATTGAGCCTCGGGAAAGAGACCCCGAGGCGAATTGCAAAAGCCGACTGGCTGATCCCGAGCGGCTTCAAGAATTCCTCCAGAAGCATCTCGCCCGGATGCGTTGGCGACCGATGGGTCGGGAGCCGCCTTCCTGCAAAACCATCCTGGGCCAAGGCGCCCTGTACGAGCGGGGTCTCAGTGGTAATCTGTGATCTCGACTTCATCGGCATAACCGTCCTTCCACGAAAAGCAAACTCGGTACTGTTGGTTGATGCGGATGCTGTACTGCCCGAACCGGTCGCCTTGCAGACGTTCCAATCGGTTCCCCGGAGGAACGGCCAGGTCGGCCACCATCTGAGCCCGATTGATTTGGTCTAGCTTGCGTTGCGCGATCACCCACAGGTTGGCGGGACAAATCGCGCGCGCTTCCTTGGTGTTGATGCCGTTGAATACGTCCTCGGTCCCCTGGTTGGCGAAGGAACGTATCACGGAGGGCATTATAACGGAGTGCGTGGGGGGGGAGGGCAAGTGCGCCAAACCCGGCCTGAGCATTCCCTCTGGATCTCCCGTATACATCACCTTAATGATGAACCTGGGGGCCGACCGATTGCTGATTCCTCTGTGGGTGACGCTCGTGGCCGCATTGGTGCTCGTGCAGGCGGTTGCCTGGCTGTTGGCTCGGGGGCTGCGGCAGCGGCTCGGTTGGGCGGCGATGGCTCTCGGACTGGCTTTGCCGCTCGCTCTTCTCGCTCCTTGGCTCGGCGGCTCGCGCCTGCTCGCTCCGACCGATCCGGTGGCGGAGATTTTGTCGGGCCGGGTGATGGACGGGATCGATCATCGGCATGAGCTGATGAACGACGTGGTTCTGCAGCTCCTGCCGTGGGAGATCGAGGTACGGCGCGCGGTCGCGGCCGGCCGAGCGCCGTTCTGGTCGGATCGGCTCGAAGGGGGAAGCTCGCCCTGGGCCAACCCGCAGGCGCTGGTGTTTTCTCCGGTCGCCTGGCTCGCGCGGCTGTTTCCCCTCGAAGCGTTCTTTCTGGTGATGCTCGCGGCCAAGATGGGCCTCGGGTTTTCCGGGACCTGGCTGCTGGCGCGGCGGGTGGGCGCGAGCCGGGGGGCCTCCCTGTTGGCCGGGGCGAGCTTCGCGCTCGGGGGCGGCATGATCGCCTGGGGGCTGTTTCCCAATACCTCGGTGGTTTGTTGGGCGCCATGGTTGGGGCTCGGGACCCTCGAGCTGTTCCGTCGGCCGGCGCCGCGCGCCCTGGGCACCACGGGTTTGATCACCGGCATTCTGCTCCTTTTCGGGCCAGCCTGAAGTGGCGGCGGGCTCCGGCCTGCTGGCGCTGTTTCTTGGGCTCGGCCTCGCGAGGCGCCGAACGCTCAAATTCAAACGGTTCAAGCTCCCGAGCCTGGCAGCGTCAGGTCGTCGGGGGCTGCTCGCGGCGACGGTGGCCGCCGGGCTGGGGTTTGCCCTCGCCGCGCCGCACAGGCTGCCGTTCGGCGAACGGCTGCCCGACTCGGCGCGCGCGGTCGAGAAGCGGGCCGGCCGCCTGCCGCCGCTCCTTCCCCGTCCGGGGCGGCCGGCGAGCTGGTTTCTCCCCGGCCGCGCGGCGTACCTGACGGCGCCGCTTCATCCCCGGGCATTCGGGGCGCCGTTTGAGGAGCGGTACCGCGGTCCCTCGAACTGGCTCGAAAGCGGAGCGGGGTACGCCGGAATGATCGCGCTCTCCGGCGCGCTCGCCGCTCTCGCCGCCGGCTGCCGGCGCGCGCGGCCGTTCCTTCTCTTCGCATTGTTCGCGACGCTCGCCGCGGCGGGCTGGTTGCCTCTGGCGGTCCTTTTCGATGCGTTCGAACCTCTTCGGATGCCGGCCTGGGAGCGCATGCTGCTGCCTGGAAGTCTCGCCTTGGCGGTCGCCGGGGCGCTCGGCTGGGACCGCGTGTTGGCGCTCTCGACCTGGCGCCGCGCTGCCGTGGGGGTTTTGATCGCAGCCGGGTTGAGCCTCGCGATTCGCCGCGATCCGGCGAGCTGCGCGATCTGGATCGGCCTCGGCGCCTGCGTCGCGGCGGCCGGAGTTCGCCGTCGATCCATGGTGGTCCCGGCGCTGCTTTGGGGCGCTCTCTCGCTCCTGCTCCTCTGTGACCTCGTCCCTTGGGCGCGTGCCTTCCTGCCCAGCGGCCAGCCGCGTTTGTTTCTACCCGAGAGGCCTGCCGTGATCGCGGCGATCGATCGCGAGGTCGGTCAGGGTACTTGGCGCGTGGTGGGGGAGGGGTTTTCGCTCTACCCTTCGCTCCTCGCCGCGTACGGCTTCGCCGAGCTTCGGCCGCACAACCCGCTGGCGCAAGAGAAGAATCTAGCCAACCTCGACGCGGCGTTCCAATTTCGCCCTTCGCGCGCGATCTATTTCGCCCGGTTTCGCGGCTTCGATCATCCGTTTCTCGACTTTCTCAATGTCCGGGTGGTGGTGTCGCACTCGGGCGAACCGAGGCCGCGCACGCTTAAGCGCACCTGGTACCGCGGTCTCGGCAGCTTTCGCCTCTGGCGCAACCCGGATGCGCTGCCGCGCCGATTTTTCGCCGAAGGGACGGACCTCGTAGCCGATCGAGACCTTCCCGCCTGGATCGCCGGAATGAAGAATCCGCGGCGCGTGGCAGTCCGCCCCGAAGAAATGAATCCCGCTCCCTCCCCAGGGGATCGCCTGCTCGCCACGTCGCTTCCCGGCCCGGCGGGATGGCGCGCGTACGGTCTCGGCGCCCGCCTTCGCACGCTTACCGTTAACGGCGCCTACCTCGGCGTCCGGGTTCCCGCCGGAGTGGAGGAGATTCGCTTGGTCTACCGGCCGCCGGGGCTGGAAATTGGGTTGACGCTCGCCGCCCTGTCGCTGGTTGCACTCGGCGGGTTGTTCGTGCTCGCACACCGAAGGCCCGGGCTCCGATACGATCGGCGCGAGATCCTCCCGCCGTGACCCGCTCCCGATCCACTGGATTTAATTCCCTGCTCGTCGCTTCGGGGATTCTGCTGTCGCGGATCGCTGGGTTGGTGCGCGAGCTGGTCTATGCCCATTTCCTCGGAACGTCGCCGGCTTCGGGGGCGTTTAAAGCGGCGTTGCGGATTCCCAACCTGCTCCAAAACCTGCTAGGCGAAGGGGTGCTTTCGGCTTCGTTCATTCCGGTCTATGCCCGCCTTCAGGCGGAGGGGAAGACGGAGCTGGCGGGCCGGGTGGCCGGGGTGGTGGGAGCTTTGCTCGCTTTGTTGGTCGGGGTGCTTTCGACCCTTGGGGCGGTCGCGACCCCTTGGCTGGTCGATCTGGTGGCTCCGGGCTTCGTTGGGCCGGCTCGGGCGCTGACGATCGACATCGTGCGGATTCTGTTTCCCGGCACGGGGTTGCTGGTGCTGTCCGCCTGGTGTTTGGGGATCTTGAACAGCCACCGGAAGTTCTTCCTCTCGTATGTCGCCCCGGTGGTGTGGAACGCGGCGATGATCGCCACGCTGTTGATCTTCGGCGGTCGGCGGAGCGGGGGAGAGCTGGCCGTGCTGCTCGCTTGGGGCATGGTGGTGGGGGCGCTACTGCAGCTTCTGCTTCAGCTGCCGTTCGTGTTCCGGCACGATCGCGAGATCCGCTTCGCGCTTAACCTCAGCTTGGCCCCCGTGCGCACCGTGTTCAAGAACCTCGGGCCGGTGGCGGCCGGGCGCGGCGTGGTGCAGCTTTCGGCCTATGTGGACAGCATGCTCGCGAGCTTTTTGGGCACGGCGGCGGTGGCGGGGTTGAGCTTTGCCCAGACGCTCTATCTGCTGCCGATCAGCCTGTTCGGCATGTCGATCGCGGCGGCCGAGCTGCCGAATATGTCGGGCGTCGCGGGAAGCGCCGGAACCGAAGAGGAGATCGCCCGAACGCTCCGGGAGAAGCTGGAGACAGGCCTTGGGCGGGTGGCGTTCTTCGTCGTGCCGACGGTCTTGGCCTTCCTGCTGCTCGGCGATCTATTGATTACCGCCCTGTTTCAGTCGGGCAAATTCACCGTCGCCGATTCGCAGTTCGTGGCGTACGTGCTCGCCGGCTCGACGGTCGGTTTGCTCGCGGCCTGTTTGGGGCGGCTGTATTCCTCGACGTTCTATGCCCTGGGCGATCCGCGGACGCCGTTCCGGATCGCGATCGTGCGCGTGTCGCTGACCGCCGTGCTCGGCGTGCTATTCGCCTTTCCGCTCCGGCCGCTGTTCGTGGCGGCGCTGGTCAAGGTGGGGCTGCCGATCCCGGCGGTCGAAGGCGGGGCGCTCGCGCTCGGCGCGGTGGGTTTGACCGCTTCGGCGGGGATCGCCGCATGGATCGAGTTCCTGCTGCTGCGCCGAAAGCTCGGCGCGCGGATCGGCCGGGTGGCTCTCTCGGGGTCGCTCCAGCTTCGCCTCTGGAGCTCGGCGTCAATCGCCGGAGTGTCCGCCTTTGCGCTGCGGCCGACGTTTGCTCATCTCGCCCCGGCGGGCCGCCTCGGCTCGATCGTCCTCGCCGGGTTCGCCGCCGGCACCTTCGGCGCGATCTATCTGATTCTGGCGCTCCTCTTCGGAGTCCCTCAGATGAGCGGCCTGATCCGTCGGCTGCGGAAGCCGTAGCTCGTAGGGGAACCAAATCCTTCGCGGATGGGTCTAAGCTCTCGATAAAGCCCCGGGTCGTAGCAGGATCGGGGCTGGGGAGGGCCCGGTGAGCATTGCGATGATCTCCACCTCCACCGCGGTTCGGGATGCGGAACTCGATCTGGTCGAGCGGCATCGGGCCGGGGACCGCTCGGCGTTCGACGAGGTCTATTCCCAGTTTGCCGAAATGGTCTGGAACGTGACGCTCCGCTTGGCGGGCGACCCGGACCGGGCCGCCGACCTGTCGCAGGAGGTCTTCCTGCGCATCTATCGCCACCTCGGGGGGTTCCGGGGACGCTCCGCCCTGCGCACCTGGGTCTACCGAATCGCCCTCAACCATTGCCGCGGCCGGTTGAGCGGCGGCAATCGCTGGTCGTTTCGCCGCCTGTTCGAAGAGGGAGAGGAAACGGCCGAGCCGCTGCCCGATCTCTCGCGCGGACCGGAGGATCTGGCGGTCGCTTCCGACGACAGCCGCCGAGTGAGCGAGGCGCTCGCTCAATTGCCGATCGAATTCCGCGAGGCGGTCGTCCTGCGCGACCTCGAAGGACTCGCTTACGAAGAAATCTCCGCCGCGCTCAGCGTGCCGATCGGCACCGTGCGCTCACGGATCGCGCGCGGGCGGGAACGCCTGCGCGACTTGCTGGAGAGCGGATCATGAATCGTCCCTTTCACGTCACGTCCGAACTCGCCTCGGCGTATCTCGATCGCGAGCTGCCGCAGCCTGAGCGGCGGCGGCTCGACCTGCATTTCGAAACCTGTACCGACTGCCGGGCGCGGTTGGACCGCCTGCGCGGCACGGTCGACCTTCTCTCCGGGGTGCGGCGCTCCGCGCCACCAGCGGAACTGGCGCAACGGGTGCGCTGGGACGTCCTTGTGGAGGTGGCCAAGGTCGCCCCGCGCCGTTCGATCTTTTCCCGTCTCGCAAGCGGTTGGGGCGGTCTCGCGACTCTCGCCACTGCTGCCGTCATGTTGATGATGGTCGCGGTGGTGCGCGACTACTCCTTTGCTCGGGACCGGGCGCTCGCGCTCAAAGCCCCTCACGAGGTGGTGAGCGTCACCAACCCGGGCTTCCTCTTCCAGCCGCAGACGACCAGCGAAGTCGCCGGCCGAAAATTCGTCTGGAACGACGACAACCTATGGGTGGAAGAAGGAGTCCGCGAGCGCGCGCCGCACCGGGTCGTCCTGGCGTCGAGCCCGACCGGCCGTCGCCTGCTCGCCCGCTACCGCGATCTCGGCTATCTGATCTCGGGGGGCGAGCGCGTGCTGCTGCGCGATCAGCGCGACACGCTGGAGCTGTGGAACGGCTCGTAGGAGCAGTATCGTCCGTTGCGAGCGACCTTCGGGCGAAGCTGTCGAGCGGCCGAGCGGTACGGCGCACCAAGCTCCTGGATAGCCGCTATCGGCCCTGGATAGCCGCTATCTGGAAGCGCAGTGCCCATTTTTCCCGCGAAAGCCGCCCGCCGCGCCCCATTCCCGACACGGTGAGCCGCAATGGCGACCCTGGGAGCGCCGAGCACCAGCTCGCCACCGAAGCGGCCGAGATCGCCGGAAGTGGAAGAGCCGCAGGTCGTCCCCAAGGCGCTTGGAGTGTTACTCTCCTGAGGCTCCATTGGACTGGGTTCCACCCCTAAGAGGATTCATGAGCCAAATCACCCTCACGATTCCCGACGAAACCCTGGTCGCGTTGCACTCGACCCAGGATTCCTTTGGCTCCGAGCTTCGCCTTGCGGCCGCCGTCAAGCTCTTCGAACTTGGCCGCCTCTCGTCCGGTGGCGCCGCCAACCTCGCCGGCATCCCACGAACGGTTTTCCTGATGAAACTGTCCGACTACGGAGTCGCGACCTTCGCTCAAACTGAGGCCGAGTTGCGTCGAGACCTCGGCAATGCCTGAGGTTGTCTCCGATACCTCACCGATTCAATACCTCCATCAAGCTGGCCTGCTCGATCTCCTTCCCGCTCTCTACACCAAACTGATCCTGCCGCAAGGCGTTGTCTCCGAAATCGAAACGGGCCGGAGTTTGGGCGTCTCGCTGCCAGATGCCCGCGCTCTTTCGTGGGTTGAAATCCGAGAGGTCGAAGGCACTCGATTTCTGCCGCTGTCGCCCGACCTTGGCCGGGGAGAAAAGGAGGTTCTCGCTCTGGCACTCGAGACCGCCAATCCCCTCGTCCTTCTCGATGACGCTCTGGCTCGACGTCAGGCCGGCCTCCTTCAGATTCGGTACACGGGAACCATCGGAGTTCTTCTTAAGGCAAAGAGCCTCAATCTCTTGCCCCTTGTCGCGCCAGTCGTTCGAAAGCTCACCAGCCTGGGGTTTCACCTCAGCGCCGCGACTCGTGACGCCGTTCTCAGGATTGCGGAAGAATCCGTCTGACGGCACGCTGGAGCGTTCCCAGGCGCGCTTGAAAACGGCGTAAGGGCTCGGCGCGCCCGGAAACTACCCCAACTCCGCCTCCAAATCCTTTCCCTTGTCGACCGCCACCATCTGGCTCGATGCGATCTCCTCGCCCTTTTCATCGCCAAAGAACCGAAGGGCCGCGTTGAGGAACGGCTCTCCCGACGCCGAAACCTCCTCCCGCGTGCCCTGGCTGTAGAAGGACCAATCGAAGGCGTCCGCGCCGTCGAATTCCCGCGCCGCGAGACGACCTTCCCATTCCGCCACCAGAGCGGTCTTTCCCACACCGCCCCAGGCGACGATCGTCACGACGTGCGTCTTCGGGTCGTCCCAAGCCGCGTCGAGCTGCGCGAGGCGCTCGTCCCGGCCGACCAAAACCCCGGATACGCGAGGAAGTTTCTCTAGGAGGATCATCTGCCCACCCGCGCGGAACAAGGCTTCGAGCTGTTCCGAGTCGCAGTGAGGACGATGCGCGTGAAACTCCGCCATCGGTATCCGGAGGAGAGCGCCGAGGCGATCGAGAAACGGCTCGCCGCGTGGATTGCCAAGGAAGACGAGGAGTAGATCGCAGGCGGAGCGTGAGCACACTCGAAGGCGTGGCGTTTGTTCCCTGGGCGCGCCAGGCTCCAGCCTGGCTGTTTCTCGAAGCAAGGAAGAGGTCGGCGATCCGAACCCAAAAGCGCCAGGCTGGAGCCTGGCGTGCCCAGGAAAAGCGCTTAGGCGGTTGCCGACTCGATCGTCTCGATCTTGTACTTGATGCCGTCGAGCGTGATCTCGCCGCCGATGCGCAGCCCCAAAATCGACTTTCCGAGGTCCGATTCGTAGGAGATGACGTCGTGCTCGGGCTGGCTTTCCCAGGGGCCGAGCAGAGTGAGCGTCCGGCCTCCGACCAGGTGGGCGCGGGTGCCGATGCGGATCTCCGTCAGGTCGGTGGTCTCTTCGATCGGGCGGACCCGGGTGAGGTCGCCGTTGAGCGACGCGGCGCGGGAGTTCAGGTATTCGTGGCGCTGGCGGGCTGCTTTGTATTCGAAGTTCTCGCGCAGGTCGCCGTGGGCACGCGCCTCTTCGATCGCCTTGCGGTTGTTCGGGATCTCGACGGTGAGCAGGTTGTGCAGCTCGATCCGCTTTTCCTCGATCGAATCGCGGCGGGCGTAGAGCGGCGCCTCTTCTTCTTTGCGCAGCGAGGCGAAACGCAGCTCCAGGGCGTTGGCCAGCTGTTTCCTCTGATAAGGCTCCAGCGCGGCGGCCCGCTCCACTGCGTCGAACGCCTGCGGCGCCTGCGCTTCGGAGAGGTGGGAGAGCAGGCGCGGCACCGTGCTGCCCGATTCGACCAGGGCGAGCAGGCGGAGGCGAACCGGCAGGAACTCGTCGCGATTGAGCGAGGTGAAGATCTGCTGCATCAGCCGCAAGGGGTTCCTGGCGCGCAGCGTCTCGTCGGTCGCCGCCCGCTCGGCGAGCCAGGCGAAGGCGCACGGCTGGCGATGTGGCTGGGCGAGCAAGCCGTCGAGAATTCGTTCGTAGTCCTTGGGCGCCGCGACCGAGAGACCGTCGGCGAGCAGGTCGAGCGCTCGCGGGTCCTGTTCGATGCCGAACAGGTCGCGGAAGATCTCGGGCCAGCGCTCGCTCTTCTCGCGCCACATCGCGTAGGCGCGCTCGCGCAGCAGCCGGTCCTCAATGCCGCCGGCCAGATGGCGCGGCTCGGCGTCTTCGAGCAGCGATTCGGGCGCCCAGACGACGCCTTCGGGCGCGCCGAGCAGGCGTTCGAGGTTGAACCAGATCTCCCAGGCGAGCCCCGGCTCGGTCGCTTGGGAGATTTCGGCCAGCCGACCCAGGTCGTCGGCCATCTTTCGCGCGAGCGCGGGATCGCGCCCGGCGTCGCGCCGGAACAGTTCGATTCTCCGCCGCGGATCGGCCTTGGTGTAGGCGCGCCAGACGTCGTCCAGTGCGTCGGCGCTGGTCTCGGCCCAGCGGTAGGTCTGCTTGCCGGTGCCGGCGGCCACCACCTGCTGGTGTTTCCGCGCGGCGTTCCAGAAACCGGTCCATTGCGATTCCGAGACGATTCCCGCCAGCGCCTCGCGGATCTCGGTCGCGTTCAACGGCCGGCCGAAGCTCGACAGCACGCCGTGCAGCAGCTCGGAGGGCTGCTCCTTGACCAGCGACTTGAGCGTCTCGGGCTCTTCGAGCTTGCGCCGCAGGATGTGCCCGGGTTCGAGCGGACGGAGCAGCTTCGCGGCGGCTTTGAAACCGACGTTCATGCCGCGGATGCGCTCGAAATCGACCTTGAAACTTTCGAGGCCGAGGTTGACCTCGACCACCCGGCCGACCCCTTTGCCCTCCATCATCACCACCGAACCGACGTCGAACGCGAGCAGGCTCTCGAAGCGTTCGACCTTTTCCCAGGTCTTCGGTAGGTCGTGGGTTGCGCGGGAAAGTCCGGCCGCGTCGGCGAGCCCTTGGAAGCTCGGCCGAGAGCCGTGAATCCGCTTGAGCGTCGCCATGATCGCCGCATGAAGCTTGTCGTCGGCGACGTAGATGCTGCCGGTGCGGGAGAGGAGCTTCAGGCGCACGCGCCACAGCTCTTTGGATTTCAGCTCGTCGTCGAGCATTTCGAGCAAGGTCGAGGCGCGCGAGTCCTCGCCGTTGCCGGTGAGAGCACGGGCGACGCCGACAAAATAATCCAGCTCTTCGGGGGATGCGGCGGTCTTCGCCAGCCAATCGGTTTCGATCGCTGAGAAGTCGCCTTTGGACAGTTGGGTCTGGGTATTTCGAGAGATCGACATAGGGGACCGCGAACGATAGCAGAAACCGGCCACCGGCGGCGGTAAACTCTCTCGCGTGGATTCCGAGGCTCTGCGCGAATCGTCCGACCCGCCCGATGCGGAACCCCCGGGGGATGCGGAAATGGGGCTTTCCACGCCCGGGAAACCTTCGAAACCCTGGCAGGAGACCGAGCTGGGGCGCAGGCTGCGCGAAGCGGCGCCGGAGGAGCTGACCCGCCTGCTCGCCGAGCAGGGCGACGAGATCGGTGCGGGCGAGGCGGTCGAAGCGTTGCGCAATCCGTATCTTTCGGCAGAGGGCGCGCGGGCGATTGCCGAGCGGTCGCACCTGGTCTCGGCCTACGAGGTCCGCCGGGCGCTCGCGCTCTCGCCGCGCGCGCCCGAGGTGGTGGCGCTCAATCTGGTGGTGGGGCTCTATTGGGCCGACCTGCTGGCGGTGACTTTGGAGGTCCGGGTGCGCCCGACGGTCCGGCGGGCGGCGGAGCTGGCGCTGCTCACCCGGCTGCCGCGCCTGGCGGTGGGGGAGAAGATCGCGATCGCCCGCCGGGGCGGGGCGGGCGTGATCGCCGCCCTGCGGACCGACCCGACGCCGCGGGTGATCGCCGCGCTGCTGGAGAACCCGCGCCTCACCGAAGGTTTGCTCGGTCCCGCGCTCTTAAGCGATCGGGCGCAGCCGGCCCTGCTCACCGCGGTGGCCGCGAACCCGCGCTGGGGGACACGCCACGGCCTGCGCCTGCTGATCTGCCGGAACCCGCACACGCCGATCGCGGTCGCCTTGCCGTTGCTGCCCGCGCTGCGCAAGGACGAGCTGCGCGGCCTGGCGGGCGATTCCCGGCTCGCCGCGCCGCTGCGCCGCCGGGCCGAGCTGCTGAGCGGCCGGGCAGGGTGACGGGACTCTAATGAAGCACCGTAGCGACTGGCCGCTGCCGAAGGCGCCCGAAGGAGCGAGGACGCTTCATCAGAGTCCCGGCCCGGAACTTCTGCATCGATCCATATTTGACCGGCAGGGACCGGGCGCGTAGAGTTGATCTTCGAGTGGCAGAACAACCCTTCAAACGACGTCGTATTCCCCAACGCGGAGCCGATTCCGAATTGCCTCCTCCGGTCGAGTCGCGATCACGCGGCGCCAAGTCCAACCCTGAAGGCTCAACGCCTTCGGCGCCCGCCGTGCCGATCGAGCGTCCAACGGATGGCGATCCGGCTTCGTTCGGCATTTGGCTGCGCCGCCAGCGCGAAGCGCGCGAGGTCGGCCTGCGCGAGATCGCCGAGCGCACCAAGATCAGCCTGCGCTACCTCGAAGCGTTGGAGGAAAACCGTTTCGCCCTGTTGCCGGCGCCGGTGTTCGCCCGTGGGTTCCTGCGCGAATACGCCCGGTACGTCGGCCTAAATCCCGACGAGGTGGTCAATCATTTCCTCGCCGCGCAAGGGATGGAAGGTCGGGAAGGGGTCGCAGGCTCCGACGGGCCGACACCCTCGGGCCCGAGCCTGTCGATGCCGCGCTCGTCGTCCTCCGGAACTTGGAAACGCTGGCTGTTTCTCGGCCTCGCGACCACCGTGCTGCTCGGCGTGGTGGCACTCGCCGCCTGGCTCGCCGACCAGCGGCGCCAGCACCCCGCGCCGCCGCCGGGCGGCTCGCCGGCCCAGGCCGCGGAGACCCCGAAAGCACCGCCCGCCAATGCCGCCACCGCTCCGGCTCTCCAACCCGTGCCGGTCGAACCGGCGCCCGCGGTGCCCGCCCGCGCTTTGCGCCTGACCCTCGATTTCACCGCCGACTGTTGGATCGACGCCGTGATGGACGGCGGCGCCCGCCACGTGAGCGAAAAGCGGGTGCAGGGCGAGACGGTCCAGGTCGACGCCGATCGCACGATCGAGTTGACCCTCGGCAGCTCCGGCGCGGTCGATGCGCGCTTGAACGGACTGCCCTACGCCCTGTCGCGGCGCCAGGGCGAGGTCATCCGGCGCACGATCGATCTCGACACCCTGCGCCAACTACAGAGCGAGAAAGAGTCTCACTAAGCGTGGCCGAAGGCGGCAACGCCCTGATCGAACAGGTTCGATCCGGGGGCAACGTAGAGCTTCGACGCCTGGCCGCGGGCGGCCTTTTGCCGCTCCCCCCCGAAGAGATGATCCCGCTCCAGGTCGAGCTTGCCCGCTCGGCCGATAGAGAGATCGCAACGCTGGCCGACCGCTCTCTCTCCGCGCTCGACCCGCGGATGCTCGCCCGGCTGGTCGGCCAGACCCCGGTCTTCGAGGTGCTCGCCTTCTGCGCCGACCGCCTGCGCCATCCGGTGGTGCTCGAAGCGATCCTGCGGCGGCGCGACGTGCCGCGCCGGCTGCTGGTCGAAATGGCTCGCTGGCTGCCCGCCGACCTCCAGGAAATCCTGATCCTGCGCCAGGACGCGATCGTCGAAGAGCCCGGAATTCTCGACGCCCTGGAAGAAAACCCGCAGATCGCGATCTACACCCATCGCCGCATCCTGGAGTATCGCCAACACCTTCTGCCGCGCGCCGCCGCCGCCGTCCAGGAGATTCCGGAGATCTCGGACGAGGCGTTCGTGGCGGCGATCGAGGCGGTCAAGAAGGAACCGGTGGCCGGCGAGTTCGACGACCTCACGGGGCTTTCGGAAGGGCAGATCCGCCTGTTGCCGGTGCCGGCCCGCATGCGCCTGACGCGCGGTGCGTCCAAGCCGCTGCGCAATATCCTGATCCGCGATCCGGTGGCGCAGATCGCGCTCGGGGTGATGGCCAACAACGGCATCCCGGACACCGAAGCCGAGCAGATCGCGCGCAACCGGGCGGTCTGCGAGGAGGTCCTGGCCGAAATCGCCACCCGCCGGGAGTGGATCTCGAAGTATCCGATCATCAAGGCGCTGGTGCAAAACCCGCGGACGCCGGTGGTCTATTCGATGCGCTTGGTCGCCCGGATGTCGGTGCGCGACTTGCGCGACATGGGCCGCGACCGCAATATTCCCGACGTGGTGCGCTCCACGGCGCTCCGTTTGTATAGAATCAAGCTTCAATAAACGCCGAGCCATGGCCAACGATTTTTATTCGGTTCTCGCTTTGCCCCGGAACGCCACCGAGGAGCAGGTTCGGGCTCGCTTTCGCGAGCTGGCGCGCGAGCGTCACCCGGATCGATTTCAGGGGGCGGAGAAAGACCGGGCGGAGCTGGATTTCCAGGCCATCACCCAGGCGTTCAACGTCCTTTCCGACACGACCCAGCGCCGCGACCACGACCACCAGCTCGCCCGGCCGGTCGAGCCGGCGCAGGTGGTCGAAGCGCGCAATCTGGGGCGGGTCTACCTCCAGCGCGGAATCAAGGCGTACCGCGAGCGCGATTTCGCGGCCGCGGTAGAGAATTTCGATGCGGCCGTCCAAGAGGACCGGGGCAACGCCCAGGCCTGGCACCACCTGTCGCTCGCCTGCTCGCAGGATGCCGGGCAGATATCGCGGGCACTGATCGCGATCGAGCGCGCCTGCCAGATTGCGCCGATGAATCCCGGCTATCTAAAACTCGCCGGACGTCTCGCCGCCGAGACCGGCGACATCCAAAAAGCCGAGCGGTTCTACCGCGAAGCGATCAACTGGGGCGGCGACGATCCGCAGGTCGCCGCCGCTCTGGATGCCCTCGCCCCCGTGCGGCGACGTGGCTTCTTCGGACGGAGCGGCTGATGTTGAGAGTAAAAGCCTGCGGACTTTCCGACGTTGGGTTGACTCGTCTGCACAACGAGGATTACTTCGAGATCGACCCCGAACACCGTTTGTACGTGGTCGCCGACGGCATGGGTGGCCACAATCACGGCGAGGTCGCGGCCCAGGTGGCCGTGCGGGCGATTCGCGACTACATCGAACAGAGCGCCGCCGACGGCGTTCCGCTCGGTCCCGATGGCGCCCTCGGCCATGGCGCAAGAAGGCTCAAAACGGCGCTCAAGACGGCTCATCACAAAGTGCTGAGGGCGATCGAGCAGGACGATTCGCTCTCCGGCATGGGCACCACGGTGGTTGGCTTTCTGTTCGAACGCGAGTCCGGCGCGGTCGCCCACGTCGGCGACAGCCGGGCCTATCGCCTGCGCAAAGGGGTGCTCGAACAGCTCACCCAGGATCACACCTGGGTGCACGAGCAGGTGGTCGCGGGCTTCCTGTCCAAAGAACAGGCGCGCTCCCATCCGCTCAAGAACGTGGTCACCCGCGCGCTCGGCGGCGAATCGGAGATCCTGATCGACGTCCGCGAGCTGGAGATGGTGCCGGGCGACCTGTTCCTGCTCTGCTCCGACGGCCTGACCACGATGCTCTCGGATCGCGAGATCCGCGATGCCCTAGTCTCCGGAAAATCGCTCCACGAGACCTGCCGCGCCCTGGTCGCCGACGCCAACGCCCGCGGCGGCACCGACAACGTCACGGTCGTCCTGCTGGCGTTCGAAGCCGACGATCCGGACGAGACGGCCGGTTAGGCGTTCTTTACTCTTTGACCGCGCGCCGCAGCTCCGCGAGGAGGGCGAGTGCGAGGGTCTGCGCCGCCGGCACGATCGCCATCTCGCGCCGGTCGAGACCGCGGAGATTTTCGAAGAGAGAAAACCCTGCCGCGCCCTCGTCCGCGTCGCTCAACAGCCAGCGCACGGCCAGGCGGACGGCGAAGTAGACCGCCGCGAGCAGCAGCCAGACCATCAGCCAACGCAGCACAGACGGGCGCGGCGCCGGATCTCCTGGCGCAACTTCGCCGCCGAGCGAGTGCCTCATGGCTTGGCGGCGGCTTTAGAGGGTGCGCCTGGCCTGAGCAACTCGTCGAGCAGCGGCCGGGAGGCTTCGCCCTCGATGCCGTCGAGAATCCAGAGCAGATAGCGGACGTCAACGGCGACGTTCCTGGCGACTTCCGGGTTGAAGCCGAAGTCGTTCGCGACGTTTTCCCACACGCGATCGAAGTTGACCCCCACCAGCTCGCCTTTGCCGTTCAGCACCGGGCTGCCCGAATTGCCGCCGGTGGTATCTGCGTCGGCGAGAAACGCGACCGGCACGTCGTGCAGCTTCGGGTCCGCGAAGCGGCTCTTCGGAGCCTCGGGCGCCGCGGCGATCAGGCGCTCGGGCGCCGCGAACGGCTCTTGCCCGGTGTTCTTCTCCAACATGCCGGCGAGCGTGGTCTGCGGCTCCATCCAGACCCCGTCGTGCGGCCGGTACCCCTGGACATGGCCGAACGTCACGCGCAACGTGCCGTTGGCGTCCGGCGCGATGGGCTTGCCGGCCCAGGCCGCGACCCCTTTGCGCCAGACGGGGCGCAGGCGCGAGATAGCGCCCTCGTGGCGGTCGTCGCGCTCTTTGGCGTCACGCAGCTCGCGGTCGAGTGCGAATGCGAAGTCGAGCAGCGGATCGTGCCGGGCGCGCAGCTGTTCCTCGGTCTCGCCCGCCATTTTCGCGCGCTCCGCCGCGTCCGCGACCTTCGATCCGGAGAGCAGGGCGGCGGCCTTCGCGCGGATCGCTTCCGGCCCTCGTGCCGCGTTGTCGGAGCCATCGGAGGCATCGGCGCCATGGAGCACCGTTTCGACCGCGGCCGAGCGGCGGGTCGCCGGGAGCGCGGCGAACCGGCCGAGCCAGTCGGCGAGCAAGATCTCTTCGGTCGGCCCGTGCATCTTCGTCTGGTCGAGCTTCAGCCTTTCGGCGAGCCGGTCGCCGTTGCGCGCCATGTAGTCCGGCTCGCGGTCGAGGTCGGGTTTGGCGCGTTCCTCAGCCCACCGGACGAGGGTGAGCGCGAGATCGAGCGGTTTCGATCCGCCGTGTGATTGCGAGAGCAGGAAGTCGCGATCCCAGGTCTTGATCCGTTCGGCGATCCGGGTCGCCAGCTCGGTATGCGCCGCGATGGCCGAGATGGCCACGGGGGTCGTAGGGCCGGGATGGGCGGCGATCCAGGCGAGGATCTCTTTTTCTTCCGCCTCTTTCTTCGCCAGCACCTTTCCCCGGGCTAGACCCTCCACCTGGCCGCGCGCACTCTTTTCCCGGTTGGCGAGCGATTTCATCCGGTCCGAAAGCGCCAGACGCGGGGCGTCCCCCTGCTTCGACGCCGCCTCCATGATGTCGATCCAGGCGCGATACAGGTCGGCCCGGCGGGGAAAGTAGAGCTCCGCCCGCTCGTGCATCTCGGCCGCGATCAGCGACCGATACGTGATGCCCGGGTAGCCCGCGAGCATCACGAAATCGCCCGGCTTCACCCCTTGGGGGGCGATCGGGAACCAGTGGCGCGGCTTGTAGCTTTCTGTCCCAACGCCTTTTTGCGCGGGCGAGCCATCCGCCGCGGCCCATACCCGGAGCAGCGCGAAGTCGCCGGTATGGCGCGGCCAGCTCCAGTTGTCGATCTCGCCGCCGTATTCGCCCACCGCGCGCGGCGGCGCGTAGACCAGCCGCACGTCCGGATATTCGATCGTCTCGATCAGCCGGTACGACACGCCGCCGTCGAAGGCGGCGAACCGGCAGCGCCGGGACGGCTGGCGTTCGCATTCGGCGACCAGCTCCTTGCCCTTCCGTTCGATCGCCTGAAATCGCGCCAGATCGTCGGCCCCGGCCGGCACGCTTGCGACGACCGCCGCAGTTACATCCGTTTCGCGATGGGGAATCGTCGCGCGCACGCCGCCGCCCGACAGCTCTTCGGCTTTCGAAGGGGCCAGGAAGCCGTGGGTGATCAGATCGCGCTCCGGAGTCGAATGCTGCTGGAGGATCGAGAAGACGCAATGGTGGTTGGTGATCAAAAGCCCGTCGGACGACACGAACCCCGAAGAGCACCCTTCAATCCCCACCGCCGCTTCGAGCAATCCGCCGCCCGTCTCGCTCCAGAGCGAGCTCGGCGGGATCGTGAGCCCCTGCTCGCGCAGCCACTTCGCATCGATCTGGAGCACCTGCTCCGGCGTCCACTTCCCGTCCAAGGCGTACCCCTCCCGGCCTGCGAACATGAGGCCCAGCATCAGCACCGCGCGTGTCGTCTTCATGGGCGGGGAGTGTACCGGGGACCGGCCCTATTTGACCAAGAGAACCGGGCAGCTCGCGAACAGGGCGACGCGATGGCTGATCGTGCCAAGGCTCGCCGGCTGGTCGGGGCTCGCCGGGTGCGAAGAGAGGACGATCAGATCGGCGCCGCGCTCCTTGGCATAGGTCACGATCTGTTCGGCACGGGCGCCGAAGACGACATCGCTTTTTACCGATACCTGCAGAGCCCGGAAGCGCTCGGCCACTTTTCCCAGCTCGCTTTCGGCCCGGCTCTCCAGCCGCTCGTAAAAGTCGCGCATCTCCTCGAACGGGATGCCGCGGATGGTTTCGACCACGTGGAGCAGCAAGACTTCGGAACCTTCGCGCGTCGCAAGGTCGGAGCCGACGCGGACTGCGGCCTCGTTTTCGTCGTTGAACGCGAGGGGAATCAGAATGCGGTGAAACATGGGGTAGGTCCTCCTGCTGATAGCAACCGAAACCGGGGGGGGCGGGATTCCGCCTTCCTGCCGCTAGATTCGCCCGAGCGTCCGCAGGCGGATGAGATGCGCTTCGATCTGCCGCTCGGCGAGCATCTTCGCGGCATCCGGCGCATCGTCGTAAACCCGGGCGACCATATCGTGCGCGGTGCGCAGGCCGTCTCCCCAGGCGGCGAGCACCTTCTCCTCGCGGCGCAGGCGGTGGGCGACGTATTCGCGAAGCTTACCCGCCGCGTCCTCGATCGCCGGACCGTGGGCGGGGAAGAGGGTCCGCGGCGGCAGCGCGATCATCCGTTCGAGCGAAGCGAGATACCCGGTCATGTCCCCTTCCGGCGGATCGATCACGATCGTGCCGATCCCGGCCACCAGGTCGCCGCAGATCAGCGAGCCTTGGGTCTCCTCGAAGAAGCAGAGATGACCGCGCGCATGACCGGGGGTGTGGAGCACGCGGAAGGTCATCGCCTCGCCGTACGAGTTGCCCGCCAGCTCGACGCGCTCCTCGTCCCTCAGCTCGCGGGCGACCGTGAGCCGATGGGACAGCCGCTCCGCGGTCTCCCGATGGGCGGCGATCGGTACGCCGAGACGGCGCTGCATCTCGACCGCCCCCGCGACGTGGTCCGGGTGGTGGTGGGTCAGCCAGATCTCGGTTGGTCGCCGGCCGTCTTGCGCCTGGGCGGCGCCGAGCGCGGCGTGGAGTCGATCGATCTCCTCGGGCAGATCGGAGCCGGGATCGACCAGCACCGCCTCGCCCCGGCCGACCAGGTAGGCGTTGGTGGTGGCGGCGGGCGGAAGGGTCCGTGTCCGGACCGGCAGCATAGCGATCCCGTCCCGCAGCTCGATCTTCCGCATCGGTCCCCAATCCGCCTCCGAGGGGATCAGCAGGCGGGGGAGCCCGCGCTCCGGCCCGTCCTCGGCGAGGACGCGCAGAATGTGCAGGATCGGCGGGGCGGCGAGCACCTCGGCGCGGCGGAAGCGTTGGTAGGCCGCAGCGGCCGAAATCCATTCGCCGGTCGCCAGCTCGCCGGGAATCACCTGCGGCTGGTGGACCTCCTCGGCCGGCCATTCGAGCAGGAAAAACCGATTGTCGAAGCGCATCGGTGAAAACGGCGGCGTGAGCCAGCGGCCCGCAAAAACCAGCCGCGAGGCGTCGAGCTGCGCGTCGGTCTCTTCGAGCTGAACCCCAAGCTGTTTAGGTTCGGCCAACTGCGCGCGCTGCGCGGCGGCGAGGTCGAACCCTGCCGGAATCCCGTACGCGACCAGCAGGCCGACCTCCTCGAACAGCTCACGCAGAGCGCAGGCGAGCAGACCGGGCACCAGATCGGGATCGGTGTCGCCCAGCCGCAGCGCCTCGGGCGGCAGCGCCACAGTCGAGCCTTCGGAGATGCCGCGCGGCAAGCCGTGGACCGGCAGGGCGGCATCGCTCTTCGACAGGCCGCCCCCCGGGAACGCGTGCCACCCGCCCATGAACG
Source organism: Thermoanaerobaculia bacterium (assembly GCA_038250865.1). Taxonomy (GTDB): domain Bacteria; phylum Acidobacteriota; class Thermoanaerobaculia; order Multivoradales; family UBA5704; genus DASYKS01. The sequence continues at coordinate 22,524 of JBBSBW010000026.1, read as the reverse complement.
CCAGCTCCGCCGCCCGGCGCACCCAGTAGACTTCGACCTCCCCGGAATCCCCCACCCGCCAAGGCACGATCGAAGCCGAGACCCGCGGCGGCTGCGGCGGCGGAGTTGAGAATCCGAGCGGATCGGCGAGCAGCTTTTCGTAGAGCGAACGGAGCAATCCAGACATGCTTGGTTTTGTATCACGGGGCGGGGGAGAGGGTGGATTCGATGTCTGGTATTCTGGCAAATGGCTACCAAAGGGAGTCGACGTGGCGCTGCGAAAAAACCCGACCGAGGCTATAGGAGCAAGGAGAGTTGACCAAACTCGCCTAGATGCCAAGGTGACGAAGCGATTGAACTCACTTTATTCGAACGCCGAGTTCGCTCGGGAGCAGGCACGGATCGCGGAGGATTGGGATCCGGTCGGAACCAATTGGAGCTGTGTGCGCAGGTGAATTCGGTCGCCTGAAGGCTTAGCTAACGGCAGGTCTTGGGGAGGTTCTGGGATGCGCGGCAAAGCTCTCTCGTTCTTGGTCTCGTTCGCCCTCGCTTCGGCGATCGGGCTGCCGCTTCGAGCGGCGGAAGTCTGGCGCGGCCCGTCTTCGCTGGAGGTGAGTGTCGAGGACTCCGCCGGCAAGGCGGTCGAGGGCGCGAAGGTGCGCCTGCTCTACCAGGGGGTCGAACCGAAGACCGGACCGGCGATCGCGTCCACGGACGCAGCGGGGGAGGCGAATTTCTTCTCGATCGCCGAGGGTTGGTGGGCGCTCGAAGTGCAAATGGACGGCGCGCTTTCGATGCATGCCGAATTCGTTCTGTCGGGCGAGAAGAAGCCCGCCGTGCTCTCGACCTTCCAAGAGAACACGCCGGGGGCGACCCAAACCCTGCGGGTACGAATCGGTCGCCCGCATGCCGGGCGATCGGCGGGAGATCCCAACGGCGGACCCCAGGTCGGCAAGCCGGCTGCACCGGTGGCACCTCCGGCCGCGCCCAAGCCGGCACCGGCTCCCGCACCTACCGCTCCGCAACCTCCGGCTGCGAAACCCGCGCCCGAGGTCGCAACTCCGACCCCGAGTCCTGCACCGGTTCCGCCCGCGCCACCGGTCCGATCGACTCCGCCGCCGACGCAGGTGGCTCCCGCTCAGCCGTCGGCTCCCGCCCCGACCCCTGCGCCGACGGTCGCCCCGCAGCCGAAGCCGGTGGTCCCGCCGGTCCCGAGCACCCCGGCTCCAAGCACTCCGCCACCCGCTCCGGCTCCCGCCACTTCCGCGCCGCCGGTTTCGATCCCCGCACCCGCGGCGGTTCCCGCCCCCGCTGCCCACGCGACTCCGGCCCCGGCCCTACCGGAACCCAAGGCCCAGCACCGCTCCTACGCCGAGCGTTCGTGCATCGAATGCAAGGCCGGAGAGGAGGCCCTGTCGGTCGAGGTCGCCGTGGCGCCCGGAAGCACGCCCTGTGGCGAAGGACTCGACGGTCGCCTGCGTGATAGCGATCCGGCCAAGTCCGAAGCGGGTCTTCCGCCGAGCTGCCGCCTGCTGCGAATCGTTCTGCCTCCAGAAGCCCGCTTCACCGGCTACCGCTACGAAGTGGAAGACGGAGGAGCCTCGCGAGATTGCCGCGCCGGAACCGACTGCCCCGTGGGCACCTGCCGCTTCCCCCTCGATCCGGGGATTCGCAAAGGCCCGGCGGGAACGGCATTCACCGCCGCGTTCGAAAACACCTCCCCCGACCGCGAACGGCGGGCGATCTTTACGGTGTATTTTGCTCCGGAGTAGGGGATAGGACGGCAAGTCAACTCCGGCGCCCGAGGCCGCGAGGGATTTCAATCCCTCGGCCCTTTCAACGCCCGCTCCAACTGCCCCAAATCCACGTCGATTTCGATCGGCCGATTCGCTCCCGGCGGGGGCGGGTCCATGTCTCGGTGGTAGCTGATCAGGATGCCGGGATCTTTGAGGACGTGGCCGGTCAAGACGGCGACGACTCGTTCGTCGGGGCGGATGGTGCCTGCGGCGACGAGCTTCTTCACTCCTGCCACACTTGCGGCGCTGGCGGGCTCGCAGCCGACTCCGGAGGCGTCGATCGCGGCTTTGGCTTCTAGGATCTCCTCGTCGGTGACGGCGATCGAGACTCCGTTCGTGTCAGTGATCGCTCGCACCGCTCGGTCCCAGGAGGCGGGATCGCCGATCTTGATCGCGGTGGCGATTGTGTCGGCTTTCATTCTCCGGCGCTGGGTGAACCCTTCGGCGAAGCCCTGGGCGAACGGCGAGGCTCCGGTGGCTTGGATCGCGGCGAGGCGCGGCAGGCGGTCGATCAGGCCCAGCTCTCGGGCTTCGACCAGGGCCTTGCCGAACGCCGAGGTGTTGCCCAGGTTGCCGGCGGGCAGAGCGATCCAATCGGGGACTTCCCAGCCGAGCTGCTCCAGGATTTCGAGCACGATCGTCTTTTGCCCTTCGAGCCGGAACGGGTTGATCGAGTTGAGCAGGTAGACGTCCAGCTCGCGGCTCGCCTGTTCGATCAGGCGCAGGCAGTCGTCGAAATCTCCGCGCACCAGCAGCGTCTTCGCGCCATAGGCGAGCGACTGCGCGAGCTTGCCCAGGGCGATCTGGCCGGCGGGCACGACCACCAGGGCGGGAATGCCCGCCTGCGCGGCGTAGGAGGCGAGGGCGGCCGACGTGTTGCCGGTCGAAGCGCAGGCGACCGCCGTGGCGCCGACTCGCTTTCCCTGAGTGACCCCCGCGGTCATGCCGCGATCCTTGAACGATCCCGTCGGGTTGTGCCCTTCATGCTTCATCGTCAGGTCGGCGACTCCCGCGAAACGGCTGACCGCGCCGCGGCAGAGGAGCGGGGTGTTGCCCTCCGGGTGGCTGACGATCTCATCGTCGCTGGCTCCGGGCGCCACCAGCTCGCGATAGCGCCAGACTCCCGAGCCGGACACTCCCCGGCCGGATGCGCGGCGCTCGGCGAACAGCGCGCGCAGTGGGGCGCCGGAGAGGGCCGGAACCGGCTGCCGCGCCTCCAGCAGGCCGCCGCAATCGCAGCGCGAGCGGGCGTCGAGCGCGGGCAGCTCCGTGCCGCAGGCGGCGCAGACCTGGATCGTTTGGGCGCCGGGGGCAAAAATCATGCGTCGTCTCCTGGAAGTTCGCGGGCGCCCATCCGGTCGACTTCGGCGATGCGCACGCTCGAAGCGATGCCGCGGGCGGCATAGGCATCGCGCATGGCGGTGGCGATCCGCTCGGCCGTCGCGCGGTCGCCCGCGAGCGCGAACGCCGTCGGGCCGGAGCCGGAAATCGACGCGCCGAGCGCTCCGGCGGCGAGCGCCGCGGCTTTCGCTTCGGCAAAGCCGGCGAGCAGGGGCGCGCGCACCGGTTCGGCGATCCGGTCGTCGATCGCCCGGCCGATCAGCGCGAGGTCGCCCATGCAGAGCCCGGCGATCAACGCTCCGGTGTGCGCCAGCTGGTGGACTGCCACCGCGCGGGAAACCTCCTTCGGCAGGACACGGCGCGCTTCGGCGGTGCGCAACTCGGCGTCCGGGGTGGCGAGCACCGCGAGAAGAGCCGCGGGCACCGGCAGGCGGATCGCGTCGATCGGATCGATCGAGCGGACCAACACGGCACCGCCGAGCAGCGAAGGGGCCACGTTGTCCAGGTGGCAGCCGGCGACCGCGGCTTCGCCCGCGAGGCTCGCGGCGAGCAAGGCATTTTCGTCGAGCGGCGAGCCGAGCAGCAGATGGACCGCGACAGCGGCCGCGACCGCCGAGGCGGCGCTGCCGCCCAGGCCGGCCGAGAGCGGCAGCCCTTTTTCGATCGAGAGCGAGACGGCGATCTTCGATCCCGCCTGGCGGAGAACGTCGCGCGCCGCGATGCCGCCGGAGTTCAGATCGGGATCGAGCGGCAGATCGGGATGACCGGCGGAGAGGATCGTGACCTGCCCCGCGCCGGCTTTCGCGTCGATGCGCCGCGCGGTGACCGTGTCGCCGGCCCCGGCGACCGCGAGGCCCAAGGCGTCGAATCCCGGGCCGAGATTGCCGATCGAGCCCGGGGCGAAGACGCGGGCGAAAGTCCGCTGCGCGTCGCTCACGGCTCGCCCGCCAGCTCGAACAGGTCGTTCGCCACGCCGGCCGCGGTGACGCCGAGCCCGGCGCCCGGGCCGGTGATCACCAGGGGGTTCGTCTTGTAGCGCGCGGTCGTGAACACCACCTGGTTCGCGGTGCCGTGAAGCGCGGCAAACGACGAGGTGGCCGGCACCGCGGCGAGCGCCACCGAAAGTTTTCGCCGGGTGACGGTGGCCACGTAGCGGAGCGCCTCGCCGCGCGACCGCGCCTCGTCGCCGCGTTTTTTCCACGACGCGTCGAGCTCCGGCAGACGGGCCAAAAACTCCTCTCGCGACAAATCGCGCGCCCAGGTGGGGACTAAAGGCTCGACCGCCACGTCGCCGATCTCGCCGTCGAAGCCGAGCAGCCGGCCGAGGATCAGCGCTTTCCTCGCCACGTCCATTCCGGACAGATCGTCGCGCGGGTCGGGCTCGGTGAAGCCGGCGGCCATCGCGGCGCGGAGCGCTTCCGAGAAACGTTTGCCGCGCGAGACCTCGGTGAGCAGAAAGCCGAGCGTGCCCGAGAAGCACCCCTCGATCCGCTCGATCCGGTCGCCTGATTCGAGCAGCTTGCGGTAGGTGTCCATCACCGGCAGGCCGGCGCCTACCGTCGCCTCGAAGCGCAGGTCGCGGCCGAGCGCGCGGGCGAGCGCCAGCAGCTCCGCCGCCTCGCGCCGCGGTCCGGCGAGCGGGCGCTTGTTCGCGAGCGCCAGGCGCATTCCCGCTTCGAGCGCGGCGGAGAGCAGCGGCGCCGTGTCTTCCGCGGTGAGATCCGCGAGGATCGGCCGGGCGAGGGCGTGGCGGCAGATTTCGGCGAGCGCCGCTTCGGGGGTCGCCGCGTGGCCGCCGGGAGCCGCGGCGAGCGTGCCCCCTTTCGCTTTCGAAAGGACGAGCTTCTTGAGCGTGGCGCCCGGCAGGCCGTGCGGCCGGAACACGTAGCCCGACCGGTCGATCAACGCGACCACGCGGACGGGGGCATTCTTGAGCTTGGCGATCAGGAGCGCCAGCTCGCGGCCGACCGCGCCGAAACCGAGCAACACGACATCGGCGGGTTGGGCGCTCGGCCGGGCGTGGGCGTGGCCGCCGCCGATCTTGTCGAGCTGGAATGCGGCGTGGATTCGGCGCAGCGCCTCTTCCGCGTCGCGGTCGTCGACCACCATCGAGAGGTTCAGCTCCGAAGAGCCCTGGGCGATCGCGACGACGTTGATCTCGGCTTCGGCGAGCGCGCGGAAGGTGCGCGCCGCGGTGCCCGGCGTGCCCGGCATGCCGAGGCCGACGACCGCGAGAGTCGCCACCCCCGCGCGCACCTCGACGCCGTCGATCTCGCGGCGCACGATCTCTTCGCGAAACGCCTCGGACAGGGCCACCCGCGCCCGCTCGGAATCGGCGCGCGGCACGGAAAAGCAGATCGAATGCTCGGAGGACGCCTGGGAGATCAGCGACACCGAGATCCCTTCGTGGTGAAGCGCGCCGAAGGTCCGCGCCGCGATGCCGGGGACGCCGAGCATGCCGCTGCCCGCCACCGTGACCAGCGCCTGGCCGCGCACGGCGGAGAGTGCGCGCACCGGCTGCGAGCGCTTCGGCCGGCCGAGCGCGGCGATTTCGGTGCCGGGCGCCTCCGGGTCGGCGAACGGCTTGACGATCAACCGTACCTGCGGCGGCGCGCCGCGAAGCTCGGAACCCGCCGGTCCGGTGGCCTTCGGTGTGGACAGGGGGATCAACGCCCGCGGATGCAGGACCTTGGCGCCGTAGTAGGCCAGCTCCGCGGCCTCGCGCAGATCGAGCTTCGGCAGCACGCGCGCCGCGGGGACGACGCGCGGATCGGCGGTCAGCAGGCCGGGCACGTCCTTCCACAGCACGACCCGCGAGGCGTCGAGCGCCCGGCCGAGCAGGGTCGCCGACAGATCGGTCCCTCCCCGGCCGAGGGTCGCGAGCCGCCCCTCGGGGCTCGCCCCCAGGAAACCCGCGACCACCGGCGAGATCCCGCGTGCCAGCAGCGGTTCCAAGATTCGCGAAGCGGCGCGGTCGGTGGCGGCCAGATCGGGAGAGGCGTTGCCGTAGCGGCCGTCGGTGACGATGACCGAACCCGGCTCGATCCACCGCGCGCGCTCGCCGACCGCCGCGAGGCCGGCCGAAAACAGCCGGGACGAGAGCAGCTCGCCGCGGGCGACAATCGCGTCCGAGGTGCGCGGCGACAGCTCGCGCAGAATCGCAAGGCCGCGGGCGAGGGCGCCCAGCTCGGAGAACGACGCGACGATTAGGGCGAGCAGCGCGTCGCGGTCGCGGCCATCGCGGGCGAGCGCCTGCGCCGTTTCCAGATGCCGGGCACGCAGCCGCTCGACGATCGCCAGCGCTTCGAGCTCGTCGCCTGCGAGCGCCCGGGCGCCCACTTCGAGCAGCGCGTCGGTCACGCCCGCCATCGCCGAGACCACGGCGACCTTGGGCCCCCCTTCGGAGCAAAAGATTTCGACCGCGCGGCGAATCGATCCCGCATCGGCGAGCGCGGCGCCGCCGAATTTATGGATCGAGCAGGAAATCTTGGCGCGGACCATAGGGAGCGGCGGACCTTATCTTGGGGAAGGTGTGAGCGGCAAGGACGAAAGGGACAAACAGGACTACAGCGTCGCCCCAGCCGATCCGTTCATCCGCCGCACCTGCCAGCGGATCCCCCAATCGAGAAACGGCTGGGGCGGCAGTTTCTTCGGCTGCGGCAGAGAGAGCATCGCGGCGAGCGATTCGGAGTCTTCCCCGAGCGCGAGATCGGCGAGCAGCCGGCCGGCGGTGGTGCCGATCGCGATGCCGGCTCCGGTGTAGCCGCCCGCCGCGAACAGACCCGGTTCGACCGCGCCGAACGCGATCGAGCGGTCGGGGGTAACGCCCAGGGGGCCGCTCCAGCTGTGGGAAAACGGCACGTGGGCGAGCTTTGGGAAGCGCTTCGCGAACGCCTGTCGATGGAGGTTCAGGATCGCCTCCGGCGGGCCGTCCGGCAGGACGTGGTCGCGGGTGAAACGGGCGCTGTTGCGGATCAGGATGCGCTGATCGCGGGTCCGCCGGACGGTCGAGCCCATCGCATCCTCGGCGAGCAGGCCCCATTCGCGCTCGCCGCCCAGGATCTCCTGTTCTTCCGTGCTGAGCGGCCGGGTCAGGCTGCCGAAGGTATAGAGCGGAAACACCCGCCGCTCGAACACGCCAAGGGCCGGGGCGTAGCCGTTCGCGGCGACGAAGACGAGCGGAGAGTGGATCTCGCCACCGGCCATCTCCAGGCGGAACGTCGATCCCTCCCGGCGAATCTCGCGCATAGGCGATTCCTCGTACAGCTCGACCGCTCGCGGCAGCGTCGCGGCCAAGCCGCGCAGAAGCGCCGCGGGCTGCACCAGCACGCTTCCCGGAAGGCGCAGCCCGGCGCGGTAGAAGGCGGTGCCGGTGATGGCCTCCAAGCCCGCGGCGTCGAGCTTCTCGTACGGTTCGTCGAGAGAGTCGAGCCAGGCGGCGAGAAAGGGGAGCGATTTTTCCGCCACGGCGCCCGCCGCGACGTGGAGCCAGCCCCGTTCGTCCCAACCGCAGGCGATCTCGTGCGCCTGGGCGAGATTGCGCAGCTCGCCGATTCCGCTGCGCGAGAGCGCCACGAACTTGCGGCTTGCCGCGGGCTCCATCCGGGCGATGAAATGGGCGAGATCGACGACGAAGCCCGAGCTGCGGCCCGAGGCGCCGAATCCTGCCCGCTGCGCATCGACCAGGGCGATGCGCCAGCCGGGGCGCTGCTCTGCGAGCCGGCGGGCGGTGGCAAGTCCGGTGAACCCGGCGCCGATCACCACCGCGTCAAACGTCTGTGGCCCGATCGGCGCACCCGGAGAAACGCCGAACACCCGGGCGGGCGCCGGAGGTTCGAGCGTCTCGATCCAGCCGCAGCTTCGGTCTTCTCGCGGCAGGCTGCGGGCAGTGCGGCGGTGAGAAGCTTCGAGCAGGGACAATGCGGAGGTGGGGGAGTTGGAACTCATGTCCGAGAAGACCAGTGTGGCGGGCGGATCGGAGCGGGACGGATGTCCGGCGCCGAGTTTCCGTCATAATCCGCCGTCGTGCCTACCTATCGCCTTACCTTAGAGTACGAAGGAACCCGCTACAGCGGCTGGCAAGAGCAGAAAAACGCCCGCACCGTGATGGGCGAACTGCGCCGCGCGATCGAAGAAACCGTGGGCGAAATCCGCGAGCTGGGCGGCGCCGGCCGCACCGACGCCGGGGTTCACGCGCTCGCCCAGGTGGCCCACCTGAAGCTCGCCCGGCCGGTCGACCTCGACGAGTTCGCCTGGGGGGTGAACGATCGGCTCCCCTCCGACATCCATATGGTCTCCTGCGTACTCGCGGCCGACCGGTTTCATTCACGCCACCACGCCGCCTCGCGGGTCTACCTCTTCCAGATCTCCACCCGCCGCACCGCCCTGGTCAAGCGCTTCGTCTGGTGGGTCAAGCACCCGCTCGACAAAAAGGCGATGTCCCGCGCCGCGGCGCTGCTCGCCGGCAGCCACGACTTCCGCCTCTTCTGCGAACGGCCGGACGATCAGACGAGCACTCAAGTTCTGGTCCACCGCGCCGAGATCGTCGCTTCCGGCTCGCTGATCCTCTTCCGCATCGAAGCGTCGCATTTCGTCTGGAAGATGGTCCGCCGCGTCGTCGGCACCCTGGTCAAAGTCGGCACCGGAGAGCTGTCCGAACGCGACTTCAAATCCCTCCTCGCCGCCAAGCCGATCCCGGGAGCCGCCAACACGGCGGCCTGGACCGCGCCGCCTTCGGGGTTGTTCCTCGAACGGGTGACCTACGAAGGGGAGCCGGACTTGGCGCCGCTTGCGCCCGCGCTGCCGGTGGCTTGAGGGGGGCGTCCGCGCTTTCCACGGGGGTCAGTGTCACCACTTCCTCGGCTCGCGAGAGTGGCCGCGAGCAAGGCGAGAGCCGCAAGGAGGCCGATCAGAGCCCGCACGGTCAATTCGGCTTTGGAGAGCCAATCGGTCCCTTTGCCCTTCGCCACCCACCTCAGGAAGCCGAGCACGGCTAGCCGAGCGAATGAGAAGAGAAAGATTCCGAGCCAAGAGACCAGTACGAAAAACAGGAGCAGCAGAGGAAAGCGTGGATTGTCGGCATCCAAGTCCGAGAATCTGTCCAGCTTGTCGATAAGGAAGAGATAGAGAACCGCGACCAGTGGGGCGAGTGCCGGGGCCAGTGCGAAAAGCGCCAACCTCGAAGGCTTTTCGCCACGCTTGGTGTTGAGCAGAACGCCGCAGCCGAGCGTATAGACCAGCCACCACAGAATCGGCGCCATCCCCCAGATCGATGGGCTGAGCAGCAGGGAGCCGGCAATGACGGCGACCACGCAGCTCACGCTGATCCGACCGAGTTCCTCATTGCTCATGGCGCGTCTCGTCGGTGATGCCTAGCTCCAGGGCCATGACCTTCAAACGACTGTTCACCTGATCGAGCGGCTCACGCTTGAACGGATGGTAGGGAGTGCCCCTCCAGACCGCACGGCCGCCACACCTCTTCACCGCTTCCAGTAGAGGGCGCGATTTCGGCTCAGGGAGAACAGGATCTTCGGACGAAGCGTTTGCCACAAAGGCTCGACAGTCGCTTGGAAGGTGGCTGGTGGGTGCATAGTCTTCCATGCATTTGTAAGGGTCGAGAGTGCTGGGGACGGCGTCGAATACCACTGCGTGAAGCCGTCCGAAGTCAAAGCCAGAGTTGAGTAGCAGCACGCCCCCGAAGGAAAGGGTGTAGACGCTGACTTTAGGATTGGTGTTGACCAGCTTTTCAAGTATCTCCCGGTAGTCGGCGGTCATGGCGGCGATCCTACTTTCGCCTGTCGATTTGCCATAGCCACGGAAGTCATACATATATACATCCGCTCCTGCCTGCCGGAACGGTTCCAGGCGCTCGATGAGGCCGGAAGCAAGCATGGCGTTCCCCTGGATTACAAGAACCGCCCCAGCGGCAGGAGTATGAGCGGAACCGAGTCTCAGTCCTTGAAGCCGCTGGCCGTCTCGCGTCAGGGTCACGACGCGAGTCACGGCAGGATTGCGCGCAATCACTGCATTGGAGTGGTCGGAGCCTGCCATGAAGCTCCATATCCAAAAGGCCCAGTTCTCGTTGCCACAAGTCTCCGCTGTCTCATCTTTCGCAAAAGCGCTTGACAAGCCAACGAGTGATGTAATGGCTGCGATGGCAACAGCTCGCACCAAGCGTGGGTGCAGCATCTTCGCCCCCCTATCCCGTTATGCTTCGCCGACCGTCTTGACCCGATCAACATCCAAGCTTCAAATCAATAGACGGACGCGTTGAGGGTTTCGCCGGCCGTTGGGCGAAATCCTCTGATGCTCGATTAAGGTGGAGACGGTCCGGATCGGGGACGTTTCCTGTAGGATTGCCTGTAGTCCGAAACCTGTGAGGTCGTGGCCGATGGCCGGTTTCTTGATTGGAAGCCTGTTTGCACTTGCCCAGGTCACCGCGGGTACGGGTGCTGGAAGCACGCGTACGGAAGTAGTGGACCCGATGGCGATCGAGGTTTCCCTCGGTGCTGACGTCGATCCGAAAGGACAGCCTCGCGAGCCGTTCGACCGGCAACCCCTAGGGAAGGCACGGGCTTACCCAGAGGTTGACCGATACGTCTGCGACCAGGCTCGCGTTCGGATGCTGACGGTCAAGAAAGTTGCGGAAACGCCGGCCGAGATTGGCGTCGAGGCGTCCTTGACGCTGGTAAGCGAATGGTCACTCCAAGATATCGACCTCACCGTTGCGCTCATCGATTCGCAAGGCAAGAGGTAGGCCATAAGACCTGGAACAATCTGACCCTCGGCGCTTGGTCCCGCAGTTACGTGCCACCGAAGGCGGAGTTCAAGATCCCAGCCGCTCGATGGACGGAGTTGTTCGCGAACGGGTCGGCGCCGAAATTACGGATCACGGTGGATATCCAGGAGTAGGCTCCGGGGCCTCGATCCGCCAGCGCCGAAGGCGCGATCCCAAACTAGCCTGGGGCGAAGCCCCAGGAGCGGAAGCGCATTAGCCCCAAAGGGCTGGAAGCCCGACCCAGTCGTCGGCGTGCTAGGTCTCCAGGCCTTCGAACAGGCCCGGTCCATCCTTTGGCGGCTTTTTGCTCTTTTTGGGCGCGACGGGCACTTCGAGAGCCCCAGAGGCTCGAAGCTCTTCGGCCGTGATCATCGGCCCGGCGCAGATCTTCTCCAGCAGCTCCGCCTGCTGAGGTTCTAGCTCGACCAGCCAACCGAGTACGTTCAGAACGTTGATCAGCTCGGTGGTGTATTCGGCGAGCCAATGGTCGGGCTGGATCAGGCCGAGAGGCGAAGGCGGCCGGCGATCGCCGATGATCGGGCGCTCGCGGTCGCGCTTCCGGTAGCTGAACCATTGCAGTAGCACTTGCTTGCCAGAAACTTCGTAGTGCCACACGGCGGGCTCGACGTTCTCGACATAGCCCTTGCCGATCAGAAGGCGCTTCGTCGTGGCGTCGTAGTCGATCGAGTTCGGCATTGCTTCCGGGTCTTGCGGGATGGCGCCCCGAGCGGGAATGCGCGGCCGTTTCGCCTCAGGAAGCCGGGGCGGCTGGGCGGGGCGCTTGTGGTTGGGATCGGCAAATCGTTCGCCAAAGGTATGGAGCCAAATGACGGTGCGCCCAATTGCTACAGCTTCGGCGAACGTGGCGGGGTCGGCGGTGATCGGGATGCGTAGGCCGGGTGTCGAGAGGTCGTCTTGAAAGCGCGACGTGAAGGCAGGGTGCGCGGCTGTCGCGGCGATGTACGCCACAAAGTCTTCGGCACCTACGGCGCGGCCCAGGCATTGCGCTAGAAACGGTAAAAGTCGGGCCGGTAAGTTCGCGGCCTTTCCAGTGGAATCCCTCCAAAGAGGGAAGACTCGTCCTGTCCGGCCATTGTAGTGGTCATGATCCGGGATGAGGCCGGTAAGCGTGAGTGCAGGGCCCGTGGAAGGCGAAGTTCGGGAGACTGTTGTGAGATAGACCTGGCTTTCCGAGCGTAACGCCCACAGCTCGGGGTTGGGCCTGTTGACCAATCGATTATCGGGGACGATCCATTGTCGATCGAAGGAACGGTAGGCGTACCGCGCCGGAGGAATGCAGGCGCCCGTTTCTTCGGCCACCGGCTTTGGTCTGGCTTCGTACCCGGGAAGACCTTCTTTCACGATCCGCTGGCTATGCCTGTCGCCGAGTCCCTCCCCTGATAGGTGGGGGTGGAAGAAAGAGTCCATCTCATTTTTCGGTGCTGTGAGAAGCTTCTTCCAGCGTTTATCCAGCGAGTCCGCGTCCGGCGAAATGATCCAGGTCCGCCCTGGCATCGAACCCGAACCGTTATAGACGAACAGCTCCTCCAGCTTCGGAAAAATCGCCCACGCACCAGTCGAAGCCGGAAGAAACGGCGCCCGCCATTCAGTCGGAGAGTCGATCCATTCGCTGCCTGTCAGTCGCAGCCCGGCCAGCGCTTTGAACTTCTCTTCCCGGCGTCCGGTCGGCAGAGCGTGAAAGCGCACTTTCGCCGCCACTTCCGGGTCGCTCTTGGCCGAACGCGAGGCAAGGACGATACAGATCGGCTGCTGCACACCTTGGAAAATCCGCGTGTTGACCTCCGGCTGGTGCCCCTCCGGCGAGCAGTCGATCACCCAGATGTCGTCACAAGTGCGCCGCAAGTAGTCGCGCATTTTTTGGAAGCCCGGCCCGCCGAGGAAGCCGGCGACCGTGATGTAGCAGACGATGCCGGCGCGATTTGCGGGGTGATGGTCGAATACCTTCCAGGTCGCCCAGCGCCAGAAGTAGACGTAAAGGTTCCGGAGATGCTTGCTGTGCGCTCCGGCTTTCCACTCGGCCGGCGGCATCCATTCCGCGAGCGGCGCGGATTTTTCTGCCTTGGCGTTTTCCCCTTCGATCCAACCGCCGCTCCCCTTCGCCTTCTCCTTGTAGGGAGGATTGCCAAGCACGACCATGATCGGCTCGTCGCGCTTGATCTTGTTCGCCGCTTTCCGCGACTGAGCGATGGGCGCGAGAATGCCGGGAATCCACCCCTCGTCGTCTTCCGGATTTCCGAGGGTGTTCGTGACGAACATCCGCAAGGGTTCCGACGGCAGCGAGCCGGTCAGCTCGACGATCTCGGCGAGGATGCGGAGTTGGGCGACCGCGAACGGCCCGAGCTGCATCTCAAAGGCGATCAAGCGTTTCACTGCCGCGTCGATCGCGCCGCCAATCGAGCCTGCACCCTCGTCCGCCTCGACAGTCTGGGCGATCTTTCGCAGCACGCCGAGCAGGAAGGTCCCCGTGCCGGTGGCCGGATCGGCCAGGGTGACCGCCGGCGAGGCGAGGCCAGCGTGGAGACTGAAGCGTTCCGACCGCAGCACGTCGTCTACCAGGCGAACCATCGCGCCCACGACCTCCGGCGGCGTGTAGTAGGAGCCGGTCAGCTTGCGAAGATCGTTGTCGTAGACCTCGAGAAAATCTTCGTAGAAGTAGAGCCAGGCTTCGGGTCGGCCTTTGCTCACCGTCGACCAGTCCACCGCGTCGAGTACTCTCGTGAGGGTGCCCAGCGAGGTCTTGAGCGTTGCTTGGTTCTCCGCGTTGTCCGTGAGGAGGCGAAGTGCGGCGCCGATCAGCGAGCTCGATTTCGACAACTCCGCGGCGACCTGCGAAAGTCCCTTGGCAAGGGAGATCTCTTTCGCCCTCGCCATCAGCAAGCCGAAAGTGACCGCCTGCGCGTAGCCGTCGGCGAAGCGCTCGTCGGTGGCGTCAGGGAAGAGCAATTTGCGCCAATCGGTCGCGAGCCCGGTCAGCGCCTCGCTCCCGAGCGCGAGCTGTTCGGTGACCTCGTCGCGCAGAAACCGGCAAAGCCGCGCGCTGACATGCGCCAGGTCTTTGGCATTGCGAGGCGGGATCGGCTCCCACCGCAGAAAGCTGTCGAACAGCGCCAGCAGCCCCGGCGGGGCCTTCAGCTTGTCTCCCGAAGACTCGACGTCACCGACCAGCGAGATGACGGAATCCACCAACGCGCCGTTCTGCCAGAGACTGAAGGCGTTGCCATCCGTGTACAGAACGTTCGGCAGCGAGCGCAGCTTCTCCCATTGGGCTTTGTCGTGCGGCTCGCGGAACCGGCGTGGGTCAGCCCCTTTGCCCGGCGCTTTCAATTCCACGAAGCCGACGAGCGCCTGCCGGACCGTGATGGCGTAGTCCGGCCGTGTTTTCAGATCGCTCAGCGAGGATTCGCCAACTGCCGCGACTTTCGCCCGAGGAATACCCGCCAGCTCCGCCAGGTCGCCGAGCAGTTGTTCGAAAGGCGCACGGAGTTGATCCTCCGGCTGGCCGCTGGCGGACAGGTTGGCAAGTTTCTTCTTCGACGCAGAGCCGAAGGCCGCAATGACGGAATCGAGAGAAGGCTTCATATTGGGCTGGCCACAGTGTCGATCTTAGACGAGAACTAAGGCGCGCCTCAGCTCCTCCGCTTCGCCACCCGCCCCGCAGCCTTGGCGCCAACCTTCGCGGCGGCTTTCTTCGGCCCCTTCGCCTTGGGCTGTTCCACAGCATCCGGCCGGGCCGGCGTCGACAGAGACCTTTGCGGCCGGAGCGCCATGAAAGCGGGGAGGCGGGCCATGATTTCGGCGAGCATCGCCTGGGCGTCGGGCGGGGAGGTCCGGGCCGGCCGGCGCTGTCGGGCCGCGGTGGCTTTCGGGTATTCCGAGAGGATTCCTTCCGCGGCCTCGTCGCCCACCTCCGGCCATTGCAGGCCGGCGGATCGGATGTTCGGGTAGATGTTTTCGAGGAACATCGCGGTCGGCACCTCACAGACGTCGAGGATCTCCAGGATGTGCCGGAACTTGAGCTGGATTTTTCCCTTGAGCACTTGGCTCGTGGTACCGCGGCACCAGCCGAGGGTCTCGTCGATCTCTTTGAGAGAGCGGCCGGTGACGCGCACCATCATGGCAAGGTATTCGAGAGCGCGGATTTCTTCGTCTTGGCGTCGCATGGTAGGGAGCATAACTCCTCCAGGTGATTTTGGGTTGACCTGCACAGCACAACCTGGTGAAAAGCGGTGGCATCATGACTTGGGGTCATCCTCGATGCCGCCGTTCAAGATGCGACCTGCGATCCGCAAGGCATCGCCGCCCATCGCCAGGCCGACGTGGGCGAACGCCCGCGGGTTGCGCGCCAAGATCTCCATCGCGTGGAGGTAGGCGAGAAACGAATCGTGAAACAGCCGGCTTTCGCCCACCACCGCCGGGTGGTCGCCGCCGTCGAGCAGGACGATCGGGAAATGCCCCATTCGCGTCTCCTGCCCGAATTCAAACAAGGGATCGCGCGCGGCGGCGGCGAGCGCCGCCACCGCCAGATTCGCGCGCCCGATTTGGGTGAACCAACAGGGCGGCACGTCCTCGCCGACCTGCTCGAAGTCGCGCAGGAGGAGAAAGCGACTTTTTTCCCGTCGCACCTGCCAATCGCCGGCAAACGTCGCCTCGTCGCTGCCCGGGACCGACTCGTCGCGGTGATCCAAGCGTTCGAGGAAACTGTCGGTGAATGCGTTACCGGCCGCAGCCGCCCCTGCCCCTCTCGTCATTTTATCCATCTCAGACCCTTTCATTCATAGAAAGAAAAAGGGGGGGAGCCAAAGCCCCCCACCCCACGGAACTACGCCGTCGGCGCGGCAGGCGCGGAAGGCTCGGTGGACGACGGTGGGGTCGAACCTCCATCGACCACTGCTTTGGCTGCGATCGCCTTGGCCTTACGGCCGGGGCGACCGATCGGAACGTCGTACTCCAGCAGCTGTTCGTTGTTCGGCCCGTAATGCGCCCGCAGGATCGTGACGAGCGTGAGACGGACCGAGCGCGCCGCCCTTTCAAGAAGGTCGCGATTTGCCATCGACTTCTTGGCCTGGCCGCGGAGGATCGCCTCCTGGTCGGAACGCCCCTTGATGTCGTTGACCAAGCCGGTCAACTGAGCGTGGGCGTCCCGCGCTTGAGGCAGCAGATCCAGGTCGTTGCCCATTCGATGGATCAGCGTTTCGTAACGTCTGAGGCGATCGGGGAGGGAGCGTGGAGATTTCATGACGACTCCTTTCTGGTTGAGAGACGTCGCCGAAAGCCGGCGACGGGTAAAGGTTTTTCGGACAAGTGGCCCGATTTCCGGTCCGATCGCAGCGCGTTTCCGACCGCGAGTCGCGATAGTTTTGTCGCCGGTACCGATTTCAGCCCCGTGGTTTTCATTTTTCGCGCGGCAAGAATCGATTTTCGGAGCGAGGTTTTCGTTTTCGGAGGTCCAAGAATCGATACGGACGTTTTCGTTTTCGATTCTTTCGGTCCGAAAATAGATACCGAGCCCAACTTTTTCGGGACTTGCACCGGAAAATTCGATACTTGCGCCGAAAGATTCGCGACGCGCGGCGGGAAAACCCCATGGCGCGGCTGGAAATTCGCGACGCAAAGCGCTCGTGCCATGAGGTTTACTTCTGGAACGCGATCCGGCGTGCCAATTCGAGGTCCGCTTCGGTCAAGCCCTTCGCCTCGGGGGTGGAGACCACCACCACCAGCCGATTGCCGGTCAGGTGGAGCGCCGCCTCGTGCCCCTCGGCGCGGCAGATTTCACAGATCAGACAGGTGAGCGCGAGGGCGGCCTCCCGCGTGCGCGGCTCGAAGGTTCGCGAAATCGAGCCGGCGTCTTCGGCGAGAAACCAGCCGGGAAGCTCCAGCAGCGCGAGCTGAATCCGCTCGGCTTTGAGACTGGAGAAGGCGAGCGCCTCGACCGCCAGGGGAGGGACGCCGGGGGCCGGGGTGGAAGGGGTGGGGACGGGCTCATTCATGGGGACTCTCCTTGCAGTCAGACTGCGGTCAAACGACGGGGTCTCGTTCAGCGCGGCGTTGGGCCGCCGGCCGCCGGCGTGGAATGAAGAACACCAGCGGGGTGTAGAGGTCCGCCGGCAGGCTGCGCGGGGTCGTCCGATCGACGCAAAACAGCTCGTGCAGGGTCGCCGCGACCGGGTCGGACATCCGTTCCGCGGCGGTGATCTGTCCGAAAAGGCGTGCCGCTTCCGCCGCGGCGTCACGAACCGTCGGTTCGGGGCCGAACCAGGGCCGGTGGCGCGCGATCCGCTCGGCGGCAAGCAGGGCGAGCTCGTCGAGGAAGCGCGAGGAAAACAGTCCCGCGGCGCCGCTTTGCACAACCGCTTCGAGCCAATGGGCTGCGGCATCGCGCCCACGGGAGGTGAGATCGGCCATCTCACGTTCCAGCGTCAGGCCGACGAAGTACCGTTCGGTCGCGTCGCGGAGAAGGGCGAGCGACGCTTCGGCCTCCGCCGGCCGGTGCGTCGCCCCGTAGGTAGCCACCAGCTCGGCGGCGGTATCGAGAACCGCCAGGCGGTCGCCCGCCAGCCGGTAGGCGGAAAGCGCCCGCTCAAACCCCAGGAGCGCCGGCCGCGCCGCGTCGCGGGAGCGCTCATACCGGGCGAAAAGCTGTTCCACCCGCGCGGTCGCCGCCGCATCGGTCGAGCCGGCGAGCAGCTCGAACGCCATTTCGAATGCCGCCTCGGCTCGCAACGCTTGGCCCAGACGCCGGTGCCCGTCGCCGCGCAACGCCCAGCTCACCGCCGCCGCGGACAGGTAGGCCGCGTCGGTCATGTTGCCGGTCCGCAGCGCCCAGAACGCAACCGAATCGACCAGGTCGGCGGTGACGGCCGTCGATTCTTCCACCAGCTCCAGCAGCGCGGTCGCCGCCGCCAGGCCGGCCGGGTTGGCGAGGTCGAGCAGCCAGGAGAGCTGCGCCCCTTCGGGGCCGTCGCCGGTAAAGACGTGGTGGAGCTCGACCGCGAGGTGCGGCCGCCAATTTGCGGTCATGGCAGACCGGGGTGGCGCGGCGAGAACGCCTCCCTGCTCGGCGAGCCGGACGATCGATTCGGCCCGGCTGCTGCGCGCCGGGGAGATCGGAACGGAGGAGAGCAACGGCAGGACGGCGGGAATGCTCATGAGCGCCTCCCCTCGGAATCGGGGGTGGAATCGGGAAGATCGGTCGGGGAGAGCGCGAGAGAAAGGATGAGCCGCGCATCGAGCACCAGGGTCCGGCAGAGCTGCGCAAACACCCGGAGGCCGGGGACCGAATCGCCTCGCTCGTAGCGGGACACCATCGCCCGGGTGACGCCGATCCGCAGGCCGAGGTCGTCCTGCGACCATCCGAGCTCCTGGCGACGCGCGGCGAGGATTGCGCTGAGCCGACGGTCGAAGAAAGAACGATCCAAGGAGTCGCGTACTGCCGATTCCAGGAAAATAACGTCATTTTCAGTATAGGATTGCCTCATGGCGGCGAACCGTAAAGCAGGTCGAGCGAAGAAGTCAAGAGGGTTGAGCAAAAATTTCTTGTGCGGGTCAAGCAGGCGCCATAAGTAACAGCAAGGAATCTATAGAGGTCTGGATATCATTGCTCTTGGTGGTGGAAGCTGTGAGATCTGCGGGTCCCGGGAGGCCCGCTTCGCCCCGGGCTCCGTTCACCCGCTCGCGGGCGGATCGTTGCCGAATGGCGGAATGTCATTTTTCCCTTTCGGATGGTTCCGTGTTCATGCGACAATCCGGCGCGACAATGGATCATCGATTGGCTGTTTGGGAGGATGACCGCTCGATGCCGAACCACCGGTTGCCGCGGGACCCGGACGCACCCCCTTCCGCCCATCCCCGGCCGGGCGAGCTGGAAGCTCTGTTTGCCGGCGATCTCGAACACTCCCGCACCCGTGCGGTGGTGCTGCATCTGATCGCCGGATGCGACGTCTGCGGTCCGATCTGCCGCGGCCTGCACCAGCAGGTCGATCGGGACTATGCGCCGGAGGTTTCGGCGGACGACTATGACCCCGTGCTCGATCGGGCGTTCGCCAAGGTCAGCCTGCGCAAACGGGCGGAAACGGAGCTGCTGGCGATCCTCATCTCGCCGCCGGGGATCGCGCCGCAGCGGCCGAAGCTCAGCCGCGAGCTTCAGATCGCCTTGATCGAGGGCTTGATCCAAGCCGCCCGTTCCGAGCGCGGCGGGCACCTGCCGACCTATCTGAAGTTCGCCGCCCTCGCGTTCAGCAGCGCCAAGGAGCTGGCGAAGAAGAAGAAACCCGAACCACACCTGCGGGACCTGATCGCCCTCGCCCGCGCCGAACGGGCCAACGCCTGGCGTCTCTCGGGTTTCACCCAGGCGGCGATCGGAGAGCTGGAGCTGGCGCGCAAAGAAGCGCACCGAGGCACCAACGATCTCCGGCTGATCGACCAGATCTCAAGCCTCGCCGCCTCGGTGTACACGGACGCCCGGCAGTTCGACCGAGCCGAGAGCATCCTGCTCGTGCTGGAGGAGCATCACCGGGAGGCAGGGGAGGAGGCGGAGCTGGGGCGGGTGTTGATGAGCTTGGGCAACGTGGCGTCCTATCAAGGGCGTCACGCAGAAGCGATTGAACGCTTCTTGACCGCGTTCGATGGGCTAACCGCGGCCGGGGAGCGGGAACTCGGAGCGCTGGCGTATAAGAACGTGCTCGACTGTTTGGTGCGCGATGGGTTGTTCGCCGAAGCTGCCGGTCTGATGCCGACGGTCCGCGAGATGGTTGCCGAATTTGTACCCGAAACGGAGATGCGCAAACTCCGTTGGTTGGAAGCGAGTTGCGCGGCCGGTTTGGGTCACCCCGAATCGGCCGAGGCTGCGTTCAAGAACCTGGTGCAGGAGTTTGGCCAAGCCGAAATGCCGTTCCATCAGGCGCTCGTCATGCTCGACCTGTGCGGACTCTGGCTTTCGCAGGGGCGCCATGCCGAGATCCGCGAGGCGGCGCGTCTGTTGGTGATCTCGTTCCTCGGCTTGGGCATCTCGCGCGAGGCGATGGAATCATTGCGCCTGCTCGAACAGGCGGCGTGGCAAGAGAAGGCGACGGCGGTGTTGATTCGCGCGGCCGTGCGCGAAGTCGAAGTGCTGCAAGCCGCGCGGCCGATCCCCCGCCGTTAGACGCGCCGTCCACGAAGGAAGCCGCCCACCCCCGTCATCCCGAGCGAGAGCGAGGGGTCTGGGGGTTGGGCGGCCTTCCATCCCGGTGCGGCAACGGGATCCGCATCCCCCGCCACCCAGATTCCTCTCTCTCGCTCGGAATGACGGGCGGAGCAGCCGTTCGCCACCCAGAGAATTCATTTCGCCAGGCGGCTGAACCCTGCACCCGACGGGTTCACGACCATTTTTCCAGGTTTCCATCTACGGCTGCAGCAAAATCCTGATTCTCACGAAGAAAATCCTAGCAAATCTCGCTCAGAAGATTTAAGTTGTCGAAAGCGGCAACTTCGCGGTTCCGTCGTGTGCGATGCGAACCCGCCGGGCTGAGTACTCTCCTACTCAACCGGTGCGAAACTACGCTCCACGCAACGCCGCGAGCGTTGCCCCCGCGGGCGCGGGGGCCATGAAGGTTCCCGGGCTGCCCCGCGGGCTTCGCCCCAAGGAGGCTTCGTCATGCCCGCCCGCCCCGCCCTCTTTTGCCGTGTCGCGGTGCTCGCCGCGCTGCTCGCCCTCGCCGCCGCCCCGGCCCCCGCCGCTTTCGACGCCTGGGATTTCGTCCGTGCCACAACCGGCTGGGCGCGCGGCGGCCTCTCCTGGCTGTTCGCGCCCCAGGGTAGCCTCACCGACCCGAACGGCCGCCCCGAGCCCGAGGCGCCGTTCACCACCGGAACCGGCGCGCCCGACCGGCTGTTCGCGCCAGAAGGTGGCACCTGGGACCCCAACGGCCGCCCCGCGCCGGT
Organism: Thermoanaerobaculia bacterium; assembly: GCA_038250865.1. Lineage (GTDB taxonomy): Bacteria > Acidobacteriota > Thermoanaerobaculia > Multivoradales > UBA5704 > DASYKS01. The sequence goes on along the minus strand of JBBSBW010000026.1, from coordinate 1,692 downwards.
CGCGGCGGGGGAGCGGGCCGAACGGTAGGCCCTCAGGTGGCGCCTCCCGCCCGGATTCGCCACCGGCGCGGGCGGGGGGCGCAATTGCCTACGGCAACCCCAGCGGCCGATCCCAAGCCGTCCCGCGCAGCAGATCCGGCCAGGGGATGTCGTCGGTGAGGATGTTGTCGGTGCTGCCTTCGTTAGGGATATTCAGGAACGCCCCGCTGCGGAGCTGCGCAGAGGTTTGAATCTCGTGACCGGCAAAGAGGGGCGGTGAGACGATCACGGCCGAGTCCGGATTGAGCAATTCCGTGCATGGGGGCGCAGCACCGGCAAGGCACCAGGGAAGGACTTCGATGCTCCCGGGGGCCAGCTTGCCGCTTGGATCGAGTGCCAGGCGCACCCGGAGCTGAAAGCTGGCCTCGCTGTACTCGCCCTCAATGGTGTCATAGAGGATTGCCTTCGCCCGATAGCTGAGTGACTCGACGTCCCGGAAGAGGATCACCTTATAGAGGAAGAGCCCACGGCCGGACGGGAACGGCAACAGCAGAGCTTCCGAGATCCGCAGTGTCCGCGACAGGATCTCGAACACCTGAAGGTCGAATGCCGAGTTTTCTTCCCCGGGGCACCGTTCGAACAGGTTGTCGGCTTCGAGAGCCCTGCCGGCCCCGCTCGCTGCGCCGGTCGGCGTACCCGGCTCGCTGGTGATCACGACGCCCTGCGTCGGCTCTTGGGGATTCACCACTTCGGGGGCCAGCTCCAATTTCACGTCAAGACGCGGGAAGTCCGTCGGTCGGAGAAACGGCGTGGTCAGCAGATCGTTGCGGGTCAGCACCGCCTGCGGCAGGAGCGGCCGCCGTGGGTTCAGGCGGTCCGCAGCTCGGTGCAAGGTGAGATCGAAGCCCATTTGCCGGTCATCGCGGGTTCGTGGCTCCCCAATGCCAAAGTATGGATACGCTGCCAGTCCTGAGTAGCGATCTCCCTCAACCGCCCAGAGAAACAGGTTCATGCCGGCCCCATTGTTTGCCATCCGATGCGCCAACCGGTCCAGTTTCGCTTCTTCGCAAGCCACCTCCTCGGGGGTACGGCCATGGGCCGGAAGCGGTAAGAGACCCAACGCCGAGATGACGACGAACCAGAATCGCATGGGCGCACTCCAAAACGGCCTCACGGCAGTACCCCGAGCAGTCGATCCCAAGCCGTCCCGCGCAGCAGATCCGGCCAGGGCACGTCGTCGGTGAGGATGTTGTCGGTGCTGCCTTCGTTAGGGATATTGAGGAACGCCCCGCTGCGGAACTGCGCCGAGGTCTGAATCTCATGACCGGCGAACAGGGGCGGTGAGACGATCACGGCGGAGTCCGGATCGAGCAATTCCGTGCAAGGGGGCGCAGCACCGGCAAGGCACCAGGGAAGGACTTCAATGCTCCCGGGGGCCAGCTTGCCGGCTGGATCGAGCGCCAGCCGTAGGCGGAGCTGAAAGCTGGCTTCGCTGTACTCGCCCTCGATCGTGAAGTAAAGGATCACCTTCGCCCGGTAGGTGAGTGGCTCGACATCACGAAATAGTATTACCTTCACTAGTGTCCGGTTCATTCGCGTCCACCGAGCCGCAAGCCTAACAGTCGCAATGGCTTCAGTCGATTCACGGGTGTCCACGATTTGAATTTTTACGGGCTCGTTTGCGATGCTCGGGGGCCTCAACGACCCGGGGTG
>JBBSBW010000025.1:0-96708 GCA_038250865.1 Thermoanaerobaculia bacterium | reverse complement strand
GATCGATTCGATCCGATCGCCCAGGCGCGGCTCTACGCCGAGCGGGGGGCTGCCTGCCTATCGGTCGTCGTTGAGCCCGATCATTTCTTCGGCTCGTACGAGCTGCTCACGGCCTGCCGCGAAGCTTCCGGATTGCCCGCGATCGCCAAGGATTTCATCGTCGATCCGGTCCAGCTGGTCTATGCGAAGGACGCCGGGGCTTCCGCCGTGCTGCTGATCGCGGCCCTCCTCTCCGCCGCCGAGCTGGAAGATTACGCCGGACAGGCCCGCGGCCTGGGGCTTGTACCGCTGGTCGAAACGACCGATCCGGACGATCTGGCAAAGGTTGCGATGGCGGAGGAGGGGTGGGAGATCGTGGGCGTCAACAACCGAAATCTCCGCACGTTCGATGTCTCGCTCGAACGGTCGATGACGCTCCTGCCGCTGCTGCCGTTCGGCGCGATCCGGGTGGCGGAGAGCGGCATCCGTCACGCCGGCGATGTGGCGCTGTTGATGGATGCGGGGTTTCATGCCTTCCTGATCGGCGAGGCGCTGTTGTTGGCCGAGAACCCGGGCACGCTGCTCGCCGAGATGACGGGTGCGGGGCGGTTGGGATGATGAACGTTCAGGTGAAGGTGTGCGGCGTTACGACCGTCGGCGATGCGCGGCTGGCCGTGGAGCTGGGCGCCGCGTATCTGGGGCTCAACTTCTATCCGGGCAGCCCGCGTTGTGTTTCGGTCGAGCGCGCGCGGGAGATCGCCGAAGCGGTCGAAGGGCGGGTGCGATTGGTCGGAGTGTTCGTCAACGCGCCCGCTCCTCAAGTCGAAGAGATCGCGGGCGCGGTGGGTCTCGATCTGCTCCAATTCCACGGCGACGAGAGCCCGGAGTGGATCGCGCCGTTCGCCGCCCGGGCGATCAAGGCGTTCCGCGGCGTTCCTGTCCGAGAGACTGAGCGCTTCCCGGAAGTCTGGGGTTTTCTCGTCGATGCCCCCGCGGTTTCTTCCGCGTTCGGCGGCACCGGTCAGGCCTGGGACTACTCGGCGCTCAAGCTGTTCGCCGCCGCTGCCGCAGGTCGTCCTATTTTCCTAGCCGGCGGACTCGGTCCAGACAACGTGCGGTCCGCGGTCGAACAGAGTGATGCCTTGCTCATCGATGTCTGCTCGCGCGTCGAACTCTCGCCGGGCGTCAAGGACCCCGATCTCCTCTCTCGCCTCTTCTCTGAGATTGCTTCCCACGAGGAAACTCATGTTCCGTAAGCCCAAACCCACAAACCCCGACCCGCAAGGCTACTTCGGCCGCTACGGCGGGCGGTTCGTACCCGAGACCTTGATGGCGCCGATCGAAGAACTTTCCCGCGCCTACGACCGAGCGCGGAAAGACCGGCGGTTCCGGCGGCGCCTGGACGATCTGCTCGCGAATTTCGCCGGGCGGCCGACGCCGCTCACGTTTGCCGAACGCCTGACCCAAGATCTCGGCGGCGGGCGGATCTTCTTGAAGCGCGAAGACCTGCTGCACACCGGCGCGCACAAAATCAACAACGCCCTGGGCCAGGCGCTGTTGACCGTTGAGATGGGCAAAGAGAGGGTGATCGCCGAAACCGGCGCGGGACAGCACGGAGTGGCCACGGCGACCGCGGCGGCGGCGCTCGGGCTCTCCTGCACGATCTACATGGGTTCCGAGGACATGCGGCGCCAAGCGCTCAACGTTCAGCGGATGCGCCTGCTCGGGAGCGAAGTCGTGCCGGTCGATTCCGGCAGCCGGACGCTTAAGGACGCGATCAACGAGGCGATGCGCGACTGGGTGACCAACGTTCGCACGACCCATTACATCCTCGGCTCGGTGCTTGGTCCCGACCCGTTCCCACGCATGGTGCGCGATTTTCACCGGGTGATCGGCGACGAGGCACGCATCCAGCTCAAGCGCCAGGCTGGGACCGAGAGCCCCGATCTGGCGATCGCCTGCGTGGGAGGCGGCAGCAACTCGATCGGCTTGTTCACCGCGTTTCTCGCCGACCCGAAGGTGCGAATGATCGGCGTCGAGGCGGGCGGCCGGGGGAACGGCCCGGGGGAGCATGCCGCCCGGTTTGGTGGCCGGAGTCATGGCGGCAGCGGCATCGGCGTGCTCCACGGCACGCGGACGATGGTGATCCAGGACGACGAAGGGCAGATCGGCCTCACCCATTCGGTCTCGGCCGGCCTCGACTATCCGGCGATCGGTCCCGAGCATGCCTGGCTCGCCGAACGCGGCCGGATCGAGTACACCTCGGCGACCGACGCCCAGGCGATCGCGGCGTTTCATCGCACCGCCCGGACGGAAGGGATCTTGCCCGCGCTTGAAAGTGCCCATGCTCTCGCCGAGACGATCCGTCGGGCGCCGTTGCTGTCACGCAACGCGGTGATCCTGGTGAACCTTTCCGGTCGGGGCGACAAGGATCTCGATTCGGTGATCGAGTTCGATCGCACTCAGAGCGAGGTGGCGTCATGAGCAAACCCATCCGCGCAATCGAGAAGGCGTTCGCCATCTGCCGGCGTGAGAAGCGCGCGGCGTTCATTCCATTCCTGATGGCGGGCGACCCCAGCCTGGCCGTGACCGGCGAGCTGATCGAAGCGCTGGCGCGGGGAGGAGCGGATATCATCGAGCTCGGCCTGCCGTTTTCCGATCCGATCGCCGACGGTCCGGTAAACCAACGCGCGGCAAGCCGGGCGTTGGCGGCCGGCACCCCCCTTTCCGGCGTGCTGGAAACGATCGCCAAGCACCGTCGGCGGGTGGGGGTGCCGATCGTCCTCTTCACCTATTTCAACCCGCTCCACGCCCGTGGGCTCGAGCGCTTCGCCGAGCAGGCCGCGGGTTCCGGCGTCGATGGCGTGCTCTGCGTCGATCTTCCGCCGGAAGAGGGGGAGCGCGAGCTGGTGCCGATTCTCGACGCCCAGGGGATCGACTCGATCTACCTGCTCGCGCCGACCAGCACGAAGGAGCGCATCCGCCGCGCGGCGAAGGCGTCTTCCGGATTTCTCTACTACGTGTCGCGCACGGGGGTGACCGGCGAGCAGAAGGCTCTGGCCGGAGATCTAGCGGACGAGATCCGGCGCATGAAGAAAAAGCTGCCGCTGCCGCTGGCGGTCGGTTTCGGCATTTCCACCCCGGAGCAGGTGCGCGAGGTGGGCGAGATCGCCGACGGCGTGGTGGTCGGGAGCGCCCTGGTCCGGCTGGTCGAAGAGCACGCGGGAGATCCCGATCTGGCCGAACGCCTGGAAGCGCGCGTCCGCGAGCTTTCCGCACCGCTCCGGCGCCGGTAGGAAGTCCGAACTTTGAAACCTGACAGGAGAACGAGATGCCCGAAGCCGTGACCCACACCCTCTCCGTTCCCGCGCGTGTCCACGGCACGGTGCTCTGCCGCGAACCGCTCGAAGAGAGGGGTACCGCGCCGCTCCTGGTCGGGTTCCACGGCTACGGCGAAAACGCCGAGCGTCATCTCGCAGAATTGGTGCGCATTCCCGGCACCGAGGGCTGGCGCGTGGCGGCGGTCCAGGCGCTCCACCCTTTCTATACCCGAACCCAGGAGGTGGTGGCCTCCTGGATGACCCGCTTCGACCGCGAGCACGCAATCGAGGACAACATCGCCTATGTCGTTGCGGCCATCGATCGTCTGCGCGAACGAAATCCCGCGGGCGAAGAGGGCGCGCTGATCGTCGCCGGATTTTCCCAAGGGGTGGCGATGGCCTACCGCGCGGCGGCCAAGCTCGGCGCCCGCGGTGATCGCTGCGATGGAGTGCTCGCGCTCGGAGGAGACGTGCCGCCGGAAATCTCCGATCGCGAGCTGGCCGGGCTCTCCGTCGTCCTCGTAGGAGCCGGAATCGGCGAATCGTTCTACACCCCGAGCAAGCTCAACGCCGACATCGCCCGCCTCCGCGCCGCCGGAGTCGACGCCCGCCCCGCGCCGTTTGCCGGCGGGCACGAATGGACCGATGAATTCCGTGCGATCGCCGGGCGGTTCCTCGCGGAGCGGCTCTAGGCGCTACTCGAAAGAAATCTTCGCGTAGACCTCGGATAGCGCAAGCCGCGCGCCGATCGATGACAGCTCGACTTCGGCCTCCAGACCGCGCGCCGTGGAATACAGCCAGATGCCGCTCTCCTGGCGGAGGAAGCGATCGATCGTCGGGCTGTCTTGGGCGACCAGCAGGTATTCGCGGAACGAGGGAATCGCCCGGTAGTGCTCGAACTTCTTGCCGCGGTCGTAGGCTTCGCTCGACGGTGAAAGCACCTCAATGAGGAGCGTCGGGTTGCGCAAGATGTCGCGCCGGCCATCCGGGCCGAGGAGCGGCTCGGCGCAGACCACAGAAAGGTCGGGGTAGGTGTAGAGCCCTGTCGCTTCGACCCAGACACGCATGTCGCTGCCGTAAGTGTCGCAGGGTCGGTGACGGAGTTGACCGCTTAGCTCGCGGGCGAGATTGATCGCAATTACGGTGTGCTCCCGGCTGCCGCCGGACATCGCGAACATCTCGCCGTCCAGGTATTCGCTTCGTTCCTCGGCCGCCCGGTCGAGGGCTAGATACTCTTCGGGGGTGAGGTGTGGCTTGGGCTCGGGCAGCATGGTGCCGGTGATTTTCGCACGAAGTGCGCCCGTTGGGCTTGAGGCGCCCTCCCCCTACCCCAAGAACCCCAGGTCCGGCCGCGCGAAGCGGCCGAGGTTGGGGAAGACGTCGGCCAGATTTCCCGGCGCCACGCCGAACCATTTGGCGAGCGTCGCCGAATATTCGTCGACCGAGGTGGAGGGAATCCAGCGGCCCTGCTCGGTGTCGTCCGGTCCTTCGATCGCGAGCGTGGGCATCGCGCCGTAAATGTCTCCTCCCTGCACCGCGCCGCCGAGAATGAAGTGGTGGCCGCCCCAGCCGTGGTCGGAGCCGTCGTCGTTGGCGGGGTAGGTGCGTCCGAAGTCCGAGGCGGTAAACGACGTCACCTGTTGGGCGACGCCCATCTCGACCGTCGCCTGGTAAAAGGCGGTGAGCGATTGGTCGAGCTCTGCCAGCAGATCGGCCTGCGGGTTCAACTGGTCGCCATGGGTGTCGTAGCCGCCGGTCGCTACGAAGAAGATCTGCCGCTGTTGTTCGAGCGGGCTTCGCGCGCCGATCAGCCGGGCGACCATGCGCAGCTGGCGGCCGAGGTCGGTGTCAGGAAACTCGGTTACCAGAGGCGGGATGCCGTTGATCGCTGCACCGAGCATCTCGCCGTTGTCGATCGCCCGCTTTTTGATCCCGGCATAGGCCCGCTCCAAGAGGTTCGAGTAGGGGGTTTCGAGCAGGCTCTTGATCGCCCTGGAGGACGGATCGGCGAACGGGCCGGAATCGTAATTGTCGAGGCCTAGCGCCCCTTCGGTCGAAACCTGATATTGCGTTACCTGGTTGCCGACCTCGAAGGTATTCGTGCCCGCGACCGAAATACTCATCGAGATCTGGGCGTTCGCATTCAGATTGCGCAGTAGGTCGGCCACCCGGCCGCCCCAGCCGGAGAGCGCCGGCCGGTCGGGGAGCGAGGTCATCCAGTGCACCGTCTGGTCGCTGTGCGAAAAGAGCTGCGGCGGCAGGGCCGCGCTCCCCATCAAATAATCGTCGCGGGTCACCGGAGCGACCAACGGACCCACGTTCGCAAGGATTGCGGCGTGCCGTTGGGCGAAAAGGTTGCGAATGCCACCCAGACTCGGGTGCAGCCCCCAGGAGCGGCCGTCGGAATGAAGCGGCGCGATCGGCAGCAGGCTCACGCGGGGAAGCGCGAGTGTGCCGCGCGCCGCTGCGTAGTCGTTGTAATCGAGCGTTCCCGTCGGGACGATCGTGTTGTTGCCGTCGTTGCCGCCGTAGAGGAAGACGCAGACGAGAGCCTTGTAGTCGCCCGCGTTGAAGCGGGGCAGTGACGCGGCGGCGGCCACGCGGGTCAGATCGAAGACGGTGTTGGCGAGCGCCGCGGTGCCGACCGCGGTGCAGGCGGTGCGGAGGAATTCGCGGCGGGAAAATTCGGCTCGGGATTTCATCGGCGGCGGCTCCTACTTCTGGATCACGAACTCGGGCGAGGTGGCGATCAGGTGGACGGCGGCCATCACCCGCTCTTCGGTTTCGGAAGCGGGGATCTCCGTGATCGCCTGGATCAGAATCGTGCGCATGGTCGAAGACATGCCGTTCGCCATCAGCAACAGGTTCAGGCGATCGATCAACTGGGTTGGGTTGGCGGCCAGCGGCAAGATCTCCGAGTAGTCGGGTGTGACCTGATCGAGATCGTAGGAGACGCCCCGATAGACCGTGTCGCGGAAGAAGTTCGCGTTGCCGATCGCCGTGGTCTCGGTGGTGATCTTGAACTCGGGCGCCACCAATCCGGCATCCGCGGTGGCGCCGGGCAGGACGTAGTTCGGCTCGAAGAAATTGAACACTGTGGGCGCGCGCAACGGGTTCTGCCCCAGCCCGTATTCCGGGCTTTCGAGGTTCCAGATCCGGAATTTGGCCGAGGGCGCCGTCGCGTGGAACGCGCGCAGGATCTGGCCGAGGCGGACGATCGCCTCCTTCTGCTTGCCGAAGCCTTGCTGCGTCGTCACCGTCTCGGCGCGCGCCTCGTAATCGAGCAGGATCGCTCGGAGCACCGCCTTCATGTCGCCTCGCACCCCCGCTCCGTTGTCGGCGAAGGCCTGGGCGCAGCGGTAGAGATAGCCCGGGCTCGGGTTGCTGGTCACCAGCCGTTGGATCAATCCGTGGCAGAGGAACGGGCCGGCGTTCGCATGCGCGAAGATCGCGTCGAGCGCGTCGCGCAGGTCGTCCTCCGGCGACTGGCCGGGCGGTAGAGTTTGGCCGTCCAGCAGGAGCTTCGGGCCCACCGAATGGTGATCGGGCCAGGCCTGCATCGGCTCGCGCCACTCCTCGTTCGGCCAATACCAACCGTCGTCGTCGAGCGGGTTGCCGGCGAAGTTCCAACCGGTGAAGACGTGGGCGAAGCCCATCACCACCGACTGGTCGTAGGTCGGGATCGGCTGCACCTGGCCATCGAGCGCGAGGGTGCCGTCCGGATTCAGCTGGTAGAGGCCGATCGAGAAGAGCTGCAGGATCTCTCGCGCGTAATTCTCGTTCGGGCTGCGCATCGCCTCAAGATCTTCCCGATCGTTTCCCCGCATGTTCAGGAACTCGCCCATCGCCGGGGAAAGCGTCACGTCTTCGAGCAGCTGGCGGAAATTTCCGAAGGCGTCGTGCTCCAGCACGTCGAGATAGCCGGCCACGCCGAACGGCTGGTTCTGAAGTGCGCCGCTGTCGTCCGAGACGACGAAGATCTCGGAGAGCGCCAGCGCGGTCCGCTGGCGCAGTTGATCGTGGCGGGTGAGCGCCTGCTCCCAGAAGCTCTCCATGACCTGGTTCGAATAGACGTCCTCGCCGGCCGCCGCTGCGGCGTCGAGATAGGCGAGGTGCGAGGCACCGGTCGGATCGTCGAACTGGTCGGCGAGCCAAGTGTTGTAGCCGCGGGTCTGGACGTCGTTGATGTCTTCGAAGCGCGGTCCGTAGGTCGCCTGGGTGAGGAACCGCGCGGCGTCGCGCGCGCTGGGGGGGCCGGGCGGAAGCGAAGGCGGCGGGAGCGGCGGCACGAACACCTGGGACCCCGCCGCGAGCCGGTAGTGACCGCGGATCTCGCCGTTCGGATAGCGCGAGCTATGAAGGTTGATGTAGAGCCGCCCGGCGCGCAGCGCCTCGACGATCTGGGCGACGGTGGTGGGGCCGGCCGGAGCGAAGACCCAGATGCGCGAGCCGTCGGGTTGGGTCGGCGCGGTGTCGAGGTCGAACAGAATCGGACCTGAGGTCCCGGGGTCGGCCGGGCCGTGAATGTGGCCTGCGATGCGTTGCGTCGTCAAGTTGGAGAAGTTGAACTGCACGCGGGCGGAGAGCGCATCCGCCGAGAGCAGCAAGGTCGAGGTGCCGGTACCGGCCGAGATCGAGCTCCCCTCGGGCGCGAGCGTCGCAATGTAGAGCGTCGGCTGGTCGAGCAGGTTGTAGAAGCCGGAGACGGGTGCCGAATCCGAGAGACCGTCGAGGTAAGCGATCGCGCGCACGGTGGCCGGCGTGCCGAGCGCCACGGGACCGGTATAGACCTGGCCGACCGTCCGGGTCGGAACGGTGCCGTCGGTCGTGAATCGGATCGTCGCGCCGGGGGTGCTCGAAAAGATCTGGATCGACTGCGCGCCCGCATAGGTGCCGGGCGGCGGCAGAAGCGCCGGGGCGGCCGCCGTTCCCGGGGCTACGCCCGAATCGGTGAAGTAGCCGTTCACGTCGAGGATCAGGTGCGCCGCGCCGCTCGCCTGGCCGAGGTAGATCTCGACGCCGCCGCCGGGGCCGAGCGCCAGGATCGCGTTGTTGGTCCGCGTTTGCCCCGCCCGGTAGTTGAGCTGCGACGTGATCGGCCGCACCGTGCTCGCCGGATAGGCGGTGACGAAGCCGGCGGTCGTCGGCGCGGTGATCGTCAGGTTCGCCGAGATCGCCGTCGCGTCGGTCGCGATACCGCACCGCCCGGCGAACGTGAAGGATCGGGAAATATTGAACGACAGCGACGGGCCGCCGAACGCGCCGCCCGGGTCGCGGGTGTCGAGCAGCCGGCAGGGTGCCACGGTATAGAAGTTTGAGGCCTGCGCCCGGAGGGGGTGAGGGGCAAGCCCAAACAGCAACCACAGCGAAAGGGAGGTGAGCAGAGTAAGCCCAGGGGCGGAAGCCGCCCGGCCGAACCAGAAGGCGAACTTCCTACTTCGCGCGGGCGTCTCGCACATACCCCTCGACCTCCGACGCCTCCTCGCGGGAAGCGGACTCGAACAGGATTCGAGCCCCGATCATCGCGGTTCGGCGGGCTCAAGTCAAATTATGTGCATGGATGCATTTCTTGCGAGACGCGGTTCGCCGGGTTCTCTCCGATGCTACGTCTGCAGCACCCCGGTCCGGAACTCCGGCAGGTTCGGATTGCAGGCGACGGCGGCGAGCGACCGGGCAAGGACCTCGCGGGTCTCGGCGGGGTCGATGATCGCGTCGACCCAGAGGCGGGCCGCGGCGTAGCGGGGGTTCATCGCGGCATCGAAGCGGGCTTTGATCTCGCGCAGGCGCTCGGTCTTCTCTTCTTCGGAGACGTCCGCGCCGCGGTTCTTGAGCTGGATCGAGAGGAGAGTCTTGGAGGCCTGGTCGCCGCCCATCACGGCGATCGACGCCGAAGGCCAGGCATAGAGGAAGCGGGCGCCGTAGGCTTTGCCGCACATCGCGTAGTTGCCCGCGCCGTAGGAATTGCCGACGAACAGGGTGATCTTCGGCACGACCGAGTTGGCGACCGCGTTCACCATCTTTGCGCCGTCCTTGATGATCCCGCCGCGCTCCGCGCGGCTACCGACCATGAAGCCGGTGACGTCCTGGATGAACAGCAGCGGAATCCCCTTCTGGTTGCACAGCTCGACGAAGCGGGCGCCCTTGGCGGCCGAGTCCGAATAGATCACGCCGCCGATTTGCAGCTCCTTGTCGCCCTCGCCGGTCCCCGTCTTCCGCGCCACGATCGAGCGCTGGTTCGCGACGATTCCGACCGCCCGGCCGCCGATCCAGCCGGTGCCGCAGACGAGAGTCCGGCCGTGGGTCGCCTTGTACTCGTCGAAGTCGCTGCCGTCGAGCAGCCGGGCGAGCAGCTCGTAGGTGTCGTACGGCTTGTTCCGTTCGACCGGCATCACACCGTACAGCTCCTCGGTCGAATAAAGCGGCGCCTGCGCCTCTCTGCGGGCAAACGGCGCCGTGGCGCCTACCACAAGCTGAGCGAACTGGCTGCGGATCTTCGCCAGGCAGGACGCATCGTCCGGATGTCGGTGGTCGACCACGCCCGATATGTCGCACTGGACGAGCGCCCCGCCCAGCTCCTCGTTGTCGATCTTTTCGCCGATGGCGGCCTGCACCAGATGGGAACCGGCGAGGAAAATCGATCCGGTCCCTTCGACGATGTGCGACTCGTCGCTCATGATCGGCAGGTAGGCCCCGCCCGCGACGCACGAGCCCATGATCGCGGCCATCTGGATGATCCCTTCGGCCGACAGCCGCGCGTTGTTGTAAAACGCCCGGCCGAAGTGATCGCGGTCGGGAAAGATCTCATCCTGCATCGGTAGGAAGACTCCGGCGGAGTCGACCAGGTAGACGATCGGCAGACGATTTTCGAGCGCGAATTCCTGCGCGCGGAGGACCTTCTTGGCAGTGAGCGGAAACCACGCCCCCGCCTTCACCGTGGCGTCGTTGGAAACCACCACCACATCGCGGCCGTGGATCGAACCGAGGCCCGTCACCACGCCCGCGGCCGGAGCGCCGCCGTATTCTTCGTAAAGGCCGTAGGCGGTCCAGAGTCCCAACTCCAGGAACGGTGCGCCAGGGTCGCACAGGGCGGCGACCCGCTCGCGCGCGGTCATCTTCCCTTGGCCACGCTGTTTCGCTTGCGCCTTCTCGCCGCCGCCCAGGCGGATCTTCGCCTCTTCCCCGCGCAGGCGTTCGACTTCCGAGCGCCAATGAGCCGCGTTTCGGTCGAACGTCTCGTTTTTCGCCAGCTTGCTCTCGATGATCGCCACGCCACCTCCCCGGAGGAAAAGACGCTGGATTCTACGTTCCGGCGGGGGGTGGGCACCAGCGGTGCGGCCGAGGGGTAGTGGTTTCGTTGCCTCCTCGCTCCTTCGGGCGCCTTCGGCAGCAGCCAGTCGCTGCGGGGCAAACGAAACCACTACGGGGCCGAGGGGACTTAGGCCGCCGGCCAGAGCAGCCGGAAGACCAGGCCGGTGACGACGCTGTAGATCAGGCCGTCGATGAATCCGCGAACCACGTTGCCGAGCGGCTCGCCTTTCCAGATGCCCGCCTGGAGGCTGGTGAATCCATAGGCGGCGAACGACACGGCGCCGGTGATCCGCAGCACTTCGAGGGGATCCGTTCCGGGCGAGAGGGTGTGCCGGGCAACATAGGCGGTGACGACGCTCGCGAACAGGCAGAATCCGAGCCACTGGCCGAGGTACTTGCCCATCGACGGCGGGCCGTTTTTCATCAAGGTGAGCAGTGCGACCGGGCCGTCCGTGTACTTCTTCTGGAACGCGGGGTCCTTCATCTGTTTGCCATCCGTGCAATACGGAATGGGGTAGATGCCGGGCGAGGGCGCCACGCCGCGGATCGCCGCAGCGATGCCGTCTTCATTCGAGAGCCGTTTGTAGTCGGCCCGATGATATTTGAGCACCATGTGCAGGATGGCGCTGACGATCCAGACCGCGACAGCCGAAACGACGACGGGCAGCCACAAGCTTCCGAAGGGCATGACGGGCTCCTCTAAGGTGGGAACAGGTTGTGCGGCGATCTTGCCACAGGATCGGACCCAAGGTCTCATGCGCTCGACGCGCTATCCTTTCGCCCACGATGCGCATTCGCCTGCTCGCTTTCGCCACCGCCGCCGACGCCCTGGGCTCGGAGCGGGACCTCGATCTACCGTCCGGAGCGACCGTCGCCGTCCTGCGGGACCTCCTGCTCGCCGACTTTCCCGCGCTCGGCCGCCTGTGGCCGCGCCTGGCGATCGCGATCAACGGCCGCCTGGTACGGCTGGAAGAGGAGATTCCGGAAGGCGCCGAGGTGGCGCTGCTCCCTCCGGTCTCGGGAGGCGCACCCGAGGCCGATCCGGTGGGAAACCGCGCGGCGCTCACCGACGATGCGATCGACGTCGCGGCGATCTCCAATGCCGTCGCGGGACCGGGTCGCGGTGCGATCGTCCTCTTCCTCGGTACCGTGCGAAACGCCCACGCCGGGCGCGAGGTGACGGCGCTCACCTACTCGGCCTATCGCAGAATGGCGGAACAAAAGCTCAGAGAGATCGTCGCCGACCTTGAAGCGCACTCAACCGACCTTCGCGCAGCCATCGTCCACCGGCTGGGCGACGTGCCGGTGGGAGAGCCGAGCGTAGCCATCGCCATCGCCTCCCCCCACCGCGCCGCAGCCTACGAAGCGAGCCGCACGGCGCTCGAACGCCTCAAGGCGGAAGTACCGATCTGGAAACGCGAACGCTACGCCGACGGCTCGGAGGTTTGGCGCGAGGAAGAGCCGTTGGGGGTGGGCCGGGATCCCTATTCCGAGAGCCCGACCACCCAAACCCGAAACCCCGCCTCCAGCTCCGGCCAGGACTTGCCGAGCGATTTTTCGAGCACCTCGGCCGAGGGCTCGCCGCCTTCGGCCACGGCATTGAGAAACGCTCGAAAGCCGGGGGCGAGTGCGCCGTTTTCACCCCCGAGGAGGTAGCGGACGAAGAACGACGCCTGGGCGTAATGGAGGTCGGCGCCTGCGGCGACGAAGGTCTCCCAAGGCATGGCGAGCAGGTCGGGCAGGGTGGGGGCGGTCCCTTCGCCTTGGGCTTCGACCAGTTGGCGCAGGGCGGCCTTGGCGCCGAAGTATTGGATTCTCCCGCCGGCTCGAAACGCCGTGCCGCCGAGGGTCGATGGATCGAGCGCGCCGTCGTCGCCGATCTTGGAGTGGGCGAGGTCGTCGGCGATCCCTTCGTCGAGCCAGGGGGGAAGTTGCGGGCCGATCGCGCGACGGTTTTCCAGATGGACGATCTCGTGGACCAACGTCTCGGCGATTTCTCGGGTCGGCCGGCCGCCTTCCCAGATCGCCACCAGGCCGTAGCCGGAGTGGCCGCTCGCCTCGGCTCCGGCGAGCGCGCCTTCGGCATCTTGATAGACCCGGTAGGCCCCTTCGTTTTCGAACAACAGCACGGTTTCGGCCGGAGCGCCGATCGGCGTCCGGCCGTATCGCTCGCGGTAGGTGACCTCGACCTGGCCCGCGATTCGATCGAGAAACGCGATTCGCTCGGGCGCCGCGACATCGGTGAGCAGAGGATACGGGCCGAGATGAGGAGCGTTCTTCGCGGATTTCCGGAGCGCCGAGCCGAGCAGCCTACGGGCGCGGGCCAGGCGTTCGGGGTCGGCTTTCCGAGCGGCGACCGGATGCGTCGGCTCGGCGGCGGAGCCGAGCAGCGGCTCCGCACCTTCGACGCCGGCCAGCCCGACGAGCGAAACCCAGCCGGTCACCTGCTCCCACTGAACCTGCACCCAGGCGCCCTGTTGGGCGATCCGCGCCAGGTCGGCTTCTTCGGCGAGCACCGCCACCCGCGGGGACTTGGCGCTCGGTGTCCGGCGGATCACCGTACCGGCGCGGACGTGGAGGGTCTCTTCAGCTCGGCCGATCTGGACGAGGAGCGGGCCGAAGGCCAGGCCGAGAGACAGACCGAGAGCGAGCGGACTCAGGCGCCGGCTAGGCATCTCCGCTCAACTCTCGGCCCTTCGGATCACCGGCCGGCCGCCCAGACCGCCGCGGCTTCGAACAGGGCCGCGCCGTTCGTGGTCCAGCTCGCCGCGGTCGTATCCCCGAGGAAATACCCGACCCGCCGGGAAGGAGCCGTGAGGCCGATCAGGGCGTCGCCACGCTCATAGGTGAAGACCAGCGGCCGGCGTGCCTCGCCGATGCTTTGGAGCACGATGTGCGCCGAGGATCTCGGCCGTCCCCAGGCGAACGGCGAGGCTATGTTGGCGACCTTTACGTTGCCGGAAAGCCCTGCCGCAAGGGGGCTGGTTGGATCGAACAGGAACGCTGACGTCTGGCCGCCGATCTTGCCGAAGTCGCGGCCGGCCTGCGCACCCGTGAGGCCCAGATCGTCAAACAGATCGGACTCCCAGGTGAGCACCGGTGCGAGCGAGGCGCGGAATTTGACGCCCACGTCCGAGCCGGAAACGGTGGACGAGATCGCCACCAGCGCCTTGCCGCGCGCGTCGCGGGCGACCGAGGCGCCCGCCGTGCGAGTGGTGACCGCGAAACCAAGGCTCTCCAAACGAGTCTTAACCGCCTGGTCGCCCGGGCCGAGCGTTGTGGAACCGGTCACCAGCAGCGCGGGAGGAAACAGCACGTCGGCCGGAACGAGGCTGCGCCCGGCGCCCGGCGGTTCCCAGGAGAGCCGGATCTGGGCGTCGCCCGCGTCCTGGCGATAGTCGAGCCGGACGGCATAGCGCCGCCCCGCCTGAAGCGCCAAGGAACCGGAATCTTCCTCCACCCCGTGCGAGCCCCAGTTGTCGACCAGACGTTGCCCCGCGATCCAGAGCCGGACGCCGTCGTCCGCTTCGGTGATGAACCGGTAGGTGCCGGAGGCGGGGACCTGGATTTGCCCCACCCAGCGGATCGAGTAGCTCTCGGGCCGGATGCCCGGCAGCGGCGCTCCCGTTCCGAAGACGAAATCGATCGGGCCGTCGAGCCGTTCGACCGCCGTGCCCGAAAACGCCGGCCCGTCGAAGTAGTTGCCGACCAGACCACGGACGTTGCTCGGGGCCGGTGGCTCGACGGCGTGGCGAATCCGCACGAGCGATCCGCCGCCGTAGGTGAGCAGCCAAAGGCTGCCGTCGGAACCCGTTTTGAGGTCAACGGGAAAATCGACCTCGGAGGCGAACGGGATCGCCGCACCGCTCGCGAGATCCAAGCGGCGGATCCAGCCGTTGCAGAAGTCTGCGAAGAAATAGTCGCCGCCGTAGTCGGCCGGGAACAACTCGGTAAGCGGGTCGTAGAACGTGCCCCCGGTGATCGCGCAGCCCCGACTTCCGCCGCCCCCGTGTGGGTAGGAAAATCTCGGCGAGACGAACAGCGGGTTGGTGGTCGGCCCTTCCGTTGAAGGCCAGCCGTAATTGGCGCCGCGAATGCCGTCGTCGATCTCTTCCCAGGTGTTTTGGCCGACGTCGTTGATCAGCATTCGGCCATCCGTCCGCCCAAAGGCGAAGGTGTACGGGTTGCGGAGGCCGTAGGCCCAGATCGCGCGGTTCTTCCCTTGGGTCTGGTTGAAGAATGGATTGTCGGTCGGGATCGAACCGTCGGGGTTGATGCGCAGGATCTTGCCCAGCAGGTTGCTCAGCAGCGGAGCGTTCTCCGACCGGCCGTTTTCGCCCACTGCGACGTAGAGCTTGCCGTCCGGGCCGAAATGGAGCGCGCCGCCGTTGTGGTTGGTGGGAATCAGGTCGTCGAGGTCGAGCAGGATCGTTTCGCTGCCCGCGACGGCCGAGTTGCCGTTCGCGAGGAAGCGCGACACCCGGTTGTGGCTGGGAGAAGACCCCACGGTGTAATACACGTAAACGAAGCCGTTCGCCGCGAACTGCGGATCGAGCGCCACGCCGAGCAATCCCCGTTCGCCTTGGGAGTCGACGTCGATTTGCAGGAAGGGCGCTGCGAGCAAGCTGCCGTTCCAAATCCGTAGGTTTCCGCCCTGCTCGGTGATGAAGATCCGCCCGTCCGGCGCGATCGTCATCGAGGTTGGATTCGCGAGGCCGGAGGCGGCGACGGTCTGGGTGAATCCTTCCGGGAGCGTGAGGGCCGAGAGCCGGACGGAAGCGAAGCCGGCGAGCAGCGCGCCGAGAAAGAGAGTCGCGGCGAGCCGCGGGATCGAAGCGGGAAAATTGCGAGGGGTGATGTTACGGTCGAGGTCGGTCATGGCGAGTGCCTCCACGCGAGTAGTTTGATGACCGTGAGTCGGGGGTCCGCCGCTGTCGCGGGATTGGGAACCGCGCCTAGCCAGCCCCGGGCAGGTCCCCAAGGACGTCTTCGAGCGGCAGCAGGATCTCGTCGATCGAATCTTCGTGGATCATCGCCTCGACCGCCGATTCGATCGTCGCGGGGGCGAGGTTGCGGACCACGACGAGATCGCGGCACGAGAAGTACTGGCCACCGCCGCTTTCGCCCGAGATGCGGTCCTGTTCCATCTGCTTTTGAATGTTGCGCAGGGTGAAGAAGGTCGCGCCGAAGCGGCGGCCGTCCCGGAACGCGACCTCGACGTCCACGTTGCCGTTGTCGATGTCGTACGGGTCGGGGCCGGTGTAGATCGTAAGCTCCCAACCGGGATGTGTGCGGACGATCATGTCGAAGAGTCTCGGGGTGATTCGAACGAGGAGTCAAGCTAACGGAGATATCGAGCCGCGTCAATGTTTGCGCTCCGGCGTCGACATCGGAGACCGGTTATCATCCAGCCTCGTCCCCGTTCCTCTAGGCCCATGCATCGACCCGCTCTCACCGCCCTGGCGCTCCTGTCGCTTGCCGTGCTCGCCTGCGGCGGCCCCGGCAAGGCACCCACCCCGCCAGGCGCTTCACCAGCCGCTTCGAAGGCCCGCTCGGTCGAGGCCGCCTGGGTTACGCGCTACGATCCGGCGGGCGCCGTCAACGGCTACACGCTCACCCTCCACGACCTGCGCATGCCGATCCTGCTCGACATGAACGGCCGGCCGGTCCACGCCTGGCGCGCGGCGCGGATCAAATCGCGCGTGCGCTTGCTGCCGGACGGTTCGATCCTCGGGATCGGCCTCGGCCACCAAGTGGTCGAATACGACTGGGACGGCCGGCAGACTTGGGAATGGAACGTCCCCCACGGATTTCCGCACCATGACGTGATCCGCTTGAAGAACGGCAACACCCTGGTGCTCGCGATGGAAGAGCGCGCCAAGGGCGACACCTTGTTCGAGGTGACCCGCAAAGGGCACGCCATCTGGACCTGGCGCGCGGCGGAGCACATCGATTCAATCCTGCCGCCCAAAGCGGCTCATCCCAACGATCTGACCCACGTCAATTCGCTTCAGGAGCTGCCGGAAAACCCTTGGTTCGCCGCCGGGGACGTGCGCTTCCGGCCCGGGAACCTTCTGCTTTCTGCGCGCAACCTGAACACGATCTTCGTCGTCGATCGGGCGAGCGGCGCGATCGTCTGGTCGTTCCGCGACGGTCTCGACCGCCAGCACGAAGCGGTGATGAACGGACCGGGATTGCCCGAACCGGGGAAGATCCAGGTCTTCAACAACCGGCAGCGGAGCTTCGCCTCCGACCGCCAGAGCGAGATCCTGGAGATCGATCCGCGCGACGGCAAGGTTTCCTGGCGCTTTCGCGCGCCCGGATTCTTCACGCCGACCGGTGGCCTCCAGCAACTCCTGCCGAACGGCAATGCCCTGATCACCTCGACCCGCGGCGGCCGGGTGTTCGAGATCACGAGAACGGGCAAGGTCGTCTGGGAATGGACGCCCCCCTACGAGCCGGTACGTGCCGTGCGCGTTGCGCTCGACGCCTGCCCGCAGCTGGCAAAAATCCCCGGGGACCCACCGCGTCCGGTCGTGCCCCCCGCGGGCTACGGCTATGTCGATCACGACGCCTACCGCTTCGCCCGCAAGGGAGCTCGCGCGGAGGTCGTGATCGAAGGAAAGTCGCGCACGGTGCTCGCAGAGGAAAGCGCCTGCAGCGATCTCGTCCTGCCGTTCGGCGCGCGGGCCGAGATTGGATTCGGCGTCGATGCCGGGCAGTGGAACGGCACCGAATCGCCGCCGGTTTTCGCGCTGCACCTGACTCCTGCCGGCTCGCTGAAGAAGACCGTTCTGCTGCGCGAAACGATCGGGGCCGACGGCGAGTCCTGGCGCCGCCGGACGGTTCCGCTCGGCGCGTACGCCCTCCGCCCGGTGCGCCTCTGCGTCGAGATCGAAGGAGCTTCGGCGGACGGCGTCCGCTGGGCCTGGTGGGAGCAGCCCGCGATCCGCTCCGCGGGAGATCTAGGCCGCGCCGAGGACGAAGAAGATGAAGCCCTCGGCGGCGACCTGACCCCGGAAGAGCGCAAGGTGCAGGAAGAGCACCTGAAGTCGCTCGGCTACGTGAACTGACCGCCTACGGCGACTTCTGGATCCACACCAGCAGATAGGGGTCGTTGCTCGAAGCTTCGGTCGAATTCGCTACGAAGTCGTCGCTCGACGTGCCGACGAAACGGAAGGTTGGATACGTTTTGTATGCGGTCGTCACGTCGTAGCTCGTCCATACGCCGGCCAAAACGTTCGCCCTGCCGCCCGAGAGGCTGCTCCCGCTGGCGCATAGCGGCGCGTTGTTCCAGGTCACGCTCGACTGTTGCCAGCTGGTAGTGGTGCTGCCGCAGAACTCCGGCGAGGAGGTCGTGCCATCGGTGGCGTAGAGCACCAGCCGAGCGCGGGCCACCTGGCTCGCGGTGGCGGGCGAGGCGAAACGGACCAGGAAGTTTTTGACCTCGGCGCTGGTATCCGTCGTCAGAGTGGTCGCGGTGCCGTAGTTCGTGGTCGGGTTGTTTTTGTTGATCGTGGCGTCGGCGCCCGGCGCGAGCGAGCTGGCGCAGAGCTCGGGGTAGCCGGTGAACGAATAGACCCCCTGGTTCGACGCATCGCAGGCGAGGTAGATCGTGGTCGTCCCCGACGAGCAGTTCGGCAGCAGCGTCACCCCCTCCTGGTCGGTGGGCGTACCGGGCAAGGCATAGGTGGCGATCTTTTGATAGGCGGTGGTCGAGGTATCGATCTCGATCAGCTGGTTCGCCGTGTCGTAGAGCACGTACAAGATCCGCTGGACCGGATCGAAATAGAGATCCGAGATATCGGTCTGGCTCGTGTCCGGAGTGAAGTGATCGATCGGCGTGAGCGGCGTGATCGACCCTTGAGACAGATCGACGTCGAAGACGTAGATCGTGCCGTTCTGCTGCGAGCTGGCGTAAAAGACTCCGCCCGAGCCGCCGTTGTTCGGGTAGGGGTGATCGCCGTTTTTCACCCAGGTGAGCCCCTCCATGCCGTGGCTCTTATCCGCCGGCATGGTGAGCCACCAGATCTTGCCGGAAAGCGTCATCGTCGAAGCGGTCAGCTCCCGAATCTGCGGCGAAGAGGGCGGGGTGGTCGAGCTGAAGTACTCGATCCCGGCGTAGATGTACGAGCCCGAGCCGGTGGTCGCAATCGATTCCATGTCGAGCCCGGCCTGCACCTGGTGGTAGGTCACTCCCGATCCGTTGCTCGCCATGCTGGCCATCCAGCCTTCGTCGTCGACCACGTAGAGCTTGCTCGTCCCCGGGTTCCAGACCACGCCGCTCGATTCGAAGGAAGTGGGCGCCGGGCTCTGGTTGCCGAGCGGGATCTGCGTACCGGGAGTATTCCCAGGCCACGCGGTGGCGGCTGTGGCCGAATGGCAGAAGGCGAACGAGCAGGCGAGGACTGCGACAGTGCCGGCAAACGGTTTCATGACGACGCTCTCCTCAGGGTTGGGCGAATTGGATGTTGGCGGCGGCCGGATGGCCGATCGCGGCTATTCGCGCAGCGACGGGCGGGCATACCACTCGGCGGCAGGAGTGTACGCCGTCGGCGGGTTTGGGCGGTGAACTTGGCCGAGTCCGCCCAACTGGGGCTTTGGTTCAGCCGTATTGGCTTTCGCGCCGTGCCCGCCGGACCGGCGGCGTGCTAGTGTTTTTGCCCATGAATCTTCACCGCCTGGCCGAGGAACGAAGCATCGCCTATCACCGGGTGATCGCGAATCGCTTACGCCTTCGGCCGGAGGTCTTGGACATCGCGCGCGAGAGGGTGCAGGGTTGGATGACGGCGAGTACCGCTCCGCCGTTCTACGCCCGCCAATGGGCCGAGAGGCTCGCGGGAGACCTCGAGTCCATTGAGGCGTTCCTGGTCGATCGAAGCGAGCTTGCCGTCGAACTGCGCCAGTCAAGCCCTTTCGCGGGTGCCCTGAGTCCGGTCGAGCGGTGGGAGATCTGGCGGCGGACTCGGGAGGCTTTCGAGTTGTGACCCGTGCACAGCTTGAGCACTTGATTCGTGCCGCCGCCGTGATCGCCGACGAAGATCAGATCGTCGTGATCGGCAGCCAGGCGATCCTCGGGCAATTTCCGAACGCGCCCGAAGCGATGCGGCTCTCAATCGAGGCCGACCTTTTTCCACTCCGGAACCCCGAGCGCGCCGACATCATCGACGGCAGCATCGGTGAGCTTTCGCCTTTCCACCAGAGCTTCGGCTATTACGCTCACGGGGTTAGCGAGAAGACGGCGGTTTTACCCGAAGGCTGGCGAGATCGCCTCGTGGTGGTGCAGAACGAAAATACGCGGGGTGCGAAAGGGCTGTGTCTCGAAGTTCACGATCTTCTCGTGGCCAAGGCGATCGCCGGGCGAGAAAAGGATCTCGATTTCCTGGCCGAAGCTGCACGTCACGGGATGGCGGATCGGGAGACCCTTTTTCGGCGCCTGGAAGAGGTAGATGTTGAGCCTTCAATTCGCGAGGCGTGCCGTGCTGCCGTCGCGAAGGCTTTTAATGCGGTGGTTTGAGTAGGGAGTCCAGGGCAAGTCGTGGGCGTGGAGCCCCAAAGGGACTGCCCTTGAAGCGTTACGACTTCTTCGCGCGCGGGGCGGCCGCCCGGCTCTTCGCCGTCGGGGCCTTCTTCGGTTTCGGAGCGGTGGTCTCCGCGATAGGTTTCGCCCGCTCCGGCTTCGGCGCGCTGCCGAGGGCGGCGAGCGCTTCGGTCATCGCGGCGCGGACGTGGCGTTCGAGGTCGGCAGGGTCGATTAGCAGCGGCGCGGGCGGGGCAGCGATGGGCGGCACCGCAACGCCGGCTTCGTCGAGCGCGTCGATGTAGCGGTTGAGCACCGGACCTTCGGCAATCCCGCGGTCGCCCGGCTTGGGAAACAGGGTACGAAAGAAGTCGCCGGGGGGAATGTGGATCGCTTCGAGCACGCGCAGGATGTGCTCGTAGCGCATCGCGACGCGGCCGGTCAGCAGCTGGCTGGTTTGGCCGCGGCAATTGTCGAGCAGCTCGTCGATCTCCTGGCGGGACTTGTTGGAGAGGTGGATCAGCGCGGCGAGCAGCTTGCGGGCGCGGTGAATTTCTCCTTCGCTCATCGTGGAGGGAGCATACCCCATCGGTTGAATCCCTGGATTCGCCTCACGGATGCCAAATCGGATCGACGGATCGGCATCGCCGGAGAAAAGGGCGGCCCCGAGGGCCGCCCCCAATCGGTCTACGCCTCGGTGGCGCCGGCCTCCTTTCCGGCCGCCTGGGAGACCGCCGCCTTCGCGCCGTCGCGGACACGGGTGGCTGTCTTTCTCTTGGAGCGTGCCTGCGGACGAATTCCGAACTGAATCAGCCGCTCGTTGTCGAAGCCATAATGCGCTTGGAGTACCGCCCCCAGCTCGCGCCGGATGCGGGAGCCTTCGGCGGTCAATTCGCGGCGTTGCGCCGTGGTCTCCCGTAGGCGGCCGAGCAACTGCTCCTCTTCGTCGTCCAGCTGCTTGGCGCGCACGAGAAGCCCATCGAGCGCCGTGTGTTTGTCCCGACTCTGGGGGGTCGTATGGTCGACTTGGGCCGGTTTGAATTCGCCGACGAAATGATGCGAACGCTAAGACCCTACCTGGAGGGTCATTTCGGGGAAACTAGTCGCATAAAGTTAGCCTGGATCGAAGCCAAGATAGCCGCCGGCCTGGAACGTTGGTCTATTGCGGAACGCAACTATCTTTCCGTACGCCAGTCGTTCGCTGCTATTGGGATGCAGTATCACGCGGCTCTGGTTACTCTCGACTATAGCGTTCTGCTCTTGCGCCTGGGCCGCATCCAGGACCTACGGCCGCTAATTGACGAGTTAGTTACTGGCTTCCTCGGCCTTGGAATCAAGCGCGAAGCACTCGCCTCCATCATCCTGCTACAGAACGCTCTCGCCGCCGAGCGCGTAGCGCTGACCCTTCTATAGGGTTCGCAGCTTAAGAGGCGGTTTGGAACGCAACAACTCTTCCGCTTCGGAACCGGCAAGCGCTAAGCCCGTCGTGCCCCTAGAACCCTGGCGGGTAGGAAGAGAATCGCGCGGAGGAGTTCGAAGACCGCCTCCAGGGTGACGCCCAGAATCCGGAACGGCAGTGAGATCAGCCACACCAACGGATAAAGCACCAAAGCCAGCAGCGCGAGCGGCCAGCAGAGCAAGAAGAGGATCAACCAGGCCAGGAACGTCCACATCGCAGAGGCCCTCCTGGGGTGAACTACGCCTCAGGAGGGCTTGAAGTTTCTTCTTGGAAGGCTCTCCCTGGGACCGTCGGCGTCTCGTCGGCGTTTTGGGTGCAATGAGAACCGCCTCTACGTCAAAACCTTAGCCACCGCCTCCGGGTGGAAATTCCAGCCCAGGAAGCCGGCCATGCCGAAGAACAGGCCGCTGAGTGCGAAGAAGAGGGCGAGATAGACGAGCCATTTCTTGCGGGTTAAGGCGCTCACGCCGAGCAGGGCGATCGCGATGCTAAGAGCGGCTTCGGAAATGTCGAACTGGTCGTCGTGGACACCCAGGCGGTCGTATTCGGCCTCCGCGGCTTCGGCCTGGGCTTTGATTTCGTCCTTTTCCGAGCCGTATTTCTTCGCCTTGGCCGCGTAGGTCTCGATCTTCTGGTCGAGGAGGATCGCGATCGAGGGAGAGAGGTGCTCCCCGGTGGATTCCTTCTGGAAGGTTAGTTGGTCGAGCACACTCTCCGCGAGGTTCTGCTTCATGCTCTTAGCCTGGTAATACGACCAGGAATCGACGGCTTTCGCCTGCTGTTGCGCCATGGTCTGGCAGATGTTTCCGTCTTTGATGTTGCAGACCGCCATGAACGTCGCGATCAGAGCCACCATCAGGGCGATCACGGAGTTTAGGGAGAAGCCGGAGTCGTCCCCGGCGCTGTCTACCGCTTCGGCGATCGTCTCGGAAAGGTCGCTCATTGGAAAAGATCCTTCCAGGCCGGGGGGCCGGCGGTGGTGCGTAACTTTTTAGGGGGAGGGCGTCGCGAGGAAGGGTAAGGCAGAGCGAAGGGGAGGGCAAGCGGCGCTCCTGCAATCTCTGTCCCCTGCGGAAGAGCCCCGGTCGTTACCCTTTCGACCCGCCCCCTCGGCTTCTCAGCCACCACCAGGCGCGGATCGGGGCGAAGCTCCACGACCGTTCGATGCCGTAGATCGTTCGACCCAGCTCCGCGGCGCGCTCTTCGGCCGCGGCGCATCGCTCGCGCTCTTCGATCAGGTGTTCGATCAACTCCTTGATCCGCTCCCGTTCGCGCAGTAGGGCGGCGGTCAACTCCCCGACCTGCGGCGGACCGGTCTCCAGGGTGAATTCGAGCGCCACCGCGGCTTCGTCCTCCATCCGGATGCGGTGGTAAGCCTTGCGCTGTTCGAGCGTGGGCGTGGCGGCGGTTCCCTCACGGTCGCATTTTTCCAACAGCACGTAGAGCAGCGTTTCGCTCGCGCGCAGCAGGGCCAGGTCGCGGGCGGTGGGCGGCGGGATTTCCGCGCCCGCCTCGGGCGGTTTCTGCTCGGCCAGGTTCGCGGACCGATCGAGGCGGCGGTACAAATCCAGGGCCTCGGGGATCAGGCTCTCCCAGGCCGAATTCGACGGTGCCTGGGGCGTCAGCTCTTCGGGGGCGTAGACCTCGGCCAGGGCAACCGCGTCGAGCGGGAGTTGAAGCTCTTCGCGCAGGCGGTGTACCAAGCCGCCCAGGTCGGCGGAGAGGGCGGGCACCTGCGCCAGGAAACAGCGTTCCGGGTGGCGGTCACGGAATTCCAGGAGGCGGCGGTTGTAGGCCTCCCAGGAGCGGATCGTCCGCCAAGGGTCCTCGCGCAGCTCCAGGTCGCCGTTCCTTCGCCAGAGGGAAAGGGCCACGTCGATCGGGCGGCGGTAGAGGAAGAGATAGCGCGCCTCCGGCAGGATCGTTTCCCAGAAATCGAGAAACAGGCAGGTGCGGGGGTCCTTCCATCCCCAAAGCGGCAGCGCGCGCCGCTCCGCGACCAGCTCCTCGGCGCGCCGGGCGAATTTGCCGTCCACCGGCGGGACGAAGTTTTCGCCGATCGAAAAGCAGCTCTCACCCTCCGCGGCGAGCATCTCTTCGTGCAGTTCCAGGAAATCCGGGTCCTCGAAGTGGCCGCGCGGATTGCCAAGACCGGGGGCCGGCGCCTCGCAGCCGATCGCGAGACCGGCTTTTTGCAGCACGCTTGCGACCAGCGAGGTTCCTGAGCGGTGCATGCCGCAGATGACCAACGGGTACGACATGAATTCCTCCGAAAAAGGACCACCCGACGCGGGGCGAGATTATGCTCCACCCGAAGATGATAGGTGGAAGAGAAATCGCCGCGCCGAGTTTCGACGACTCGCTCTTAGAGAACGAGGTTTCGTTCCTGATCTGCGTTGAAGCGAATCGCCTCGCGCCTCAGGCACTTCTCTTGTGCGAAAGCTTGCGGACCTTCGGCGGCCGTTACCGGAACGCTCCGATTCTTGCGATCTCGCCGCGGCCTCATCTCGCGCTCGGGCGGACGGTCCGGTCGCGCCTCGAAGCGCTCGACGTTACCTATGTCGCCGAGCCGCTGAACGAGACCGCGAGCGCTTACGGTTCGATCAATCGCATCGTCGCCGGTGCCTGGGCCGAGAGATTCTCTCCCAGTCCCTACCTCGTCTTGCTGGATACCGACATGGTGGTGGTGGGCGAACCGGTCTTCGCGCGAGCCGGCGCCGGGGTCCGCCCGGTCGACCTCAAAGGCTCGGCTTCGAGCGGCGAGGGCGATCCGCTGGACGCCTATTGGGCGCGCATCTGCTCGTTCGGCGGCATCGACCTCGCCCGCCTGCCGCGCTTGGCGACGACGATCGACGGCGTGTCGATCCGCGCCTCCTACAACGGCGGACTCTCCGTCGTCCGGCGCGATCTCGGGATTCTTGAACGGACGCGGGAGGTCTTCTTCGCATCGCGGGCGATCCAGCTGCGGCCGTGGGCCGGCGCGGCGCTCGACATCTTGGCCTCCACCGGTTTCGTCGGGCGTGCGGCGAGCGAGTGGTGGGGATCGAGCCAGGCCGCACTCTCCGTCGCGATCTGGAGTAAGACTTCCGACGTCGTTCTCTACGATGAGCGGTACAACATCCCGCTCCACCTGTTGGTCGACCCCGGTCGATCGTGGCCGCTCAAGGAGGGCTCGGCGCCGATCCTTTTGCATTATCACTACCTGGCCGAGGAGCGGTACCGGGAGCAGTTTCGGCAGGTGCTAAAACGGATCGGGTGTTCTTCGGAAATACGGGCGTGGATCGAGGAGCGACTCCTTCTATTCGATTGAGGCCTGTTGCCGGCGGTAGTTTCGTCGGTCCTCGGAAAGCGGCGACGCGTCGCCGCACTCCAAAGAGATTACGCCGCAGTGCGGCTTGACCGGCCGGCGGGGCGTCCCTACGATCCGCGCAAAACAAACCGAACGTTCGTTCGGGAATCAGGCGCGAGGGACGATGCGCAAAAGAACCCAGGCTGACCGCAGCGACGCGGCGACCAAGAAGGTATTGAAGGCGGCGTTGGCGCTCTTTTCGCGCCAGGGGTTTCGCGCCACCACGATGCGTCAGATCGCCAAGAAGTCGAACCTGTCGGTGGGCAACCTCTACCACCACTTCGGCGGCAAGGAGCAGATCCTCGCGGTCTTGATCGATCACTACTGGCAGGAGCTGACCGATCCCGAGCTGCCGCTCAACAAAGTCTTTGCCGCGAATCGATTCCCCGACGACCTTGAAGAGCTGGCGGCGGCGATCGAACAGGTGGTCGACCGCAACTCGCATTCGATCCTCTTGATCTACATCGACGTCATCGAGTTCAAAGGCAAGCATATCCACGAGTTCTACCGGCGGATGGCGGAACGTTTCTCCGCCACCTACGAGGACAACCTGAAAGAGCGCCAGGAGCGCGGCGAGTTGGGCGAGCCGAGCCCGCTGTTCGGCGTGATGATGGCCACCCGCTGGTTCTTCTATTACTTCACGGTCGAGAAATGCTTCGGCGTGCCGATGCACCTCGGCCTCGATTCGAAAACCGCCGTCGCCGAGTTTTGCCGCATCCTAAGGCTCGGCCTGCTGCCTCGCATCGATCCAATCAAGCGGCCCGCAGGTCTCGGCGCCGCGAAAAATCTTCGACCGAAAAAGGGAGGTCCGTCATGAATCGTCGACTTAGGTCTTTTATGTATTTGATCCTCGCTGGGCTCGTTCTGTGGAGCGTTCCGGCGCTCGCTCAGGCGCCCGCCGGCGAACCGGCCGCCGAGGAGAAGCCCGAGGCGAAAGCCGCCGATGACGAGACGCCGACGGTCTCCGACGAGATCATCGTCACCGCCCGGAAGCGCGAAGAAAACGTACAAGAGGTACCGGTCGCCGTCACCGTGGTCGGCGGCGAAGCGCTTCAGGAGACTGCCGCGTCGGACATCTCCGAGCTGCAATCCTCAGTGCCAAACCTGTCGATCTATCAAGGGCGCAACCAGACGACCACGCTCACCGCGTTCATGCGCGGCATCGGCCAGGCCGATCCGCTCTGGGG
This sequence comes from Thermoanaerobaculia bacterium, assembly GCA_038250865.1. Classification (GTDB taxonomy): domain Bacteria; phylum Acidobacteriota; class Thermoanaerobaculia; order Multivoradales; family UBA5704; genus DASYKS01. The sequence continues at coordinate 70,586 of JBBSBW010000025.1, read as the reverse complement.
CGTCGATCCCGGCGTCGGACTCTACTTGGACGACGTGTACATCGCCCGGCCGCAGGGGGCGCTGCTCGACGTCTACGACGTGCAGCGGATCGAGGTGCTGCGCGGGCCGCAGGGGACGCTCTACGGCAAGAACACGATCGGCGGGGCCATCAAGTACGTGAGCCGCGAGCTGACCGACAAGTTGGACGGCCGGCTGTCGATCTCGCCGGGTAGCTTTTCGAACGAAGATTTCCGCGCGAGCGTCTCGGGCGCTCTGATCCCCGGCAAGCTGCGCGCGAAGATCGCCGCCGCCGCCTTGAAGCACGATGGCTACGGCACCAACCAGCTGACCGGCCGCGACGTGTCGGACAAAGACACCCAGGCGGTTCGCGCCGCGCTCGATTGGCTCGCCTCCGACCGGGTGAAGGTCCAGGTGAGTTACGATAAAACCAAAGACAGCGCGGAACCGAAAGGTTATCGCCGGTTGGCGGCGAACCCCCTCTGCCCGCTGTTCCTCGGCCGCACCTGCCCGCCGCTCTCGAACAATTTTGACACCGAAAGCGGTTTGGCGCCCAAGAACAGCACGGACGCCGACGGTACGTCGCTCGTCGTCAGTTGGAAGATCAGCGACCCATGGCAGTTCAAGTCGATCACCGCGCATCGCAAGTCCGACTCGGACAACAACATCGACTTCGACACCACTCCGGCACGAATCACCGACGTCATCGCGACCTACTTCGACAAGCAGACCTCCGAAGAGCTACAGCTCAACTACGACGACGGCGGCAAACTGACGGGAGTATTCGGCGCGTATTACTTCAAGGGCAAGGCGGGCGGTCTGGTCAAGAACATCTTCTTGAACCGGATCTTCGGCACCACCGAAGGCGAGACCAACACCGATTCGATCGCGCTCTTCGGCGATGGCAGCTACCAGCTGAACCCGAAGCTGCGGCTGAACCTCGGCCTCCGGGCGACGCGCGAGAAAAAGAACGGCATCGCGTTGAACCGCGGTTTCACCAACGACACCTTCACCGTGGTCAACGCGGTGACATCCAACTACGACAAGACCGAGACCTTCAACTCACTGGCGCCGAAGCTTGGATTGGATTATCAGGTGAATCCGAACGTGCTCGCCTACGTCACCCTCTCCCGTGGCTTCAAGAGCGGCGGCTTCAACGTCCGCGCTCAGGCGACGGTCTTTCCCGCCTCGGCGCTGCCGTTCAAAGACGAGGTGCTCGACGTCGCCGAGGTCGGCTTGAAGACTGTTCTTTTCGATCGTCAGTTGGTGTTGAACACGGCGGCGTTCTGGGGCAAGTACAAGGATATTCAGGTCAGTACCTTCACCGCCTACGACTCGAACGGCGACGGAGTGGAAGACGCTTTCTTCGGAAACTTCATCAACGCGGGCGACGCGACGATGAAGGGGGTCGAGGTCGAGTTCGACGGCTCGCCGCATTCGGTGAGCTGGCTTCGGCTGGTCGGCAACGTCAGCTACCTCTCCGCCAAACCCGACGACTTCCTGGATGCGAACCATGACGGATTCGTCGACACCCAGGTGATCACCAACGCTCCGGAATTCACCGGCGCACTCCACGCCAACTTGAGTTTCCCGATCTCCAAGGGCCTGATCACCGGTTCGGTCGGCGTCTCCTATCGCGACGACTCGGTGTTGACGAACGAAGGCGGACCGTACCCCGGCCGTCCGGGCCAGCCGCTGCTGCCGATCATCCAGCCGTCGTTCAGCCTGTGGGACGCCTCGATCGGCTGGCTGTCGCCGAACGCCAAGTGGCGCTTCGGGATCAACGGCAAGAACCTGGCCGACAAAGGTTACGTGACCAACGGCTACAACATCCCGGCGCTCGGCATTCTGGTCGGCTCCTACGGCGCGCCGCGGACGGTGCTCGCGACGATCGACTACAAGTTCTTCTAGGCTTTATATTGCATCTCGGCGGATGCCGTCGCGGTTGGCGGCGGCATTCGCCTTTCCTTCAAAGGATTGATTTGTGATCGAGACTGGACTGGCCGGGAAAGTGGTGATCGTCACCGGGGGCGCCGCAGGAATCGGCAAGACCACGGCGCTGCGCTTCGCTGCCGAGGGCGCGCGGTTGGTGCTGTGGGATCGCTCGGTGGAAGCGGGGGAGGCGGCCGTCGCGGAGATCGCAGCGGCGGGCGGCGCGGCGGTTTTCGATTGCGTGGACGTCTCGCTCGAAGCGGAGGTGACCGCGGCGGTCGAACGGGCGCTCTCCCGGGAGGGGCAGATCGACGTATTGATCAACAACGCCGGCATCACCCGTGATGCGCAGCTAGCTAAATGGAAAGAGGGCGCGCTGGTGGGATCGATGCCGTTGATCGATTTCGACGCCGTGCTGGCGGTCAATCTGCGCGGCGTCTTCCTGCCCACGCGGGCGGTGGTGCCGGGGATGATCGAGCAGGGCGGCGGGGTGATCCTCTCGGCCAGCTCGGTCGTCGGGCTCTACGGCAACTTCGGCCAGACCAACTACTCGGCGACCAAGGCGGGCGTGATCGCGATGACCCGCACCTGGGCGCGAGAGCTGGGCCGCTACAACATCCGGGTGAACGCCGTGGCCCCCGGCTATATCGCCACCGAGATGGTCGAAAAGATGCCGCGGAAGGTGATCGACGGCATCGCGGGAAAGACCCCTCTGGGCCGCCTCGGCCGCACCGAAGAGGTCGCCGCCGCTTATCTGTGGCTGGCCTCGGACGCCGCGAGCTTCGTCAACGGCGCCGTGCTTTCGGTCGACGGCGGTCTGGTGATCGGCACGTGATCGCAGGAGATCTCCTGGGTGAGCGCGCCCGGCTGACGCCGGAGAAGCTCGCGCTGGTCACCGTGCCGGAGACGCCCGGGGCGGAGCGGCTCACCTACGCCGCGCTCGATCGCCGGGCAAACCAGACCGCACGGGTTTTGCGCGAGCGACTCAGCCTCGCAAAAGGCGATCGCGTGGGCCTGCTGTCCGCCAATCGGGTGGAGTTCCTCGACGTCTTCTTCGCCTGCGCCAAGGCGGGCACGGTGCTGGTGCCGATCGGCACCCGGCTCACCGCGGCAGAGATCGCCCATGTGATCCAAGACAGCGGCCTCGACGTCCTGCTCTACGACGGCGACCACGCCGAGCACGTTCGAGAGTTGGCGAACCTCGCGCCGTTGCTCACCGCGGTGGCGCTCGATGCCGACACGAAAGCGCGCCCCGACGATATCGACCTCCCGGCTGCAATCGCCGAAATCGCCGCGCTTGCCGAAGCGCCGTTCCAGCCGGAAAAGCTCGAGCCCGAAGATCTCTGGGCGCTCCTCTACACCAGCGGCACCACGGGCAAGCCGAAGGGCGTGATGATCCCGCACCGCCAGGTGCTGTGGAACGGCTATAACACGGCCGTCTCCTGGCAGCTGCGCGAGGACGACGTGACGCCCATCTTCCTGCCGCTCTACCACGCGGGCGGACTGTTCGCGTTTCTGGTGCCGATCGTCACGATCGGCGGCACGATTGTCCTTCATTCGGGGTTCGATGCCGGAGAGATCTGGACCTCGATCGAGCGGAATCGTTGCACCGTGGTGCTCGGCGTGCCGACGATCTGGGAGCGGCTTTCCGAACACCCGAGTTTCGCGACGGCGGATCTTTCAAGCGTGCGCTGGCTGGTCTCGGGCGGCGCGCCGCTGCCGCGCTTTCTGATCGACCGCTACCAGGAGCGCGGCATCGTGTTCAAGCAGGGATACGGCCTCACGGAAGTGGGGGTCAACTGCTTTACGATGACGGTCGAGGAGTCGATCGCGAAAGCAGGATCGATCGGCAAGCCGCTACTATTTACGGAGGGGAAGCTGATCGATGCGAGAGGCTTCGAGGTTGCGGACGGCGAAGTGGGCGAGCTGTGCCTTCGCGGTCCGCACGTCTCCCTCGGCTATTGGGGCAACCCGCAAGCGACGGCAGAGGCGCTCGATGCCGACGGCTGGTGGCGGACCGGCGACCTCGCTCGGCGCGACGCGGACGGCTTCTACACGATTGCCGGGCGCGCCAAGGATCTGCTGATCCGCGGCGGTGTCAACGTCTATCCGGCCGAGATCGAAGGGGAGCTGCTGCTGCACCCTCTGGTGCGCGACGCCGCGGTGATCGGCGTGCCGGACGAAAAATGGGGCGAGGCGGGCGTGGCGTTCCTGGTCGCGGGCGAGCGCCGGCCGACTCGGGAAGAGCTGTTAGAGTTTCTCGGGAGCCGCCTTGCCCGCTACAAACATCCAAGCGTGTTCGTCTTCGTCGATGCTTTGCCGCGCACCGCGTACGGCAAGGTCGTCAAAGGTGAGCTTCGCGAGCGCTACTTGAAGGATCCGACCGGAGGAGAAGCCTCATGATCGACGCACCACCCGCGATCCACTACGTCGTCCAAGGAGACCCGGCCGCCGACCCGATCGTCCTACTGAACGGCGGGATGATGACGACGTTTCACTGGGAGCCGGTGGCCGCGAAGCTGCGCGGCAAATATCGCGTGATCCTGCTCGACTTCCGCGGCCAGCTCCAATCGCCGATCACGCCGGAAGCACCGGCGCCCAAGGATCTCGCCGGCCACGCGCGCGACGTGGTGGCGGCGCTCGACGAGTTGGGAATCCGGAAAGCGCACATCGCCGGGACCTCGTTCGGCTCACTGGTGGCGCTGGTGATGGCGGCCGAATACCCGGATCGGGTCGCCTCCGTCGTCGCGCTCAACTCAACCGCGCGATTGAGCCCCGAAAACGTCGAGGGGACGAAGCTGCTGCGCCGATTCGCGCAGGAGGGGATGGCGGGAGGTGACGGCGGCAAGGTGCTCGATACGATCGTGCCGACCACCTACTCGCCGGAGTGGATCGAGGCGAACAAGGAGGTGCTGCCGCTCCGGCGCAAACAGGTGGCCGCGCTTCCCAAAGGTTGGTTCGCGGGAGTCGATGCCATCCTCGGCGCGTTGGAGACCATGAACTTGGCGCCTTACCTCGCGAAGATCCGCGTGCCGGTGACGCCGATTACGATCATCGCCGGAGAAAAAGACGTCACGTTTCCCGTGCCGCTCTCCGAAGAGCTGCAAAAGGCGATCCCGGGCTCTCAACTGGTGGTCGTCCCGGGTGCCTCTCACGGTTTCGTGATCGAACATCCGGACGACGCGGCGGCGCGGATCGAGAGCGCGGTCGAGCGGGCGATCCCAATGGAGAAGACACCGGAGAAGACACCGGAGAAGCCACCTGCCGAGCCCGCCGCGAAACCGGCGGCAGAGGCCCTGGACGGCCCTCCTTGATCGAATCCTCGGTCCGACCCGCACGCTACGCCCGCATCGCCTCGACCGGTATGTATCTTCCGGAGCGCGAGGTCGGCAACGACGAGCTGCGGACGATGCTCGCGGCGACCGCGCCCGAGTACGTCGACAAGATGCAAGCCTCGACCGGCATCGTCCGCCGCTATTGGGCGCGCGAGACCCAAGCGACTTCGGATCTCGCGCTCGAAGCGTCGCGTCAGGCGCTCGACCGGGCGGGGAAGCAGCCAGAAGAAGTCGACCTGATCGTGCTCGGTACCGATTCGCCGGACTACATCACCCCGGCGACCTCGGTCGTGCTCCAGCACAAGCTCGGCGCAATGAACGCGGGAACTTTCGATGTCGGCTGTGCCTGTGCCTCGTTTCCAACCGGCCTCGCCGCGGCGGCCGGGATGATCGCTTCGAACCCAAGCCTGAACGTCGTGCTGGTGGTCGGCGCCTACCTCATGCAGAGGCTCGCGGCACCGGACGAACCGACGCGTTTTTTTTATGGCGACGGCGCGGGCGCGGCGGTTTTGGTCGCGGGGGATTCTCCCGGGTTTGTCGCCGCGGCGTTCCAGGCCGACGGCGCCTTTGCCCGCCGGTGGGCGATCCTTGCGGGCGGCACGGTCGAGCCGGCCTCAGTGGAGGCGATCGAAGCGGGGCGCACGACCGTCAAGTCGTACGAGCGCTATCCCGCCGAGGTGAACCATGAAGGTTGGCCGCGTCTCGCACGAAAGCTGGCCCAAGAGGGCGGCTTCGCGCTCGATGAGGTGAAGCTCTGGATCTTCACCCAGGTGAGGAAGCCGTCGATCGAGATCGTCATGGCCGACTTAGGGGTCCCCGTCGAGCGAGCGCACATGGTGATGGAAAAGTGGGGCTACACCGGCTCGGCCTGCATTCCGATGGCGCTCCACGACGCGCTCGAAGCGGGCAAGGCCGGGCCGGGCGACTTGGTGGTGCTGCTCGGCTCGGGCGTCGGCTACAACCAGGCCGGTACTGCGTTCATTCTCTGAGAGCCCCGGAAGATTGCGCGAGGACGGCGCGAAACTGTTTGAGCCCGAAGGGCGAGTTTTGAGCGCCGCCCGCAGCGCAATCCTCCGGGGCTCGGATCTGTGAGGAGAGGGAGATGGCGGAAGACAAGAGAGACGAAATCGGCGGGCCGTACGCGCGCTACGTGCTCGCGGTGCTGGTGCTGGTCTACGTCTTCAATTTCCTCGATCGCCAGATCCTGTCGATCCTGGCCGAACGGATCAAAGCCGATCTGGGCGCCACGGATGCGCAGCTCGGCTATCTCTACGGCACCGCGTTCGCCGTGTTCTACGCCCTGTTCGGCCTGCCGCTCGGGCGCCTGGCGGACGTCTGGGATCGCCGCAAGCTGATCTCGATCGGCCTCGGCTTTTGGAGCGTCATGACCGCGGTTTCGGGAATGGCCCGCTCCTTTGCTCAGCTCGCACTCGCACGAGTCGGCGTCGGGGTCGGCGAGGCGAGCGCCTCCCCGGCCGCTTACTCTCTTCTCTCGGACTACTTCCCCCGCGCCCGACGGGCGACCGTGCTCGCGATCTATTCGAGCGGCATCTACATCGGTTCAGGCCTCGGTCTGTTCCTCGGCGGCTTGGTGGTCAATCGCTGGGATCTGGCGTTCCCAGGGGGCGCCGCAGGCGGCGCGCCGTTCGGGCTCCATGGGTGGCAGGCGGCGTTCTTCCTCGTCGGACTTCCCGGGATTCCGCTCGCGCTTTGGGCGGCCTCGCTGCGCGAACCGAAACGGGGCATCAGCGACGGTTTGGTAAGCGCCGCCGGGCCGAAGCCGCTCCCCGCGTTTCTGGCCGAGCTCTCTTCGGTGATCCCGCCGTTTACGATCTGGAACCTCGTCCGTCTCGGCGCTTCGGGCACGATGATCGCCGCCAACATCGGGGCGGCCGGTGCGCTGATCGGCGCGGCGTTCCTGCTCACCAGCGCCTTCGGCAACCCGGCGCAATGGGCCTCGCTCGCTTTGGGCCTCTACGCCGCGGTCTCGTGGGGGCAGTCGCTCGCTCTACGCGATCGGCCGGCGGCGGCGCTGATCTTCCGCACCCCCTCGATGATCTACTCGATCCTCGGCTTTGCGTTCCTCTCTTTCAACGGCTACGGCTTCGGCTTTTGGCTCGCGCCGTTCTTCGCCCGCGTCCACGGCATGCCGCTCGACCAACTGGGGCTGATCGTCGGCGGAGCTGCCGCGCTGGGGGGATGGATCGGGGTGACCTCGGGAGGAGTGCTCGCCGACCGCTTGCGGCGGACCTCGCCCCGCGGGCGGCTCCATGTCGGGATGATGAACGCGGTTCTCGTCATTCCTCTCGTCCTCGCCGTGGCCTGGACGCCGAACAAGACGATCGCCCTCTGCCTCGCCCTGCCGCTCTACGCCGCCTCCGCCCTCTGGCTTGGCCCCGGCACCTCGACCATCCAGGATCTCGTCCTCCCCCGCATGCGCGCCATGGCCTCGGCCGCGTTCCTCCTCGTCAACACCCTGATCGGCCTCGCCATGGGTCCCTACACGATCGGCCGCCTGAGCATGGCGACCGGAGATCTGCGCGTCGCCCTCTCGCTCGCCCTGATCGCGAACGTGATCGCGCTCGGTTTCTTCCTGCTGGCCGCGCGCACCCTAGGTCACGATGAAGCAACCCGGCTCGAACGGGCACGGGCGGCGGGGGAGGGATAAGCCCTATGGAGTGCGGCGACGTGTCGCCTCTTTCCGAGCGCCGACGCGTCGGCGCACTCCAAACTTGGGGAGTCCCATGTTCGGCTCGCATTCGCTCCCTCTGCGCACCTTCTTTGATGATCCGCTTTTAGTTGCGAGTTTGGCCTACCTGGCGAGGCGTGCTTGTCGGGAGATCGGGCCTCGACGACTGGAGGTGGGGAATCTTTCAAAGGAGAGGGCGATGAAAAAGTCGATGAAGATCAAGTTGGGACGCGAGACGCTGTACGCCTTGAGCACGGAGACCGCCATTGTCGTTCAGGGTGCATCTGCGGGTGCGTCATGTGGATGTTCGAACAACTGTAAGACCAACACCGCCACCTGCGAATTGACCTAGACCAGGCCACTAGGCGGAGCCGGTCGAGGGGTTTGACCTCGGCCGGCGTTGTTCTCGGCGGTCGGGGAGGGGTAAACCCCTTGGAGTGCGGCGACGTGTCGCCGCTTTCCGAGCGCCGACGCGTCGGCGCTCCCGAAGCACGAAGACCTGGCCTAGAAGAACTCCTTGGAATCGGGACTGCTTGCCCGGCCTGCGGCGACACGTCGCCGCGACCAAAGCGCCGACATGTCGGCGCACTCCAAACTGGGGGCGATCAGAGGCTCCCGAGGGATGTTTCGGTGCGCGAGCCCGCTGGGTGGCGTCGCGTAAGCGGTTCGTCGGGTCCCGGGGGTGCTTCCTCGGTACCGCGCACCGCTGGGCAGATCCCGTGCACCGCTCTCCGGGATCCGCCCTCCGCTCTCCCGGCTCCGCGAACCGGTCTACCGGCTCCGCGCACTCCTTCCGACATGCCGCGCACCGGTCCCGAGACGCTGCACACCACTTCGCGCACTCGGCGCACCTGTCTCCAGGTGCCGTCCACCCCTTCCGGCGCTCTGCGCACCGGTGTCGTGAGGCCGCACACCGCTTCGGGCACCCTGCCAAGCGGTGTTGGGATCCCGCCCAGCACTTCGGGTACGTTGCTAAGCGGTGCCGGGATGCCGCCCAGCACCTCGGGGAAGTTGCGAAGCGGTGCCGCGACGCCGCCCGGCAGTTTGGGCATGTTGCGAAGCGGTGCCGGGAGGTCGCCCACCGGTTCCGGCATTCTGCCTAGCGGTCCCGGAGCGCCCGCACAGCAGGTGCGAGAAGCCGAGCACCGGTCCCTGGACCTCGCACACCAGTTCCGACATGCTGCTTTAAGGGGCGTGCCGATTGAGCCCTCAGCTCGGGCCGGATATCCTCCCCTCACCGATGAGCTATCTCACGTCGCCCTCTGGATTTCCCTCTTGAAGCTCTGGATCGATGCCGACGCCGCGCCTCGCGACGTCAAAGACGTGGTGTTTCGCCTCGCGCGACGCCTGAAGGTCGAGACGCTCCTGATCGCCAATCAGCCGCTGTCCGCTCCTTGGGATCATCCGTACGTCTCGTCCGTCCGGGTGGCGGGAGGGCTCGACGTGGCGGATCAGTACATCGCGGACCATGCCGAGGCGGGGGATGTGGCGGTGACGGCGGACATTCCGCTCGCCGCGCGGCTGGTCGACAAGGGGGTTTTCGTCCTCGATCCGCGCGGCCTGGAGTACACCGAGGACAACGTGGGCGAAAAGCTGGCCGGGCGCGACCTGATGACCGAGCTGCGGAGCGCCGGGATGGTGGGCGGCGGGCCGCGCCCCTATGGGCCGAAAGACCGGCAGTCGTTCGCCGTGGCGCTCGACCGGGTGGTTAGTCGGGCGTTGCGCGGACGATAGAGAGGACCGTTTTCCCTTCCCACCCGGCAGGGTGTAGCGCGCGGATGCGGAAAGTGCCACTTTGAGGCCGTGCAGACTCGGCCCGCTCGGACCCGCTACGTTCAGATCCTCGTCCAGATCCTCGCTCTTACCGCACTTGCACTCGCCGGGCCGTCGAGCCTTCGTCTCGTAGGCCAGGAAGCGCCGGTTTCGGAGCGGGTTCCGATCATCCTGCGGGCTCGCCTCTCCGTCGGTAGGTCTAGGCCCCAATTGGAAATCGAAGGCCGGCGGTTTCGCGCCGCCCCGGACCTCGCATGCTTCTACGATCGCCGCGGGTTCAGCCCGGCCTGGAGCGACGATCGCGGCCCCCTGCCGATCGTCGAAGATCTGCTCGCGGCGCTCGATGCGGCGGGGGACGAGGGACTCCGGTCCGAGGATTATCGAGTCGTTCAGCTTCGAGCCTTCGTCGAGGCGGTTCGGGTCAACCCGGAGGCTCTTTCTCGCGCCGATCTGGATCTCCTGCTGAGCGACGCCTTTCTCTCCTTCGCCGCGGATTTGCGACACGGCAAGGTGAATCCAGAATCGATCTACTCCGACTGCGCCCTGGTGCCGGATGCGGCCGACCTGGCGGCGGTGCTCGAAGCGGCGCTTGGCGCGAACCGCCTCCGCGCCGCGCTGGCCGACCTCACGCCGCCTCAAAAGGCGTACCGACTTCTGCGCGAAGCGCTCCATCGCTACCGCGAGCTGGCCCTGGCCGGCGATCCCGAACTCGTGCCGCCGGGACCGACCCTTCGCCTGGGCGATCGGAGCGAGCGCGTCGCCTCGCTTCGGGCTCGCCTTGCCGAGGCGGCGGAGGCCGATGCCGCTGCCCCTCTTCCGCCGAGCCTGGTTCCGGACCTGTTCGACGAGATGTTGGCCGAGGGCGTGCGCCGCTTCCAGGAGCGGCACGGCCTCGCGGACGACGGGGTGGTGGGCAAGGCGACGCTCGCCGAGCTGAATCAGCGGGCGGAAGATCACGTCCGGCAGATCGAGGCGAACCTGGAGCGCTGGCGCTGGCTGCCGCACGACCTGGGGAAACGCCATGTCCTGGTCAACATCGCGGCGTTTCGCCTGGAGGCGGTCGAAGAGGGCCGCGTCGCACTCGACATGCGGGTCATCGTCGGCAAGCCGTTCACCAAGACGCCGATGTTTTCCAGCGCCATGAACGCCGTTCTCTTGAATCCCTCGTGGTACGTGCCAAAAAAGATCGCGGTGGAGGAGATCCTCCCCAAGGCGGCGAAAGACCCTGGCTACCTGCGGCGCGAGAGGTACGGGGTCCTTTCCGCCACCCGGCTGCGCCAGCTCCCAGGTCCGGGAAACGCCCTGGGCCGAATCAAATTCGTCTTCCCCAACCGGTTTGACGTCTACCTGCACGACACGCCGGCTCCTGCGCTGTTCGGCCGGACGCTGCGCGCTTTCAGCCATGGCTGCATTCGGATCGAGAAGCCGTTCGACCTGGCGGTCTGGGTGTTCCGGGGCGATCCGAAGTGGACTCCGGAAGCGATCCGCGCCGGAATCGATGCCGGCAAGGAGCGCCTGGTGCCGCTGCCCGAGACCGTCCAGGTCCACGTCGCCTACTGGACCGCCTGGATCGACGACGACGGCATGCTGCGGCTCGGTCGGGACGTCTACCACCGAGACTCCGAGCTGATCCGGCTGCTCCAAAGAAACCGCTAGGTGGCAAGAGCCACCACGATCCGAATTCTCAACGCCTGGCCAAAAGTTTGAAACCGAATGCCGCGGCGAGCACGCCATAAGCGGCGAGGACCACCGCCAGCGGAGCCGAAAAAGCCGAGCGCAGCGCGATGTGACCCAGGGACAGCGCCGCGATCGCGGCGTGGCTAAAGTTGGCGATGACGACCGGTCGCCCGTAAATGCCGCCGATCGGTCCAAAACGGTTCATCCAGTTGAGCATGGCGAAGCCGAAGATCGCGCTGCCGATCACTTGGAGCAATACGGAATCCAGAGCCGATGGCGCGGCGCCCGCGTAGCTGAGCAGCTCGTCGGGGGCGAACAAGAGAGGCAGGGCCGCCGCGAAGTAGAGGACGGCGCTGCCCAGCAGGAGCGGGTTCGGTCGGTCGTTCATCCGGTCATTCTATGGTGCGCAGGAGGCGCCCCCGCGCGCGATCGGCCGACCCCAGGTAAGAATCGGCCCCCGCCGTCGTTTGACCACCAGCCGCTGACGGCGATTCTTTCCTTGGAGATTTCGGATGCCCCGCTGGAACGGAGCCCTTCGTCATGAAATCGGCATGTCGCTTCGCCGCAGAGGGCTGTGGGTGGCCTATGGCCTGCTGTTCGTCTTCTACACCGTGCTGTTGTTTTCTCCTCCTCCCCTGGGCGAGATGATCCGAGGTGAGGTGATTTCGCGCGCCCAAGTCTGGTCGGTGGCAGGGCGGTTCCTGGTCGCGGTCAACGTGTTCTTTCCGGTGGTGGCCGGGATTCTGTCGGCGGATCGGATGAGGCGCGACGTTCGGCTTGGGGTGCGAGAGCTTCAGGAGAGCACCCCGCTTTCCCGTTCGAGCTACGTCGGGGCGAAATACTTCGGCGCTCTCGCGTCGTCGCTCTTTCCCGTGTTCCTTTGGGTGATGGCGATCGGAGTTGCGATGACCACCTTCGGCAAGTCGGATGTATCGATCCTGCTCGCCTTGCCGGCGGCGTTTCTTGCGATCACCGTTCCGGCGTTCGCCTTCGTCGTGGCGTTTTCGCTCGCCTGTCCGATGGTGATGCCGCTTCCCATCTACCAGATTTTGTTCGTCGGCTATTGGTTCTGGGCCAACTTCATCCCTCCGGCTCTTTTTCCTACCTTGAACGGCACGCTGCTCACGCCGAGCGGCATCTTCGCTCTTCAGGCTTTCTTCGGCGTTCCCGCATCTCTCTCGATCCAGGGGGCGGCGCACTTCACTCCGGTTCAAGCGTGGCTGAACTTGGGGGTTTTGGCTTCGGCGATCTTTGGGGTCCTGGTGCTGCTCGAACGCCTGCTCAAATTCCGTTCGGAGCGCGCTTGAGGAATCGACGATGAAGAGCGCGGCGTGGAAGTACTCCTGGCTCACCTACCGGCGCGATGTGTTGTGGTTTCCTCTCGCGTTCCTGGCGCTCTTTGTCGTGATCCTCTCGATCCTCCCTAACCCTGCGATCCGCTACGGCATCGCGCGCGCCTATCTCGCCTTCATCGTGCCGTTGATCGGCGGCATTCTCGCGGCCTACGCCGTCCTGGACGATCCGGCGCTGGAGTTGCTCTTCTCGACTCCCGTGCGGGCGGAGCGGACGCTCGCCGCGCGTTTGGGACTGATCCTCATCGTAGAGACCGCCTGTGCGCTCGCTTTTCAACTCTTCTCCCGAGCGCTCGGTGGCGACCTTTCTCCGCTCGGCGGGTTCTTCGGCGTTCAGCTCGTCTGGCTGGTGCCGACGCTCGCGTTGATGGCTTTGGGTTGCGCCGGATCTCTAGCCGGGGCGCAGACCCTGACGGGCGCCTTTGGCGTCGGCGGGGTCTGGCTGGTGCAATTGATGATGAAGGGGTGGTTCGAATCGAACGCCCGGCACCTGTTCCTTTTCATGGGCGTGTTTTCCCCCAACCATCGGGATCTGGCCGCAAACCAAAGCGTGCTTCTGGCGGGGGCGGTGATCCTGCTCGGCCTCTCTTCTGTACTGCTACGGCGTCAAGAACGTTACCTTTAGATCGGGAGCCTCCAGTGATCGAAATTATCGGTCTCACCAAGACCTATGGCCGCGGTAAGAAAGCCGCCCGCGCCCTGTCGGGCATCGACCTTCAGATTCCCTCCGGAATGTTCGGTCTGCTGGGACCGAACGGCGCGGGGAAGACCACGCTGATGCGCATCCTCGCGGGGATCGTGAACCCGAGCGGCGGCACTCTCCGCGTCGCCGGGCACGACCTGCGGACGGAGAGCGGAAAGCGAAGAGTCAAATCGATCCTGGGGTACCTGCCGCAGGATCTCGGGATGTACCCTGAGCTTTCCGCCGCGCAGTTCGTCGATTACATGGCGATCCTGAAAGGTCTGGACGAGCCGCGCGAGCGAGCCCGGCGCGTCGCAGAGGTTCTGGACATGGTGGCTCTTGGCCCTGCGGCGGACCGGAAGATCAAAGGTTTCTCGGGCGGCATGAAGCGCCGCGTGGGTATCGCCCAAGCCCTGGTGAACGATCCGCGGATACTGATCGTCGACGAGCCGACGGCGGGCCTCGATCCGGAGGAGCGCATTCGCTTTCGCAACCTTTTAGTTCATCTGGCGGCGGACCGGACGGTGATTCTTTCCACCCACATCGTCGAAGACATCGGCCAGACTTGTCGCGATCTCGCGGTGCTCGCCCGCGGAAAAATCCTCTTTCGCGGCAGTCCCGCGCAGCTGATCGAAGCCGCCGAAGGTCACGTCTGGACCGCAACGAGCCAGCGCCTCGAAGAGCCGGAGCCGGGGCTGGCCATCGTTTCGATGCTGCATCTCGCCGACGGCATCCAATACCGGCTGGTCGGGCCGCGGCCCGCGAGCTTTCCAGATGCCAAGCCGGCAAAGCCTGGGCTCGAGGATGGCTATGTGCGCCTGATGCAGTGCGCCTAATCCGGCCCTCGGGGATCCACCCGCCGCGCGGGCGAGTGTCCGACCGGGGGGCTCTGCCCGGACCGGATCTTGCAGCTATGCTCTGTCTTAGAGGAGGAGCCATCGTGCCCACGAAGAACAAGCCCGCCAAACTCGCCAAGCCCGCCAAGCCCGCCAAAACCGCGAAATCTACCCCCGCGCCAGACCAGAACACCGAAGCCCCGATCACCCGCCAGCGGATGGTCGAGCTGCTGAACGAAGACCTCGCCCGCGAATTTCAGGCGATCATCGCCTATGTCGTCTATTCCCAGGTCCTCAAAGGGGCCGCCTACATGACGATCGCCAAGGAACTCGAAGTCCATGCCGGGGAAGAGCTGGCCCATGCGATCGAGATCGCCAAGCAGATCGATTACCTGGGCGGCATGCCGACGGTGACGCCGAAGCCGGTCAAGACTTCGGACAAGGCCACCGACATGCTGCGCTTCGACCTCGCCAACGAGAACGAGACGATCCGTAACTACCGCGAGCGCGTCCGCCAAGCGGAGCAGCTGGGCGAATACGCCCTCTCCGAGCACCTCCGCGAGATCCTGAAGCAGGAGCAGGAGCACCAGATGGACCTCGCCAGCGCCCTCGGCGAGGACGTCCCCGACGTGACGAAGCCGAACGAACGGGCCTGAGCGGCGGCTGGCCTCCGCCTGGGAAGAAATTGCCCGCCGAAATCGCGGGCGGCAAGGCTTGCCGTCCGCGGCGTTGACCCTTATTTCGATCGCTGCAACCAAGCGATTTTGCTGTCCCGGTCGTCCTGAGCCATCTGGGCCAGCAGTTCATCGAGCGCCTTCACCAAGGCGCCGAGTGTCGCGGCCAGTCCCCTGGGAAAGGTTCGGTTGCTCGTGAGGATCAGACCCCAATGGGACAAACGCCGGCTGCGGTACTCGGCGTCCAGGGCCAGGTAGTCCGCGACGTTTTCGGTCAGGATCGCTCTTTCTCGACGTTGTGCCTCGGCGAAAAGGTCCGGATCGGTCAACCCACGGAGCGCCGGCACCTCTTGGACCGATACGGCATCGTGCCCTCGATCTCTTAACTCGTGAGCGATGATCGGCGGGTAGTGCTCGTCGAGCAGCAGCTTCAACGAAGAATTTCCTGGCGCCGCCTGAACTGTTCCTCTGCCGCGACCGCTTGCGCGTCGAGCCTCGCGACCCACCTGTTGATCTCGTCCGGATAATCGGCGTAGTAATCGACGGCAATGCGAACTTGGGCGGTCGAAAGCCCCAACCATTTCGCCGCTTCGGTGATCGCCGAGTCGCCTTCCGCTTCAACGTTCCGGACTACCCTCACGACTTCCCAAACGTCGGGGTCCCCGGCCAGACCGGGGCGTCGTCCGGCCGGTCCGGGACGGAACACGATGCCGGGGTGTCGGTCCATCCGGAGACCCTCCTCAATGTAGCGCTGCATCAGGGCGGAGCGGGTTTCCCCGCGGGCCTCGGCCGTCGCTTCCAGCGCTTCCCGGGTCTGATCGGGCATTCGAATCGAGAGCATGGCGCTTCTGGACATGATGTCTCCGGCTTCGTGTTACGACGTATGACATTGTAACACTTGGGGGAAGGGCGGTCGGAGAGGCGGCGACCTTTCGGGTACTTCGGCTGCAAACAAAAAGCCCCGGCTCCTCCGCCGGGGCTTTCGGTCTTTCATCGCAGCTTGTGCAGGTCAGGGAACGGTCTTCACGCAGGCGCTCGCCGCGTTCGACCACTGGTACTGATAGCCGTAGCCGCCGGTGCCGATGAAAGGCGAGGGGGTCCAGGCGCACTTGTCGTCGGCTTCCGCGCCCGAGGAGTCGAACCAGCCGAGGCCGGTCGGGTCGGTCACCGCTTCGCGGGTCTCGTGGCAAACGAAGTGCTCCTGGTTTTGGACCGAGGTCCAACCCG
Organism: Thermoanaerobaculia bacterium; assembly: GCA_038250865.1. Taxonomy (GTDB): domain Bacteria; phylum Acidobacteriota; class Thermoanaerobaculia; order Multivoradales; family UBA5704; genus DASYKS01. Next base: position 54,411 of record JBBSBW010000025.1, on the reverse strand, counting down.
CAACCTGGCAGCCGGAGCAGCTCGGATAGGGTTGAATGGAGTACTTCGTGGCGTTCGCGCCGGAGCCGATCCAGCTGTGGTACGCACAGTAGGAGAGGTGCGGGCCGCCGCACGAGGAGCTGCCGCCGCTCGAAGAGTACGAGGTGCTCGGGATGACCACTTCGTAGATCGTGCTGGCGTTGAAGCCGAACGAGGCGATGTAGGAATTGACCTTGGCTTGGACCTTGGCGTCGGTCACCTTGGCCACCGGGTTCGTGCAATCGAACAGGTCGGGGCTGCCGGTGCCGAGGTTCGCGAGCTGAATGCCCGAGTACTGGGTGATGGTGTTGTACTCCGGGGTCGTGCCGAACTGGTTCCGGTAGGCCTGGAGGGTCGTTGCGTAGGTGTGATCGCTACCCCCGGTGCAAAAGGCCGCGCCCCAGAAGATGTAGACCACCTTGGCCGAGGTGATGACCGGTCCGCCGTGGTAGGTCAGGTTCACGGCCCTGACGACCTTCGATTCGTGCCCGCGAGCCGGGGTGTAGACGATCGGGTTCCTGCCTGCCGCGTTCGCGGCGATGGAGGCGAGCGTCAATACACCGCAAGACAAGGCCAGGGCAAACTTCATGCTTCCGTTCCGCATTCGACCAATCCTCCAAACAATTTTCGCTGAATCTGGGCGCCGCCCAAAAAGGACCGACCCTCCCGATGAGGAATCGAGACCCGGACGAGCGGCGGGATCGAGGCAGCGAACTCGATTCCAAGACGACCCACCGGAAACGGTAGGTTTCCGGGAAAAAAGCAAAAGCGGATCGGAAGTGGGCGACAAGCGCACGCGCCGATCGTAAAGACGGACGGGATCCTCAATAGCGATAGTGCGGCCTGGGCCCAAGAACAGGACCCGATCGCTTCAGAAAGTTTCAGGATCCTGTTCTTGCCGCATTGGAGGTGGACATCTCGTTCGGTCCGGGCAAAAAGGGAGCCTTTTTTGCCCTGAGTTCCGTCTGGTCGCAAGCCTTAGATTGACGGGGCGAGTAAGAAATACTAACGTCAGTCGCGGATCGGGGGCCTCTTCTGGTTGTAGCTTGGACCCTGACGGTGTAGGGAAGGAGGATGCTGGTGACGCAACAAGAGCTCGGACGCCGGATTCGAAGCGCGAGGGAGGCCTGTCGCCTGACCCAAGATCAGGTTGCGGAGCAGCTAGGGGTTTCCCGCCCAACCGTCGTTCAAGTTGAGGCCGGCAATCGCTCCGTCTCAAGCCTTGAGCTCGACAAGCTCGCGCACCTTTTTGGTCGCGATATTCGCGGCTTTTTCTCGGAGTCCTTTGACGAAGCAGATTCGCTGGCAGCTCTTTTCCGCGCACAACCGGATGTTTTGGCGCAGCCCGGGGTAGCTGACGCCCTGCGCGAATGTATGACTCTCGGTCGAGAGATCACTAACCTCGAGTTTCTGCTCGGCATCGATCGGGGCGTAGCGGCGACGGTGACTTACGCGATGCCGCTTCCCGCCAACCGTTGGGGGGCGATCCAGCAAGGCGAAAGGCTCGCCGGGGAGGAACGACGGCGACTCGGACTCGGCGATGCAGCTCTTCCGGACATCGGGGAGCTACTGGAGACGCAGGGCCTTCGTACAGGCGTCATTGATCTTCCGGCCGATGTTTCGGGGCTCACTCTGAACGACCGAGCAGTGGGATTCTTTGTCGTTGCCAACCGGAGCCACCACCTCCTCAGGCGTCGGTTCTCTCTGGCCCATGAGTATGCGCATGTTCTTGCAGATCGAGACCGCTTTGGCCTCGTGAGCCGATCTTCCGAGAGCGACAACCTCATCGAGGTGCGGGCGAACGCCTTTGGAGCCAGCTTATTGATGCCCCAAGACGGCGTCCGACAATTCATCGCCGGCCTGGGAAAAGGAATGCCGAGCCGCACCTACGCCGATGTCTTTGACGGGGCCGATAGTCTTGAGGCCGAAGGACGTACGGCGCCCGGAAGCCAGGTGGTCCAGCTCTACGACGTCATTCAGCTCGCTCACCATTTCGGCGTCAGCCGCATTGCCGCGCTCTATCGCCTACGCAACCTTCGGCTGCTCTCCAGAGGCGATTTCGATCGCTTGAAAGCTCTCGACGACTCAGGTAGAGGCAAACAGATCGCGGAGCATCTGGGCCTCGCGGAGTCCGATACTGCCGAAGGTCGCGACGGTTTCCAACATCGCATCTTGGGGCTCGCGCTGGAAGCGTTTCGGCGAGAAGAGATATCGCGCGGGAAACTCAATGAATTGGCATCAATGCTTGGATTCGACCGAAATCGAATTGCCAGCCTGATTGATGACGTGGGTCTCGGCGACCTTTGAGCCGAGGCTCTATGACAGTTCGGCCGTATCGGATCGTTGTTGCCGATGCCAATGTCCTCATCAATTTGATCCATGTGGCGAGATTGGATTTCTGCGGGGGTTTTGGCGCGAGGCGGTCAACCGGATTGGGGAGCGCCGCATCATCGGTACTGCCGATCTCTACATTCGTGCGATTCGCGGAGGGCTGATCAATATAGAAGATGCGGACGCTGACAAGGCGAGCCTTGAAACACGACGGTTCAAGATGCCGTTCGGATCGTTTCGAGAATTGCTGGGCGTCGAGCCCTGAAAGCCGGGGCGGAGTCCGCATCAAAAGGTGACGAAACAGGGCCGAGCCCACCACGCCTCCGATTCCGTCGGCGCCGGAACGGCCTGGGGGATTCCTGTTCCGCTGAGGCCGCCGGGCTGTCTTAGGACGTATGCTCGCCCTCTCTCCCCCCGCGCCGCGTTCTTCGAGTAGGCTTCAGGCTCCGTCGGGTCGTCCCCGGCGGCGATCCCGCTCCTACCGTTCCGATCGCGCCGATGCCCCTTCCTTCCACCGAACCGACCAGCCGTCGCGGAGTTCGGCCTTGAGCTTCGGCCAAGCGAGCGACGAGGAGCTGATCGCCCGGGCGCGGCGCGAGCCGGGTTCGGCCGACGCCTGTTTCGGCGAACTCTACCGGCGCTACCGCCCGAAAGTCGCCGCCTGGTGCCTGCGCATCGCGGGGGATCGCGAAGAGGCCGCCGACGTCGCGCAGGACGTGTTCCTGCGCATCCATTCGCGGCTCGACTCGTTCCGCGGCGACAGCCGCTTTTCGACCTGGCTCTACCAGGTGACCCGCAGCGTTGCGCTCAACCGCGCCGAATACCAGTCGCGCCGGAAGACCCAGTCGCTCGACGAGGAGGGCGCGCCCGAGGTGGCGGACGAGCTGCCCGCGATCTCGGACGACCTCGAGGCCGCTGAGATTCACGCTCGGCTGCGCGAGGCGGTGACGAACGACCTCGAGCCGCTGGAGTCGCGGGTCCTGATCCTGCATTACGTCCACGGTTTGACCCTCCCCCGGATCGGCGCCGTGCTCGGCCTGACCAATAAATCGGGTGCCAAGGCCTATATCGTCGCCGCCCTGCGCAAGCTCAAAGGGGGTTTCGCCCGCCGCGAGGCGGGCAACGCCGGAAGGAGCGCGTCATGAGCCGTGACCCTCGGGAAGAAACGTTCGCCGACCACCTGCGCGGAGCGTTCGAGGAAGGGTGCCCGGCGCCCAAGCTGTTCGTCGAAGCCGAGTGGGTGAAGCTGCCGGCGGCGGAACGGCAGCGGATCGAAGCCCATGCCGCGTCCTGCCCGGCCTGCGCGGCGGAGCGCGATCTGGCCGGCCTGTGGGATCTCCCCTTCGATGCCGGCGACGTCTCGGACGAGGACCTGGCCTTCGTCGTCGGGCGGATCGAAGAGGCTCAAGGCCAGCAGGCTCCGCCCGTCCGTTCGAACGTCGTGCCGTTCCCGGTCGGCCGTACGGCGCAGAGGAGCGAGCCGGTCGCCGTTCCGCAGAGCCTGCCGGTGCGCCGGCCGGGCCGATCCTTTGCGGGATGGGGCCTCGCCCTGGCCGCGTTGCTCGCGCTGGGAATCGGCTTGGCGATCGAGTTGCGCCAGCGAGACCTGCCGGCGCTTCCCCCTCCGCCGCAGGGAGCCGAGACCTACCGCGGCTCGACCGTCCTGCTGCGCGGCCCGGAAGGGGAGCAGCCCCAAGCGCCCTCCGCGCTCGAATGGGAAGCGGTCGCGGGGGCCGCCACCTACCGGGTGCGGATCGTCGATCCGCTCGGTGAGGAGATCTGGAGCGGCACGGCCAAGGCCTCGCCGCTCACCCTCCCCGCGGAGGCCGCGGCTAAGCTGCAAACCGCCGTGGTCTACGCCTGGTCGGTCGAGGCGAAGGACGCCGCGGGGAAGCGGCTCGCGGGCTCTCCGCCGCTCAAGTTTCGGCTGACGCCTTGACGCGCAGCCGTTGCGAGAAGTACGTTGCCCCCTCTATGACTCGAAGCTATAAGAAGCAGCGGCTCGGCCCGCGCCTGGCCCAGGCTGCGCGTTCGGGCGAGCGGTGGCGGGATCTTCACGCGATCATCGGCGGTACCGGGGCGGTCGGCGGTACGGCTTTGCTTCAAATGCTCTCGATGTACGAAGAGATGATGACGGTCGCCACCCCCGGAGCGGACGACGTGCCGATCCTGCTCGCGACCGGCCTGGGCCGGGACGACATCCGGGCCTTCACCCGGCGCCTGTTCCGCTACGTCGAGACGCGCCACGGCGAAGCGTTGCATCCCAGGAAGGTCGGATCCGGGTATCTCACCGCAAGCGGCGTGTTCGTCGCCTTCGAGCGTTTCCGGCTGAACGTGTTGCCGGGTCTCGGCGCGATCCAGGAAGTGGCGATCGACGAGCGCCGCGCCTTCGTCCATTCGTTCATCGAAAAGCTGGCGCCCGGCGGCGGCCAAAAACCGATCGCGACGCTGCTCGAAGCGATCGGCGCGGCGCGGCCGGTGGCGACCTTTCTCCGCGGCTACCTCGAAAAGCATTTCGAGGGCCAAGCGATGGGGCGCTTCCGTTCGGTCACCCTAGGCATCCCGATCCCGAGCCTGATCGCCTACCACCAGCACCACCTGCGGCAGGTGGTGAGCCACCTCGACGCGTCTGCCGACGCGGGGGACGAGCTTCAGGAGGCGTTCGTCGGGTCCTTCCGCGACGACCTCGCCGAGGTCCGCGGCCTGGCCGACGAGGTGTTGATCGCCCACACCACGGCGGTCGGCGGGATGTACGACGAAAGCTCGGTGGAAAGCGGCAAGAAGAGGAGCATCCGGCTCGGCTTCGCCCACAGTGCGAAGGACGAGTTCCTGGTCGACAAGCAGCGCTTCGCCGAGGAGCTGGCCCACGAGTACGGCCAGCTCGGCTTGAAGATCCTGATCACCGCCGCCGCGATCGGCATCGACGAGGTTCGCCTGCGCGAGCCGATTCCGCTCCACGCCCGGCCGTCGCACCTGATCCACGATGCCGCGGAGGAGATCTTCCCCGGGGCCCAAAGAATCGGTTCGGACGGCAAACCCGTGCGCCACATGGTGCGCGTGGCGCCGCCGCTCACCGTCCCGCTCGAAAATCCCTCTGCCGGCCGCGCGCTCTTCGAAGCGGGCGAGCCGCTCCGTCCGGCCTATTCGATCCGAAGCGGCGAAAACGGCTTCTTCAGCGTCGCCAACGCCGACGCGCTCTATCGGACGATGCGGGTGGCGAGTGCCTCCGAGCTGGCCCTGGTCCTCGCCTCGGTGGGGGTGCTGGGCGACGACGGCAACGCCCCCTGGTTTCCCGCTTCCGAGAACAACGTCTGCTATTACACCGAGACCGACAACTCGCGTCAGGTGTTCGACCTGCTGAATCAGCCGCCGCTGCTCGCGGCGCAGGTTTCGGGCCTCGAACCGATGGCGCTCCAAGATCTCGGCTCGGCCAAGCACCAGGGGGAGCTGCACGCCCTGTCGTTGCTGATCTTGCTCCATCGGTTGCGCACGGTGGACATCGACGCGATCGACCCGTACGTCGATCTCGACCGCTTCGATCCGGAGCGCTTCCTGCTCGAACGGTCCAAGCCGCTCACCTTCGAGGATCTCGCCCATTGGCCGTTGCCCGACCTCGCGCGTGAGATGCAGATCCTCGTCGGCGCGGACACGGAAGAGGATCTCGCGGTCTTGAACCCCGGGCGCCATGGCGGCTTGTTTCCCAAGAAAAACCAGGCGCAGAGCCGAATTTTCCGCCGCGCCCTGGAGGCAGTCTGGGCGATCCCCTCGCTCGGCTCGCCGATCGTCTTCGAACGGGACGGGGTCACTTTCGTGCGCACGGGATTCTTTGTTGCGCCGTTTGAAATCCTGTTCGACGGAACGGACCGGATCGCCGAACACATTGAGCAGAGTCACGCACGGGGAAGCGGCGGAACGCTCGCGGACTTTCGCGACTTTCACCTCGCGACCGGCGGCTTCGTAGATGTCCGCCCTGGAGCGATCTTGACCACCGCGCGCACCGACCGGGAAGATCTTTCCGAGCAGGTCTTCCGCTGCCAGGGCGAACCAGAGCTTCTCTCCGCGATCGATCGGATCGAGCCCTATTCGTTCTTCGCCACCTGCGGCCTCGCGGCGCTCACCGCGCGGCTGGGAGCGCTCTACGTCGAGCTGCGCGAAGCGATGCTGGAGCTGGGGTCACTGCAAGATTTCCGCTGGCAGATGCCGCGCGACGACAACGGCCACATCCTGGTCGTCCCCGGGGTGGTCGAAGCCTTTCGCATGGTCGCCGAGGGGCTCGAAAAAACCACCGGCACCGAGCGCCTCGATGGCCTCTGGGGCTACCGCCGCCGGGCGGTGCCGGTGCGCTGGGATGCCATTCCGGGATTGCCTCAAAGCGGTTCAGAAACATAGGGGCGGCCGCCGCGCTGCCGCCCCTATATCCCTAAACGTAGTTCCCCTTACGCCTCGGCTTCCGCAACCGTCGGGCTCGTCGGCGCCAGTTTAGGCGGGGTCGGTGCGGGTGTGGCGGTTTTGCGAGCCGACTTCGTCCGCGGCCGCAGACCGAACTCCCGCAGGCGGTCGGAGTAGAGGGTGAAATGCCCCTGCAGGATGCGAACGAGCCGGCGGTGTTCGTCGACGCTCGTCGCTTCGAGTTCTTGACGGCGATGGGTCGCCATCGCCAGCTCGGACTGGAGCTGCTGTTTGCGCGATTCCAGATCCCGCATTTCGGTGACGCTCGCGGCCAGGCGATCCGTCGCTTCGACGAGGAACTGCAGCTCCTCACGGTTCTTTTGCAAACCCGCGAGCAGGTCGCCGCAGGAGAGTAGGGAAGAGGCAAAGTTCTTGTAGGACACGGTCGTATCTCCTTTTGAATGAGGCTCGACGCGCCACGCGCCGAGCGGTGCCACGGGGCGAGAGTTGCGGACAGGGAAGAGGATTATCCGTGGCCGTCGGCGGTGGCCGAGCGGTGGTAGGCAGGAAGAAAAAGCGATCCGTGGAAGGCCCGCGACGATCCGCGGACGCCTTCCAGCAATCGACGGAAGGCGTCCGCCGATTGTCGAAAGGCATCCGGCGAATGTCGAAAGGCATCCGGCGAATGTCGGAGAGCTTCCAGCAAGCGGCGGACAGCGTCCGGCAACTGTCGAACGGCTTCCGGCGATCGGCGAAAGCCGTCCGGCAATTCACGAAAGCCGTCCGCCGATTCGCGGAATCGAATTGCGAGTCCGCGGAAACGTTCCGCGTTAACGCGCACGGCTTCCGCGAAGCCGAGGAAGGCTTCCAGAAAAAGGCGGACAGGCTGGAGGAATGGGCGAGCGGTTTGCGCGAAGCGACGGACAACAACCATCGAATCACGGAAAGCGCCAGCGACTCCCCCGGAGCCCCCCGCAAAGCGGAGAGACGGAACCGGGACATGACGGAAGAAACGCTACCCCTGGGGTGGGGGCGGTGTCAAGGGGGGAGTTACGTCATCCGTGGCCTGCTCGCCGCCCGCCAATTGCTTGGAGTCACCGTCGTCTTTCCACTCCGGAATCCCCTTAAGCTCGCCGAGTAGTGCAAGCTGAGTCTCGGCAACCTCTGCGCTCGTCGGGTCTGTGATGTGGGCAGCCTCGACGTAATCTCGAAGGGCTTCTTCCACTAGGTCGTGCATGTCCCGGCCCTGGCGATCGGCGAGGTCACGAAGGCTCTCTTCGATGTAGGCGGATATCTCAATCGTCATGGCGTCGTTTGTTCTCCGGTGCTCTCGCCAGCTGCTCTTGCCATTGCTCTCCAGCATTCGCGTTGCGCGGGCTGGTCCTTCGACGCTAATCTTCGCCCATGAAGCAGCCGACCGTCTCTATGTAGTCCCGACGTCATGGGAGGAGTTCCCGTTTTTACTGGGACGCGAGTGCCGGTTCAGACCGCGCTCGACTATATTGAGGCCGGTGAGTCGATCGACGATTTCCTCGAAGGCTTTCCGACGGTTTCTCGCGAACAGGTGATCGCGTTCCTCAAAAAAACGGATTTCTCGCGACGAGCTACATAAAGGGAAGGATACCCCGGAAATAAGGGAGTTCCTTCATCCGTCATTCCGAGCGTGAGCGAGGAATCTGGGAGGCGGGTGGCGCAGATCCCATGGCGGCGAAGGGATTCAAGGCCGCCCGCCCACGCAGATCCCTCGCTCTCGCTCGGGCTGACGAGGGGGGAGGACGGCTCGGCTTGTGTGTGTGTGGGGCTTGCCGACGCTGGCGGGTGGGAAACGACCTACCGCAACATCCGCCGCCGGATCGTCGTTTTCGGCTTCAGCTCCACCCACGGTTCCACGCCGGGCAGGGTGCAGCGGGGGATCTCCAAGCCGATCGTGCTCTCGATCTCTTTGATCGTCGGCTTGTCTTGCCAGGTGACGATCGAGGAGACCAGGCCGGTCATGGCTCCGCGGCCGGTCCGGCCGGCTCGGTGGATGTAGTCGTCGACTTTTTCGGGCAGGTCGAAGTGGATGACGTGCTCGATTTCCGGGATGTCGATTCCGCGGCCTGCCACTCCGGTGGCGACCAGGATTCGAGTCTTGCCTTCGCGGAAGCTCTTTAGTTCGAGGACCCGCTGGCCCTGGGTCAGGTCGGCGTGGATTCTTCCGACGCTGAAGCCTTCGCGTTCGAGGACGGAGGTCAGCCACTCGGCGTCGCTCTTCCGGCGGATGAAGATCAGGGTCCGGCCGAGGTTCAGGTGGAGCAGCGCGTAGAGGCAGGCCTTCTTGTCTTCGTCCGCCACCATGTAGACCCGGTGGGTGAGGCCGGTCGCGGCGCCCCCTTCGGGCAGGATGTCCACCCGCAGCGGATCGGAGAGGAACATCTTGGTCAGGCGTTCGATCGGCGGCGGCATGGTGGCCGAAAAGAGCATCGTGTGACGCTCCTTCGGCAGCAGGGAGAGGATCTCCTGCACCTGCGGCAGAAAGCCGAGATCGAGCATGTGGTCGGCTTCGTCGAGCACCAGCTCTTCGATCGCGTCGAGCTTGAGGGTTCGACGTTCGATGTGGTCGAGCAGGCGGCCGGGCGTTGCGACCACCACGTCGGGACCGCGTTTCAGCGCCTCGAACTGCGGCCCCATGCGGACGCCGCCGATCAGGCAGGCGGTGTCGAGGTGCCGGTCCTGGCCGAACAGGTCCATGAACGCCTTGGTCTGGAGCGCCAGCTCGCGGGTGGGCGAGAGGATCAACCCGCGCAAGCCCTTGCCGTGCGAGAGCCTTTCGGCGAGCGGCAGGCTGAACGCGGCGGTTTTGCCCGAGCCGGTCGCGGCAAGGCCGATCAGGTCGCGTCCGGAGAGCGCGAGCGGGATGACCTCGGACTGAATCGGCGTCGGGTAGAGGAACCCGATCTGCTCGACAATCTTGAGGATCGAGGGGGAGAGCCCCAGGGACGAAAATGGCTTGTCGGTGGTGGCTACGGGATGTTGGGGTATGGCGAAACTCTGCATTCCAGGCCATTTATAGAACAAATCGGTCGATCCGACAAGGAACCGGCAGGCTATACTGAGGGACCGACCATGAGCCTGATCGCCGCCCCGCCCGGTGTGATCTGGAAGCGCCTGACCGAGCCTTGGGAGCTTGATCAGGTGTATCGGCTCAACCATCGAACCTTTGCCGAAGAGATTCCGCAACATGCCGAACGGCCCGACCGCCGTCTGATCGATGCCCGCTTGGCCGACAGCGTCGCGTTCGTGGCGGTGGCGGAAGAGCGGGTGGTCGGGATGGTGGCGATCTCCTCGAAGCGGCCGTTTTCGCTCGATGGCAAGGTGCCGGATCTCGACTCGTACCTGCCGCCTCACGCCCGGGCTTGCGAAGTCCGGCTGCTCTGCGTCGAGCCAGAACGGCGGCAAGGCGCGGTGTTCGGCGGGCTGCTGGGCTGCGTGATCGAGCACGGCCGGTCCGAGGGGATCGATCTGGCGGTAATCTCCGGCACCGAGCGCCAGGGGAAGCTGTACCGCCATCTTGGGTTCCAAACGTTCGGGCCGCCGATCGGCACCCCCAAGGCTCCCTATCGGGCGATGTACGTCACCTGGGACGACCTGGCGCCTTCGGCCAGGAAGCTTGGGGAAGGGGCGCCGTGAGCGACGCCTTGGACGCCCGCGTCTCGTTTCTTCCAGGTCCCGTGCCGGTGCACCCTGAGGTTTCGAGGGCGTTCGCCGGTCCGGCGATCTCCCACCGTTCGGCCGCTTTCCACGCGCAGATGGCCCAGGTGCGGCGTCGCCTCTGCACTCTCGTCAACCTGCCGAACGTGCAGCTGCTGGTGGGTTCCGGAACGCTTGCCAACGATGCCGTCGGCGCCCAGCTGTCGCTCCTCCCCGGGCGCGGCCTGGTGCTTTCCAACGGCGAGTTCGGCGAGCGGCTGATCGAGCAGGCCGGCCGGTTCGGCCTCGCCTTCACCTCCCTGCGCTCCGACTGGGGCGAGCCGTTGCCGCTCGACGAGGCGTCGCGGACCCTAGAGCCGATCGAATGGATCTGGGCGGTCCACTGCGAGACTTCGACCGGCGTATTGAACGACCTTCCCCGGTTGGCGGATCTCGCTCGCGGGCGGGGGGCGAAACTCTGCGTCGATGCGATCAGCTCGGTGGGAAACGCTTCGGTCGATCTCTCCGGCGCCTGGCTCGCGACCGCCACCTCGGGCAAGGGGCTCGCGGCCTATCCCGGCTTGGGCCTGGTGTTCCATCGAGAGGAGATCGCTCCGTCGCAACGCCTGCCGCGCTATCTCGATCTGGGGCTCTGGGCGCGCGAGGGCGGGGTGCCGTTTACCGCGTCGTCCAACCTGCTCGCGGCGCTTGGGTCCGCGCTGGAGATTGGCGGTACGGAGGACGGACAGCGCGCCCGGCTGGCCGCGGATCTTCGACCGCGCGTCGAGCGGCTCGGTTTCTCTTGCCTGGCGCCGGTGGAAACCGCGGCGCCCTGGGTTCTCACGCTGCTGCCGCCCGCCGGGATGAACGCCTTCGCCCTCGGCGAGCGGCTGGAGGGTGAGGGGTTCCTGCTCTCCTACCGCAGCGGCTACCTGGTGCGGCGCAACTGGCTCCAGATCTGCTGGATGGGAGAACACGCTCCCGAGGCGCTCGACGCCCTGCTCGATGCTTTGCGCGAGGTCTTACGCGACGTCTTACGCGATAAACCGGCGGCGTGCGAGGGCGTGGCCGCCGCGCTTAGTTCACCGAATAGTCGGTGAGCTCGACCGGCGTCGTGCCGGTGAAGTTGATCTGGTAGGTGAACAGGCCGGTAGGGTCCGTCGCGTTGTTGAAGCCGGCGACCGCCACGGTGCGCGTTTCGCCGACCGGGATCGAGAACGAGAGCGTGCTGCAGCGGTTGGCGGCAGCCGCGATGTCGTCGTTGACCGCCACGCAGTTGGTGAGCGACGAGGCCGGGTTGAACGCGCCGTTGTAGAGCGTAAAAAAGGTGTCGTTCGCGTCGCCGCAGACCGCGCCGCCGACCAGGCTCGAAAAGATCACCACGTTCGCCGTGCCGGGGGAGCTGTTGGTGATCGTCACCGTATCGACCGGGACCGCGGTGCCGACGCCGGAGAGCGTAGTGCAGCCGCCGACCGGCCGGTTGTAGGTCGTGTCGTCAGCGTCGAGCGCTCCGGTGAAGATCGCCGGGACCGTTCCGGTGTAGGTGATCACCGTGTTCTCGCTCGCCCGGATCGTCGGGGTCGCGGCGGCACCGGAACGGACGGTGTCCTTTTGCGCCATGGCGGGGATGGCGATCAGCAAGGCGGCGAGGGTGCAGGTCCGAATTTTCATGGTTCGATCTCCTGGCGGCACGTCGGAAGATGTCGAAGGGTATTTCGGCGATTCTGGCCAATGGCCGCCGCGCTGTCAAACGCGCCGCTGATAGAGTCGCCCGGCCCGTTTTCTAGGAGGTACACCCCTTGGTCCGACGCCTTTTCCCATCCCTCGCTCCCGCCGCCGTTCTTCTCTCCGTGCTGGGGGGCGGTGCCTGCGCCACCGCGGCGCCTCCGGCCCAGACCGCTCCTCCCGTATCGCCCGCCGCGTCTCCCCCGGCCTCGCCTGTCGCTGCCAAGATCGCCGGCCTGGACCCTCGCGCGGGCCTGCTCGACCTCTATCTCGACAAGAAGACGGGCAAGGTCTGGCTCGTGCTGCCCGCTCCCAGCGGTCCGGGTGGCCGGGTCGGCGGTTATCTCTATGTCGAATCGCTCGGCTCGGGGCTCGGTTCGAATCCGGTCGGTCTCGATCGCGGCCAGGTCTCGGATGCTCAGATTTTGGACATCCGGCGCGTCGGCGGCCGGATTCTGTTCGAGCTGCCGAACTTTCAGTTCCGCGCCGGGGCTCTCGTCCCCTCCGACAACCCGGCGGAACGGCGGGCGGTCGCCGAGTCGTTCGCCACGTCGGTGCTCTGGGCCGCGCCGATCGAAGCGGAAGATAAAGACGGCCGGACGTTGATCGACCTTACCGGTTTCCTGTTACGCGACTCGCACGGCGCAGCGGCCACGATGGCGGTCGCACGGCAAGGCTCCTGGTCGCTCGATGCGGGGCGGAGCGCGGTCGATCTCGACGGCTGCAAGGTGTTCGAGAAGAACGTCGAGCTGTCCGCGCTGCTGACCTTCCAGTCGAGTGGCGCGGGCCCGCTCGTCCGCGAGGTGAGCCCCGGCCCGCAGGGGGATCGCGCCGTCACTCTCACCGCCCACCAGTCGCTGGTCGCCCTTCCGGATGCGGGGTTTCGGCCGCGCAAATTCGATCCCCGGATGGGTCACTTCTCGGTCGACTTTTTCGACTTCGCCGTGCCGCTTGGGAGCCCGCTTGAAGGCAACTTCGCCGCACGCCACCGGCTGCAGAAGATCGACCCGACCGCGGCGCGCTCGAAGGTGAAAGAGCCGCTCGTCTACTACGTCGACAACGGCGCGCCGGAGCCGGTGCGGAGCGCGTTGGTCGAAGGGGCGAGCTGGTGGAAGGAGGCGTTTGAGGCGGCGGGATTCATCGATGGATTCCGGGTCGAGGTGCTGCCCGAGGGCATCGACCCGCTCGACGCGCGCTACAACGTGATCCAGTGGGTCCATCGCTCGACCCGCGGCTGGTCGTACGGCGGCGGCGCGATCGACCCGCGCACAGGAGAGATGATCAATGGTCACGTCCTGCTCGGTTCGCAGCGGGTGCGCCAGGACCGGCTGCTGTTCGAGGGCCTGATCGGCGCCTCGGGTACCGGAAGCGGAGGGGCCGCCGATCCGATCCAGCTGTCGCTCGCCCGCATTCGCCAGCTCGCGGCGCACGAGGTCGGCCACTCCTTGGGGTTGTCGCACAACTTCGCCGCCTCGACCTACGGCCGGGCTTCGGTGATGGACTACCCGGCGCCGCAGGTGAAGGTCACCCCGACGGGCGACCTCGATCTTTCGGACGCCTATGCGAAGGGGATCGGCGCCTGGGACATTCAGGCGATCAAGTATCTCTACTCGGAGTTCACGCCCGAGCAGGAGGACGCGGGACTTTCTGGAATCGTTGCCGAGACGCTCTCGCGCGGCATGGTTTACCTCTCCGATCAGGACGCGCGTCCGCTCGGTTCGTCCCACCCGCTCGCGAACCTTTGGGACAACGGCGCCGATCCGATCGCCGGCCTGGAAAATGCGGTGAAGGTGCGGCGGATCGCGCTGGCGCATTTCGGGCTCGGCAACCTGGGCGCCGACCGGCCGCTCGCCCTGCTCAACGACGTCCTCGCCCCGGTCTACTTCCACCCCCGCTATCAGCTCGAAGCGGCGGCGAAAAGCGTCGGCGGCGCCACCTACGAATACGTCGTGCCGGGCGACGGCCAGGCACCCGTTCGGCCGGTGCCGGCGGTCGATCAACGGCGGGCGCTCGCCGCGGTGCTTTCGGCGATTGCGCCCGTCGAGCTGGATCTGCCGGATTCGATCCTCGCCCTGCTGCCGCCGCGCCCCCCCGAAGTGAGGGCATCGGTCGAGACCTTCCGCGGCGATTCCTCGCCGATCTTCGATCCGCTCGGCGCGGCGGCCACCGCGGCGGATTTCGCCCTCAGCGACCTGCTTGCGCCCGAACGGGCCGCGCGCCTGGTCGATCAGCACCGCCGCGATCCGTCGTTACCGGGCCTCGAAGAGGTGATGGACAAAATCATCGCCGCGAGTTTTTCCGGCGGCGGCTCGCCGCGCCTGGCGGAGATTCAACGGACGGTCGAAGGGGTCGCCGTGGCGCGTCTGATCGGCCTCGCGGGCAATCCTGCCGCTCCTACGGGAGTGAGGGCGCGGGTCGAAGCGGCCCTTTCCAACCTGGCGCGCCGGCCGATCCCGGGAAGCGACCCGGCCGAGGAGCGCGCCTATTTCGGCCATCTGGTGCGCGAGATCGAACGGTTCTTCCACCGTGCCGAAACGCTCGACCGGCCGGTCGAATCGGCGCCGGAGATTCCGCCCGGTCAGCCGATCGGCCAGCCGGCCGCCGGTCGCGCGCTCGGCCAGGGGATGCCGGACTCCCTCGACGGCTGCTCGCTCGAAGGGGAGCGTTGACCCCTATGGCAAGCTCGTTGGCGGTCTCGCTCGTCCGGGCTCTGCCGCTGCTGTTGCTCTCCGGAACCTGCGCGCCGAGCGCTCCCGGTAAGACGGCGCCAGCGAGCGTTGCGCCCCGGCCTGTCGCGGCAGCCCCACTTGTCGTTGCCGCTCCCGCCCGGCCGATCGAGCACCTCGGGGTCCACGTGCTAGGAACGCACCCGCACGATGCGGCCTCCTACACCCAGGGGCTGCTCTGGTACCAGGGCAAGCTCTACGAAAGCGCCGGCCAATACGGCCGTTCGGACCTGCGCGAGGTCGACCCTGCAACCGGCAAGGTGCTCCGCAAAGAGGCGCTGCCGGGCAACATCTTCGGCGAAGGGCTCGCCCTCGCCGGAACCCGGCTGTTCCAGCTCTCCTGGCGCGAGGGCGTCGCGTTCTCGTGGGATCTGGCGAGTTTCGCCAAAGGCCCCGAGTTTCACTACGCGGGCGAAGGGTGGGGCCTCTGCTACGACGGCAAGCGCCTGGTCCGGAGCGATGGCACGGACGTGCTGACCTTCCACGACCCCACGACGTTTGCCGAGACCGGCCGGCTCTCGGTGCGCCGGGCCGGCCAGCCGGTGTTCTACTTAAACGAGCTGGAGTGCGTCGGATCAGAGGTCTACGCCAACGTCTACCAGACCGACGAAATCGTGCGCATCGACGCCGCGACCGGCGAGGTGACCGCCTCGATCGATGCCTCGGGCCTGATCACCCCGCAGGAGCGGCTGGCGGGCGCCGAGGTCTTGAACGGCATCGCCTGGAACCCGGAGAAGAAGTTCTTCTACGTCACCGGCAAACTCTGGCCCAAGATGTTCGAGGCTCGGTTCGAAAAGCCGCATTGACAACGCCGCTCGATGCGCTTTAGCGTCAAGTTCCACTTCTTTCCTAGGAGGAGACCGCGATGTCCGGTTGGTTCGAGCTCAGCAAGAGCAAAGACGGTCAGTTTCGTTTCGTGTTGAAGGCGGGTAACGGAGAGATCATCCTCACCAGCGAGCTGTACCGGTCGCGCTCCTCGGCGTCCAAGGGCATCGCGTCGGTGCAGAAAAACAGCGGCAACGACAAGCGCTTCGTCCAGAAGACTTCCAGCAATGGCAAGCCCTATTTCAACCTCAGGGCCGGCAACCATCAAGTGATCGGCACGAGCGAGATGTATTCCTCGCCCGGCGCTTGCGAGAACGGCATCGCCTCGGTGAAGACGAACGGTTCGAGCACGACGATCAAGAATCACGCCTGAGGCGTTGTACTTAAGGAATCGACTCCAGAAAACGCGTCGGTCGGCCGTTTGCTTTTCGCTATTTTGCGCTGGCCGGCGCTTGAAGTTCCTTCGCCCGAATTTCCCGTTTCCACAGCTCGGTGCCCTTGGCGTCGATCGCGCGCAGCGTCAGCATTCGGTCCTCGGGCGGGCCGGTGACGTCGAGCAGGCCGAAGCTGCGCCGGTCGGTCACCCAGGTGCCTGGCACTCGGGCGGGATTGTTCGTTTCGCGGTCGGTCGAGGAAACCATGCTCGAAGTGAGCGGGCTCGAAGTAAATTCATAGAACGGATAGAGACCCGGCACGTCCACTTTAAGCAGCTCCGATTCGTGCCGATCGCCGGTTAAAAAGACCAGCCCGGGGATCTTCGCCTTCACCAGGAAATCGCGCAGCTCGCGCTGTTCCGCCGGATAGCGGCCGAGCGCCTCGTAGAATGCGAGCGGGTTCCACATCTGATTGCCGGAGGCGACGATCTTGAACGTGGCGTCGGAAGAGACCAGCGCCTCTTCGAGCCAGCGCAATTGTTCCCGTCCAAACATGCGCTTCGAGGCGTCGTCGGGGAAGTTGTCCGGCGTCCGGTAGTAGCGGTCGTCGAGGAGGAAGAACTCGACGTCGCCCCACATGAACCGGCCGAACACGCCGGGAATCTCCGCGGTGCCGTACTGGGGGTTCGCCCAATAGTCGCGAAACACGCGCAGCGAGGTTTCGCGGCCGGAAAACGAGCGGTCCGAATCGTTCGGGCCAAAGTCGTGGTCGTCCCAGATCGCGTACTGGTGGACCGAGCCGAACAGCGGCTGCAGCTCCGGAATCGACCGGTCGCGCGCCCAGCGACGGCGCATTCCCTCTTCGGTGCCGACGTCGGATTCGCGGTAGTAGATGTCGTCGCCCAGCCAGAGCATCAGGTCGGGTTTCTGCGCCAGGATCGCGTTGAAGATCTCGTAGCCGCCGCCGTACTCCGGACCGGGTCGATCCGCCGCGGGATCGTTGATGTAGGCGCACGAACCGAACGCCGCCCGCAGGTCGGGCGCCGGGGTGCGCCAGCGCCAGATCTCCTGCGTCTTGAATGAGGTGGCGTAGGGAAGCCCCACGCGCCGGCCGTCGACGTAGACCTCGTACTCGTACTTGACCCCCGGAACCAAGTTGACCAAACGGAACCGGGCGATCCGATCGCCCTCGTCGGTGGTCGCGATTTCGCGCGACAACCGGGAGGAGACCTCCGCCCCCGCGAGCCAAAACCGCAGCTGCGCCCGCGCAGGCTGCTGGGTCTGAAGCCAAAGCTCGACCTCGCCGACGTCGGACAGGCCGACCATCGGCCCGGCGAGGATCGGCGAGACGCCGGGTTCCTCATGGGCAAAAAGATGCCCGGGAACGGCGAGGGCGAGGAGGAGGGCGAACGGAACGACGCGGAACGAGGGGTGCATGGTGGGGGAGTTTATCCGAGGCGTTGGCGGCGGATCGGCCCCAAAAGGCGGGCGTGGGTGTTTTTGAGCGCCAACGGCGCTACCCACGGTAGCCCAGGGCAACGCCCTGGGATGGATCTTCGAATTCGGCGGGTTTGATAGCCTCGGCGTCACCCGCCACGGTCTGTTCGTGCTGCTTGGTGTGACCGTCGCCCCCTCTGTTGACCGTGATCGGCTTGCGGGTGGCTGAGCTGGTGCGGTAGAGGACGGAAGCGGCGCCTTCGTTGGTCCTCCAAAACCGGCCCGCGGTCCCAACCTCGGGCGCTTTCACGTCAACACAATCGCATGCTCTCCAAGCTGGAGCTAACGTCCTCGACGACGTAGTTTCCAACTTCCAGGAGGGGATCCATGCGCTTCCGCTTTCGTCGGCTCGGACTTTGTTTGCCTTTCGCCGTGGCACTTTGGGCTTCGGCCCTGCCGCTCGCCGCTCAGCTTCGGAGCGGCAACCTGTATGGCAAGGTGATCGATCCCGGGGGCGCGCCGCTGGCCGGTGCGGTCGCGACCCTCTCGGGCGGCGGCGGACCGGAGGTGCGCACCGGCGATGCCCAAGGGCGCTTTCGCTTCCTCGGCCTCGCTCCGGGCGTCTATCGCCTGGAGGTGACCCTTGCCGGCCGCTCGCCGTTTACCGTCCCCGAGCTTTCAATCGGCGTCGGTCGAAATGTCGATCTGGAGGTGACGTTGACTCCCGCGGAAAGCGAGACCCTGACTGTTACGGCCGAGGCGCCGCCGCTCGACGAGCGGCGCTTTTCGACCGGTACTTCGGTCGTGCGGGAGGAACTCGACGCGGTGCCCACGACGCGCGATCCCTGGGCGATTTTGCGGACGACCCCCGGGGTGCTCGCCGACCGCGTGAACGTCGGCGGCACGGAGACCGGCCTCCAGTCGCGAATCGTCGGCCCGGGATCGTCAGGCGAACAGACCGTCTGGGCGCTCGACGGCATGGTGATCACCGATATGACCGCGCTCGGCAGCTCGCCGGGGCAGTTCGATTTCGACGCCTTCGAGGAGATTCAGGTGACGACCGGCGGCAACGACGCGGCGATTTCGACCGGCGGCGTGGTGGTCAACCTGGTCACCCGGCGCGGCACCGACGTTTGGCGGGGGAGCGGGCGCTACTTCTATTCGGACTCCTCGCTGCGCTCGGGGCTCAACTTCGACGCGAAGGATCTCGGCCAGGCCGGAGCGTGGAATCGCAACCACGCGCAGGCGGCGTTCCACGCCGGCAACCGGGTCGAGCGTCTGACCGATCGCGGGATCGAGCTGGGCGGGCCGCTTCTCCGCGACCGTCTATGGGTCTGGGGCTCGTACGGCGATCCGAAGGTCGAGCGGCGGACGATCGACGACTTCGCCGAGTCGACCGAACTGCCGGCCGGCAACCTCAAACTCGATGCGAAGCTCGCTGACGGCAATTCGGCCACCCTGTTCTTCTGGCACGACGACAAGTCGCGTCAGGGCTTCGGCGCAAGTCCGCAAAGACCGCCCGAGACCGACTGGAACCAGTCCCGATTCGGCCCCGTGCCCACCGCTTGGAAGTTTGAAGACGCGCAGCAGTTCGGTTCCCGGCTGAATCTCTCCGTGCTCGCCTCGCGGGTCAACGGCGGCTTTCAACTCGTTCCCGCCGGGGGCGATCAGGTGCCGGTCCTCGACGACGACCTGGTCTGGCACAACAGCTTCTTCCTCACCCGCTCCGAACGCGCCCAGCAGCAAACCCGGGTGGAGGGAAGCGCGTTCGTCGATACCCGGAAGTTGAGCCATGAGCTGCGCTTCGGCGTCGGCTACCGCACGGCCCTCGAATCGTCGCTCAGCCGGACCCCCGGCGGCGGCTGGGAGTGCTGCGACGGGTTCGCCTCGCTCTCCCGCGACGGCCTGGTCCGTTTCCGCGGCCGCTATGCCGACGCCTTCCTCTCGGACACCGCGACGGTGGGCCGGCTGACGTTCAACGCCGGTCTGCGGTACGACCGCCAGGGGGGGCGCAATCTGCCGACCGAGGTGCGCGCGAATCCCGCTTTCCCCGACCTGCTGCCGGCGGTTTCCATCCCGGGGGGCGACGCGGGTTTCGAATGGGGGAACGTCGTGCCGCGCCTCGGGGCGACCTGGGCGTTCGGCAAGGAGCGCGACACGCTCGTGCGCGCCTCGTATTCGCGCTACGCCGATCAGCTCGGCACCGACACGGCGGCATTTATCAGCCCGTTCGCCACGCAGCAATACCTCTTCTTTTACACCAGCAACAACGGCGGTCCGACGTTTGAGCCCGACGAGCTGATCGAGTCGGCGGGACCGCCCTCGGGCGGCATCGACCCGTTCACCTTCGGCCCGCTGGTGTCGAACGAGATCGATCCGCAGCTAGGGGCGCCGATCACCGACGAGCTTTTGCTCGGCGTAGAACGCGCGCTCCGTCCCGATCTGGTCATCGGCCTGCGGGTGACCTGGCGGCGCCTGACGAATCTCTTGGAGCGCGAGCTGCTGGTGTTCGACGATCCGGACCCCCGCTCACCGGAAAATCTTGGCGTACGCGGCCGGCCGCACCGGCGCGATGACTACGTACAAGCGGGTGTCCTCCGGGGCACGCTGCCGAACGGGCGGAGCTTCGCGACCCCGTACTGGACGCTCCGCGACGGGATCTCGACGCGCGGCGGCGCCCGGCTCGAAAACGGCGACCGCGAGCAGGAATACCGGGGAGCCTTCCTCACCCTCGACAAAAGGCTCGGGCACGGCTGGATGCTACGCGGCAACGTCGGCGTGCAGGACTGGCGCTGGCGTATTCCCGACGCCGAAAATGAAGATCCGACCGATTCGGTCGCGGGCGGCGTGATCGACGGCAGCGAGGTGCTTTCCGGGGCGAACTTCCCCGGCGGGGTCAAAGGGAACGTGTTCTTGAACAGCCGCTGGTCGTACGCCCTCTCCGGTCTGGTGCAGATCGCCCCCGAGCGGCGCTGGGGCTTCGACCTCGCCGCCTCGGCGACGGGGCACCAGGGCTACCCGATACGGTATGCCGCGCAGCTGTTCCGCCAGGAACTCGACGAGAGCCGCCTCACCTACCTGCCGGCGACCTCGAACCTTTCGAGGTATCCCGACCTCCACGTGCTCGACCTGCGGATCCAGAAAGAGATTCGCTTCCGCGATCTCGCGACGACGGTCAGCCTCGATTGTTTCAACGCGCTCAACCGCTCGACCGTGCTCCAGCGTCAGGCGTTGCTCGGGCGCAACACCTCGGATCACGTGCTGGAGGTTCTGGGAGCGCGCATCCTGCGGCTGGGGGTGCGGTTCAAATTGCGGTAAACGGCCGGGGAGGCGGTGCCTCCCCGATGACCTCGGCGCCCCTAGTTGGGGATCAGTTGGGGGTCAGTTGGGGGTCGCGTGCTCTTCGAGCGTCCGGATGCGCCGCTCCAGCTCGGTATAGGAAAGACGAATCATCGAGCGGACCTCGGAGAACTCCCGAGTGTTTTCCTCTTGGTGACGATCGAGCCGCTCGTTCGCCAAGGCCACGCCTTCGGCAACTTGCTGAATGTCCGTCCGGAGACTCTCGGACACGACGCCGAAGTAGCGGTGCAGGTCGTCCTGCTTCTCGTCCAGCTTTTCGAATTTCGCGTCCAGCCCTTCGAATTTCGCGTCCAGCCCCCCGAATTTCGCGTCCAGCCCTTCGAATTTCGCGTCCAGCCCTTCGAATTTCGCGTCCAGCCCTTCGAATTTCGCCTCCAGCCCCCCGAATTTCGCGTCCAGCCCCCCGAATTTCGCGTCCAGCCCTTCGAATTTCGCGTCCAGCCCTTCAAATTTCGCCTCCAACCCCACGAAGGCTCTCTGCAGATTGTCCTGCTTGGCCTCCACCCCTTCGGACGTGCGGCGCAGGGCAACGAGCTCGTCCAGGATCTTCGCTGTCAGATCGTCTGTCATGATCGTTGGATCCTATCATTCGATTGGCCCATCAGTCCGCTCATTTGGCCACTTTCTTCTCGCGCACGGCGCTCACCCAGACGTAGACGCAGAGGGCGATGAAGAGTAGCGCCGAAACGGATTGCGACACCGGGTCGTTGTCGTAGAACGGCAGCTTGATCTTGTCCTCCGAGTACCAGGGAAACAGCCGGAACGCCGCGCCGAACACCCCTCCGAGCGCGCCGCCCGCCATCAGGCCCGAGGCGATGATCACGCCGCGCTCGCGCATCGACCTCCCTCCCTCGCCGCCCACGGTGCGCGAGCGCTTCTCGATGAAATGGGCGAGGAAGCCGCCGACGAGAGCGGGGGAGTTCAGCTCCAGCGGCAGGTACATGCCGAGCGCGAAGATCAGCGCCGGCACGCCGAGCATCTCCATCGCGAGCGCAATCATCGCGCCCGCGCCGAACAGAATGTAGGCGATCGGCTGGTGGCTCATGAAGCCTTCGACCAGCGCCTTCATGATCGAGGCCTGCGGCGAGACCAGCACCTGGCGCGGATCGCCCGGTATCGCCTCGCCGAACTGGAACGCCTTGGCGAGCAGCATGATGGTCGCCGCCACGGTGATTGCCGAGACGAACACGCCCAAGAACTTGACCTTCTCCTGGGTGGCGGGAGTTGAGCCGAGCCAGTAGCCGGTCTTCAAGTCGGTGATCGTCTGCCCCGAGACCGACAGCGCGGTGCAGACGACGCCCGCGATCGCCATGACGAAGAACATGCCGGTGGTGCCGGTGAGACCGAAGCGGAGCAGCACGACGGAGGAAATGATGATGGTCAGCATCGTCATGCCGGAGACCGGATTCCGCGCCGTGGTGGCGATGGCGTTGGCCGCGACCGAGGCAAAGAAGAACGAGAAGAGGAGCGTGAGCCCAAGGCCGATGACGACGACCAGCAGCGAGGCGCCAAGCGAGTTGAAGAAGATCCCCGCGGCAAGAGCCGAGACGATCACTCCGGCGAGCATGAGGCCCACCGAGATGTCGCGGTCGGTGCGCTCCTGGCTCGCATCTTCGCCCTTCCTAAACGCGCGCGCCGCGATCGAGAACGAGCCGACCACGATCGGCAGCGACTTGATGATTCCGATGATCCCCGCGGTCGCGATCGCGCCGACCCCGATGAACCGGACGTAGCTGCGGAAGATCTCATTGGCGGACATCTCGGCGATCGCTTTGGTCCCCGGATAGACCACGTCGGGGAAATGGCGGCCGATCATCCAGATCAACGGCACCAGCACCAAGTTCGACACCACGCCCCCGGCGCACAGGATCATTGAGGAGCGCAGGCCCATCACGTAGCCGAGGCCGAGGATGAACGCGATCGCGTCGAACCGAAGCACCGCCTTGGCCTTGTCGCCGATCGCCTTCACCACCCCGATGAACTGGAAATCGAGGGTCTCTTTCCAGACCTGGAAGGTGGTGACGAAAAAGTCGTAAACCGCCGCGATCCCCGTGGCCTGGAGCAGCAACGCAGCCTGCGAACCCCCCTTCTCGCCGGTCACGAGAACCTCGGTGATCGCGGTGGCCTCCGGATAGGGCAGCTGGCCGTGCATCTCGCGCACGAAGTAGCGGCGAAGTGGAATCAGGAACAGCACACCGAGCGCGCCGCCCGCCAGGCAGATGAACGTCGTCTGCACCGGATGGGGGTCGAGATTCAAGATATAGAGGGCGGGAAGGGTGAAGATCGCGCCCGCAACCATCGCGCCCGAAGTGCCGCCGATGCCCGACATGATGACGTTTTCAAGCACCGTGGAGCGCCGCGAGTAGACCCGCGCCAAGCCGATCGCCAGAATTGAGATGGGGATGGACGCCTCCATCACCTGGCCGACTTTCAACCCCGAATAAGCCGAGGCGACGGTAAACAAGATACAGAGCGCCAGGCCCCAACCGACCGACCGCCAGGTCGCCTCGGGCGGAGCCGAGGTAGCGGGCACCATCGGCGAATACGTTTCGCCGGGGGCCAGCGGTTGGTAGGCGTTCTCCGGAAGAGACTTCGATTCGGGAGCGTCCATCCGTCCTCCTCTTCGATTCTGGGGTCTAAAGTCGCGACAGTGTAACCCAGGCGCTTGGGAGCGACCCCGACAGCCCTCCTCAGACCTCCACCTCCCCCTCCATATAGAACACGCAACTCCCTGCCAGCTCGACCCGATCCCCAACCAGCCGACAGCCCACCTCGCCGCCGCGCCGCGAGGCCTGATAGGCGCGAAACTCCGTCTTGTTTAGCCTGTGAGCCCAGTAGGGCGCCAGGACGCAGTGCGCTGAGCCGGTCACCGGATCTTCCGGGACTCCCTTGGCGGGGGCGAAGTAGCGGCTGATGAAGTCGTAGCCCTCGTCGCCCGCCGCGGTGACGATCATTCCGGGGCGATCCAGGCGGGTGATCGCCGCGAAATCGAGGGCCAGGTTGCGCACGATCTGCGGGCTGTCGAGCACCGCCAGGTAGTTGAAGTCGTTGACCCGGACCTCGAGCGGAACGACGCCCAGCGCTTCGCTGAACTCGGGCGGAGTCGGGACCGGCTCGGCGGGGCGGGCGGGGAAGTCCATGACGTAACCCGTTTCGGCGCGGCGGACGGTGAGCGGCCCGCTCGCCGTGTGGAAGACCACCTGGCGGCGTTCGGGCTCCAGGCGCTCCAGGACCACCGCGGCGCTGGCCAACGTCGCATGGCCGCAGAGCGGCACCTCGGCGGCGGGCGTGAACCAGCGGAGACGATAGTCGCCCCCTTCGGGCACCAGGAAAGCGGTCTCGGAGAGATTGTTCTCGGCCGCGATGGCCTGCATCGTCGCATCCGCCAGAAAGCCGGCCATCGGCATCACGGCGGCGGGGTTGCCGGCGAATCGGCGGGTCGTGAAGGCGTCAACCTGGAAGATCGGTGTTCGCATGGGCGACATCATGCCTCATCGTAGAGGCTCATTCGAGAAGCTCCGCGCGGGCGCTCTCTGAAGATACTCGGCGCAGGGGCGGCCATCTCTCCTACAATCCCTCCACGCCTTCCTCCTTGCCGGAGTGGCGAAATGGCAGACGCAGAGGACTTAAAATCCTTCGGCCGCAAGGTCATGCGGGTTCAATTCCCGCCTCCGGCACCTTTTGGATTCATACACTTAGCCTAATCCTTCCCTCCCTGCTTTTCCTTCCAGGTGCCTTTCAGGTGCCGCAGAGGGAAGGATTGCGTCTTACTACCGCCTCCCCGCGCGGTCCCCCGATCCGGTTTTCGACTTGCCGCCCGCAGAACAGGGACGGCGGCGGAGATTGGCTCCGCCCCCCCTGAAACAAAAACGGCGCCGGAGAAGGGATAACAGCCCTCCCCCGACGCCTTGCCGAGCAAGGGGAACAATCCCATGCACGACCGCCAGAATCCTATCCTGTCCCCGCCGTTGGACCTTTCCCGCTACTCCGAAGCGACTCGCCGCCGGCTCTACGATCGGATCGCCGAGGAACACTTCAGCCCCGATCCGCGCACGATCGTAGACGTGATCGCCCGGGGCGACTTCGCCGAGACCCGAACGCCAGAGGAAGCAGGGCTCCGGGTCGAGTATCTGCTCGGCCGATGGTTCGTGCTCTGGAGGCTCGCCGATCCGCCGGAGAACCCGACCGAGCGCGACCTATGGGAGCTGGTGACGGTCTCAGCATCGCCCCGGGGCGTTCTCAGCATGGCGGAGGTCTAGAGCCATGGGACGACCGAGGAAGGAACCGCCACCGCCGCCGACCGGGCCAAAGTGTTACCCGGTCACGGTCACCAGTGCGGACGAACAGCGGGCCTTCGAAGCGATGGCCGAGCACCAAAACCGGCCGGACGTCGGGACGTGGCTCCGCGACTTGGCGCGGGTCTACGTCCGCAAGTATTTCTCCCACCCCACCCCGAGCACAGAGGCGGACGCATGAGGTTTTCGGGCAACCGTGCCAAGCGTGCCAAGGATGCCAAGTTTCCGGGACCCAAGGCTTTGGCACGGTTGCCCCCTGTTCCTTTTTGGGCGCAACCTAGAACGAGGAAAGGACTCTGAACCATGGCCCAATATCGAAAGCGACTCCTCAAAGGCGGCACCGTTGCATGGCTCGCGCGGTGTCGCGTCGCGGGCCGAGACCGGGCGCGGCAGTTCTCGACCCTCGCAGAGGCGAAGGCATGGGCGGCGGAAGTCGAGACCGAGGTGCGCAAGCTCGGGAAACTACCGGCTGGCGGTCCCGTGAGCTTCGAGAATGCGATCGCCGCCTATCGTGCCGCGGTTCTCCGGAGTCCGCTCGATATCCGCAAGCTGGAATGGTGGACCGATCGATTCAAAGGGATTGACCTGGAAAGGGTGACACCCCGCGAGATCTCGGCGGCGGTCGGCGCACTCGCCGAGGGTGACTCCCCAAGCGGCAAGCCCCTTGGCCCCGCGACTCGCGTTCGGTTCCTGGCGAGCCTGTCGCGGTTCTTCTCCTACTGCGAGCGCGACGCGGGTTTGATCTCGGCGAACCCCTGCCGCAAGGTGCGCCGACCGCGGGAGCCACGGGGACGGCTCCCTAAGGTATCGAGCGAGGAACGGGCGCGGCTGCTCACCGCCTGCCGGGCGGTCGATCCAAGGCTCGCCGATCTCGCTACGCTCGCACTCGCTACCGGTGGGCGCCAGGGCGAGCTACTCGGGCTCCGTCGCGGCGATCTTGAACTCGCGTGGG
Source organism: Thermoanaerobaculia bacterium (assembly GCA_038250865.1). Taxonomy (GTDB): domain Bacteria; phylum Acidobacteriota; class Thermoanaerobaculia; order Multivoradales; family UBA5704; genus DASYKS01. The sequence continues at coordinate 28,310 of JBBSBW010000025.1, read as the reverse complement.
GCGTGGCCATCGCCGAGAACACGAAGAACGGCGACCGCCGCCGGCTGCACCTTGTCGGGCCGGCGTTAGAGATCGTTCGCGCCCGGCTCGAAGCGCTGGCCCCCGGTACGGTGTTCCTGTTCGCAATCCCCGGGGAATCGCCGGATCGGTTTCCGGATTTCCCGCGGAGGGCGTGGCTGTCGGCCTGCCAACGCGCGGGGCTCCCGGGGCTCCGGTTCCATGATCTCCGCCACCTTGCCGCGAGTGCGTTTCTCGAAGCGGGCGGAACGCTCGGCGAGCTGCGCGAGCTGCTCGGGCACAAGACCCTGGCGATGGTTGCCCGCTATACGCACCTGGGCTCTACCCGCGCGCGCCAGGTGGTCGAGCGGGCGGCGATTGCTACATTCGGCCCGATTGATCCTGAGACGATCGCCGGCCCCTTCGGAGGGAAGGAAGCCGGGGGCGGATCGGGTGCGCCCACGGTTAACTCTCCGGTTAACTGAGACTGACCCCCTCGTGACTACGAGCGCCGGGAAAAGATCTCAGACTCAAGGAAGTACGCGCGAGGGGACGAGCGGAAAAGACTTATTGATCTGGCATTCTCAGTTCCCGGCGAGCGTCGAGAGCGCAGGTATATTAGGTGGCCGGGTAAGAGACGCTCTGCTCCCCGAGTATCGAGCCGAGCAGAGACCGGGTGCCCACGTCTAATTCGCCGACTGCCCTCCCGGGGGATAGGTAAGTCCAAGGCCCACCGACTCCGCGAGGTGCCCCCCCGCCCCGTTCGGATTCGGCGCCGCCTCCCAGATAACATGAGACCCCACTCCAACTCGCAGAGGTTTTTTCGACCCTAACCCGATCCGAAGCCGACCGAGAAACGAAACCACCTGCTCCTATTCCGCCCTCAGCGGACGAGCAAAAAGACGCGCCTGGAATGGATTCTCATAGGGGTGCCCGCCCTATAGCCGGTCTTACTCGCACCAGACCTCGCATTTCTCCGAGTTAGGTAGCACCACGAAGGCTGCTGTAGCGCAATCTACGCTTGCGTTTCCCTGAACAAAGAGAACCTCGTCTCCCCTTGAAATTCCATAGCAGGCCGTCTGTGCCTTGAATATTTTACCGTTGATAACGAAAGTCTCGTCATCTATAGCAGCCTGAACTTCAAATCGGCGGCCATTGCCTGAATGACGGGAATCAGGCTCAATGCGTTCGGCAGACACCACTTCATTGTCGTCAGTGTTAATGAGTCTTCCTTCACAAACCAAGATCGCCGTATATGGGAGCCATAGCGATGAGGCTATTGTGCCGAGCGAATCGACTTCCCAGATGCTCCTATCGTCCAGAATGACGATCTCGCCATCGTCGGAGATACTGGCAATCCAATGTCCTTCTTCGCAGGGCTGCGCCGCACGAGGTGCTTGGACTGACCTTTGGCTCTCGCTTTTCTTGTCAGCAGCAGCTGTCTGCTCAGCCTGAACAGCTCGGCTCAGTTCTTCCGCCGACAACCTTGAATGGTCGCACAGTGACGGGAACTGGCCTGACAAGCAAGTTTTAAGGTATTCAATTCGCTCAGCCTCTGTTACTTTGGCGTGCTCGGTTGGTGAGAGGAGACTCCTTTTGCACAGGCTAGGGTAGAGGCCCGTCAGACAGGTTTTAAGGTTCTCTCGGCGTTCGGCTTCGTCAACCCGGGCTGTCTCATCGGCCGAGAGCAAGCCGTGTTTGCACAGGCTAGGGTAGAGGCCCGTCAGACAAGTTTCAAGATTTTGCAGCCTCTCGGCACCTCTAGCACGCGCGAGATCTTCCGGGGAAAGCAGTTCATATCGACAAAGCGAAGGGTACTTGCCCGAGAGACAAGTTCCGAGGTTCTCTGCTCGATCCTTTGGAGACTGCGCGCCGAGTGGTGCGCAGAAAAGGCCGAGAATAAGAAAGAGCTTTCCCGTTCTCATTGCATCTCTCCCTATGCTGAATCACGCCGGCAAGATTCCCACCTGTGCGGGACAGTATAGAATCAAGCTCGCGCGGCTAGCCTGATCCCCGAATAGCCGGCCCCCGCACCGGCCCGCCGTGCATCTCCCTCGTCCTTTGCGGGCACTTGCGGGAGGGCGTGCGTATGCCGGAGCTTCCAATTCTCGGGCGTGATGGAAAACTGGCTTCAGTGGCCCCCGTGCTCACGCTGGCGATTATGACCTACCCCGATGACGAAAGAGCGCGTTTAGAGTTTGTCGCCAGTTACCTTGTGGGCATATTGAAGAACCCGGAGAACCTCGACCTATCGTCCATTGGATTCCTTGCCCCTTACTTGCAGACGGCGCCAGGTCCGAAGGTGCTGGAGGAGGATGTGCAGCGAGCCGTTCAGAGTACTTGGGTAGCGACAACAACTCTCGCGATCCTGCTCAGTGCCGCGGAGCACCATCCGCAGGTGAAAATGAAAGCCAAACACGCATTCGGGATCATTGCCACATTAAAGCCTGGCTCCGCATCGCCGACCACTCTTCAGAATATTTGGAAGAGATTTCGTCCTGTGGCTCATCTCGACCTTGCCGTTTCCTCGTTGGCGAATGCCCACGGTGTACCCAGAAATATCGCTCAAGACCCTGCGCAGTTCGATCCCTTTGTCTTTGTCTCAAAACACTTCGAGGAGTTTCTAGCCTATGCGGAAGCAATCCGGCACTCGGTCGAGAAGCATCGGCTAATCAAGTCGGCCGAGCTGTGGCGGGTTCCCCCTTCTCTGAAGCTTCCAGCGCGTACCGTGCCTTTCCCTCCGCTAACGGAGCCCATGCTCGCTGTACTGGCGACCTATTCGCCAGAGCACTCCAAGGCGTAGGCCGAAAAAACTGCAAGGACGTTCTTGTAGTTGTCGCCGCTTCGAGGTTCTCCCATAGTCGGGCATTCGGAGGAATTGTCCCGCAATCCGCGGGCAGTTCGAAAGCCAAGCTCGGGGCGCCATTCGGCCCCTAGGAGCAAGGAGGTAATGCCAGTGGCAGAGAACTACACCCCCACCCCGGACCTGTTGACCGTGCGGCAGTTTTCTGAGCGGCACCCGGCGTTTTCTGAAAGCGCTCTGAGAGCCCTGATTTTTGACTGCGAGCCTCGATCTCGTCTTGTCGGAGTTCGGCGAAACATGATTCCCGCGAACGGGTTCGGACCGGCTTTTTTACGACTCGGCCGCCGCGTTCTCATCGATTCTGGCAAATTCTTCGAAATCATCAGCGCGCGCAACGGTGGCGGGGCTAAGCGGGGCTCGAAGTGACGAAATGCACCGCCCGAGAAACCGCACGATCGCGAACCACTATGGCGGCCCCGGAGTCCGAGCAGTGCCTTGGGGAGGTGGAACCTTGCCCACACCTAGCGCGATCCCTCGATACCGTCACTGCGGAGCCGATTCGCTGGCTCTGGGAATTTCGCTTGGCACTAGGCAAGCTCTCGATCCTTGAAGGCGATCCCGGCTGCGGGAAATCATTCATCGGTGCCGCCATCGCTGCGGCACTTTCGCGCGGAGATGGCCTGCCAGGCGCCGAACCGTTCGAGCCCTGTTCAAGCCTTCTGCTGTCGCTCGAAGACGGAGCCGGCGACACCATGCGACCACGTATGGAGGGCATGGGCGCGGACCTCTCCCGCGTCCACGTGATCGACTGCGAAGCGGGTGCCGGACTCACTCTCGACTCGCACGGCGCGGGTTTGATCGAAGCAGAAATCAAACGGATCGAGGCAAAGTTTTTTCTCGTTGACCCGATAACTTCGCTACTGCCGTCGAAAGTCGATCTGTTCCGAGATAATCACGTACGCGAAGCGGTCGGGCTGCTTGTTCAGATTGCGGCTCGCAATGACTGCTCGGTCTGCATTATTCGGCACCTAAACAAAGGCGGAGGAAGTGCCAAGGTCGGGTATCGCGGTTCGGGCTCCGTAGCGTTCACGGCGATTGCGCGGACGGTAATGCTCGTCGGTCGCACTCCCGATGGTTCGCGCTCGGGGCTGGTCCTTCACAAGTCGAACATCGGACCAACCAAGTCCGCTTCGCTTGAATTCGAGATCGACTCCGCCGGTAGCTTTGCCTGGAAAGACGGAGAGAGCGATCTGACAGCCGCCGATCTGCTAGCGGAGCCGGCCCCTTCACCTACGCCCGAAAGTCCGGGCGCGCTCGATGAAGCGATCGATTTCCTCCGCGTGACGCTCGCAGACGGGCCGCGCCCAACAGCTGAAATCCTTGAAGAGGCTAATGCGGCTGGGGTGGCGAAGCGAACACTCTGGAGAGGAAAGGAGAAGCTCGGTTTCAAGGCTTTCAGGCCCACCGGCTCCTCCAGTTGGACATGGCCCCAAATAGGGCCGGGGGACTCAAAGACGGGTGGGGAGAGTTAACCGGCGAGGGTCGGAACCTTCGGTGGTCGCCCTGTTCGTTGCGAGCTACAGATTCACTTGGATGCACTCGGCGCTTCGTTGCACTCCGGCCATGGCAACAGAGATTGCTCGGAAGCCCTGATCGGCTCACGGCTTAGTCTTCTTTTTGCGCACGAAGTGATGAATCGAAAGGCCGTCCTCCTTGCTCCCCTTAATAGTGAAACGTCCAACGAAAGGGCGAACAGGTTGTAACAGAAATGACACTATCTTGGGATCATCTGAGATTACGGTAACCTTTATGTCAATATCTGTTTGGCCCACATCTCCCGAATACATAACAAGCTCACCCTCTTCGCCATTTGCCGGCATTAAATAAACGCCGACTATTTGAGAGCTTTCATGACTATACTGAGCAGGCCGAACATATGCTGTAGCTATATTTAGGTTGCCGCTCTGGTGGGCTTGGAGATATTTCGAGCGGTCTTCGTTTCTCGCCCAACCAAGATTCCAAATGGTTCGCCGAGGATTATGCTTGACCAGACCTAGACGAATCTCCAGAATTTCAATCGTCGCTCGAAATGCGTTCATTCCTCCGAGGTTTTGAACTATCAGATGAGTCTCATTCGCTGGGATTGGTATTGGCACTACTCGAACTCGCAGCGGCCTAAAGAACTGAAAAAACCCCAAACAGAAGAGTAGTGCGGCCAACATGAAAACCGCCCGGTGAGCTACTTCTCCGTCCCCTTCGTGTAGCCATCTCCAAAGGTAGGGGCAAGACTTCCAGGCGGCAGCGATAATGCCTACCGCCACGGTGACACCCACGCCGAGGGAGAAGGATTGCCACCACTCACTGAACCATTTCTTGGCCATAGCACCCCCCGAAGGCGCCCCGCAGAAGAGAACAACAGCGCGGCGCTCCGGTACGGGAACCGGCGTTCGGTGGCCAGACCTAGCCGCGCTTGAACGCCAGAAGCATAGCGAAAATGAGGAAAGAGAGGGTCGGGCAGAGGAAGCCCCACCCGGGGGGTACGCACGCTCGCCTCGCAAGCTCGGCGGGCTTCGGCGCCTCTATTCGTTCCAAAACAGAGGCGGGCCGATGTCCAAAGCTCCCTGCTTCGCTTGGAGATAGGTCCGCGCCGTGGCGACGATTCGCCAGGGGGGAGAGGTTCCCAGCATCTTTGAACCGTCGTCGCCGTTCCCACTATGACCCGGAAGGGAAACCGGTTGCTCCGCCTTTTGCTTCCGCTGCCAGAGCAGCATTCGTCGTCCCCGCGAGCCTATCCCCGGCGCTCGCGCCCCCTTCCGCCTCCCACTAGCCGCTTCTGGGCGGATCGATGGCTCCACGGGGCTTGCCCCATAGCCGATAGGCGCCAAGGATGCCACGCGCAGTGCCTTGGAGAACTTGGCACCCTTGGCATTCTTGGCACCCTTGGGCAGTGGTCGAGAGCGATTCCCGATCTCGGGATACCTTCCCCGGGTTCCGATTCCTCTCGATTCCCTGGGTGCCTCCCAGGTGCCTTTCAGGTGCCGCAGGTGCCTTTCGAGTGCCCCTGAGACGGTACAAATGAGAGCAGCCCAGAAAACACCGGCGCAAGAAAACCCTTATCCCGCTTGAGGTTTTCCTATGCTTGTTTTTCCCCACTTGTGCTAGGTTGTTCCGGTGTCGAGACTTAAAATCTTTCGGCCGCAAGGTCATGTGGGTTCGAGTCCCGCCTCCGGCACCCCTACTCGGGCGATGCGATCTTCCCCGCCAGCCACTGGATTCCGGCCAGGTGTTGCTGGTCGTGGCTACGCAGGTAGTGGACCAGCGACCGTAGCGTAAGCCGGCCGTATTCGGCGAACTCGCCGGTTCGGGCGAGCTGAGCGTCGGTCAGGTTTTGCAGCTGCTCGACGGTGGCCTGCCTTGCGCTGCGGAAGGCTTCGAGCGCTGTTTCTAGGTTGTCGGAACCGTAGCGCCTCTCTTGGGCGATCTCGTAGCTGTCCAGGGACTCGAGCGAGGGGTTCGATTCGTCCAGCATCCGCCGGATGCGCAGGTGGTAGCCGACTTGTTCGATGTCGCGCAGGTGGCATACCTGTTCGAGCGCCGAGAGCGTTTCGCTGGGACAGCCGCCCCATGACTCCGGACTCCAGGCGAGCCGGTCGCTCGGTAATTGGCGAAGGGCTCGCTCCAACTGTTGCGGCATCTCTTCCAGTTCGTTCAGCAAATCGGTCGGCAAGGCCACGTATGAACCTCCGGTTAGTTGTCGCCCGTGGTCTTTCGCGGATAGACCTCGATCGTGTCGCCGATCACGATCGTCATCAGGTCGTAGCCCACCGCTAGCGGTCCGGCGTAGGTGCGGCGCGTCAGACCGATCAGGTCTTCCGCCGTGGTGGGCGAGGGGACGATGTGCGAATAGACGGCCAGGCGCGGCTTGACCCGGCTGAAGATCGTGCCCGCCTGCTCGGGGGTGGTGTGGTGGGCGATGATCGCCTCCACGGCGTGCGGGTCTTCGACAAGCGTGCGCTTGAGTTCGACCTCGGGGCTCACCACCTCGTGGACCAGCACGTCGACGCCTTGGACCTGCTCGACGAGCGGCTCGAAGAATCGGGTGTCGCCCGAAAACGCCGCCGAACGCCCTCGGTAATCGATACGGAAGCCGTAGGCCGGCTTGAGAAGGTTGCCGTGATCGACCGCGAAGGCGGTCACCTTCAAGCCGTCCCGGTCGTACACGACGCCCGGCTGCACGTTCTTCGCCGCCAGGCGAACGCCTTCGCGGGGATGGCCCTCGTCCTTGGCGCGGGCGTCGATGTCCCAGGCGTAGGCCTGTTCGAGATGGCCGGCCATTTCCGCCGTTCCGGGAGGCCCGATCACTTCGAGCGCCTTGGCGCGGCCGAAAATCCAGCTGGTGAGCCAAAGGTCCGGCAGGCCCACCACATGGTCGGAGTGCAGGTGGGTGAAGAAGACCGCGTCGATGTTCACCAACGCATCGCGCCCGCCGATCTGGAACAGCCGCTGCGAGGCGCCGCGTCCGGCATCGATCAACACCCGCTGCGCGCCGGCTTCGACCAGGATCGACGGGCCGAATCGCTCCAGGCTAGGCCGCGGATTGCCGGTACCGAGCAGCGTGATCTGAAGTGTGGCGGTCGGTTGGGCTGTTGCCTCCGGAGCCACCGCCGAAGTTTGGGCCACGAGCGGTGCGACCCAGGCGGCGACCGCGAGCGCCCCGGCGAGAAGGTGTGCTCGGTTCATGGAACGGCATCTTAGCCGGTCGGCGCTCCCGCCGTCGTCGCCCTCCGGTGATTCGAACCCTTGCTCTTCGTCCCGTCGCCGGCCTCGCGATCCCTTCTCGTACTCCGTGGATGATCTTCCGACCCTGCGCCGAAAAATCCCGGTTGAAGTGCGCCTGATAGCATCCCCACTGTACGGAGGGGAACGCCGTACGACACCCCGAGAGGAGAGGAAGATGGAGCACGCCAAGGGCGCATTCGACGTCAAGGTCAACCCGCTGCCGCTGGCCGGTCCGGCGGAGGACGCGACCCTCGGTCGCATGTCGATCGAGAAAGAATTTCACGGCGATCTCGTAGGCACCGGCAACGGGCAGATGCTGACCGCGGGTGCCGCGGAGGGTTCGGGGGTCTACGTCGCTATCGAAACGGTGACCGCCACCCTCGCCGGGCGGCAAGGCACGTTCGCGCTCTATCACCGCGGGATCATGACCCGCGGCACGCCGGACCTCGCGGTACACGTGGTGCCCGATTCCGGCACCGGCGAATTGGCGGGGATCTCCGGCACCCTCCACATCTTGATTGAAGGTGGGAAGCACGGGTACGACTTCGAGTACTCGCTGCCGGCGTTGCCCTAGCCGCGGCGATCAGAGTTCACGAGTCAGCAGGGTGTTCGACGATGAAGTTCGTTGCGTCGACCAGCTCGAAACCCTCTTTGCGCGCTGCTTCGGTCAGCCTGTCGTCCAAGGAGTGAAAGCGATGACCTCGTGGGCTGTTCTCGGCCCAGCGGAGCGCCGCTCCGAGCTGTAAGGCATCTGCCGCTCGGAGCGGATGCCGCAGCAAAGCGCGTTCGGCGTTTTCGCGCACAAGTTCCGAAGGAAGGATCTCGCTCCAATTTTCACGCAAAAGAGTCAGTCGCCGACGCGCTTGGTCGGCACCCTCTGGGGTGAGCTTCGCCTCGCCCTCCCTGCGCGCGATGGCTGACAGGCACTCGATCGGCGTGCCCCACCAGACGAGAAGCGTGGTGAGGCGGGCCAACTCGGTGATGGCCGGCGAAGTGCTCTCAGCGACCAGGAGGGGAACGACGGCGGAGGTATCCCAGAAAATCACCATCCCCCAGCTCGCTCTTCGAGAACCGCTCGGCGGACGGTGTCGCCAGGGTCTTCAGGTTGAGGAAGATCCCAGAGCTTTGCAGGCATACGGCGACTCCCCAGGCGAACTGCGCCCGCAGCAGCGAGCCCGTCGAGATCGTCGCCGTGGTTCGGGGAGGGGCCAAGAATGGCAACTGGTCGGCCGCGCTCGGTAACTATCCAACGTTCGCCATCCTTCACCCTGCGGAGGCACTCGGAGAGGTGGGCTTTGAGCTCTGAGACGGAAACGGTTTTCTCGGTCATGTCCATCGGACTAGTCTAGTCATCTGTGTGCGCTGCGTCAAAAGTGTTAGGCGTTTTCCTCTAAGTTAGCCGCCACGAGAAGATGAAGCGAGCGATTTCAATCCCTCGCGGCGTGATCTCCCCGCGCGCCCTCCCCTCAGCCCATTACGCTATGCTGCGGCAAAATCCGTGACCGGGAGAAAACGATATGCATTCCCTGCTCCGCGTTGCCGCCGTGGCCTCGACTTTTGCCGTGTTGATCGCCTGTGCCCCGAAAGAATCCGTTCCGCCGGTTGCGGAGGAGGCTCCCCCCGCTGCCAAGGTCGAAAGGGTGGCGGACCCGGTGGCTTGCGACAACTTGACCCCGCCTCCCACCGCGCAGTTTCCCGCGGGTTTCGACTATCCGCAGTCTTCCGGCACGATTCAATCTTGGGTGACTCCAGGACAGGGCCCTCGGATGCGCTTCCACGCTTATTGCCTGTTCGCGGGTCTGAACCAGGCGGCGAACGCGGCGAAGGACCCCACCTGGCGGACTTGGGGGACTTCGACCCAAGCCTTCCCCTTCCAATACAACCCCTGGAAACCTTCGCTGGCCGAAGGGGGAGAGGCCGCGCCCGAGGTCCTGCGTCCGGTGACGCTCAACGCCAAGAACCAGGCCAACGCGGCGATCGGCGGGGTGGGCGCGATCAACAACCCGGCACCGATCTATGGCGTGAATCAAGCGATCGTCAACAACCGCAATTATAAGGACTGTCTACAGAGGATCCCCGGCACCAATCCGCAGCTTTACAACCTCAAGGACGGCCAGAATTTTCAGAGTAACGGCGACATCATGGTAGCGGCCGTGAGCTACAACCAGTCCGCGCTGAATAACATCCTCCTGAAGAACCTGTACAACGCCGCGGCTCTCGACTCCCAGTTGCCACCGAAGACGAGCCCGTCGACGAGCATTCAGCAGTTTCCCGCCACGTCGATCGTCCTCAAGGTCATGCTTTGGCCGGTCGCGGGCGGCGGCACCACATACACCAGCGTCACCGCCCTGCCCATCTGGGATTGGGACGCCAACAAGCCGGGTTCGCCGGCCGACGGCAAATACGCCGGCTTCGAGATGCAGAACCTGTGGACCCGGGCGGTCGCGATCTCCAGCGGCCCTCCCGGACCGCCGGACCGAAAAAGGGTGCAATTCCTTTACGGCGTGCTCGACCCCAACGGCAAGCCGCTCGGCCCGAATTCCTACGATGGCGATCGGGTCACCCTCGACCGCTTTTACAGCCGAAAATATTCGGACATCGATCTGGGCAAGCTGTCGACCTGCGACCGCGCGATCCTCGACGCCTCGGCCTATTGGACCTACAACCGAGCGTTTCAAGCGGGCGACTCGCTGGCGCTGGTCGCCATGCACATGATCACCAAAGAGCAGTCGGATTGGACCTTCCAGTCGGCCTGGTGGCATCCGGACGCTTTCGCCTGCACCGATCCCTCCAGCAGCCGTTACTGCAAGCATCGTCCTAACGCGGTGCCCGGCGGCGACACGACGTACAAGAACTACATGATCACCACGACGTACGGAACGACGCAGCAGCAAGGGAACGAAAACTATTACGTTCCCCCGGGAACCAAAGGACCGGCGTGGCCGGTCGCCTACAACCCCTATATCGAGCTGGCCGCCTCGCACCCGATCACCACCAACTGCATGAACTGCCACCACCGGGCCGCCTGGCCGCCGTTGAACCCCGGTCAGAAGCCGGACGCCGGCCGGGCGTCGAGCTATCTCCAGGCGAACCCGCCGAATCCGAACGCGCTCGAGACCTTCCAATCGAGCAACGGCATTTTCAACGGCCTCACAATGGTCGATTCGATGTGGGCGGTCTCCGACCGGGCGGGGTATTCGACCGGGGCGACCGGGGCGACCGGCGCCATCGGAGAGGCGCCGGTGCCGGAGCCGGAGCCCAAAAAGTAGCGGACGGAGCGTCGCCCGGGTAGAGTCCGCTCTCCCCGGGCGCTGCCCGGATTCTTTCCGGAGGATGGATATGGCTATTCAGAAGGTGGGCGTCCTGGGCTGCGGCCTGATGGGCGCCGGGATCGCCGAGATTGCGGCGAAAGCGGGTTGTACGACGGTGGTGCGCGAGGTGAACCAAGGGTTCCTGGACAAGGGGCTCGCGCGGATCCAAGGCTCCCTCGGCAAGGCGGTCGAGAAGGGGAAGCTCGACGCGGCTGCGCGCGATGCGGCGCTTGCCAACTTGACCGGCACCACCGAGTTTTCCGACCTCGCCGATTGCGATCTGGTGGTGGAAGCGATCGTCGAAAACGTCGAGGAGAAAAAGAAGACCTTCGCGGCGCTCGACGAGATCGTCAAACCTGAGGCGATCTTCGCCTCCAACACCTCGTCGCTCACCATTACCCAGCTCGCGATGAGCACGAAGCGGCCGGACCGCTTCGTAGGCCTCCATTTCTTCAACCCGGTGCCGGTGATGAAGCTGGTCGAGGTGGTGCGCACGATCCTCACCTCCGACGAGGCGTTCGACGCAGCGTTCGAGTTCGCCCGGAAGGTCGGCAAAGAGCCGATCGCGGCGCGCGACAACTCGGGCTTCATCGTCAACCGGCTGCTCGTCCCCTACCTGCTCGACGCGATCCGCGCGCTCGAAGAGGGGGTGGGTTCGGTCGAGGACATCGACAAGGGGATGCAGCTCGGCTGCGGCTACCCGATGGGGCCGTTCACCCTGCTCGATTTCGTCGGGCTGGACACGACCCTCTTCATCGCTGACATCATGTTCGAGGAGTACCGCGAAAAGCGCTTCGCCCCGCCGCCGTTGCTCAAGCAGATGGTGCTCGCCGGCCGCTTGGGGCGCAAGAGCGGCCGCGGCTTTTACGACCACGCGAAGAAGTAGGGGCGGGTCCCATTACCGCACGTACCCCAAACCGCGCAGGCGACTCTCTTCCTCCGGGGTGAGGTCGCCGCGCTTTGTCGGTTTTGGCAGGTCCCGCCGGTCGGCGAGGAAGCGCTGGATCAGCCGTTCGAGCTCGGCCTCCTGCGGCAGACCCTGGCCCGCGCGGTTGACGTTTTCGCCCGGGTCGGCGCGCAGGTCGAATAGCGAAGCGCCATCGGGGAAGAAGCGGGTGTTGCCGCTCGACAGGATGTATTTCCAGTCGGCGGTCCGGACCATCAGCCCCAGCTTCCCGGCGTGCTCGGCGAACACCGCGCGGCGGCCGGTGCGTCCCTCGCCGGTGAGCTTGCCCAAATCTTCGCCGTCCTCTGGCGGGATCGGCAGATCGAGAGCGCCGAGCAGGGTGGGGAACAGGTCGATCGACTGCACCAGGCCGTGGATCGCCCGGCCGGTCCGCTCCCGGCCCGGCCAGCGGATCATCATCGGCACGTGGGTGGTGGTGTCGTGAAGTCCCACGTGCCGGAACGAGATGCCGTGCTCGCCCAAACTCTCGCCATGGTCGGCGACGAGGACCACGATCGTGTCGTCGAGCAGGTTCCGGCTGCGCAGGAAATCGAGCAGCCGGCCGACTTGGTGGTCGAGGTAGGCGACCTCGCCGTAATACAGGTCCTTGTTCGCCCCCAAGACCTGCTCCTCGAACGCGCGCGGTCCGGGCGTCCGGTAGGGAATCCAGGTGGCGATGGGGGAGAGGCCGGACGGGGCACTCGGTTCGTAGCCGGAAGCGAACGGTTCGGGCGGAGTGTGAGGGGTGTGCGGGTCGAACAGGTGAAGCCAGACGAAGAACGGCTTCGGCGGAGCAGCCGGGGCTTTTGGGTCCGGGTGGGGATTCGCGCGCGCGGCGAGCCAATCGATCGTCATGTCGACGGGCAGTTCGCCCGCGAAATGCTCGCCCGCCCGGGTCATCTCTTCGAACCCTTGGCCCAACCCGGAATTGACGTCCTGAAGATGGCTCGCGGAGAGAATGGCCATCGTGGCATACCCTGCCTGGCGCAGGTGCTCGGCGAGGGTGATCTGCGTCCGCGGGAGGGGGGTCACCAGGTCGTAGACCCCGTGGTTCTTGCCGTACAGACCGGTCATGATCGAGATGAAGCTCGGGTTCGTGACATTGAACGCGGTGTAGGTGTCCAAGTAGACGTCGGATTCGGCGGAGAAGGCGTCGATCTCGGGCGTGACGCTTGGCTTCCTCCCCCAGGCGCCGACCGCCTCGGCGCGCAGGGTGTCGATCCCGATGAGCAGGATGTTCGGCCGTTTCTCCGCTGTACGCGTGGCGGGAGCCGGCAAGGCCTGCCGGCCATAGACCGCGGGGCTTCCCCAGAGCAGCGCGGGAAGCTTTCCGCCGGAGCGTTCGCCGGTCCCGAGCACCTCGAAGCGGAGATCCGCCTCGGCCACCGCGGGAGGCGCCCAGCGCGCCAGGTCGATTGTCACGGTCGGCGGAGCGAAGGTCCGGATGGGAGGCGCCTCGGCGCGGTAGACCTCGACGGGAGCGGCGGTTCCACCCGCGGGACTCACCGTCACCCGGAAGCTACACGCGCATGGCCGCTCGAAGCCGAGCGGCACGAACGAGAGGTAGGGAGACCTGCCCAGCCGCACCCGCCAGCGGACCCGCGAAGCCGCGACCTGTTCGATCGCCCGGATCTGCCCGGCGGGACGGTGGGGGAAGTTGACCAGCTGCGCCGCGGGCACGCGCGACATGTCGCGCACCTCGGCCGCGCCGAGAAACGAGATTCTAGGGGTCGTCGGATGAAACCATCGGTTCGCGACTGGGGTAACCTCGACCTCCGGCCGCAACGACCAAAGATCGACCCGCTCCCAGGCGTCTGGAGCCGCTGCGGTCCGCGGCTTGCAAGCCTGCCCGAGGACGCCGAGGACGCAAAGGCCGACGCCGACGAAAAAGGCGACCCGACCTTTGGAGCGAGAAGAAACGAGCAGACGTCTCACGGCGCGGCAGTCTAACCCGCCCGTGAGCTTAAAGATGAGACCGAACGGAGACCAGATGACCCGAGGTTGCCACCTCTTTTTGATCTTGGCGCTGATCGCGCCGGCCACCCTCTCGGCCCAGAAACCGACTCCAGACCGCCAGCCGAAACAGCTCGAAAGCGAGTCCGCCCCGAGCCCCGATGCGTGGGAGTCTCTCCGCGCCGTCCGTGCCGATCTGGTCGAGGCCGGAACGTTGCAGGCGATTTTCACCCAGACCTACGTGCCGGCGGGCTTTAGCTCGGGCGAGAAAGAGTCGGGCAAACTCGCGCTCGCGCTCCCCGACTGCCTGCGCTGGGACTATTCCGACCCGTATCCGAAGAGTTTCCTCCTCTGCGGCGGAAACGCCTGGGCCTGGAATCCGAAGGACAAGACCGGGCGCCGCTACGGCGTCGACCGCAAGACCGAGCCGGGGCTCGACCTGCTGCTGCTCGGGGTCGAAGACTTGAAAACCCGCTACAAGGCGGCGGCCCGGCCGCTCGACGGCGGCCGGATCGAGATCTCGCTCGCGCCGAAAGCCAAGATCTCGCCGATCAAAGATGCGATCCTGGTCGTCGAAGGCGCCGCCGGAAACCGCCGCCTGGTCCAGCTCTCCTACCGCGACTCCGAGGGGAACCAGACTCGTTTCGACCTGACCGACTACCGCGAAATCCCCCGCCGCGGCACCACCTTCTCCGCGCCCTCCGGCATCAAATGGGACGACGAGCGGTAGGAAGCCGCTTGTTCGCGTTGGCACAAGCAAGCGGGTATACTTCCTCCGCGAGAGGACCCCCTCGAATCATGGCCGCCGAAAACTCTTTTGACATCGTCTCCACCGTAGATTTTCAGGAGATCAAGAACGCGGTGCAGCAGGCCGCCAAAGAGATCTCCACCCGGTACGATTTGAAGCATGCCGGGGCGTCGTTGGAGCTGGAAGGCGAGGAGATCGTGCTTGAGGCCTCCGACGATTTCAGCGTCGCCCAGGCGCTTGAAGTGCTCCAGACGAAGCTGGTCAAGCGCGGCATCAACTTGAAGTCGGCGCGCTACGGCAAGGTCGAGCCCTCGGGCGGCGGCCGGGCGAAGCAGAAGATCACCTTCCAGCAGGGCATCCCGATCGAGACCGCGAAGAAGATCGTCGCCGAGATCAAGGCGCGGAAGATCAAGGTCCAGTCTTCGATTCAGGGCGACACCGTGCGGGTCTCGGGCAAGGCGCGCGACGATCTGCAGACCGTGATCGCCATGCTGCGCGGCCTCGATCCGGACGTCTTGGACGTTCCACTCACCTTTACCAATTACCGTTCGCTGTGAGCAGCCTCCGCCCGCTCCGAGGGCATCTTGTGCGCCCGGTTCGTGGGCTCGCCTGCGGCTTGAGCCTGGTCTTGGGCTGCGTGGCGAGCCTCGTTCCGGCGACCTCTTTCGCTCTCTCGACCGGCGATCCCGTGGCGATCTCCGGCAGGGTGACCGACACCGGGGGGCATCCGCTCGCTGGTCTGCGCATCGTGCTCGAAGCTTCACGCAAGAGCTTGCGGCGCGGCGAGAACGAGGTGCGGCGGGTCGCGGCGAGCACCGACGCTTTAGGGTCGTATACGATCTCCTGGCCCTGGGACCCGTACTTCAACCGGTTCGAGCTCCAAGCCGGCGTGGCGATTCGCCGGGGCAAGGAAGAAAAGTTCGAAGTGTTCGAGCGCCAGAGCCTTTCGGTTCGCCAACTGGAGGCCGGGGTGGTCACCGTCCCCGTGATCATCCGCGAGGGCGATCGATTGGCCAAGCTCCGCTCGTTTGAGACTCAGGTGAAGACCGACGACGAGCGCCGGGTCTTCGCCGAGCTGGGCCAGCCCGAAGAGGTGCGGATCGTCGAGTACCCCGACCGGCGCGAGTCGACCTGGTGGTATTTCGAGGCCGGCCGCGCGTACCGATTCGAATCCGGACGATTGGTCCAGGTCATCCCCTTCGATCCGATCCGGAAGTTTTGAGCCGCAGACCCAAGAGAGGCCCCGACGTGGCGACCGATCCTCACCTGCTCGACTTGGCGGCCGATCCGTTGGCCCGCGACGTTCCTCGAACGGCGTCCGGCCCGCCGGTCTCGCCGGCCCGTTTCTTAAGCCTTGTCGCCGACAAGCTGGCCGCGACCGAAGAGGTGTTCCGCCTCCACTTAGGCTCCGACGTGCCGTTCATCCACCAGGCCGGCGTCTACATCGCCGATGGCGGGGGAAAGCGGGTGCGTCCCGCCCTGCTGCTGCTCTGCGCCCGGCTGCTCGGCCACGACGGCCCGGAAGAGATCACCTACGCCGCGGTGGTCGAGTTCATTCACACCGCGACGTTGATCCACGACGACATCATCGACCACGCCGCGCTCCGGCGCGGCCAGCCGACGCTCAACCATCTCTGGGGCAACAACCAGACCGTTTTGTTGGGCGACTGGATCTACACCACGGCGATGCGCATGGCGCTCTCGCACGGCCATCTCGAACCGGTCCAGCGGCTGTGCGACGCGACGCTCAAGATGACCGAGGGGGAGTTGCTGGCGCTCGCGCGGCTCGGTGCCGCGGATCTCACCCGCGACGAGTATTTCGAGATCGTCGACCGGAAGACTGCCCACCTGTTCGCCGCAGCCTGCTCGCTGCCGAGCCTGATCCCCCCCTGCCGTCCCGAAGCGGGGGCCGTGCTTGCCCGCTATGGCCGGGCGCTCGGCACCTGCTTTCAGCTGGTGGACGACCTGCTCGATTTCACCGCCCGTGAGGCCGATCTGGGCAAGCCGGTGCTCTCCGACCTCAAAGAGGGCAAGCTGACGCTGCCGATCCTGCTGCTGCTGCCCCGGGTGGCCGCGGCCGACCGGCGGCGGATCGAGACGGTGCTCGCCGACCGCAGCTTCGACCGGGTGGCGCCGGAAGAGATCATGGAACGGGTGACTGCGGAAGGGACGCTCGAAGAGACCGAGCAGTTGGCCGCCGAGTACGCCCGGGCGGCGCGCAAGGAGCTGGAGTTCTTTCCCCCCTCAGAGGTGCGGGAGGCGCTCGAGCTGGCGCCCGACTTCGTCCTCCACCGGCGTTCGTAGGGGCGGCACCGGCAACCCGAGAAGTCCGGTCGGCGGTATGGCCGGACCGGCGACCGGGTCCTCCGGACCATCGGGCGGCAGCACCCGGGCGGATTCAATGCCGATCGTGCCGACGATTTCGACCGCTTGAATCCGGCGCACCTGCGGATCGAGCCATTCGCGCTGGTTCGGCATCAAAATCACCGAAATCGCGGAGCACGAGCGGGAGTCCGGCCGCTCTCCGTCCGGCTGCACCCGCAGCACGGCGATCTGCATCGCCTCCTGCGGCACGACTTCGAGCGCCAAGCGTCCGAGGGTCCCCGGTGCCCAGTCGAACCGGACCTCGCTCTTCGCCAATCCGGAGCGCTGGGCCGGCGCCAAGGGGCTCGCCCGCTCGAAGCGGACCGGCCGGACGGCCCCGAGCCGCGGCGTGCCCCAACGGCCGATCGGCGGGAAAGACCAGGAATAGGCCGGGGTGCCCCCGTCGAGCGGCCGAAATCCGCGCAGTAGATTCGGATCGTCGCGGCGCAGGATCGTCCATTCCCGATCCGAGGCCACCAGCTGGCGGCCGGCGAGACCCTCCGTCAAGCTGAGCAGGAAGCCCCCTGCGCCATGGTCGCTCCGCAGCTCGGCGAGGAGGCGATTCGTTCCGACTTCGAGCAGGGGAGCGACCTCGTAGCCGTCGAGCGGCGCGTCCACCGCGAAGCGGCCGGCGCCGATCCGCCGGCCGTTCAACCAGAGCACGTACTCCGGATCGGCCTGCACTTGCAGCACCGCGCTCGCCGGCACGGCATCGAGGGTGAAATCGCGGGCGGCCCAAAAAGCCGACGGGCTGCGCTCGCGTCGCGCGTCGCCCGACCAGATCCACTCGGCGGCCCGGGTGGGGAGGTTCTTGCGGGCATGGGCCACCCGCAACCCGTTCGCCGAGCCGGCGAGCGCAAACGTCGCCGCGATCCCGGTCCAGAGCAGCCAAGAAGGGCGAATGCGCATCGCGGGGACTGTAGCAAATGGGGGTGGTGGTTAGTTCACGTACCCCAACGCCCGCAGCCGGTCGAGCGTCTCCCGATCGACCGGCGCCTCGCCGCCTTCGGTCTCCGGTTGAGCCCGGGCGATCCACGCAAGCAGCCGGCCGCGCAGCCACTCGGCTTCAATGTCGTCCTTGCCTGCCAAGTTGATCCGCTCTCCGGGATCGGACGCCAGGTCGAACAGGTACTCAGGATCGCGCGAGCGGCCGGCGCCTTCGCCCATGCCCCAGCCGATTCCGGTTCGCGGCGCCCAGATCAATTTCCAGCGTCGCGACTGGACCGAGTAGATGCCCCCCTTGACGCTCGAAGCGGCGGCGAAGTGGAGGGGTTCCCCCTCGGGGATCGGCAGCGGCCGGCGGAGCAGCGAGCGCCCCTCGGAGGGCAGCGGCTTGCCGTCGGCCCCGTGCAGCCCGCAGGCGTCGACGAGCGTCGCGTGCAGGTCCCGCGTATCGGTCGGCTCTTCGATCTTCCCCGGCCGAAGGCGCCCGGCCCACCGGAGCGCGAGCGGAATGCGCAGCATCTCCTCGTGGAGCGTGTAGCCGTGGAGCACGCCGCCGTGGTCGAACAGTTCCTCTCCATGGTCGGCGGTGATGGCGAACAGCGTCTCGTTCGGCGGCACGACCTTCGCGAGGTCGGCGGCGAAGCGACCGAGCTGATCGTCGGCATACGCCAGGCTTCCTTGATACAGGCCGCGCAGGCGCGCGCGTCCGGGTTCGTCCGGTTCCAGCCGACCCTGTTTGATTCCGATGAGCGTCTCGGTCGAGCCGTCGAGACTCGATCCGGCGGGTGCGACGCCTGCCCACTGCGAGCGGAACGGCTCCGGCGGATCGTACGGGTTGTGCGGGTGGATTACATGAAGATAGAGGAACGCGCGGCTCCCCGGAGGTAGTCCCCGCAACCAGGCGAGAGCAGCGGTGTTCACCCGCTCGGCGTTGTCGTTGTACGGGGGCTTCGCCTGGGCGGAGTAGCCCTCGATGAGCACCTCGGGAGCGGAATGCTCGAAGCCGCGGTCGGTTGAATACGCGGGACTCACGTAGACATTGCCCGAGAACAGACCGGTATGGTATCCGGCGCGGCCGAACGCCTCGGCGAGCGTCGGCCCGTCCTCGGGGCCGAGCTTCCAGCCGCCGCGCGCAAGGTAGGCGTGGCCGGTAAAGAGCGTCTTGGTGGAGGGCAGCGTGTTGGGCGAATTCGCCCGGTGCCGGAGCGCGATCAGCCCCTCGCTGCCAAAGCCGTCGATCGTCGGCGTGCCGCCCGGCGGTCCGCCGAATGCGCCGACCGCGTCGGCGCGCAACGCATCCATCACATAGACCACGACCAGGCGCGGCGGAGCGCCGGGAACGAGGTCCGCCGCCGGAAGTGCCGGAAGATGTCCGTCGGCTATCTCTGGCGGTCCGGCCCATGCGAGATCGCGCCAGCGTCCCGGAGGTCCGTCGCCCCAGGCGTCGAGCCGGACGCGGACGAGCCCCTTGGCGCCGCGCAGCGGCAGCCGGAAGCCGCGCTGCCCGCGCAGCCGGTTCCAAAAGCTCGCCGACCAATAGAAGCGGCGGATGTTCGAGCCGTCCTCCCGTTCGAGCGTGAGCTGCCAGCGCTGTCCCGATCGCGGTTTCTCCGGCGGGACGAAAGTGCCGAGCAAGTCGGTTTCGCCCGTCGCGCGGATGACCGTCTCAACCCGCGAGGTCCCTGCCTGGATCAGATCGTGTCCCGCCACTTCGAGCGCGCCGGAAGGTTGAATCGGCCGGACGGCGGCGTTGACGACATTTGGGATCTGCGCTGCGCCGCCGGGATTCGGAGCGACTTTCGGAACCGGGACCAGATCGATCGCCAGCCGACCGACCGGCAGATCGGCCGGAATCGGGATCTCGAGCGGATCACGCCAGGGAAACGTGCCCAGATCGCGCTCGCCCGCGCGGACCCGTACGCTTCCGGCGAGCGGATCGCCGTCTCGGAGATCCAACACCAGCCGGCGCTCCTCGGCCACCAGCCGGACGATCTCGATCCGTCCTCCGCCAGGAGTGGGCGCGAGGGCCACCCGGTCGCCGTCGCGCCAAGCCTGCCAGCCGGAGAGGAACCGATTGCCGGAGAGCGAAGGCGGCAACGCGATCACGCTCGCCTCGGTTTCGAGATCCGGAGCATGGAGCGCATCGAACAGCGGCCGAACCGCCGGGTACTCTACAGGCCGTTCGTCGCAGCCGAAGGCGAGTGCCAGGCATCCGAAAAAGGCGAGGAGGGAGGGTGGGAAGAGTGCGCGCATGCGAAGCGCTATCTCGGCACAGGTCGGGGGTGCGGGTCAAACGCTCCGAGCGTAACCCTGGGGGCGCCGAGCTCCAGTTCGGCACCGGAGGGAGAAGCAGAGGCTTAAGCTCAGATCAGCGCTTCCAGTCCTTTGCGATCCGGCACTGGAACGAGGCAAAGGCCGTCGTACTCCGTCATACGGCGATTGGATAGGACTCCGGCCGATTGGAGGTCGCGAGCAGTTTCATGAACAGCTTCCAGGATGGGACTCCCCGTCTTCTTGGTCGTAGTGGTCACGGCAAATCTCCTAAGTCGGTCACTCCACCCGCTGCCACACCATATCGCTATTGTCGCGGCGGTCGATCAGCTCGGTCACCTTGGTGCAGTGGCGCCCGGGGCGGCCTTCGCCGCGCGGATTTGCGCCACGATGTTCTTGGCGAGATCGTTTGGCAGCGGGATCGAGAGGTTGTACTGCTGCACCTTCCAGCGGCCGTCGAGCTTCTCCAGGACGCCGCTGCCCCGGCATTCGCCGTAGGTCGCGCTGTCTAGCAACTCGTCGAACCAGGCCACCCGGCCGTCGGTCGAAAAGTTTACGTGGCGGTCGCGCGGCGCGAAGGTCCAGGCGGTGCCCTTTGCGAAGTAGGGATGGGCGAACTTCTGAAACGCCGCCTTGTCCCAACGCTCCGTCGCGTCCGTGCCCAAGAACACCCCGGAAGGCGCCAGAAGATCGAAATACGCCTCTTCGTCCGCCTTGGCAGCGGCGGCGTGGAAGGCGTTGAGCGCCTGTTCGACCCCCACGGAGGGTGCCGCGAAACCCTCGGCGGCGACCGAGGCGGGGAAAAAACTGGCAGCAAAGTAGAAAGCGAAGAGCAGGGTGAGGGTCGGGCGCATCGGGAGGTCCTCCGGAAGGAAAGTTCCGGGCGGGATTCTCGCACCGAACCGCTCTCCGCCGTCGGGACGGCCGGGGTGGGGTTGTCGACGGGTGCCATGCGAACCTTATAAAATGTCCTGGACGGACAGAGGATTCAACAGTCTGCTAGGCTCTTGGATCAGGTGGAAATGTTGCAAGCCTCAGCTAAGCAGGGGTACTCGCGATGGAGACCAAAACGATTGAACTCTCGGAGGCGCAAAGCCAACTGCGCGCATTGGTGGCGCAGGCGGCAGCGGGCACGGAGATCTTACTGGTGGAGGGCACCACTCCTCGGGCGCGGCTAGTTGCGCTGTCACCGCCTGCCCTGCTTCGTGTGCCTGGGCTGCATCCGGGAAGCATGGAAGCCGCCGTCGATTTCGATGCGCCACTGGCGGATGATTTCTGGCTCGGGACGGCGTGAAACTTCTCCTCGATACTCATACCTTCATTTGGTGGGATAGCGCCCCGGCGAAGCTCTCGGAGGCTGCTCTGTCCCTCTACCGGGACTCGGCGAACCAACTAGTGCTCAGCGTGACCTGTCTTTGGGAGATCCAGATCAAACGACAGCTGGGCAAATTGGACCTTCGGCTTCCTATGGCAGAGATCGTGGCCCATCAGCAGAAGACCAATGGCATCGCCCTTCTGCCGATCTTCCAGGAGCATATCTTGGCTCTGGAAGCGCTTCCTTTTCACCATCGAGATCCGTTCGACCGCCTCCTTGTGGCACAGGCCCTTGTCGAGGGAGCTGCCCTCGTCAGCGGCGATCCTGTCCTGAAGTCTTACCCCGTCGATATTCGCTGGTAACGCTCTGTACCCGGCTGCCCGAACCGTGGGCCGGGCGGCTATACTCCGCCCCCCATGGCGACCTTGGCGGAAGACCCCAAAGTAGGCGCGGCGAGCGCGGAGAACGTGGCGGCCGAGGTTCGTCGGCGCCGGACGTTTGCGATCATTTCCCATCCCGACGCGGGCAAGACCACGCTCACCGAGAAGCTGTTGCTCTATTCGGGCGCGATCGAACTGGCCGGCGCGGTGCAGCAGAAGGCGCAACAGCGCCATGCGCGGTCGGATTGGCTGGCGATGGAGCAAAAGCGGGGCATCTCGGTCACCTCGACGGTTTTGCAGTTCGAGTACGCCGGCCGATGCGTGAACCTGCTCGACACCCCCGGCCACCAGGACTTCAGCGAGGATACCTACCGGGTTCTCACCGCGGTCGATAGCGCGGTGATGGTGCTCGATGCGGCCAAGGGGGTGGAGCGCCAGACGCTCAAGCTGTTCGAGGTCTGCCGGCGGCGCGGAATTCCGGTCCTCACGTTCGTCAACAAGATGGACGTGCCGGGGCGCGATCCGCTGGAGCTGCTGGACGAGATCGAGCGGGTGCTGGGGATGGCTGCCGTGCCGCTCAATTGGCCGATCGGCAGCGGCCGGGATTTCCAGGGCGTCTACGTACTGGGCAGCGGCCAGATCCTCCGCTTCGAGCGCTTGAGCCGAAGCGAGCGCGCTTCGTTGGTGGGCACCGCCGCGCTCGATTCCCCGGAGCTGGATACCCTCGTGGGCGATGGCCCGGCGCGCGAGCTGCGGGAGGCGGCGGAGCTGCTGCGCGGCGCCACGCCGACGTTTGATCGGGCGAGATTTCTCGCCGGGGCGCAGACGCCGGTGTTTTTCGGCAGCGCGCTCAACAATTTCGGGGTCCAGCCGTTCTTGGAGGCGCTGGTCGAGCTGGCGCCTTCTCCCCCGGCGCGCGAGAGCGACCGCGGCGTGGTCGACCCCGAAACCTCCGCGTTCTCCGGCTTCGTGTTCAAGATCCAGGCGAACATGGACCCGCAGCACCGCGACAGCATGGCGTTCCTGCGGGTGGTCTCCGGCCGCTTCGAAAAGGGAATGGCGGTCGATCACCCCCGGCTCGGCCGGCGGCTGCGCCTGCCGCGGGCGCACCGGGTGTTCGCCCAGGAGCGGGAAACGACCGAAGAGGCGTTCGCGGGCGATGTGGTGGGCCTCGTGAACCCGGGGTTATTCGTGATCGGCGACACGGTGAGCGATGGCTTAAACCTCACCTTTCCGCCGCTGCCGCGCTTCGCTCCCGAGTTCTTCGCCCGGCTTCGCCCGGAGTCGACGGACAAGAATAAGGCGTTCCAAAAAGGACTGCGGCAGCTCGAAGAGGAAGGCGCGATCCAGGTTCTCTACGAGACCGGCGCGGTGCGGCGGGAGCCGATCCTCGCCGCGGTGGGCGAGCTGCAGTTCGATCTCGTCCAGTCCCGCCTCGAACAGGAGTACCGGGTGGCGACGAGGGTGGATCGGTTGACCTACACCTCCGCGCTGTGGGTGCGCGCCCAAGCGAAGCAGGAGGGCGAGCTCGACTGGCCGCTGCGCGGTGTGATGCGGGTGGAGGATCGCAACGGGCAGCTCGCGGCGCTGTGCGAAGGCCGGTGGGTGGAAGATCTGCTGATCGAGAAGAACCCGAAGTTCGAGCTGGTCCGGATCGTCGACGAGCGCTCGCTGTAGGCGCCTTGTCCGGTGCGGGCTTATAAGTAGGCGCCCCGGCGGCGAGGCCCGAGAGAGACCGCCTCCGGCATTGGCCCTGAGGAGCAGTCGAGCGGCATCCCCCTTGCAGGCGTGGATAGTTGACAGGTGCAGCTGTACTCCTTAGAGTCCAGCAAAACTACAAATTCATTTCCTGATCTATCGGGAGAGATAACGCCATGAAGAAGATGTTCATCGCCGTACTCATCGCGATCGCCGTGAGCGGCGGCTCGGCCTTCGCCGCGGACCGGATCTTGCCGGCGTCAAGCCTCCACGTCGAGAAGTTCATTCCCCTCGCCGAGCTTGCGCAGAACCGGGAAGTCCGGGTCATCCGGGCCGTCGATGCGCTGGCGATCTACTCGAACGTCACCACTTTCTCCGGCATGGCCTTCGCCCAGGGCGCAGCTTCGGGAGGCATCACCCGGCTGGTGATGGACGATCTCACGTTCACCACCAACCCGGGGGTGAGCAACGTCACCACGATCCGCTTTTCGGTCGCCAATCTGAACGCCACCACCCAATCGGTGCGTGCGCGCGTCCGGTTCTGGAACGCCAACGGCGCCTCCTTGGGCGCAGGACTCGCGAACGCCCCGGGCACCTACTATGCGCCCGGCGGCGCCGGCACCGAGGTGGGTTTCAGCTTCCCCGCCGCTTCCTTCGCGCCCGGCGTGACCACCTTGACCGGCAACTTGGGCGCGGGCTTTGCCGTCCCGGCAGGAACCACGACGACCCTCTGGGCGGGTTTGACGTTCGACAACGTCGGCACGACCACCGGCGCCACGGACACCGAGCTGAGCATGTTCGGGCAAGGTATGTTCAATCCGGTCGATCTCGGTTCTTCCACCAACACCCTGTTCGAGACGACCGCTGCCGGCAGCTTTTTCACGACCAGCAACCCGGCCGGTGGCGCGCTCGCCTTCGGCGGCTCGCCGGTGGCGAACGACGCTTGGGAGTTCGTGGTTACGACCTTGCCGGTCGGCCTCACCGACTTCTCGGTCGACTCCCAGTAGTCGACGCGAAGGTATCGACCGCGAGGTTTAAGTCCCTCCGGCCGTCCGAGAGCTTCACTCGGCGGTCGGGGGGCGGCGCAGACGGATCCTTTCGAGGACCCTCCGTGGATCGACCATCGGGTGGTAGCGGCGAGCTGCCGGGAGCTGTAAGTAGACGATCGCGCCGAGCGCAAGCACCCCGAGCGTGGGCGAATGAATGCGCACCGCCCGCAGGATCTCGCACGACAAGAAGACGTAGGCCGAAAAGCGCGCCCGCTCGTGGCGGCGCAGCATCAGCGTGCCGACGATCGGTGCGATCAGGAAATAGACGAAGCTGTCCCATGCCCGCTGGCTGCCGTAGTTGAGCCAGTGCCGGCCCAGTAGAAGAGCGGCCCCGTGAATCAGCGGGCTCGCGAGCAGCACCACCGTGAGAAGCCAGAGACCGATCGGTCGCGGCGGGGCAGGGGAGAGCGCTTCCGCCTCGGCGGGAGCGCTCTGAGCTTCGACGGCAGGCATGTGTTCAGTGTATATCGGCGCTCAAGTCCGCGTGGCGTCGACAATGTACTGGCCGCCGAGGGGAATCGGCCCGAGCTTCCGCTCCAGCCGCTGCCAGGCCGCTCCGCGCCAAGGAAAGAAGTGAATGTAGCGCGACTCGATCTTCTCGAAACCGGCCGCGGCCAGACGGCGTTTCGATTCAGCCAGCGAAAGCAACACCGCATCGCGATCGAATTCGCAGCGATTGACCACGAGACGCGTGAGGGGATTCCACGGGTTGTGCTCGCAGATCGAGAGGATGCCGCCGCGCCGGACCACCCGCGCCGCCTCCGCCAGGAACGCCGCGCGCAGGTCAGGGGCCACATGGTGGAGGACGCAGACCGCGATGACCAGGTGGAAGCTCTCATCCGCGAACGGCAGCCGGAGGCCGTCGGCGGCGATCCCTCGCTCTCCCGGCGCCGCGGCGAGACTGGCGATCGAAGGGTCGATGCCCCAGACGTGGGAGAGCAGGGGGCGCAGCCTCTGTTGCAGCAGCCCGATGCCGCAACCGATTTCGAGCACCCGGACCGGTGTCTCGGGGAGCCGGCTTCTCACTTCCAGGATGTGCCGCACCTTCGCCTCGAAGAAGAAGTCATGCGGAAGGCCCGCCACCGCGAGGGCCCCGTTTACCTGGCGCGAATAGTCGGCGCTGTGCTCGTCGAAGTTCAAGCTGATTTCCTCAGGCTGACGCCAAACAGTGCGTCCAAGCCCTCTTCCAACGGTCGCGCCCGAAACGCGAGCCGGCGGAACGCCCCTTCGACGTCGTGGCCCTTGGGGCTCAGCAGGCGCGCCACCTGGTCGGCATAGAGCGGCGGTTTCTGAAGCGGCAGGAGTGCCAGAGCCCGCGCCGCGAATTCGAGCAGGCCGGCCGGAACGCGAACGGTGAGGGGCTTCGTCCCGAAATAGGCCGCCAGGCGGGCGGTCAGCTCCAGCTGCGTCATCTCTTCGGGGCCTGCGAGATCGAGCACGTCGCCGCAGTCCGGCGCCCCGACCGCGCGGAGGATGCCCTCGATCACGTCGTCGAGAAAGATCGGCGCGAGGCGCGCGCCGCCGTCGCCGACGATCGGAATCCAACGGCCGGTACGACAGCGCTCGATCAGCGCCGAGATCCCTTCGCCTCCCGCGCCATAGACCTCCGCGGGTCGCAGGATGTTCCAGGCCAAACCCGATTGCCGGACCCTCTCTTCGGCCTGGATCTTGGAGCGGCTGTAGGCGCCGCCTTCCAGAGAGATCGCGCGGGTGCTGACAAGGGTGAACCGAGGGACGCCGGCTCGTCGAGCTTCCTCGATCAGGTTACCCGTGCCGGAGGCATTGACCTCTTCGTACCGGGCGATCCGGTTCGAGTGAGTCGTCGCCGCCAGGTGGAGGATCTGGTCGCAGTTCTCTGCTGCGCCGACGAGGGACTCCGGCCGGGTCACGTCGGCTCTCACGGACCGCCAGCCGGGAGGCAGGGAAGTCGCGGGGTTGCGCTGTAACACCGTGCCCGTGACGCCCTGCCGGTGCAGCGCGGCGAGCAGGGGCCGCCCCAGCTTCCCGGGACCGGTCACCAGAACTCTCATCCCTTGCCCCGGCGCTTGAATTCGAGCACCCGGTAGCGCACGAGATTGCCCAGAAACTGGGCGACCGCGGCCAGGTTGATGAACGAGCGCCGGCCGGTGAGCCCGAGGAACTCGGTCTCCACCTCGCCGACGCGAAATCCGAGGCGGCGGGCCTGAATCATCATCTCGGCATCGATGAACCAATCGTCGGCCTCTAACGCCAGCCGCTCATAGGCCGCGCGAGTGAAAATTTTCGGCTTGGCGTTGACGTCCCGCACGCCGAGTCCCGGGAACAGGACATGGAAGAATCCGTTGAAAACGAGCGAATACAGCTTGCGTTTGGGACCGTCCCCGCGCCGGGTGCGATAGGTCTTCGCGAGATCGAGATCTCGTTCTTGCAGCAGCCGATACACCCGGACCAGGTCCAGCTCCAGAATTTGGCCGTCGCCGTCGATGACCGCCAAGCACTTTCCCGTGGCGAGAGCCAATCCGGAACGAAGGTCCCATCCCATCATCCCCTTTTTGGCGACCGCCGAGCAGAGGATCCGAGGATCGTTGGCCGCCAGTTGGCGCACGATGTCGGGAGTCGCATCGTCGCTTCCCGGGACGAAATTGCCGACCAGCACCAATTGATAGTCGTCGATACCGTTGTCTAAAAGCGCCGCGCGGATCCGCTCCGCATGGACGCGTACGTCGATTCCTGAGCGATAACAGAGCACGACGACGGAAAGATCGGGAAGCGTGGGTTCGCTCGCCTCGCGTCGATTCATTGCAGCAGCACCAAGGCCCGCTGGCGCGGCGAGAGGGGGCGCCTGACGATCCGCTCTTCGGGACGATAGCGGCTGGCGGCTGCCGCGACATTTCCGAGCAAAGGGTCGTCGTGCGAATCGGCGAGCAATCGATAGGTTCCTTCCCGGGGCTCGAAATCCAGGATCACCACTTTATCGTAGGGATAACGGTCCGGGGCGCAGGTTCCCGCGGCGAAGCAGGCCTCCTTCTGCTCGCGCCAACATTCGAGCCCCATTTGTCCGGCGAGGCAGCCGGTTCCGCGGTCCGGGGTGAAGCGCAAGACGTGGAGGGCTGGATCGTCATAGAGCAGGATGAGCCAACTGTCCGCGAGGTATTCGGCTTCGGTCGCGAGATAGCGTTCGGGCGTGCCGCCGCTGCGCAGGATGATGGAGGTGCCGGGTTCGAGCGCCGGTGCGGCCAGGACGATCGAGAGAAGCTCGACCTGGTGTTGCCGCCAAGTGGAGACCCACAGATCCTGGCGCTCCACTCCTCCCCAGACTCCGAGGCCGACGAAGGCGAGCGGCACGAGCAGAAATCCGGTCCGAAAACGTGGCCACGATTGAATGGCCCAGCCCACGACGGCGGCGATCGCGAGCGAGCCCCAGGTGCGCGAAAGAATATGGGTTCGATAGTGGATCTCGGCCATCTGAAGGCCGGCATACGCGGCATTCGCAGCCAGCGCCATCAGGACGAATAGGCTTGCAAGCGACAGCGCGCCGGGGGAGGTCGCCGAGGGATTCTCCGCCCGAGGCCGCGACACCCGCCAGGCAAAACCCGCCGCTCCGATCCCTGCGGCCAAGGCGACGGCCCAGAGCGGAATCGCCGCGGGCGGCCTGGGGTACCAGACGGGGCGCGCGAAAGCCCAACGCCAGGGCTCGAAATTCTCGAACCAAAGCTCTCCGGTCCGCGCGAGCCGTTCCGGCAGGGGGATCGACTTCATCGCGACCGCTCCG
>JBBSBW010000024.1:0-96806 GCA_038250865.1 Thermoanaerobaculia bacterium | reverse complement strand
GGAAGGGGGCTTCTCCCGTGTTAATTTGAGCGCCGCCCCGCCGATCCGCCGATGAGCCGCTCCGCCGCACGCCCTCTCCCCTGTTCCCGCCCGCGGGCGATCCGACTGCTCGGAACGGGGGTCGCCCTGCCGGCCGAGGAGCTGACCAGCGAACAGCTCGACCGTCGCTTGGGACTATCCCCCGGCACGGTGTTCAAGAAGACCGGCGTGCGGCGACGGTTCGTCGAAACCCGGAGCGCTGCGGCGTTGGGCGCGGAGGCGGCCCATCAGGCACTCGCCGCCGCCGGCCTCGGGCTCGCCGACGTCGATTGCCTGATCGCCGCGAACGGCACGCCCGACCAGGCGATGCCGAGCAACAGCGCGCTGCTGCATTGGGCCTTGGGGCTTTCCGAGCTTGGCACCCCAGCTTTCGACATCGGGGCGAGCTGCCTGTCGTTCATGGTGGCGCTCGACACGGCATCCTGCCTGATCGACGCGGGGCGTTACCGCCGGATCTTGATCGTCTCTTCCGACATCGCCTCCTGCGGGCTCGATTGGTCGAAGCTCGAAGCGAGCGGCATCTTCGGCGATGGCGCGGCGGCGGCGGTCGTGGGGCCGAGCGAAGCGGCCGACGCCTCCGCCCTGCTCGCCAGCTCGTTCGCCACCCTTTCCGAGGGGGCGCACACCTGCGAGATCCCCGGCGGCGGCTCGCGCCATCACCCAGGGCGGATCGACGGCCCGTACCTGCCGCTCACCCTGTTCCGGATGGACGGCAAGGCGGTGTTCCGGCTCGCCGCCGAGCATCTCCCCGGTTTTCTCGACGCCCTGCTCGCCGCGGCCGGGCTCTCCCTCGCCGAGATACCGATCGTCGTGCCGCACCAGGCGAGCCTGCACGCGCTTCAATACCTGCGCCGCCGGTTCGGCTTGCAGCCCGAGCAGGTGATCGACATCTTCGCCGAGCGGGGCAACCAGGTCGGGGCCTCTCTGCCGAGCGCGCTTCACGAGGCGATCGCCTCGGGCCGCCTGCGCCGCGGCGACAACGCGCTTTTGGTCGGCACGGGGGCTGGGGTACAGCTCGGCGGCATGGTGCTCCGGTATTGAGCCCCCTCTCCCAGCCGCGGCAGCCCCGGGTAGCGCTCCACCTGATGCGGGTCGGCCGCTGCCGCCACCCCGAATGGGTGACGATCCGCGGCGGCCGTTTGGGGCCGATCGATTTCCCCGCTCTCGCCGCCTTGATCGTCCATCCGACCGAAGGCCCGATCCTCTACGACACGGGCTACGCCGACCACTTCGCCGAGGCGACTCATAAGTTCCCGGGACGGATCTACCGCTGGCTCACCCCCGTCCGACTGCCGGAAGCCGAGCAGCTCGCCGCCCAGCTCCAGCGCTTCGGCGTGAAAACCGGCGAGATCTCCCGCGTCCTGATCTCGCACCTCCACGCCGACCACGTGGCAGGACTCCGCGATCTCCCCAGAGCGCGCTTCACCGCACTCCTAAAAGACGTCGCCGGCCATCTCGGACCCAAACCGCTCCAAGGCTTCGCGGCGCTCAAGCGCGGCGTGCTGCCGGTCCTCCTGCCCCAAGATTTCGAAGCCCGGCTCGACCTCGCGGATGAGCGGCCCCCGATCGATCTCGGTCCCGCCTGGGCGCCGTTCTCTCACGGCTACGACCTGATCGGCGACAGGAGCCTGATCGGCATCCCGCTCCCCGGCCACAGCCCGGCGCAGCTCGGCGTACTCCTCCGAACGACCGACGACCAGCAGCTCCTGCTCGCGGCAGACTCCTGCTGGTCGGCCCGAGCCTGGCGCGAGCAGCGGCTGCCCTCGATCCTCGCCCGGCCGCTGTTCGCCGACTGGAACGACTACCGGAACACCCTCGCGGGCTTGAAGGCCGTCGCGACGAACCATCCCGACCTCGCGATCGTTCCGTCGCACTGCGGCGATACGTTCGAAGCGCTGCGGAGCCTGCGGTGAAGGCCGCGTTCACCAGCCTCGCCAGTTTCGCCGGCGCCCGCTGGGGGCCGCACTCGGCGAATCGTGCTGCGCTCTTACGAACCCAACAAAGACGGCTCGCAAGATTTCTGGCCATGACCCTCCCCAAAGCGCCGTTCTATCGACCGTACGCGGGCCGGCCGCTCCAAACGCTGCCGATCGTCGACAAGGCCAAGATGCTCGCCGACTTCACAGCCTTCAACACCTTCGGCGTTTCGCTCGACCAAGCGCTCGCCGTGGCGCTCGCCGCCGAGCAGAGCCGCGACTTCCGGCCCACGCTCCAAGTAAACGGCGAGGACCTGACCGTCGGCCTGTCGAGCGGCACCTCCGGCACGCGAGGCGTCTTCCTGGTATCCGCCACCGAGCGAGCCCGCTGGGCCGGCCTTTTGCTCGGTCGCCTGCTCGCGCGCGACGG
Organism: Thermoanaerobaculia bacterium; assembly: GCA_038250865.1. Lineage (GTDB taxonomy): Bacteria > Acidobacteriota > Thermoanaerobaculia > Multivoradales > UBA5704 > DASYKS01. Next base: position 94,421 of record JBBSBW010000024.1, on the reverse strand, counting down.
GTTGCGCCAGGTACTCAATCCCCTGAGGCCCCCCTTACTGATAGCTTTTTTTCTGCGGGCCAACAGCAACCTCTATTCGACCCTTGGAGGCAGTCGCATCGATTTCCAATTCCATGATCTCTGGGCGCCGTGGCCGGAACATTTGGCAAGGTTGAACTCGCATCCGCCGGATGTGTTGACCGCGCCCCCTACCGTCCTCAAAAAGCTCACCAAAGGGAAGACGAGCGGCGCTCTCCACATTGCGCCGCGCCAGGTGATCTCGGTGGCGGAGGTGCTGGAGCTGGACGATGAGCGGGCGATCGTTGAAGCCTGGGGAGTGCCGGTGCAGCAGGTCTATCAGGCGACCGAAGGGTTCCTGGGAGCGAGCTGCTCCGCGGGGCGCGTCCACTTGAACGAAGAGGAGATCCACATCGAGCCCGAATGGCTGGATGCCGAGCACCTGCGGTTTCACCCGATCGTGACGGACTTTTCGCGCACCACTCAGCTCGTGATCCGGTATCGGTTAGACGACGTCCTCCGTCTAGCCGAAGAGCCGTGCCCGTGCGGGCGGCCGACGCTCTCTTTGGCTGCCATCGAGGGGCGTGCGGACGACGTTCTCTGGGGAGAGCCTCTCGATGGGAGCGCGCCGGTTGCGGTCTTTCCCGATTTGGTGCGCAACGCGATGACGCGGGTCGAAGGGCTTGAGGAATACCGACTGGTGCAGGAGGGGACCCGCTGGCTCTTGGCGACGCCAAGCCCGAGAGTCGCCGAGGTCATCGAGCACGAAATTGGAGCCTTGGCGGCCCGTCTCGGGATCCGACGGCCGGTCGTGGCTTTCGAGCCTTGGGCCGATCTTCCTCTCGGAGAGAAGAGGCGGCGGATCCGGTGCCTGAACCGGGGGGAGACCGCGGCATGAGCATCACCCGCATCCTCGTGACGGGGGCGTCCGGCTTCGTCGGCGGTCGGTTCGTGGCGCGCTTTCGCGATCGGCCGGACTTGGTGATCCACGGCATTGGCCGCCGCGTTCTCGACGACCCGGAGTACAGCTCGATCGATCTGTCGCAGCCGTTCGACGTCCTGTCCGATCCGGAGTTCCGGCCCGACGTGGTGATCCACGCCGCGGCGCGCGCCACCCCTTGGGGCACTCTTGCGGAATACCGGCGCGACAACGTGGAGGCGACGCGCCAGGTGATCGACTATTGCTTGCGGAACGGCCGGCCGCGGCTGGTCTACGTTTCTTCAAGCTCGGTGCTCTATCGCGACGGTCCGCAGTTGGGCCTCACCGAGGCGGCGCCCGTGGGACCCCGGTTCGTCAACCGCTATGCCGCGACGAAAGCGGAGGGCGAGCGGCTGGTGCAAGCCTATTCCGGCCCTTGGCTGATCGCCCGACCCCGCGCGGTTTTCGGCCCCGGCGACACTGTCCTCTTTCCGCGCATCCTCGCGGCGGCCAAGGCGGGAAAGCTGCCGCTGTTCGAGGCCGGAGCGGCAGGCCCCGCGATCGGCGATCTGATCTATGTCGATACTCTCGCCGACTACCTGCTCGCCGCCGCCTTGCGCACCGATCTTTCCGGCACTTACAACCTGACGAATGCCCGGCCGGTACCGATTCAAGACCTGCTGCTCGACCTGTTCGCTCGGCTCGGCTTGCCCGCGCCCCGACGCAAGGTCTCGGTCGGCAAGGCGATGATCGTCGCCACGATCTTGGAAGCCGTCTGGGGTCTCCTCCGCCTCCGCGGCGAGCCGCCGATCACCCGTTTCGGCGTAGGCGTCTTCGCCTGGTCAAAGATTTTCGACGTGAGCAGGATGCTCGCCGATCTCGGACCGCCGTCCGTCTCGCTCGATGAGGGAATCGACGCGTTCGTCCGTTGGCAGTTGGAGCAGGAGCGCCGAGCGTGACGGCATTTTCAACGATCGTCGCCCTCGCCCCGCTCTACCTGCTTATCCTGGCGAAGAAGTCAGGCCTCGCCCGGCAGGTCGCGCGAAACGAGCCCAAACTTCCTCCTTCGGACGGCGCGGGCGTTGCGATCGCGCAGCCGATCCTCTCCGGCGATCCACGCCTCGGCGAGGTGCTTGGCGACAACTTGCGAGAGCTGCCCGCCGCCCGCTTCCTCTGGCTGGTCGATCTCGACGACCTGGAGGCCCAACGAATCTGTAACGATCTCGCAACCCGAAATCCGCGGACGAAGATCGAGACCTCGCTCCATGCCCAGCCGCCCGAGGGCACGAACCCGAAGCTCTGGAAGCTCGAAGCGGCGAGAGCCGCAGGTATTGCCGAGCCGGTCTTCCTGGTGCTCGACGACGACACCCGCATGCCGGGGCCGACGCTCGCGGCTCTGCTTCAGGCCCTGGAGACCCATCCCCTCGCGACCAGCCTGCCTGGCTACCTGGACGACGGCCGCTTCCCCTCGCGTCTGCTCGCGCAGTTCGTGGACAACAACGCCGCGCTCACCTATCTACCGCTTCTCCCCTTCCTGCCGCCTCTCACGATCAACGGCATGGCCTATGCGTTGCGTGTCAAAAAGCTCAACGAAATAGGAGGTTTCGCCGGGATGCTGGGTGCGCTGACCGACGACCTCGCCGTTGCCGAGGCCGTGCTCTGCCGAGGCGACACGATCTTCCAGAGCGCTCGGCCGCACTGGGTGCAGACGACCGTACGCGACGGCAAACACTATTTCCAATTGATGCACCGCTGGTTCCTGTTCGCGCTCCTCCTGCTGCGCAAGCAGCCGCTTCAAATCCGCGCCACGATCGGGTTGCTCCATGCCCTGCCGCCGCTCCTGCTGCTCGCCCTGGTGATCACCTCCGCCCTGGTTCCCAGCACCGCGGGCGTTGCCGTCTTGATCGCGACGCTTGCGCTACGCGGCCTCGGCCTCGCGTCGCTCCAGCGCGCAATCTACGGCCGAGTCCTCGAAGCGCCGCTCTCTTCGCTGATCAGCGAGCTGCTTCAACCATTCCACCTGCTGCATGCCGTCTTCCTTCGGCGCATCGTCTGGCGCACCCGGCGCTACAAAGTGCAAGACGACCGACACTTCACCGCGATCGAATAGCGTTCGCATGAAACGGCCTCTTCAGATCGCATTCCTCACCGGCCAGAGCCATCCCGGCAACGCCGCGCTCAGTCCACTTCAACACGCGTTTCTCGAAGCGCTTCCCGCTCCGACCGAGTGGAAGGTGCAAGTCAATTTCCCCTACCCAGACATTCCACAACCGTTCCGAAGGACTCCGCTCCCCACCGCAAGCCTTCACAACCTGGCGCTCTACCTCCGCTCCCGCCGACCCGCGTTCGCCGCCACCTACCGCCCCGCAGTTATCGCGCAGATCGATCGCGCCGAACGGACGCTCTTCCTCGCAGGAAGCTCAGGCCTCGAGCTACTCGGCAATCTCAACCTCCCTGCCTCTGCGCTCGCCCGTCTCCACGTCTTCGCCTACGGCCCGGTCGCCCGCCGCCTGCCGCCCTGCGATGCCCGCTTCGTCCAGGGGCGCGATTCGATCTCCCGCCTGTTCTTCCGCGGTGTCGTCCCGAAGGCCAGCATCGCCCGCGTCAGATGTGACCACCTCGAATACCTGCGCGACCCGTCGGTGCTCGCGCTCTGTGTCGCCTACCTGGAGGAGATCAAAACGGCGGGAGGAATCGGGTGACCCGCCCCCGGATCGACCTCGTCGCCCCACCGTTTGCCGGGCATCTGCACCCGCTGCTCGGAATCGGTCGCCGGCTCGCCCGCGATTACGAGATCCGGGTGATCAGCACCGAAAGGGCGCAGGCGCAGATAGAAGCGGCGGGGCTTCCCGGCCGCGCGATCCTCCCCGGCCGCGACGCCGAGATCCGCGCGATCGTCGAGCCTCCGCACGCGGTGGGCAGCAATCCGCTTCGCTTGCACGCTCAGCTTCGCTCGAACCTGAAGCTGCTGCTGGCATTTCGCCAGGCGATCCTGGCGCTCTGGACGGCTGAGCCCCCGCCGGACCTTCTGATCGCCGATTTCACCGTCCCGGTCGCGGGATCGGTCGCACTCGACCTCAGCATCCCCTGGTGGACCAGCCACCCCTCGCCCTGCGTGATCGAAGCGTCCGACGGCCCGCCCGCCTATCTCGGCGGCTGGCATCCCGGTCGCGGTCCGCTGGGAAAGCTGCGCGACGCGGCCGGCCGCGTGCTGATCCGCGCATTCAAAAGCGGCGTCCATCGCCTTTACCGCGAGCCGATCCGCGCGCTCGGGTTCCCCCGCCTCTACCGCGAGGACGGCTCCGAAACGGTCTACTCCCCCGATCGGGTGCTTGGGCTTTCGATCCCCGAGCTTGAATTCCCTCGAACCCTACCCGCCGCCGTCGAGCTGATCGGCCCGGTGCTCTATACGCCCCCCACGTCGGCGCCCGTGCCGCCGTTTCGGGAGGGACGCCCGGCGGTCCTGGTCACCCTCGGCACGCACCTACCTTGGAAGAAGGACGCGATGGCCGAAGCAGTCCGTGCCGCGGCACGGGCTCTTCCCGCAATCGATTTCCATTTCACCGACGGCCAGGCCGACAGCGACCGAACCGAGACCGCGGGGAACTTTCACCGGCTCGGCTACGTCTCGTACGCCCGCGACCTCGCTCGGTACGCCCTGGTCGTCCATCATGGCGGAGCGGGGATCCAATTTCACACGCTGGCGAACGGCAAGCCCGCGCTCGTGCTATCCGTCGACTACGACCAGTTCGACCACGCCGCGAGGCTGGAAGTTGCCGGGGTGGCAAAGCGGATTCGCGATCTCGGGCGGCTCGGGAGCCAGGTCCAGGCGGCGCTCGGTGACGAGAGAATGGGCGCGGCATGCCGAAGATTCGCGGAGGTGCTCCGGGGATATTCCGCAGAAGATTGGGTGGCCCAGAGAGTCGCGGAAAAGCTCCATCGCTCCTAAGGCACCTCTAGGGGGAATCAGTCGGTCAACAGGAATAGACCAGGTCGCTGAGATCTGCGTCAGCCAAGAAGGCGATCGTAGTCCGCGTGCGATCCGATCCACCCCCAGAGGATTCCACCCGCGACATCCCTGCCAAGCGCGCGGTGCTTTCTTCCGACCCGCACGGACCAGTAGAGCCCGATCCTCTTGAAGTGGAGCGACGGGTGGCGGGGGTTTGCCTTAAGGAGATCGTAGTTGGCGCGGGCCAGCGCCTGCGTTTCAGGCGGAAGCTGCGCGAAGAGCTGCCAGAAGGCGGGGCTGGTGAAGTGTTTCAAAGCTCCCGGCTCTCCCCCGCCTGATGCGCAGCGAGGGCCTGGGCGAAGAGATCCTCCAGCTTGCCGCCTGCAGCGTCTTTTTGGATCTGCTCGTCCCAGCGATCCCAGTCTTCCTCGAGCAGCCAGTCGCGGAGCTGGGCGAACTCCGTCCCCGTGAGCTTTTGAATTTCGCCTTCCAACGCTTCGACTCGGGTCATTTCACACCCTCCATGTGGGCGAGCGAAAGGGTACCACCGGTTCGAGGTAAGACAGATCGAGAATGAGTGCCCGCCCTGCGATGGGGTCGGGAAATAGATGCCAGCGGCCTTCTGGCCCATCGCCCCCTGCGGTAAGGTTCCCCGCCATGAGCGACAAGGACACGAAAGCGGTTCTCGCCGTGGCGCAGCGTGCGATCGAGGCGGCGCCGGGACGCAAGCACGACCTGGAGGCCGCGATGGGCCTAGGGCATGGCCGGCTCAACGACCTGGTCAACGGCCAGCTGGAGCTGCGTTCACGCCACCTGACGGGTCTCGCCCGTTATCTGGAGGTGCCGGCATCTGACTTCTACCGTCTGGCGCTCGGCGATGCCGAGTTCGCCGCGCGCCGCCGGCTGGAGGAGTGGATCGATCCGCGTGCCGCGCCGCCGTTCCCGCGCAAAGACGCCGAGTCGGCCGCGTCCGACGATCGCTTGCGTGCGTTGATCCGAGAAGAACTCGCCGCAGCGCTCGCCGCAAAAAAATAAAAGCGCGCGCGCCGGAGATCCCGTCGCCGCGCCAGAATCATCGGACACGTCCCACAATTACCGTGCGCGTCCCAAAATACTAGAATACGTCCCGGGCTCTACGCATGCGTCCTGGGTTTATAGATTTCGTCCCAGAATCACAAGAGTGGTCCCATATTCAACGAATGCGTCCCGCAGTAACCGTACGCGTCCTAGATTTACCTTACACGTCCCACATTTACCATACACGTCCCAGGTTCACCGTGCGCGTCCCGATTCCTACGTCTGCGCTGAGCGCAAGCCGTCGGTTGCAGCGAGTCGCGATGTCTCTGGTTCGCCTGCCAAACGGAGACCCAGGCTCTTCTGGTAAAAGTACCGCTTGTACCCTTCCGGGTAGTCGTCCAGCACTCCGAAGAGCTTGTACCCCTGCTGCTCGTAGAAAGCCGGCGCCTGGAAATCGTGGGTGTCGAGCCAGATGGCGCGGCAGCCGTGGGCGCGGGCTTCCTCCTCGGCTTGGGCAAGCAACGCCTGGCCGTGGCCTTGCCCGCGCAGGTCGTCGGAGACCCAGAGGAATTGGACCTGCATCCACTCCCAACCGGATTCGGCGAGCAGCCCGCCGTGGATCGAGCCGTCTGCCGCGCGTAGCAGCAGGTGGAGCGGGCGCCAGGTGGGGACCGGCGCGTTCTTCCGGTTGTGCGCGCGCAGGCCGTCAATGATCCGCTCGCGATCTTCGGGGGAGATCTCGGCTTCCTGGTGGATGGTGTAGGTCGTCATCGCAGCACCCTCTCCGGCACGATCTCGGCGACGCTCGGGCAGCCGGAAAGCGCCATCGCGAGCCGTAGCTCTTCGCGCAGCAGGTCGAGAATCCGGCGCACCCCCGCCTCTCCTTCGACCGCGAGCGCCCAGAGGTACGGCCGGCCGATCAGCACGGCCCGGGCGCCGAGCGCGAGCGCCTTTAGGACGTCCGTACCGCGACGGATGCCGCCATCGACGAAGATCTCGACCGCCGTGCCGGCCGCCGCGTCGACCACCTCGGACAGCGCGTCGCAGGTGGCGATCGCCGTGTCGAGCTGGCGCCCGCCATGGTTCGAGACCACGATCCCCGCGGCGCCGTGCTCGATCGCGAGCTTGGCATCCTCCGCGGTGAGCACCCCTTTGAGCACGAGAGGAAGGTTCGAGAGGGAGCGCAGCCGGTCGACCGACTCCCAGGTGAGCCCCGGATCGAACTGGTCGGTGACGTACTTGAGCAGAGCCGAGCCGTCGGCCGCATCCGGCAGGTGGTGCGCGAAGTTGCCGATCCGTAAATCCGGCGGTACGCGGAACCGGTTCCGCGCATCGCGCTCGCGCACCCCGGGAATCGAACCGTCGACCGTCATGCACAGCGCCCTATATCCCGCCGCCGCGGCCCGCTCCACCAGCTGGCGGGTGAGCCCCCAATCGCGATAGGCGTAGAGCTGAAACCATTGTCTGCCGGGGGCGCCGGGAGCCGCGGCAGCCACCTCTTCGAGGCTGTAGGACGAGAGAGTGCTCACCACCTGGATGATCCCCGCCGCCGAGGCCGCCCGGGCGACCGCCAGCTCGCCGTCGGGATGCGCCAAGCCGTTCATCGCGCAGGGGGCCGTGAGCACCGGCATCTCGACCCGAATCCCAAGGACACTGGTGGAAAGATCGCACCGGCTGACATCGACCAACACCCGGGGCCGCAGCCGGACCCGGCCCCACGCCGCGACGTTCTCGCGCACGGAGATCTCGTCCCCCGCACCCCCGGCGTAATAGTCGTAGACCATCCCCGGCAGCACTGCGCGCGCCGCCTCTTCGTAGTCTTGGAGGTTGATCCGTTCGGTCATGGGTTTCGGACTACGGAGTCTACCTTCGTGGCCAACTGACCTCTACACGGGCAACCGGGGGCGGACTTGGGTCCGCCCCCGGTTCCGCCTGCCCGATCGACAGAGTCGGGGAACCCTTCTGGAGATTTAAAGGGCGCTGCTGTTCGTGTCTACAAGCACACCGTCCACGTACACCCTGCCCTGCTTGATCTCGACTTTCTTCGGGTCTCCGTCCATGCGCCGGCTGAAGCTACGGAAGATGAACGTGGGCTTTTCGTTGGCATCGGTCGTGATGTCGGCGAGAACCCGGGCGGCGAGGGCTTCGCCGAGCATCAGGCTGCGGGTGTTGTCCGTCCGCCAGTGAACGCCGCCGATGCTTCGGCCCATCGCCACGTTCATCGCAAGTTTGTTCAACTCCCCTTCAATGGTGAGCTTGTCGGCCACCGCCTTGGGCAAGGGTGTGCGGCGACCCTCATCGCCGTCAGGCCCGGGAATCACTCCGGTGATGTAGGACCGGATGGGCATCCCGGGACCGTACGGATGTTCGCGTTCCGTCAAAGTGTTGAAGAGAACGGGGACATCTTTCCCTTGAGTGTTTGTGGTGAAGGTCTTGAAGTAGGCTTTCAAAACCGTCACGCAGATACCAGCAACAGTCGCATGACCGGCTCCATACGCCGGGTGCGTCGGGCTCCCCGGGGTGAACGCCATCGGGAGCAGCAAACTCTTGTGCAGCTTACGAACCGCCTTGGCCGCTTCGGTCCTGCTGACCCAGCCCGGAAGACCGTAGGGGCGCTTGCCGCTGGGTTCGCCGTTGCCGATGTTTTGAACGTGGACGAGGCCGCCGTAGGCCTCCGGCCGCAACCGGAGGTGAACCTGCCATTTCTGGTTCCACACGACTTTCAACGCGCGGGTGGCGACTTCGGACACCAAGGCCAGAATGTGGGGTCCGCCGAGTACGCCGAAGCCTGCCTCTCGATCCTCCAGCCGTCCGCCGTCACCATAGGGATTCCCGGGTGTCCATCTCGCTCCGCCGGAGAGGAGAAGCAAGGTAGCGTTGAAATATGCCTGGTGGAGTGCGTCCTTGTTCACGAAACGGGCCAGGTCCCGCGGGGTGGAGATGTAGCGTCGGTTGACTTCGAAGTTGTCCGCGCTGTTCTCGTTCGCCTTCGGATAAGCCTGGCCGATGGCGTCCCTGCCGCTGGACTGGGTATTGAGCCAGTCCGGAAAGGCCGTCAGGTAGTCGCGATGTTTTTTATAAGGCAGTTGCTTCTGGTCGATAAGTTGGGTTCCGTAGTGGATATCGCGGATGAAAAACTGACTGGCCAGCGGGCCGATTTCCTCCCCTGGCAATCCGAGTCGGAAGAGATTCCGCGGCGTAATGGGGGCCAAATCACCCTTCGACCCTGGAACGTCGACACCGGTCTTGAGGTGGCCGGCGTCGTTGGAGTCGTCGACCGATTGCCGGAAACGGGCATCGATTTCTTCGGCCGCCGAGGCCACCTCCGCATTCGTTTCAAACTGGTCGAACGGCACGTCGCGCAGGAGCGCCATCCAGTACAACTCGGTCATCTCCGCCGCGGTCGTCGTTGACAACACCTTGGGTGCGGGAGGCATCGTGTACGAGCCGGGATACTGTGTCAGGCGGTCGCTTGCGAGCCCCCCTTGGGGATTGGTGAAGGCCGCCGCATCGGGGGTCCCCTTCGGCACGAGTGCAAAGCCGGACCCGTCTCCCTCCGCGGCGGCGACGAGGGCTTCGAACTCCTCTTCATCCACCTCTCCCCATTTGTTGTGGAGGAGGGTCTTGTGGAAACTCCCCAATCCACGAACCTTCGCGCTGCCGAGCTTGAACTCTCTCTTCGTGTCGCCGTTGTTGAGCATCACTTGCATCCTTTCTTCCGGTAATGAGGTGGCGAAATGAGGCGCTGTGGCGAGCTGCATCCGTTTATACCCGAGGGTCTCCGCCGACTCATCGTGCCACATCAATTCAAGCGCTGCAATAAGCAACTGCCGACCTCAAGAATCCACAAGCGTCGTCTGGCAGTCCCAATCTTCCGCGCTCGGATATCATCTCCCCGTGCCCCAAGTGATATTCACCTCGGCCCTCGAACGGCACCTCTCTTGCCCGCCGCAGGAGGTGTTCGGTGCCACCGTGCGCGAGGTCTTGAACCAGGCGTTCGCCGCGAACCCAGGCGTCCGCACCTACGTCCTGGACGAGCAGGGCGCCCTGCGCAAACACATGACGGTGTTCGTCGACGGCGAGGCGGTGCGCGACCGGGACGGGCTGTCCGACGGAGTGAAACCGGATAGCCAGGTCTACGTCATGCAAGCCCTCTCCGGAGGCTGAGCCCTCCCTCTTCCCTACTCCCCCGGAGGTTCCGATGAGCCACGCCCCCAGCAACCGCCTGTTCGTCGCCACCCGCAAGGGACTGTTCACCCTGGAGCGCTCCGGCACCAGCTGGAAGATCGCCCAAACCGCATTTTTGGGCGACCCGGTTTCGATCGTCCACATCGACCGCGCGGGACGGATCTACGCCGCGCTCGATCTCGGCCATTTCGGGACTAAGCTCCAGCGTTCCATCAACGGCGGCACCACCTGGGAGGAGCGCACGGCCCCCGCGTACCCGGAAAAGCCGGAGGACGTCGATGACCGCGACGACAACGGCAAATCGATCCCCTGGAAGCTACAAAAGATCTGGGCGCTCGCGGACGGCAACGCGACCGAGGCGACCGACTCCCTCTGGTGCGGCACTCTCCCCGGCGGGCTCTTCCGCTCGAACGACGGTGGCGCCACCTGGGAGCTGAACCGCCCGTTATGGGACAAACCGGAACGGAAAGGCTGGTTCGGCGGCGGCTACGACTGGCCGGGCATCCATTCGGTCGTCGTCGATCCGAGGAACGCCGACCGTGTGCTCGTCGGGATCTCCTGCGGCGGCGTCTGGGAGACCCTGGACGGCGGAGCGACCTGGAGCCCCCGCCAGCCGTGAAAACCCCGACGCTCTCTGGGTGCAGCACCACAACGGCATCTTCCGCTCGACCGACGGCGCCGCGTCCTGGCAGGAGATTAAGGATATCCCCCGTTCCGGATTCGGCTTCGCCGCCGCGGTTCACCCAGAAGACCCCGACACCGCCTGGTTCGTCCCCGCGATCAAAGACGAAAAGCGCATCCCGGTGGACGGCCAACTCGTCGCCCTCCGCACCCGCGACGGCGGCAAAAGCTTCGACGTGCTCGACAAGGGCCTGCCTCAAGAAAACGCCTACGACCTGATCTACCGCCACTCGCTCGACATCGACGCGAGCGGCAACCGGCTGGCCTTCGGCAGCACGACCGGCTCGCTCTGGATCACCGAAGATCAGGGAGACTCCTGGATGTCGCTCTCGGCGCACCTGCCGCCGATCTACTGCGTGCGGTTTGCCGTATGAACAAGTTTGGAGTGCGCCGACGCGTCGGCGCTTTGATCGCGGCGACGTGTCGCCGCCCACGGCGCCACCCGCCTACTCCAACTCCTCCCCCGCCCCCGCCGACATCTGGCCTTTCAAGTACGCCTCGATAAAGGGGTCGATGCCGCCGTCCAGCACCTTGTCGGCGTCTCCGACTTCTGCGCCGGTGCGGTGGTCTTTGACCAGGCGATAGGGGGCCAGGACGTAGCTGCGGATCTGGCTGCCCCAGGCGTTGTCGAGTTTTTTGCCTTCGCGCTCGGCGTTTTCAGCTTCGCGTTTGCGGACCTCCAGGTCGTAGAGGCGCGAGCGGAGGATCTTCATCGCCATTGCGCGGTTCTTGATCTGGCTTCGCTCGTTCTGGCAGGCAACCACCGTGTTGGTCGGCAGGTGGGTGATGCGGACGGCGGAATCGGTCTTGTTGACGTGCTGGCCGCCCGCTCCGGAGGCGCGGTAGGTGTCGATCCGGAGGTCGTTGTCGTTGATCTCGATCTTGATGTCGTCGTCGACTTCCGGATAGACGTCAACCGAGGCGAACGAGGTGTGGCGCCGCCCTTGGAAATCGAACGGGCTGATGCGCACCAGGCGATGGACACCTTTTTCGCTCTTCAAATAGCCGTAGGCGTACTCGCCGCGGATACCGATCGTGGCGCTCTTGATGCCGGCATCTTCGCCGTCCTGCCGTTCCATCAGCTCGACGTCGTAGCCGTGGCGCTCGCCGAAGCGAAGGTAGATGCGCAGCAGCATCTCCGCCCAATCCTGCGACTCGGTGCCGCCCGCGCCGGGGTGGATGACCAGGATCGCGCTCTTCTCGTCGTCCGGGCCGGCTAGCTTGAGCTCGATCTCCAGCTTGTCGAGAACTTCCGTCAGCCGATCGAGGAACGTGATCAGCTCGGCGTCGGCCTCCCCTTCAGCGATCAGCTCGCTCCAGGTATCGAGGTCCGAGGCATCGGTGCGAAGCTGTTTGAGGGTGGTGAGCTTGCGGTCTAGGCCGCGGCGTTCTTGCAGGAGCGGCGCGCCTTTGACGGGGTTGTCCCAGAAACCGGGCGCTTCCATCTGGCGATCGATCTCGCCGATCCGTTTTTCGTATCCGGCGTCCTCAAAGATACCCCCGGAGGTTACCGAGCTGGAGGGCGAGCTTATCGATGCGCTGCTGAAGATCGAACGAGATCATGAGGGAACTCCTAAGGAAGAAAAGGGGATCTATCGCGGAGAGCGCCCCCTGCGGTTCACCAGCCGGAGCCGAATGATAGCAAACAGGGCGCCCAGCGAGCAGAGGAGCGGCGGCAGCCAGGGAGCACGGGCGTAGGGGGTGATCTCGTTTTCGCCCCAAACGCGAGAACGGATCACCCCCGTGGTGCCGAGCGCGATCCGCTGGCGCTCCGAACCATCGGGAGCGATCAACGCGGAGATGCCCGTGAGTCCGGCGCGCAACAGCGTCTTGCGGTTTTCCGCCGCGCGGAAACGGGCGGCCCGCAGATGTTGATGAGGTGCCGCGGTGTCACCGTACCAGGCGTCGTTGGTGACCGTCGCGAGCAGGGTGGCACCTGCTTGGGACAGCTCCGCCACCTCTTCCGGATAGACCACCTCGTAGCAGATCGCCATGCCGATGCGGTCTCCGGCCGGGGGATTCTTTCCGATCACGGAGCCGGATCCTTCCGGGCCGCGATTCCAGGAGAGCAGCGTCGCCGCCGTGCCCGGCGTGTATTCGCCGATGCCGCGCGCCATCCGGCCGACCCAGCCGAGCACCGCGGAGAACGGGATGTATTCGCCGAACGGCACCAGGTGGCGCTTGTCGTAGCGGCTCACGGCTGGAGCCTGGCCCGCCGACGGGGCGAGCAGGTAGGCGGAATTGAAGGTCGCCGTCCCGCCGGCGTCGCCCTGGCCGTTGAAGATCACCGAGCAGCCGCGCGCGACGAGCCCCAGGAGATCGCTTTTCACCACCGGGTCGCGCTCGTAGGAGAACGGCCAGAGCGCGCTTTCGGGCAGGACGACGAGCGCTCCCGGCTCGCAGCTTTCGGACGCGAGGTCGATCGCCTTCCGGTAGTCTCGGTACGCCTGCTCCGCATCCCAGTCTTTACGAATCGGCAGGTTCGGCTGGACGATCCGCACCGGCCGGCCGAAGTCTCCCGCCTCCATCCGCTCGATGTGGTGCGTGAGCAACCATCGGTGCCCGGCGCGCCCGGCGACGCCGAGCAGAAGGAGCGGGACGAGAACGGCGAGTCCGAGGGGACGGAGGCTCTTGCCGGTCCACGCGAGCGCCACGCCGACGTTGGAAAACAGCACCAGGAACGAGAGGCCGAACGCGCCGATCCAGGCCGAGAGCGGCAGCGCGCCGGGGACGTCCACCCAGGCATAGGCGGCGAGGTTCCAAGGGAAGCCGCCGATCAGGTGGCCGCGCAGCCATTCGAGCGCCACCCAGAGCGCGGGCAGGCCCAGCAGGGCCGAGGCGCCGCCCCGGAGCCAAAGCGCCCGGCCGAACCGGGCGAAGGCGAGTTGAAAGAGGGCAAGGTAGCTCGCAAGGATCAGCAGACAGAGGATCGCCACCGGTTTCGGCAAGCCGCCGAAGCCGATCAAAGTCCCGGGAATCCAAGCCAAGCCGAGAGTCCAGGCCGCGACGCCGTGGATGAAAGCCAAGCGGCCCGCTTTAGGGTGACCGAGCAGGACGATCAGCGGCGCGAGCACCAGCCAGCCGGAGATGAGCCATGGCGTCCGGCCGAACGCGGCGCCCCAGAGCAAGCCGGCGGCGAGCGCGAGCAGATAGGGCGCGAACGGCGCGAAGCGCCCGGACGAGAAGCCCAAAGGGATGCCTACTGAGTCACCCAGGTGTCGAGCTTGTAGGCCTTTTGGATCTTCGCCGCCACCGCCACCGCCCGCTCGCGCTTCTTGAACGGGCCGACCCGCACCCGGTAGAGCGGCGTGCCCTTGGTCGACGGGGACAGGTACGCTTTCTCGCCCCCCTTGCGCAGCCGGTCGCGGACCTTGATCGCCTCGTCGCGGCTTGGAGAGGCGAAGACCTGGATGATGATCGCGCCCGGCGCGGGCTCTCGATCTCCTCCGGCCGTCGGCTGCCGGGCGGCTCCGGCCGGCTGCGGCTTCTCCGCCGCCTCGCGTCGGGCGCGGTCGGCCGGTTTTTCGGCGCCGGCCGGAGCGCCGTTGGGCGTGGAAGCCGCCGGCTTCCCCGCTTCGGAACCGGCGCGCGGAGGCTGGGACCGGACCAGCGGCTTGTCGGACGGCTTTTCGCCGGCCGCGGCCTGGCGGCCGCCCCGATTATTGGGGCCATTGGGGGTTCCCGGGGTCGGGGTAGCGGCCTCTTCCCCTTCGAAAATCGTATCCGGCGACGGTTCGGGCTTTTCGACCACCGCGGGCACGGTGCCCGGCTTGGGTGGAAACTTGGGTTCCGGCCCCTTGTCGCTACCCGCCGTCTGGATGTCCTCGAAGAAATCGAGCGCCTCGGGCTTGCCCGCCTCGACCGTCGCGTTTTCGGGCGGCGTCGGCAACACCTGGGCGGTTTCCACTGAGGCGAGTTGCCCCTTGCCGATCCAGACGCCGGAGAGGAAGGCGACCAGCAGGCAGCACAATAGGATCACGAACGCGCTCACCACCAGACGGTTGGTGAGCGCGATCTCGTAGTAACTCGGTTCGTCGTTCGTGCTCAAGCCTTGCTCCTCGCCGTGCTCGCCGCTTCGTTCACGGCGCCCGGGACGCCGAGTTTACCCAACCGCTCGGTCATCCCGCGGAATCCTTCTTCGGAAATCCTTCGAGGAACGGCCGCACCAGGTCGATCGGCAGCGGGAACAGAATGGTGGAGTTCTTCTCGGCCGCGATCTCGGTGAGCGTCTGGAGGTAGCGCAATTGGAGGGTGACCGGGTTCTTGGCCACGATATCGGCGGCCTGGCCGAGAGCGATCGATGCGTCGAGCTCACCTTGGGCGTGGATGAACTTCGCCCGCTTCTCGCGCTCCGCCTCGGCCTGGCGCGCCATCGCCCGCTGCATCTCCTGCGGCAGGTCGACGTGCTTGACCTCGACCATCGAGACTTTGACCCCCCAGGGGTCGGTCTGGTGATCGATGATCTCCTGCAGCTGGGCGTTCAGCTGGTCGCGCTCCGAGAGCAGGGTATCGAGATCGGCCTGGCCGAGCACCGAGCGCAGGGTGGTCTGGGCGACCTGGCTGGTCGCGTAGAGGAAGTTCTCGACCGAGATGATCGCCCGCGCCGGATCGACGACGCGGAAGTAGACCACCGCGTTCACCTTCACCGACACGTTGTCCCGGGTGATGATGTCCTGCGGCGGCACGTCGAGGACGACCGTGCGCAGCGACACCTTCACCATCTTTTCGAACGGCCAGAAGATCAGCACCAGTCCCGGCCCTTTCGGTTCCTTGCCCACTCGGCCGAGGAAGAACGTCACCGCCCGTTCGTACTCGTTTAAGACGTTCACCCAACGCGAGAAGCAGAACAGCGCGATGATCGCGACGACGCCGCAGCCGACCCAGTTTTGCATGTGAATTGATTCCTTCCCTAGAGATTTCTACGGTTGGACGCCCATGGCCGTCGGGCGTCCTGGTCCCACCGATCGAACGCGGAGCGTGAGGTTGTCGATGCCGATTACCTCGACCGGCTCGCCGGCCGCGATCGGAGTCGCGGCATCCACGACCGCGGCCCAGATCTCGCCGTGAACGTCGATCTTACCCGCCGGATCGAGGGCGGTGCGCGCGGTACCCCGCTCGTGGATCATGCCTTCCTTGCCCGTGCGCACCGGCAGGCGGTTCCGGCGTAGAGCCATCCAAGACAGAAATGCGACCATGACCCCGGCGAACGTGGCCAGCATCGCGACCAGGCTCATCGACGCATGGAGCGCCGGCTCGGGCGAGTCGAACAGGAACATCGAGCCGAGCACGAGGGAAATGATCCCCGCGACGGTCAACAGGCCATAACTGGTCACTTTCACCTCGGCGATGAAGAACACCAGAGCGAGCAGGACGAGCGCGACGCCCGCGCTGCGCACCGGCAGCACCGACAGCGCCCAGAACGCGAGCACCAGGGAAATCGAGCCGACCACACCGGGGAGCACCGCCCCCGGGTGCATCAACTCGAAGTAGAGCCCGAGCCCGCCGAGCACCAGCAGCGCGAGCGCGATGTTCGGATTCGCCAGATTCGACAGCGCCGCGCGGAACGCCGGCATCTCGATCTCGCGAATCGTCGCCCCCGCCAGGCGGAGCGTCGAGCGGGTGGTTCCGCGGACGATCTCCCGGCCGTCTACCTTTAAGAGCAGCGCCGCAAGATCGGGCGCCACGACGTCGATCAATTTCGCTTCGAGCGCCTCGTCGGCCGTAAACGACCGGCTTTCTCTCACGGCGGCCTCGGCGAGCTGGACGTTCCTGCCCCGCCGCACCGCGAGCGCGCGGATCTGTGCGGCCGCGTCCTCTTCCACTTTCTTGCCCATCACGCCGGGAATGTCGTCGCCATCGCCGCTCACCGGATGGGCGGCGCCGGTGTTGGTTCCCGGCGCCATGGCGGCCACGTCCGCCGATTCGAGGATGAAGAACCCGGCGGAGGCGGCGTGCGCCCCTTCCGGACCGACCCAGACCACGACAGGCGTCTTCGCGCCCAGGATCGCGGTCGTGATCTCGCGCGTCGAGTCCATCAACCCGCCGGGGGTGTCGAGCTGGATCACCACCGCCCGCGCTCCCGCCTCGTCCGCCTTCGCGAGCCCCTCGGCCAGGTACTGCGCCAAAAGAGGATGGACGATCGAGGAGGCGCGGAGCAGGATCACTTCTCCCGCGGGGGCGACCGGAGGCGGCGCGGCCATTGCGACTCCGCCGATCGCCAGCGCCAACACACAGAGGGCGCGGCGTCCGAAGGAAGCGAGCCTCAGACTGCGACGCGATCGGGAGGGGAGCCTCATCGGTTCATTATAGCGGCAGCGGCCCACCCTCGACCGCCGGACCCCCGGCATTGTAGCCTCCCACCACGATGAACCTCCTCGACACCCCTGTCACCCGCCAGCTCGGGCTAGAAGTCCCCTTGATCTGCGGCCCCATGTACCCGTGCAGCAACCCGGAGCTGGTCGCCGCCGCGTCCGAAGCCGGCGCCATGGGGGTGGTCCAGCCGCTCTCGCTCACTTACGTCCACGGCCACGAGTTCCGCGCCGGACTGCGCTTCATCAAGAGCCTGACGAAGAAGCCGATCGGCCTGAACGTGATCGTCGAGAAGTCGTCCAAGACCTACCACGAGCGGATGGAGCGCTACGTCGACGAGGCGATCGAGGAGGGGGTGCGGTTCTTCCTCACCTCGCTCGGCAACCCGCGCTGGGTGGTCGACAAAGCCCACGCCGCGGGAGGCATCGTCTACCACGATGCGACCGAGCGGAAATGGGCGATGAAGGGCCTCGATTCCGGGGTGGACGGCCTGATCGGCGTCAATCGTAGAGCCGGAGGCCACGCCGGCCCCAGGAGCGTCGAAGCGCTCTACACCGAGCTGGCGGACCTGGGAGTGCCCCTGGTCTGCGCAGGCGGAATCGGCGACGAAGCCGGCTTCGTCGAAGCGCTCCAACTTGGCTACGGCGCGGTCCAAATGGGCACCCGCTTCATCGCCACCACCGAATGCAGCGCGCCCGCCGCCTACAAGCAGGCGATCCTCGATTCGGAAGAAGACGACATCGTCCTTACCGAGCGCCTCACCGGCGTCCCCGTCGCGGTGATCAACACCCCCTACGTCGAACGCATCGGAACCAAAGCCGGCCCGATCGCCCGCTGGATGCTCCGCGGCCACAAGACCAAGCACTGGATGCGCCTGATCTACACCGTCCGCGCCTTTTCCAAGCTCAAGAAGGGGGTCAAGGCCTACTCGTCGAAGGACTACCTCCAAGCCGGCCGAAGCGTCGCGGGTATCCACTCGATCGAGCCGACGGCGGAGATCGTCCACCGGTTTCGCGATGCGGCGAGGGCGGCGGAGACGGTCGGGCGGGCGGCGGCGGGGTGAGAACGGGGTCTTTGATTTCGCGGTAGCGCGGTAATTGAGTAGAGTTCTACGGATGGCCCATCCCGAGCTTCATCGAACCGACCACATCTCCTGGATGCGCGCCGCCGTGCTCGGCGCCAACGACGGCCTGATCTCGACCAGTAGCCTGGTGGTCGGCGTTGCGGCGGCGCAGGCCGCGCGCGAACCGGTCCTGCTGGCGGCGCTCGCCGGGCTGGTCGCCGGTGCGCTCTCGATGGCGGCGGGTGAGTACGTCTCGGTCAGTTCGCAGGCCGACACCGAAAACGCCGACCTCGCCCGCGAGCGGCAGGAGCTGGCGACCGAGCCGGAAAACGAGCGGGCCGAGCTGGCCGCAATCTACGTGACGCGCGGACTGACCCCCAAGCTGGCCGATCAGGTGGCGGTGCAGCTGATGGCGCACGACGCGCTCGGCGCCCACGCGCGGGATGAGCTGGGCATGTCGGATTCGACCCGCGCCCGACCGCTCCAAGCCGCTCTCGCCTCGGCCGCCGCCTTTGCGGCCGGAGCGATCCCGGTGGTCCTGCTGGTCTGGCTGATCCCGTTGGTTCGCTTGAGCTCGTTCGTGGTCGCCGCCTCTCTGCTCCTGCTCGCGGTTCTCGGCGGCCTCGCCGCGCGCCTGGGCGGGGCGCCGCTCCTGCGCGGAATCGCCCGGGTGACCTTCTGGGGCGCGGTGGCGATGGCGTGCAGCGCGCTCGTCGGCCACCTCTTTGGCGCGGTCGTCTGAGAGGCCCGACAGGGCCCCCCTCAAGGCCCCCCTCGCTCCCCCAGTCGGGCTAGATTTTCGCGGAGTCCCGGGACTTTCAATCCCTGGCCTTCGAGATCGGCGATCGCGGCGACGATCCGGTCTCGGCCCTCTTCGCGGGAGAGCGGTTGGCCGCCCTCCTCGAAGGTCGCAAGTCCCGCGTCGCGGGCGACCGCGAACTCGAACGTGCAGCCATTGCTGTATTCCCAATCGAGGCTGAAGTAGACCCCCCGCAGGCGGGTCCGGATCACGGTTTCCCAGAACGCCAGGTATTCCGGCTGGCTCCAGCCCGGCGCCTCGAACGGGGCGGGCGTCAGAACCAGCTCGCCGCCGAGGCGCAGGCGCAACATCGAGGCGAGCGCCGTCGCCTCCGCTACGTAGGGGTCCCAGACCTCGCGCCGATAGGTTTCCTCTCCCATCTTGGCGCACAGCTCCTCGCGGCTTTCGACCTCGTATTGCCGGAACAGGTCGTAGAGCCGCCGACCGGTGGTGAGCTCCGAGCTTGCGTACAACGCCTTCTCGCCGTGGAGCACGCTATCGATCGCCGAAAGGGCAATCCGAACTTCGCCTTGATAGGTTCGGGAGCGCCCGCCGGCCGTTGTCTCGTCGGGGAGTTGAATGAAGCTCATGTCGTTTCCCTCAATTGGGCCGCAGCGTCGGGCGAATCTGTTCTTCGAACACCATCCCGTTGAAGTACCGGAAAAGCTCGGTGAGGATCTCCGCCGAGAGCTGAAGGGTCGCCGCGAGTTTCCGATCTTTCGGCTGGGGTTTCTCCTCTTGTCCGAGCAGATCCGGATTCGCGCATGCCGCGAGGTCGCTGTCCCCGAACTGGTTCAATCGGGGCCAGAGGTGATCCATGTCCTCCTTATGGGTGAAGGAGACATGGATTCCCGCCTTGCGATATCCCTCGGCCTCCCCGCGGTGGCCCCAGGGCAAGGGGAGCACGACGAATGCTTCGTAGTCGGACTGGTTGCGCTTCGCCAGGTAGTCTTCGACCGCGATGTGCTTTTTCGGCAGCCCCTCGTAGCGGCCGTTCGAGTTGTCGATCCGCAGTTGGCTGGGCCGGTCGGGCCCTTGGCGGTGCCAGAGCGGCAGGCCGGTATGAAGCGACAGCCACGCGATGCTGTCGCGACCGAAGGCTTTGCCGAGGCTCCCCACCTCGCGCGAAACGTAGAACACAGAACTCTCGTCGCTTGCCATCAGGGAGATGTTGACTCGAACCGAAGTGTCCGATCGCTGCTTTCCATCCCATCCCTTGCCCTCGTGATCCAAGAGAGCCGCCTGGAACGCGTCATCCAAGCGTTGGCGAATCCGGCATACGGCGTTGACGATCGACTCGTGCAGCTCGACGATGTCGTGCTCGAAGGAGGCGGTCTGGAGTTGGTTCCTGCCCTGGATCACGTTGAACCCGGTATCGAAGAAAACGAGGGCGGGGACCCGGAGCGACAAAAGCCAGGTCCAGAATCGGCGCAGGAGGTTCGCTCCAGGAACCACGCGCCGGACTAAGGAGACCCGGCTGCGAATCGCCTCTGTGAGGCCCCGAAACAGCGCCGAGAGGGAGAGGAAAATCAGGAAGAACGTCACGAATAGGACCAGGTAGAGCGGCTCTTCCTCGAACTCGTTGCCGGTGTTCTTCCAGAAGCCGTCGAAGGTTGCGACCAGCGCCATGCCCGCGAGGCCGCCGAGGACGGTGCGCGCGAAGTTGGAGTGGAACAAGAGGGCTGCGGTGCCGTAGGTAGGAACCGTCGCCAAGCTCGAATCGGATGCACCGGCAGCCCTTGAACCGGCTCCCGCCTCGGCCGAATCTTCCTCTCCCGGCTCGTCCACCCGGCGCAACCGTCGCCGAGGCGGTGGGATCTGCCAGACCTCGACCGCGGTGAGAAACGCGGCCAGGAGTGCTATGGCGAACACCGCCGCCTTGCCGAGATCGTTGGCGGAGTCCGCCTTTTCACCCTTCTTGTCGGCAAGGGTCCAGAGCCAGAGTAGAGCGCGGCGGGGGCTGAGGCCCCTCTTCCCTACCTGCCCCGATGTCGACTCGCGGGCTGACGTCGGGTTTGCCTTGAGCGCCTGGTCGACGGGACTGGAAGAAAGCAGCTCAGAGGGGCGCAGTTCGGAGGAAATCAACGGAGCTTCCGAGGTCTCCTGGCCGACCAGCGGGGCGAACGCCAGAAAGAGGAGAGAGGCGAGAACCGCGACACCGGCGCAACGGAGCCGCCAACTGGATGAGCGCATGAGGTTCCTCCCGAAAGGTATTTGAAGGGGCCTACCAAGGCCCGAAAGACTTCCTTCAAATACGCTATCTGAGGAGAAAGCTGCGTAGCGCCACCCGGTCGGGTGGCAATCGTTCCTACCCGAAATGACTTGGTTCGCCCAGGCGACGGAGCACCGATTCTGTGCTCAGTCCTCGCTCTGCCCCAACCGCGCTCCGCCCTGAACGTCGCCGCCGATCGCGATCGGGGCGTCTCCTGTTGGCCACGAACCTGCCTATGCACCGCCGCATCTTCGCCGCACTCCAAAATTGGAGCAGTTTGCTGCGAGATCCCGGGTCGTTCCCCTTGCGCCGCGCTCTCCCATGTTCCAGACTGCGCCCCCAATGACGAAGAGCGGAATCGGCGACAGTCCGCCGCGGCCGGATGGGGCGGCGAAGGTGTCCGGAGCGGCGCTTTATGTGGACGATATCTCGCTGCCTGGGATGTGGTTCGGCGCGACGCTTCGGAGCCCGCATCCGCATGCGCGGATTCGGTCGCTGCAGTTTCATCCCGAGCGGGCGCCGGAGGGCGCCGTCTCGGTTACCGCCGCGGACCTTCCCGGTCCGAACGGCGTGCAGCTGCTGGACGACAGTTGGCCGATCCTCGCCGATGGCGTGGTGCGGCACGTGGCCGAGCCGGTCGCCCTGGTCGCCGCCCCTACGAAACTTGCCGCCCGGCAGGCGCTCGCGGCGTTCGAGGTCGAGTACGAGCCGGAGGCGGCGATCCTCACCATGGAAGAGGCCGAGGGATTGCCGCCGCTCTACGAGCTGGCGATGGAATCCGGCCAGCCGGGCGATCTCGAAGCCGCGTTCGCCCGGGCGGATCGGACGATCGAGGCGCAAGTCCGGATGGGGCACCAGGAGCACATTTACATCGAATGCCAGGGGATGATCGCCTGGATGGAAGCGGGCACGCTTCATGCGCTCGGCTCGATGCAGTGCCCGTATTACGTCCACAAGGCGCTCACCCATGCGTTCGACCTTCCCGACGAACGGGTACGGGTGCGCGCTTCGGTGGTTGGCGGCGGCTTCGGCGGCAAAGAGGATTTTCCCAGCGCACTGGCGATCCATGCCGCCCTGCTAGCGCGCGCCGCGGGGCGGCCGGTCAAGGTGATCTACGACCGGCACGAAGACATCGTCGGCACCTCGAAGCGGCATCCGGCGATCGTCCGCTCGCGCACCGGGGTGGATCGCGACGGGCATCTGCTCGCGCTCGATGTCGAGATCGTGATGGACGGCGGCGCTTACACCACCCTCTCGCCGGTCGTCCTGTCTCGCGCTCTCCTCCACTCGTTCGGCCCCTATCGGTGCGGCGCGGTGCGAGTCCGCGGCAAGGTCGTGCGCACCAACACGACTCCGAACAGCGCTTTCCGCGGCTTCGGCGCCCCCCAGGTTGAGCTGGCGATGGAGCGGCAGATGGACCGTATCGGCCGCGCGCTCGGGCTCGATCCGTACGAGATCCGCGATCGCAACGTGGTCGAGCCGGGCGACCGGCTGCCCACCGGGCAGGTACTCGATGCCTCGACCTCCGCGCGCCAGTGCCTCGAAGAGGCCGAGAGGCGGACGGGATTCCGCGCCCGCTGGCGCGAGATCGAGGCGGCACGGGCGCGGGGATCCTCGAATGACGACGGCGCGCCGCTGCCAGGGATCGGCCTTTCGCTCTTCTTCCATGGCGCCGGGTTCACCGGCAACGGCGAGCGGCGGATGAAATCTCCCGTGACCGCGCGGCTCCTCCCCGACGGCCGGATCGAAATCGCGACCGCGATGACCGACATGGGCCAGGGATGCGCGGTGGTCTTTCCGCAGATGGCCGCAGCCGCGGCCGGGGTGGGGCTTGAAGATCTTTCGTTTACCGAGCCCGACACGGGCGACGTTCCGGACTCGGGGCCCACCGTCGCCTCGCGGACGACGATGATCGTCGGCGGCGTGCTCGTTCGGGCGGTGAGCGAGATTCGCGACCGGGTGCGGGCGGCGGCGAAGCCTGACGAGAGTTTTCGCGACACGGCGCGGCGCCTGCGCGCGGCGGGGCCGGTCGAGGTGACCGTTCATCACGAGCCGCCCGAGTGGCAGACGTTCGATGAGTCGACCTATCGCGGCGCCGCCTATCCGACCTACGCCTGGGGCGCCGACGTGGCCGAGCTGGAGGTCGATCCCGATACGCTCGCGGTGCGGCCGGTCAAGGTCACCGCGGTCTGCGAGGTCGGGCGCGCGATCCACCCAACCTTGTGCGCCGGTCAGATCCAAGGGGGCACTCTCCAGGCGGTCGGCTGGGCGCTGCTCGAAGAGATCAAGATGAAGGACGGGCGCTACCTGAACGATCGGCTCGCGACCTACATCATTCCGACCATTGAGGACAGCCCGCAGATCGACGTTCACCTGCTCGAAAGCGGCTGGGAGGGCGGACCTTTCGGCGCCAAGGGCGTCGGCGAGCTGCCGATGGACGGGGGCGCCCCAGCGATCCTTCAAGCGATCGAGAACGCGACCGGGATCGTGCCCACGGCTGTGCCGGCGACGCCGGAGCGGCTGCTCGATTGGTCGCGGGCGGAGGGACGGACGTCATGAGCACCCAGCTTGCGGTCAAATTCGCGGTCAACGGACGCGAGGTGAGCCTCGACGGCCGCCCGATGGATCGGCTGCTCGACGTGCTGCGCGAGCCGCTGGGCTTGACCGGCACGAAGGAAGGCTGCGGCGAGGGCGAGTGCGGCGCCTGCACGGTCCTGCTCGACGGCGTGCCCGTCCTCTCCTGCCTGGTGCCGCTCGCCCAATGCGCCGGCAAGAAGGTCGAGACGGTGGAGTCGATCACCGCGGACGGGAAGGCCAAAGAGCTGCTCGATCGCCTGGTCGCCGCGGGCGGGGTGCAGTGCGGCGCCTGTACGCCGGGGATTTTGGTTTCCGCCTGGTCGCTCCTCCAGGAGAACCCCAGCCCAAGCCGTGACGAGGTGAAAAAGGCGCTCGCGGGGAACCTCTGCCGCTGCACCGGGTACGAAGGGATTCTGCGCGCGCTCGTCCCGGAGTCCCCCGCTTGAACGGGTTGATTCCTCAATTGGCCCCCACGACGCTCGACGAAGCGCTCCGGGCGCTCGCGGACGATCCGACGATCGTGCTGGCCGCCGGCTGCACCGATCTGATGGTCTGGTCCCCCGAAGCGCTGCACGGCATCGAGCGGGTGATCGACCTGTTGGCGATCCCGGAGCTTGACGGCATCCGCGAGATCGATTCCGGATCGGGGTTGGAGATCGGCGCCACGACGACTTTCTCCGAGATTCGCCGCTCGCCCGCGATCCGCGCCGCCTTCCCCGCTCTCGCCGACGCCGCCGGATGGATCGGCGGATTGCAGATCCAAAACCGCGCGACGCTCGGCGGCAACCTCGCGAACGCGAGCCCGGCGGGAGATTCGTTGCCGGTGCTCTTGGCACTCGACGCCTCAGTGGTGATCGCAAACGCTACGGGCAAGCGGGAGATCCCCTACTCCACGTACCATACCGGCTACCGGAAGACCGCGTTGCAGCCGGGCGAGATCCTCGCCGCCGTGCGCTTGCCCCTTCCTTCCCCCGGCACGGTCCAGGCGTTCCGCAAGGTGGGCACCCGCGAGGCGCAAGCGATCAGCAAGGTCGTGGTGGCGATGGTCGGCCGGGTGGAAGACGGCCGGATCGCCGACCTTCGCCTGGCGGCCGGAAGTGTCGCCGCCACCCCCATCCGTCTCCGCTCGGCCGAAGAGGCGGTCCGCCGCATGCCCCCCGGACCCGAAGCCGCCGAGCGCGCCGGCCGCGCCGCGGCGGATTCCGTCGAACCGATCGACGACGTCCGCTCGACGGCGGATTACCGGCGCTTCGCTCTCGAACGGGTGGTGCGGCGGTTGGTGCTGGGGCTCGCGTAGATTTTTGGGATCGAGGAATGACGCCATGCCGACGACCCTAGCCGCCGCCGCCCTCAGCGCCACGCTCGACCGTTTGCGCGAGGCCAACCTGGCGCTCTCCCGCACCCATCCCGGCGACTCGGGGAAACGCCAACCGGTGCATACGGTCTACGGCGGCGCGCATCTGTTCAAAGCCGACGGGGCGGCGAAGCTGGGCGCGATCGCCTTGCGCTCTCTGGAAGAGTACGCGCCGACGCCGGCCGATCTCGCCGAGGCGCT
This sequence comes from Thermoanaerobaculia bacterium, assembly GCA_038250865.1. GTDB lineage: Bacteria > Acidobacteriota > Thermoanaerobaculia > Multivoradales > UBA5704 > DASYKS01. Next base: position 69,155 of record JBBSBW010000024.1, on the reverse strand, counting down.
TGGCCTGCCCGAAGCGCTCGCCGAGGTGATCCACGGACGCGTGTCCGAGAAACTCGCCCGCGAGCCGGTCGAGGACTTTCGCGCCGACTTCGAGGACGGCTACGGCAACCGGCCGGACGATGATGAAGACGGTCACGCGCAATCCGCCGCCCGTGAGATGGCTGCGGGCTTGGCGGCGGGAACGCTGCCGCCTTTCATCGGTATCCGCATCAAGCCCTTCAATGAGGAGCTGCGGGTACGGTCGCTGCGCACCCTCGATCGCTTCGTTTCAACACTCGCGGCGGAGACCGGCGGCCGGTTGCCGGACAATTTCGTCGTCACCCTCCCCAAGGTGACGATCCCAGAACAGGTGGCTGCCCTCGCCGACGTATTCGATCTTCTGGAACCCGCTCTCGGCCTTGCGCCGGGGTCGCTCCGGCTGGAGATCATGATCGAGACGACTTCGGCGATTCTCGGGGAAGACGGCCGGTCGCGCCTGCCGCTGCTGGCCCAGGCGGCGCGGGGACGGTGCGCCGCCGTGCATTTCGGAACCTACGACTACACGGCGTCGTGCGACATCACGGCGGCCGAGCAGCGGATGGACCACCCTGCCTGCGACTTCGCGCTTTACATGATGAAGGTCGCCTATGCCGGCACGGGGCTCTGGCTGTCGAACGGCGCCACCAACGTCCTCCCCGTGGCGCCGCACCGCGCGGCCCCGGGCGGCCCCTCCCTCACCCAGACCGAGAGGAACGAGAACCGCGCCGTCGTCCACCGCGCCTGGCGTCTCCATTCCGAACACACGCGCCACTCGTTGATCAACGCGTTCTACCAAGGCTGGGATCTCCATCCCGCCCAGCTCGTGCCGCGCTATGCCACGGTCTACGCTTTCTTTTTGGAGAGCCTCGACGCGGCATCCAACCGCCTGCACAACTTCATGAAGAAGGCCGCCCAGGCGACCCTGGTGGGCGACATCTTCGACGACGCCGCGACCGGCCAAGGCTTGCTCAACTTCTTCCTGCGCGCCATGAGCTGCGGCGCGCTTTCCGAGGCGGACACCCTGGAAAGATCGGGGCTGACGCTCGAAGAGCTGCGCAGTCGGTCGTTCGTCCAGATTCTGGCCGGGCGGAAGGGGTAGCGCTCACCCTCGCCGCAGCGTCGCCTCAATTAAGCCGTAGGGTTCGGTCGTCGCGACGAAGATCTCGTTCCGGTTCTCCAAACCGAACGGCGCCAGATCCACCGGAATGTTGTGCCGGTTGGGCATCGTGAGGTGGATCTCCTCAAGGGCCTCCAACTGTTCGAGCACCGCCTCGCCCATCGCGTAGAGGGTGTGCTGAACCGAGCGGCTGTCGTGCCCGGCAAACGTTTCGAGGAGGATACGGCGGACCTCGTTCCATAGAGGTCCAAAGGCAATGTCTGTCCGTGCGTACTTCCAAGTGGCAGAGAGGGCGGTCGCGAGCAGACGGTCGGCGGTTTCCTTGAGGGTGGTGAAACGATCGCGCGGGAAACCTTCGAAGGCCGACTTCGCGCTCTTCAGCACCACCAGCTCTTCGATTCCGGCCGTGATGGCCACCGGGTCCGTGGTGCGGGAAACGACCGCAGTCCTGCGCTCTGCGCCCGCCCGTCGAAAAGCGTGAGGATGCGGCGCGCCGCCGCTTTCAATCCGCTCCCAGAGGTGCTCGACCAGCTCGACTCGGACGCTATTGACGTGGGAATCGGTCCGAATCAAATGATTCGAGAGAACGAGGCCGAAGTCCTCAATGTCGTCGAAAGGATGCTCCGCCGCCAGGGCGTAGACCGTGTTCTTCATCGTGTCGGTCGCGACGACGCCCGAGTTGTCGCCTGCCGTATAGGCGGCGGCGAAGTCCCCTTCCAGGTGGATCGCGAGGGTGACGTCTTTGAGCTCGTGGCGATCCGGCCCGCGCCGGACGGTCACCAGACGGACGCCGGATTTGCCGTAACGGTTTTCGGCGAGATGGATGGTCATCGAGTCAGCTCCCCCGATAGGTCGAGTAGCCGAACGGGCTCAACAGGAGCGGCACGTGGTAGTGCTGTTCCGAGTCCCGGACGTCGAACACGATCGAGGCTTCCGGGTAGAAGCTCTCGATCCCGAGATCCCGGAAGTAGGCGGCGGTCGCGAAGGTGATCCTGTAGGTGCCGGTGATCAGAGCGACTCCATCCGGAAGCAGGCGCCGGGCACGGCCGTCCGGGTCGGTCGCGGCGTTGCCGAGCACGCGCCAGCCGTCTTCGGTGCGGATCTCCAGCGTAATGGCCACACCCGCGGCCGGCTTGCCGCGGGCGGTGTCGAGCACGTGGGTGGTGATGCCGCTCATAATTCGGCTTTCAGGATACGCAGCCGCGTGATCTTCCGCTGTTCCTCGGCCGCGATTCGCAGCTCCGTGTCGGGATCGTTTCCCATGCGGGAGCGCAGGAGCCTGAGCATCTCCTCGGCGCTCTTGCCCGTCGCACAGACGATGAAGATGTAGCCGAAGCGCTCGGCGTAGGTTCGGTTGGCCTCCGCCAGGTCCGCGAGGATGACCTCTTCTACGGATTCGACGCCGGCCTGCTCCTGCTCGGACCAGCGGCGAAACTGACTGTCTCCAGCGGATTTCCTCTCGCCGATCTGAGGATGCGCAGCGAAGGCTTCGCGCCAGTCTTCGGGAGCGAGGCTCCACCAGGTTCGATCGGCTTCTTCGAGCAGCGCCTCGGCGTCGGCGTACGGCCGGCCCTCGATCATTCGCCGCGCCCAGGCCCGGGAACCGCAGCAGGCGAGGAGCGCCGCATCGGCCTCGGCCGCGGGCAGGTCGTTCATCCTCACTCCGCAATCCTGCCGAACAAGCGCAGCCGGGCGACGCCGCCATCCGGGTAGATGCTCAAGCGGACATGCGTGAAAGGCCCGTCCGCCGCGAGATCGTCGAACAGGTGCCGGGTGTGGGGACGCAACGCCGCCTTCGGCAGGATCTCGCGCCAGCCCGAGAGAGAATCAACCGCCTCGCCCGCCGCGAAGTCGGGGGCATCGCACCCTTCGAGGACACAGCTGCCCGGCGCGTTCCCTTTGAAGTGCGACGTGTCCACCTCGGCGCGTTCGATGCGTCCCCGCCGGCCGAGGCGGACGATCGCCCAATCGTGACCCGGGCCGCGGCGGCGCTTCGTCTCCCAGCCGTCGTGCATGCCGAGCGACGGCCCGGGGAGGATCAGGTTGTGCCGATTGCCGAAGAACATGTCGCTGCACGCGAGCACTCTGCCGCCGTTTTCCATTCCCGCGAGGTCGATCTCGCCGCGACGGCTCAGGCGCTCCCAATCCGGGACCACCTCGCCATGAACGCGCAGGCGCGCGACACCGCCGTCGGGATAGATGTTCAAGCGGAGATCGGTGACCCGGCCGAGGCCGCTCGGGAGCGCAAAGGCGTTCGGCGCGTTCCCTTCGAGCGGCGAGAGCGGCAGGATCTCCTGCCATTCGGCGGCGACCAGATCCATCGGAGCGGGATACCCCTCGACGACCGCGGCGTCGATCGAGCACGATTCGGGGTAGTTGCCGCGAAAATGTCGCGTGTCCACCACTACGCCGCGAGGGATGCCGGGCAGGCCGAGGCGGAGGATCGCCCAATCGTGCCCCGGCTCGCGCCGCCGTCGGGTCTCCCAGCCGTCCATCCACTTACCGACGTCGGTGTATTGGCCTTCGATGAACACCGCCTCCGCGGCTTTGAGGAGGTTCTCCTTCGGGGCGAAGAATTCGTCGTTCGCCGCGAGCACGGCACCCCCGAGTCGCTCGGCCGCCAGATCCACGAGGTCGGTAAAGTCGGTCATCCGGTCATCGTCCTTCTCGGAGGAGAGGCCTGCCGCTGGGTCGATCGAGAAAAGCGACGCCATCGTAAACCGTTTTGCCGCGCAGAATCGTCGAACGGATCACGCCGTACAGCTCCCGCCCGGCATACGGCGTGAGCTTGTGGCGGTGGTGAAGCGCCGCGGGGTCGATCGTCTGTCTCTCTTCAGGATCCCAGATCACCAGATCCGCGTCGTGCCCGAGCGCGATCGATCCCTTGCGGTCGTCGATTCCGGCGAGCCGGGCGGGAGCCGCGCACATCCAGGTCGCGAGATCGGAGATCGAGAAACCTCGCTCGCGGGCGCCGGTCCAGACCGCGGGCAAGGCCACCTGGAGGGAGGCTATCCCGCCCCAGGCGGCCTGGAAATCCCCGGTGTCGATCGCTTTGAGATCCGGCGGGCTCGGCGAATGATCGGTCGCGACCAGATCGATCTCCTGCACAGAGAGCGCCTGCCAGAGGGCATCCCGCTCGGCCCGTCCGCGGATCGGCGGCGCGCATTTGAAAGCCGTCGCGCCATCTTGAATTTCCTCGGCGCAAAACGTCAGGTAATGCGGGCAGGTTTCGACCGTGATCGGCAGCCCTGCGGCGCGGGCCGCACGCAACAGCGGCAGCACCTCGGACGTTGCCAGATGAACGATGTGGACGCGGCAACCCGTCTCGCGGACCAGACGCGCCAAAAGCTCGAAAGCTTCGACCTCCGCCGTGGCGGGCCGCGAGCGGAGCCATCGGTCGTATTGCCTCAACTCGGCCGGACCGGCGCCGTCCCACACCTTGGAAGCCGCCTCGATCGGCCCCGGCAGCTCGGCATGAACCAGAAGCACGGCCCCATGCCGGGCCAGCTCGGTCATCGCCGGCCGCAGCTCGGCTTCGCCCACGCCGGGAAACTCGTCAACCCCGGACGGCACCAGAAACGCCTTGAATCCCAGGACTCCGTCCGCGATCAGCCCGGCGATCTCGGCCGGGTCGTGCGCGTTGCCGGGGACGATGCCGCCCCAGAATCCGACGTCCACATGGCATTGCCCCTCGGCCGCCCGGAGCTTCTCGGCGAACGCAGCCCGCGTGGTCGTCGCGGGGACGCTGTTGAGCGGCATGTCCACGAGAGTCGTAACTCCCCCGGAAGCGGCAGCGCGGGTCGCCGTTTCAAACCCTTCCCAATCGGTCCGCCCCGGTTCGTTGATATGCACATGCGAGTCGACGATCCCCGGCATCACCACATTCTTGCCGGCCTCAAGAATTGGGATGTCGTCCGATCCCACCGCCGCGAAAGGCGCCAATCGCACGATCCGCCCGTCGCGAATATGTATTGATGCGGAGATCTCGCCATCGGGCGTGACCACCCGGTGGCCGCGCACGATGAGATCGATGGCAGTCATAGAAGGAAGACAAGACTATAGGATCGGAGTGGCGGCTCCACGGCTCTAAAGAAGGAGATACCGGATGCAACCCTCACCCTCGGCCCCTCTTCCTGGGTGCGCGGGCGTCTCGCCCGCAATGGCGGGCCGGAGGCCCGCGCACCCAGGAGAGGCTGGTCCGCCTCTGCTCCTTCGGGGCGGAACCGTGCTGACATTGGACCCCGCAGCCACGGTCCTGCCCGGCGCAGACGTGCTCATCGACGGCGGCAACATCGTCGCGGTAGGCCGCGTGCCGGAGCTGCCGCCGGGAACGAGAGTTCTGGACGTCTCCGGCTGCTTCGTCCTTCCAGGTCTGATTCAAGGGCATCTTCATCTCGGACAGACGTTCTTTCGCGGTCTCGGCGAAGGACGGCGGCTGCTCGCTTGGCTGCGCGAGCGGATCTGGCCGCTCGAAGCGGCGCACGACGACGAGAGCGCCTACTGGTGCGGAATGCTCGGCGCGGTCGAGTGCCTGCTCGGCGGCACCACGACGATCCAAGACATCGGCATCGGGCCGGGCGCGCCGGGGCTGCTCCAAGCGATCGCCGACTCCGGCCTTCGCGCCTTCGCCGGTCAGTGTCTGATGGATGCCGGAGAGGGGCTCCCTCCCGCGATGCGGGGCGAAACGGATGCGGTGCTCGCCTCGACCGAAGCGCTCGGCGAACGCTTCGAAAGCGCTGCGAAAGGCGAGCGGCGACCGCGCCTCCGCTATCTGCTCAATCCCCGCTTCATCCTCACCTGCTCCGATCCGCTCTGGGAGGGAATTCGGGATCTGTCCCTACGCCGCGGCTGGCCGGTTCACACCCATGCCCTGGAGCAGCGGGACGAAACTCTCGCGGTGCGCGAGATCAAGAACGGCCGCGACGAGATCGAATACTTCGCGGAGCAAGGGGTTCTATCAACCGACCTACGCCTCGCCCACGGCGTTTGGATCACCGCAGAGCATCTAAAGCGGGTCTGCACCCATCGGTTCAGCGTCGTCCACTGCCCCAGCTCGAACCTGAAACTAGGATCAGGGGTGGCGGACCTGCTGGCTATCCGCGGCGCGGGGGTCCCCGTGGGCATCGGCACCGATGGCGCCGCGTGCAGCAATCAGCTCGACAATTTCGCCGAGGTCCGCCTGGCCGCCCTGCTCCAGAAGGTAAAACACGGCCCCGACGCCTTCTCTGGTCTCGACGCCCTCCGCCTCGCCACCTCCGAAGGAGCCAAAGCCCTCAACCTGGACGCCGAGATCGGCACGATCGAAACCGGCAAAGCCGCCGACCTCGTCGTGCTCGCCGCCCCGACCGCCGGCCATCCCGAGCTTTGGGGCGCGCCCCAAGCCGACCCCCACGATCTCGTCGCCTTCGGAGCGAGCCGAGGAACCGTCCGCCACGTGGTGGTCGACGGCCAACTACTGGTCGAAGACGGCCGGCTTACGAAGTTGGACGCCGAAGAGATCTTTCGGGAGAGTGAGCGGTGCCTGGCGGCGCTGATTCGGCGGTCGGGGGTGGAGCTTGTTGCCCCCGGAGCGAGATTCCTTCCTGTTCGGACCGCTGTATGATCGTGGCCACCCTATGTACTTCGAGATTGTCGGAGGGATCGAAAGGATTGAGACGATCGCAACCGGACCTCAGATCCGGCAGCTTGGCGTACTCATAGAACAATATGGCAACGGCCGCTGGACAAAACTGAAGGGCACCGCGATGGTCCGACTTCCGGATGGTACAATCCGACTAGCCGAGATCCACTGGTACGAAGCTCATGGGATCGGCAGACGACGGCTCAAAATCAAGCGATTCTTAGACTGACCTCATGTCCAACCCAGACGAGCACTCCCATTTTGTCGTCTGCATCCGAAACGAGGGATGCGACGATCTGGAGATCCGGAAGCTCTATCCGGTTCTTGAGGACGAGTCGGCGAAACGGAGCGGTTTCATCCGAGTCATCGACGAGTCGGGAGAGGACTACCTCTATCCCTCCGGCAACTTCCTGGTCATCGAATTGCCTCCGGGCGTGGAAGAAACTCTCAGTACTCTAACGGCTAGATAGGAGCTTAGTTGCGGGACAAGATGCGACGACTCTGGCTGCTCGAGGAGGTGCGCTCTCGCCGGCTCGGCTTTGGCAAAGCTGCCGAACTCGCCGGGGAATCCGTCGCGACCTTCCTCCGCTTGATGGGCGAGCACCAAATCAGCGCCTTCGACTACGACGACTCCGAGCTTAACCGCGAGTTCGCCTGAAGCTCGTGCTCGTCGTTGCGGATGCCGGGAGCCAACCCGGCAGATCGGCGATCGAATCCAACACCACCGCCGCTGTTTCCTGAAAGTGCGCTTCGTCCTCGGGCTGGTACTTGCCGGTACGGAGCCCTACCGCGATCATGCCGGCATCGCGGGCGCCGCAATAGCTTTACGCGCTTCATCCCCTTCGCCAGAAGCCATCTCGCCGCAGCGGACGGGGCTGAGACGATCTCTTCGGCCGTCGCGGGAATCCCCATTCCGGACAGCAGTGCCGCCAGCTCGGTCCGCGGCCGACGGGTGGTGTTGGTGGTGAAGCGGAACGGAATGCCGAACCGGCGAATCTCGGCGACCGCCTCGATCGCGCCCGGGATCGGCGCGTCGTCTAGGTAAAGCGTGCCGTCGAGGTCGAGCAGAATCGCGGCGGGTGCCATCTCTACTGCACCACCGCCAGCCGCGTGATCGGCGGCAGGCAGCGGTTCTCATCGCAGGCCTGGTAGGTGAGCATAAGGCGGGCGCCCTCGGCGTCCTGGTGGAGCTCGCCCGTGATCTCGACCGTCCCGTCGTAGATCGAGAGTGGCCCGTCGCCATAGGCCATCTTCACCTCGCGCCCTTCCGGGTAGACGATCTCTTGGAGGCGCGCGCCCTCCGCTTCGATCAGGGTAGGAACCAGGAACTCCGCGCTCGCGGGGTTGGCGTTCAGGTGCCATCCCTCTTCGATCATCAAGATCAGCGCGAACTTCCGCCAGCCATCGACTCGCGGCTCGGATAGCTCGAACCGCGGCTGGACCAGGCGCTCGGCCTGACTCGCCAGCTCTTCGAAGGAGGGCCCTACCGGCTCGTCGCCCGGAATCTCCGCCGAGAGGCGCCAGTAGCGGCGGGCGGCGACCGCCGTCGATTTCACCCCTTCCGGATGCTGCGAGACGAGCGACGCGACGCTCGAAAGAGCGCTCCGCGCCGCGTCCAGATAGCTGCGGTCGGCGGTCTGCTCGAACAGGCCGAGCAGGTTGTCGATCGCGATCGCGTTGCTGGCCGGCAGCGCGCCATCGAATACGTCCTTCGAGCGGAACAACACGTCATCGCTCTCTGCGCTGGTGTAGAAGCCGCCGTTCGGATCACCGAGCCGGGCGATCTGCTCGGCGGTCAGCTCGCGCGCATGATCGAGCCAGCGCGCCTCGCCGGTCGCCGAATGAAGCGCCAACAGGCCGTGGACGAAAAACGCGTAATCGGAGAGAAACGCCGGGATCTTCGCGACACCGTCCCGCCAAGCGTGATGGAGCGTACCGTCCGGCCGCAGGCTCTTGAGCACGAACTCGGCGGCGCGGGCGGCGGCCGTCACCAGAGCGGGCTCCTTGAGCAGCTCGCCCGCGACCGCAAGGCCCGCGATCGCCGTGCCATTCCAGTCGGTGAGGATCTTGTCGTCGGTCGCCGGGCGCTTCCTTTCCGCGCGGGCGGCGAACAGCTTTTCGCGCGCCGGGCCGATCTCGCCGAGCAGCTCGGAGATCGGCATCCGGCGGCGCTCCGCGACCTCCTCGAACGACAGCGGCTGGTGGAGCACGTAGTGCGTCTCTTCGAAGAACGGCGGTCGGTCGAAGCCGTAGAGCGGTGCCAAAAACGGCGTGTCCTCGCGGCCGAGAACGGCCTCCAGCTCTCCCCGAGTCCAGACGTAGAAGGCGCCCTCGTGGCCGTCGGTTTCGGCGTCGATCGCGCTCCAGAACGCCCCTTCGGGCGAGGTCATCTCGCGCGCCAGGAACGCCGCCGTCTCGCGCACCACGCGCGCCGCCTGGGGATCGCCCGAGCGGGCGTGTTCGCGGGCGTAGATCTCTAACAGCAGCCCGTTGTCGTAGAGCATCTTTTCGAAATGAGGGATCTTCCACTCGCGGTCGGTGGCGTAGCGGTGGAAGCCGCCGCCGATCTGGTCGTAGATCCCGCCGCGCGCCATCTGGTCGAGAGTGAAAGCGAGCATTTTGCCCGCGGCGGGCATCTCCCCCGCCACCTCGGCCAGCAGATGGAGGTTCGACGGGCTGGGAAACTTCGGTGCGCCGCCGAATCCTCCCCAGGTGGGATCGAAGCGCTTTCCTTGAGATTCCGCGGCGCGCAGAGCACCCACCGGGGCGGGAGGTGCCCCCGCCGGGGCGTTCCTCTGCTCCAGATAGCGGCGCATGGCGCCTTCCAACTCCACGCCTTGCGCGACCACGTCGTCGCGCCGGGTCGCCCAGGCGTCCGCGAGCTGCGCGAGCACGGCGCGGAAGCTCGGCATCCCTTGACGATCCTCGGGCGGGAAATAGGTCCCGGCGTAGAACGGCAGCAGGTCGGGCGTCAAGAACACCGAGTTCGGCCATCCGCCCTGGCTGGTCAGGATCTGGGTGGCGGTCATGTAGATCTCGTCCAGCTCCGGGCGCTCTTCGCGGTCGAGCTTGATGTTGACGAACTTTTCATTCATCAGCGCCGCGATCTTCGGATCGGTGAACGACTCCCGTTCCATGACGTGGCACCAGTAGCAGGTCGAATACCCGACAGAGAGGAAGATCGGTTTCTGCTCGGCTTTCGCGCGGGCGAGCGCCTCCGGCCCCCAGGGATACCAGTCGACCGGGTTGTGGGCGTGGAGCAGGAGGTAGGGGCTCGACTCGCGGGCGAGTCGGTTGGCGACGTGGGGCGAAACGGATTCGGTCATCGGGCCAGTTTACTCTGCGCGCAGGGCGGTCACCGGCGAGGTGCGGGTCGCCCGATAGGCCGGCACGAGGGTCGCCACCAAGCCGGCGGCGATCAACAGGCCGGCGGCGATCGCGATCGAGCCGAGATCGAACGCCGACTGGCCGTACACCAGGCTCGACAGCTTCTCCGCCGCAAGCTTGGCGAACAACGCGGCAAGCCCGATGCCAACGAGCAATCCGACTCCGACCAGGAACATCGACCGCTTCGCAACCAGGCCGACGATGCCCCCGTGGCTCTGCCCAAGCGCCATGCGGATGCCCAATTCGCGGCGCCTCGTGGCCACCGCGAACGCGAGCAGGCCGTAGACGCCGATGATCGTCAACAGCAGCGCGGCGCCGCCGAAGAAGCGCGACAGGGTGGAGGCCAGGCGCGACCGGACGAGCGAGTTGGACACCCTTTGGTTCATGGTCTCGATGTCCTCGACCGGCACTTGCGGGTCGAGCTCCTTGACCGCCTGGCGCAGGGCGCTCGAAAGACCGGCCGGATCGCCGCTGGTGCGCACGACCACGAACGCGAGCGACGAACCGGTCGCTGCGAACGGCCGATAGAAGGCGGGCTCCGGCTCTTCTCCCAGGCTCATGTGGCGCACCGGGCGCACCACTCCGATGACCTCGACCGCGGCGCCCGGACCGTGCTCCTCCTCGTAAAAGCTCTTGCCCAACGGGCTCTCTCCCGGCCAGAGCGCCTGAGCGAGCTTTTCGTCGACCAGGGCGACCCGCGAGCGCGGTTTCTCCTCGGCCGGAGTGAACAGCCGCCCCTGGACCAAGGGAATGCCGAGGGCGGCGAAATAGCCGGACGAGGCGCCGCGCGTTCCCGCGGGAAAGGGAGCGGCGCCGGCATCGCCGCCGACCGCGCGAACGACGGCTACGTTGTTGTCCCCGACCAGCGGCAACTGGGTCACCATGCCCGCGGCGGTTGCGCCCGGCAGGCCGCGCAACCGCTCTTCGAGCGCGCCGAACCAGGCGGCGCTTTGCGCCGGTTCGTTGGCGATCCGCTTCGGCAAGAACAGCGGCACCGTGAGCGCCCCTTCGGCGCGGAATCCGGGATCGATCTTGTCGAGCCGTGCCAGGCTGCGGTCGAGGAGCGCAGACGCCGCGAGCACGGCGAGCGCGAGCCCCACCTGGACGATCACCAGACCCGAGCGCAGCGGCTGGCGGCCGCCGCCGCTTCCCTTGCTCCCTTCCTTCAGCCGCTCGACCACATCCACCCGAAACGCGCGGACCGCGGGCGCCAGGCCGAACAAGAGGCCGGTCAAAACCGCGGCGGCGAGTCCGAACAGCAGCGCACGACCGGAGAATTCGACCCGCGCGATGACCGGAAAGACCTGTTCGGGAATCGTCGCGAGCAGCGCCTTTAGGGCCCACGATGCGAGCAGCACGCCGACCGCACCGCCAAGCAGGGAGAGCAGCGAGCTCTCGACCAGCAGCTGGCGGACGATCGCGCCACGGCCCGCGCCGAGCGCGGCGCGCAGCGCCATCTCGCGCTCGCGGGCTAGCGCCCGGGCCAAGAGCAGGCTCGCCAAGTTCGCGCAGGCGATCAGCAGCACAAGGGTTGCGGCAACCGAGACGAACAGCACCATCGCCTGGAACCGGCCGACCAACTCGGCGCGGAGCGGCGTTGAAATCAGCCGAAATCCGCCGTCCGGCGGGTAAGACTCGGGATGCTCGCGCACGAACCGTTCAGAGATCACCCCAAGCTCGCTGGGCAGCCTCTCGATGGCGGCGCCTGGAGCGAGGCGGGAGACGATCGCCAGGCCCCGCGCGTTGCGCGGCGGCAGCGCCGAAAGGTTCATCGCGATCGGCACCCAGAGATCCTGGTTGGGCGAGAGCGCCCGAAAGCTCTTCGGCATCACGCCCACGACCTCATACGGCTTGTCGTCGAGCAGGATCTTCTTGCCGAGCACCTTCTCGTCTCCCTCGAAGTGGCGCTGCCAGAGCGACCAGGAGAGGATCGCCACCTGGTTCTGGCCGAACACGTCTTCGGACTGGGCGAACGTCCGGCCGATCTCGGGCGGCACCTCCAACAGATCGAACAGGTTCGCCGAGACGCGGCCACAGTAGATTCGGGCCGGCTCGCCCTCGCCGGTCAGGTTGAGGGTGAGCGGGATGATCGCCGCGCTCTTTCCCAGCGATTTGGCCTGCTCGACGAGATCCAGGTATTCGTACCCCGAAAGCGGCGACCGGTCGATCCCGTCGCGGACGAACTGGCCGTAGATCGCCACCAACCGATCGGCTTGCGGGTACGGCGCGGCGCGCAGGATCAGCGTGTCGGCGAAGCTGAAGATCGCCGTGGCGGCGCCGACCCCGAGCGCCAGGCAGAGGGCGGCCACCGCGGTGAATCCCGGAGAACGGGCGAGCCCGCGCGCGGCGAGGCGAAAATCGCGAAGCAGAGATTCCATAGGGTCAGGCTCCGGGCGCGCGGCCCATGATCGGAGGAGATTCAAGTTTCCCGCGGGCAGGGAGGTGCGAAGCTCTACGTCGATTAAGTGCCGCCGGCAGCCCCGAACGGGACCGCGGCCGGCGGGAAGTCCGTCGGGAATCGCCGAGGCACGGGCTGGCGCGGGGAATGATACTCTTAGCCGTCGCAGTAGATCAGCGCCGTACCTGCCGGAGGTTCTCGGCATCGAACTTGACCCTGCGGTCTACGGGAGGAGATGTGGCTCGTCAGAACTACCAACACGGAAAGCGCCAGCGAGAGCTGGCCAAGAAGCAGAAGCAGGATGAGAAGGTCCAGCGTCGCTTGGAGCGAAAGAACAACCCTCTCTCCGACGATCCGAACGCCCCGGCGGAACCCGCCGAAGGCGGTGAACCGATCGAGGGCGAAGAGTTGGGCGAATCGGGCGAAGATTCGGAAGCTCAAGCCGCCGAAGGCGCCGGACCTGAGGACGTGGCGTAACCCTCCCTCTCCAGCTCCGATAAGTAACGGAGCCGGATCCAGCCGCCTCGGCCGCGAGAGCTACCTCCCGTCGGCCGTCAGGCGCGTCGCCGCCTCTGTGAATCCTCGGCGAAACTCTCGTTCCATCTCGGCTTTCCGCGGCTCGGGCAGGAAGGACGCCGCCAGAGCCGCGAGCGAGAAGCCGGTGAGGTCGGCCGCACCGTAGCCGAACGTCCGCGCGAGGCGGCAGTATTCGGTCGCAAGGTCGGTGTCGAAAAACGGCGGGTCGTCGGTGTTGACGTTCACCGCCGCCCCGGCGCGCCGCAGCGAATCGAACGAATGGGCGGAAAAATCGGGATACACCCCGAGACAGACGTTCGAAGAGGGGCAAATGTCGAGCGGCAGCTGCCGCTCGACCAGCTCTCGCACCAGGGCCGGATCTTCGGTCGCGCGGACGCCATGATCGAGCCGGTCGGGACCGACGACGTCGAGCACCGAACGGATCGAGTCCGGTCCGCCGTGCTCGCCGGCATGGGCGACCAAACGAAGGCCGGCTTTCCGCGCGGCCTCGAAATGCTCCCGGAACGGCTCATTGGGATAGCCGTTTTCGATCCCCGCGAGGCCCACTGCCACCACCAAGCCGGTCTTGTCGGCGAGCGCCCATTCGATCGTTTTGTCCGCCGCCTCGACGGCGACGTTGCGCACGATGTCCGGGATCAGGCGCAAGGTGACGCCCAAATCACGCTCGGCCTCGGCCACCGCGTCGGCGATCGCTTCTCGGACCGCCTCGCCGTCGGCGCCATTGCCGAGATGGGTCTGGATGGTGAAATGCGCCTCGGTATAGACGATGTTCTGGCGCGCTTGGCTTGCCAGCACGTCGGCCGCGAGGGCGCGGAAATCCTCCGGCGAACGCAGGCAGCGGGAGCAGGTGAGATAGATCTCCACGAAGTGGTCGAAATCGCGGAAGCGGAACCATTCGCGAAGGCCCGCGATGTCCGCCGCCGGCAGCTCCACCCGGTTGCGTTTCGCGAGGTCGAGCAGCACGTTCGGCCGCATCGACCCTTCGAGGTGGACGTGCAGCTCGACCTTGGGGATTTCCAGCGCGAAGCGTTCGAGGCCAGCGGACGCTTCCGAGGTCGGGGGGCTCGTTGTGCCACCCGCCGGGCTCACGGCCGATGCCCCGGGCGAAGCCGTTCGGCGAGCAGCGCGAGCACCGACGGCGGCACCAGCCCGGTGAGATCCCCGCCAAGCCCATAGACCTCTTTGACCAACCGGCTCGACAGGTAGCTGAAATCTTCCTTCGGCATCATGAACACGGTCTCGACGTTCGGGTTCAAGCGTCGGTTCATCAACGCCATCTGGAACTCGAACTCGAAATCGGAGACGGCACGTAGACCCCGGACTACCGTGCGCGCACCTAGGCGGGCCATGAAATCGACCAGCAGTCCCGAGAAGCTCTCGACCCGGCAGGGCGCGCCCGGGAAGCGCTCGGAGAGCAGTTCGCGCACCATCGCGACCCGCTCGTCGACCGAGAACATCGGCCGCTTCTCCTCGTTGAACAGCACCGCGACCACCACCTCGTCGAAGATCGGCAGGCAGCGTTCGACGATGTCCAGATGGCCGTTGTGGAACGGATCGAACGAACCGGGATAGACCGCGATCCGTCGCGTCGGAATACCTGTCATCGGCCCTTCGCCCTCGCTATCTTGTCGGTCAGATCGAAAGTGGCGGCATTGTACGCGCCGTCGGTCGCGCGCAACAGGAGATATCGGGTTCCGGCCGGAACGTCCAGGATCAATTCCTCGCGCCGGCCGTCGAGCAGACCATCCGCCGCCTTGGCCGAATGCCACTCTCCCCCGTCGAAGCTCACCTGGGCGTCGCGCACGGGGCTCCAGGCGTCTTCGAGCGTGACTCGGAGCCGCGCGCCCTCCGCTTCGACCTTCGCCAACGTCGGCGGCGAGTGATCGACGGTGAGCGCCGGGCTCACCTCTTCGGCGGACAGCCCCTCGCCCGCGTCGTTCGCGTCGGCGTCCGTCGCCTCCAGTCGGAAGCGATAAAGGCCGTCCGGCAGCGCGCCGACGTCGAAGCTCAGGTATTCGTCCGACAGGTCGGCCGCGAGCTTGAGCCAGCCCGTCGCGTCGGCCGGCACCTCGCCCGGAACCGCTCCGACATCCTCCCCCACCCCACGACCCGCCGGGCGAAACGTCAAGGTGTAGCGGAGCGGATCGCCGTTCGGGTCGCTCGCCTTCCAGCGCAGCGAGCGGTAGCCGAGCTTCCACAACGGCTTCAGCCGGCCGCTGTCGTCGATTTCCTCGGCCGGCGCGAGCGTGGTGAACAGCCCCTCGCGGTTCGGATGGACCGGCTCGAACGTCTGGTTGGACGGATTGAAGTTCTGCGGCACCAGGATCTGGCCCGGCGGCAAGGCACCGAACGCCTCGATCTTCGGTCTTTGGTTCAGCTGGCGGTAGGACAGCTCGACCGCGGCGACGCGCGGCGACGCCTTGCCTCCGGCCGGCCCCACGAGCTGCGCCCGCCACTGGAGATACCGGCCCGGCGGCGCGCCGTCGCCGCCGGCCCCTCCGGATATCGCGATCTCGTCGCGAGTCGCGATCGAGCGCCAGGGGCTCCACTGCGACCAGGTCCGATCCGGATTGGCGCTCGCGCCGCTCCTCACCGAGAAACTCACGGAGGCGCCGGCCGGCACCTCGCCGCGCCACCGAAGGCGGCCGAACTTGGCCGGCGCGCCGGCATCGAGCACCGCACCGGTGAACGTCCCTTGGGGTTCCATCTCGGCGGTCGTCCGATAGAGCGCGGCCCCGTTGGTGGTGGCGATCGTTGGGCCGGCGGCCCCCGCGACCAGGGCCACGAGTTGCCGCTCGTCGGTGTCTTTTTCCAGCTCCATCCGACCGGTCGAGGTGCCCGACGGCCGGTAGGAGTAAAGCTTCCCTTCGAGGCCGGTCGCCACCCACAGCCGGTCCTGCCAGAGCAGGTCGAACACCGTCTCGTCGGCGAAGTTGCCGATCCCCTCGGAGAGGCCGTTCGGGGCGATCGCCACCACCTCGCTTCTCGGCGTGCCGGCTTTACCGCCCGCCGGTTCAGGCTCGCCGATCGTCACCGTGACCGTCGGCTCGCCGGGCTTGCCGCCACCCGGCCCTTTTGCCGGTCCGCCGGCCGCCGGCCCGCCGGGTGCCGCCGCGCCGCCGGCCGCCGGCACCAGACTCGCCTCGGAGGCGACCAGCGCGGCGTAGATCGTCCCGTCGGGGCCGAGCGCGAGCGCCGCCACCTCGGGCTCTGCGGCGTCGAACAGGGTGCGCGCCGTGCCGTCCTTGGCGATCCGCAGGACCAGACCGTCGCCCGAGGTACCGACGATCACGTCACCCCCGGCGCTCGCCGGAAGGGCGAGCAGGCTGCGCAGGTGCGGCTCGTCGGCGTCGTAGAAGACTTTGCCCTTGCCGTCGCTATCCACCCGGAACAGCTTCCCCTCGGTGCCGGTCGCCACCAGCAGCGCGCCATCCGCGGCGCGCCGGATCGCCCAGATGTAGGTGGACGCCGGATCGAAGAACGGTTGGGCCTCGGCTTTGCCTTTGCCCGCGGTCGCGATGCGATAGACCTTGCCGCGCGGCGAGGTGCCCGCGTAGAGCGTGCCATCGGGATCGGCCCAGAGCGCGAAGACTTCCGGCTCGGGGGCGTCGAACAGCACGCTCACCTCGCCCTTGGCGGTCACCTTGAGTACCTTGCCGTCGTTGCCGGTACCGACCGCCCAGCCGCCGGGGATCGCGACGGCCGAGAGCACGAACGGCTCGCCGAGGCTGGCCACCCGCTCCACCTTCGGCGCCAGATCGAGAAAGCCGCCGGGGTCGAGCGCGACACCTGAAAGCGTGCCGGACCGGAAGTCGGCCCCGGTCTGGACCTGGAAGATCCGGACCTCGGTGGCGCCCGCCAACGATGCGGCGAACAGGATTCCGGCGCCGAGAGCAGTAGCCCCGGCGACCTTGGCGAGCGTTGGTTTCATCGATCTCTCTCCCGGGATTCTTGGGGGTGGGTGGCGGCGGGAATGGAGCTCGCCGGCTGGGGACGGCCGGCGGGCAAGGCGATGGCGACCTCTCCGGCCGCGGAGTCCGCGCCCTCGGTGTTTGGATCGGCCGGATCGGCCGGCTCGGTCGGCGAACCGCCGGGCGCGCGCACTTCGACTTCGATTTTGACCAGTCCCGAGGCCGGCGCGTCGAGCGGCTCGGAAGCCTGCGCGATCACCGCGCCGGAAAACGGCGTGCCGAGCCCGGCGCCCCCGGCACCCCAGAGCGACCGCACGCTGCCCGGCAGCTGCGGCATCGTCGCACCTCCGGCGACCACCCCCGGACGGGGTTGGGAGACGATCGCCGACAGCTCGCGCCGGGTATGGAACGAGCCGAGCAGCGCGAGCGCCTGGGGCAGCGTCTCGGGATTCGCCGGTTCGAGCTGCAGCCGCGCGGCATCGATGCTCGCACCGTCGCCCACCCAGATGGAATAGCGCCCGGGGTCGAGATCCTTCGGCAGGGCGAGGTCGAGCGAGCGGCGCGAGGTGGCGCCGCGGAACGCCCGCAGATCGACCTCAAGGCGGACCCGGTCGCCCGGCCGGACCACCGTCCGCTCGGCATGGGCGCCATCGATCGACAATCCGCGCGGCTCGCTCGCCTGGTCGAAGTCGACCTCCATCCCCTGGATGCGAATCCGTTCGAGGTCGTTCTGCGCCAGATACGAGGCGATCGAGAGCAGATAGGCGACCGCCTCGTTGGTGGCGTTTTCGCCGTCGAAGCTCTGGGCGATCATGAGGTCGCCCTGGCCGGCGATCGAGATCCGGGCCGAAAGGTCGAGCGACTGACCGCCGGCCGTGCGACTGGCCGCCTCCAAGGAAGCGAGTGCCGCCGTACCGACCATTCCGGGCACCAGGTCGGGCACGTCGGCGATCCGCATGTGGTACTCGTGCTCACGCTCGCCGTGGACCTTGACCACGATCGGAAACATCGGCGCCACCGCGCCGATCCGGCCTTGGATCCCCGAGCGGCGGTCCTGCTGGACCGCGCCGACGATCGGCCCGATGTTGGCGATCTTGAACGAGTTGTACTGGTTCGACAGGATCGTCACGACCTCGGCCGGCGCCATCGGGATCGACACCGGACCGGCGCCCAGGAAGGCATGGCCGAACGCGAGCAGTGAGTCGCCGCCCCGGTCGGTCACCGTGCCGGTCGCCCCGAGCCGGAAGTCGCCGTCCAGGATGACGCCCGAAACCGCGCCGCCGGGGACCAGATCGGCCTGCCCAAGCGTCGGGCCGCCGGAGTCCGAAGTCCCGGGGGCGGCGCCGTCCGCCCGGCCGGCGAGCGCCAGAGCGGTCGAGCCGAACCCTTGGCGCAGGGCTGCGGCCGATCGTTCGCCGAAGCCGCTCGCCGACCAGACCACGGCGCCCTGTGCGCCCGTGCCCTCGGGGGAAAATCGCGCGGAGAGCGAGGCGAGCTCGCGGGAAAGGAGATCACCGGGAATCCGCCGCGCCAGCAGATCGGCGAGCGGCACGATCGGCCGGCCGGTGGCGAGGCTCCCCGCCGCCGGTGCTCCTCCGGCGGCGCCGGGATCGCCCACTTTGCGCATCGAAGCGATCGGCGTCACGCCGCCGATCGCCTCGTTCGAAAACGGCCAGCCGAACGCGACCGCGCCGAGCAGGCGGTCGTCCAGGTAGACCGGGCTGCCGCTCATGCCGGCGGCGACTCCGCTCTTTTCCAGGTCGTGCCCGGTGAGCTTGACCAGCACGTAGCTCAAGCCGGGCGCCAGGTTCCTCATCACCCCCACGACCTCGACGTCGAAACGTTCGGGCACGGTGCCCTGAAATACCGTGACGCCGTAGCCCTTCTGGCCCACCTTCACCTCGTCGATCGAGTACGAAGGCGCGGTGAAGGGCGATGCCGGCAATGTGGGTGACATCGGCGCCTGGGCGGCACCAAGGACGGCGGGAAGCAGGAAGGCGGGAAGTAGGACAGCCCCGAGTGCGAGTGCGAGCGCGTAGCGATTCCAGACTCTGAAGCTCATGCCTCTCCTCTCGATGAGGACAACGATGCCGATAGCCCCTCTAGGCGTTCGGCGGGGAACGGGCCTTGGCGCAGGATGCGGATCCGATCCGCGTCGTCGAAGTCGACGAGAGTCGACGGCGGTCCGCCCGGCGCCTCGCCTACAACCACCGCGAAATCGACCGCTCCGGCCGCTTCCAGCAAATCGGTAACCTCCCGCGCGTCGAGCAGCGGCGGCTCGCCGGTGCGGTTCGCGCTGGTCGCCGTGAGCGGACCGATCGCGGCGAGCAGCGCGCGCAGCTCGGCGTGATCCGGAATGCGCACCGCCAGCGTTCGCTCTCCCGACGCGGCAGGTAGGTCGCCCCCGTCGGCCAGCGGCAGGACCACGGTCAACGGGGCGGGCCAAAACGGTGCGAGCCGGCGCACCGGCTCCGAATCGGGGTCGATACCGAGATCGGCGAGCTGCGACAGTTGGGCGACAACCACCGGCAAAGCTTTACGCGACCCAGCGGTCTTTGTCCCGGCGTCGGCGTGACGATCGATCCGCCGCTTGATCCGTTCGATCGCTGCGACACCCGCAGCGCTGTGCGGATCGACCCCCAGGCCGTAGCTCGACTCGGTGGGAAAGGCGATCACACCGCCGCGAGAACGGATCTCCCGAAGCTCCTCGATCGTCGTCTCTCCTCTCACTTGCGCGCCGCTCCGGCGATCAGCTCGCGCGCATGAGAAAGAGATAGATCGGTGATCTTCGAGCCGGCGAGCATGCGCGCCACCTCCTCGACCCGTCCCTCATCGTCGAGCGCTTCGACGGCAACCCGGGTCCTGCCGGCAGTTACTTTCTTCGCCACCCGGTAGTGCCGGTCCGCGGCGCTCGCGACCTGGGCGAGGTGGGTGACGGCGAGGATCTGGCCGCCGCGCGCCAGGCGCTGCAATTTCTTGCCGAGCGCCGCGGCCTCGGCGCCGCCGATCCCGGCGTCCACCTCGTCGAACACCAGCGTCGCCTCAGCGCCCTCGCTTTTTGCCGCCAGTTGAAGCGCCAGGAACAGCCGCGACAGCTCGCCGCCCGAGGCGATCCGCGCGAGCGGCCGGGGCTCTTCGCCGGGGTTCGGGGCGAACAGAAAAACCACCTGATCGATGCCGTCGCGGCCGGGCTCGACCTCGACCCCGTCGACGATCAGCGTGCCCCCGGCGCGCTTGCGCCGTTCGAGGGATACTTCAAGGCGCGCCTTGGCGAGCCCCAAATCCTTGCATTCCGCGGCGATCCGCTGCACCAGCTCGCGGCCCCAGACCTTGCGCGCCGCCGAGAGGGCGAGCGCCTCTTCCCGGTAGACGCCGAGCGCCTCCTCCACCCGCACGAACAGATCGCTGCGATCGGCGGCGTCGGCGTCCAACTCGGAAAGCTCCTCTTCGATCGTCGCGCGATAGGCGAGCACGGCGGCAGCCGAGCCGCCAAAGCGCCGACCGAGCCGCTCGACCAGGGCCAGCCGCTCCTCGACCGCGTCCAGCCGCGCCGGATCGGCTTCGAGCCCGTCCAGATGATGCGCGAGCGTCTGGGCGAGATCGGCGAGCCGGACTTCGATCTCGGTCAGATCGGCCAGCCACCCCTCGGCCTCCGGCTGCCAGTCGACGATTCCGGCGATCAGGTCGCGCGCTCTGCCCAGCCGCTCGACCGCCGCGCCTTCGTCCTCTGACAGCGTCGCCTGCGAGGCGCCGAGCGCCCGGGCGATCGCGTCGGCATGACGCAGGCCCTCGCGCTCGATCCGCAGTTTTTCGTCCTCGCCCGCGATCAGCCGCGACGCGTCGATCTCCTCGGCCTGAAAGCGCAGCAGGTCGAGCCGCTCGCGCCGCGCCTTCTGGTCGCCGCTCGCCCGCGTCAGCCGCTCGGCCAGGCGCGACCACCGCTCGTGCGTTTCCGCCACCCGCGCGAGCAGCCGTTCGGCCTCGGCGCCGCCGCTCCGGTCGAGCCACCAGCGCTGCAGGTCGGGCGTGGTGAGGCCCAGCTCTTCGCGCTGGCCATAGATGCGCAGGACCAGGGGTGCCAGATCCGCGAGCAACCGCAGAGTCGCCGGCTGGTCGTTCACGAACACCCGGTTGCGGCCGTTCTTGGCGATCTCGCGGCGGATCAGCAATTCGTCGCCTTCGGCGTCGAGCCCGGCTTCGTCGAGCACCCGGCGCCAGGCGTCGCCGCGCGGCGCGAACACCCCGGCGACGCTTAAGCCCTCGGCGCCGCTCCTGATCATCTCGGACGAGGCGCGCGCTCCGGCGAGCAGAGACAGCGAATCGACGACGATCGATTTGCCTGCGCCGGTCTCGCCCGACAGCACGGCGAAACCGGCCTCCCACTCGATCGATGCACTCTCGATCACCGCGAGATTGCGGACGTGAAGCTCCCGGAGCACGCTTCCCCGTTCCTACTCGTCCGAGAAGTCCGTAGAGTGGGCGGGGCTCGACGCGGGATGGTTGTAGGTCGAGGGCACGTGGTCGGGATCGTCCTGCGCGCGGCGCTCGAAGCTCAAGAAGTCGTAGTAGCCGCAGCGGCCGTCGCCCGGGTAGGTGCGGCAAATCGCCGGCCGTGCTTCATAGATCGAGCAGCGCCGCGTCGTGCGGTCGAGAAATTGGCAGGCCGTGCCGTAAATCTCATCCGGCGTGTGGCGCAGGATCAGCTCTTTCGGCTCCTCCCCGCGGCGGACGAACTTCTTTCGCGCGGATCCATACGACAGGCCGAAATGCTTCGCCAGGCGAATGAGATCGCTCTCTTCGACCTGAATGCGCGGGTACGAACAGCAGTATGAAGGGCAGCGATCGCAGTTGTAGAACGGCACCGGGTCCTCCCTAGGACGGGATTCTATCCCGGGCGACCCGAACTGCGCAGTCGTTGGGTCCGATTGTGTGTCCAAAGGGAAGAGGTCCGAAAGGAAGGGGACCTCCCCTTCCCGCTCCCTCGAGCGCCGTCGGCTCCGCCGGTCGCTGCGGCTCAAACGAAACCTCTGCCGGATCGAAAGACGAGGGTCGTCAGGCGCTGCCCGTCGGCGCTTCCGGGTGATGCACGCTCACCCGCCCGCGGCCGGCGCGCTTGGAGTCGAACAGCGCCGCGTCCGCCGCCTCGAACAGTTGGTTCGGCGCGCGCATCGAAGGATCGAGGCCGGAGACGCCGAACGAGCAAGAGACCTCGATTTTGTAGTCCTCGTAGCGGTAGTCCAGCTCCAGCACCCGCTCGCACAGCTTTTTGGCGAGCGTCTCGGCCCCTTCGAGCTCGGTCTCGGGCGCGAGGATCGCGAACTCGTCGCCGCCCACCCGGGCGAAGATCTGCTCCGGCCGCACCACGTCGCGCACCAGGCTCGCGAGCTGCTTGAGCACGAAGTCGCCGCACAGGTGGCCGTAGGTGTCGTTGACCTGCTTGAACTCGTCGATGTCGAACGCGATCAGCGACAGCGGCCGGCTATGGCGCAACGCGCGGGCGAATTCGCGTTGCAGCTCTTCCTCGTACTTCCGCTTGTTGTAGATCTCGGTCAGCCCATCGCGCATCACCAGATCGTAGATCGCCTCGTGGTAGGCATGCTCCGGGTCGCGTTCGTGGAGGAACTTGAAATGGACGGCCGCGGTCTGAAATCGGTCGCCGCTTTGAAGCGCGGCCTGGCCGTTGATCCGCCGGCCGTTCACGTAGGTGCCGTTGGTGCTCCCCAGGTCCTCGATCGTCACCCGGTGACCGAAATAGCGGAGCCGGGCGTGGGTGCGCGAGATCGACAGCACCTCGGGCAAGCTGATGCCGGTGGCGGCGCTACGGCCGATTTCGAGCGTGGTGCCGGGAGAGAGGCGGAACCGCGAGCCGAGCCGCTGGTTTTCCGGATGGGCGATCAGGATGATGCCGGCTTCGACCTCGACCGCCGCGGCCTCCGGCTCCATGCCGCGCGAAGAGGTGCTGATCGACGCCGTCAAGCCGCTTTCGGAAAACGGCGTCAGGTCGATGTTGTCGGTATCCGCATCGCGCACGGCACCGAACGAGCCCGAACTGCGGGAGGAGGTCATGGCGGAATGTCGCTGCTTTATCGCTGGTGCCGGCCGATCTGGAACGCCTGAGCTTCCCGTAAGGCTAACATCCGAGGGAGGAGGGCGTCAACGCGCGGCCCGCGGGGTAGGATAGGGTAGAACAGTTCCCTGCTGCAGTCGACGAACCTTCAAAGGAATTTCTCCAATGCATTTTGCCCGCTCGATGCCCATCGCCCCCCCAAGCCGTTCGCGATCCCTGCGTTTCGCCGCCTTCGTCGCGGGGGCGTGTCTCCACGCATCCACCTCATTTGCCGGAACCCCCACGGCCAGCCTCTCGATCACCAAAACCGACGACGTCGACCCGGTGGCGCTTGCCGGCACGCTCGTCTACACGATCCAGGTTTCGAACGAAGGGCCGAGCGATGCGCTCGACGCCCAAATGGATGACACCCTGCCGGCCGGCGCGAGCTTCCTGGCGCTCGCATCCCCGCCGGGTTGGAGTTGCACCACCCCCGCGGTCGGTTCGAGCGGCATGGTCTCCTGCTCGGTTCCCACGTTCCCGCCGGGGACCGCTTCCTTTTCGCTTTCGGTCCGCGCCGACTCGGGGCCGCTTCTCATCAACACCGCGACCACAGCCTCGACCACACCCGACCCGGACCCCAAGGACAACAGCGCCGAGCAGACGACGACGGTCGGCACCGCCTCTCCCAGTCTGTCCATCACGGTCACCGACACCCCCGACCCGGTGGCCGCCGGGGCCGACGTGACCTACACGGTGACCGCGACCACCGCGCTTCCCGACAACCAGAACGTGGCGCTCCGCTTCGTCGTTCCGGCCAACGCCGGCTTCCAGTCGCTGGTCCCCCCGTCCGGGGTGGAATGGACCTGCACCTCGCCGGCGGTCGGCGCGAGCGGACTGGTCGAATGCCTCCGGGATTCCTGGACTCCCGGAAGCGCCGTGCTCGCCGTCACGGTGCAAGCTGACCCGGCCCTCTCACCCGGTTCCATGATCGACGGCACCGGCTCGATTGAGCTCGAAACCTCAGGCCGACCGGTGGTCGCGACCGCCACCGAGCCGACCGCCGTCATCTCCCCCGCCACTCTCTCCGTCACCAAATCGGTTGCCGGAACCTTCGAGCCCGGCTCGTTTGCCACCTACACGATCGTGATCACCAACCAGGGACCTGCCACCCAATTCGACAACCCCGGCCCGGAGCTGACCGATCCGCTCTCCCCCGATTTCACCCCAATCTCGGTCTCAGCCACCTCCGGCACCGCAACAGCGACCAACGTCCTAAACTGGGACGGCTCGATCCCGCCGGGCGGCACGGTCACGATCACCCTGCTCGTCCAGCTGAGCAGCCTTCTCACCCCAGGCGCCACCGTCTCGAACCAGGCAACAGCCGTCTACGACGCGGACGGCAACGGCACGAACGAGTCGTTCGCCCCCTCCGACGACCCGGCCACGGCGACCGCAGGCGATCCGACGGTCTTTCAGGTGGTAGGTGCCCCGGCGGTTACGGAGATTCCGACGTTGGGCGGGATCGGGCTCGCGGCGCTCGCGGTGCTGATGGGGCTGGTGGCGGTTGGGGTGCTGACTAAGCGGCGATCCGATCCGTTCGTTCCGGATTGACGAGGAATCCCGGTATCCGTACTCTTCATCCCTGAGGGAACGCTACGATGACGACCGGGATCCTTCTCGAAATGGATAGTGCCGTGGTCGAGGCTGCTCGGGCCTTGGCCAGCCAGAAAGGTGTTACTTTGGACCAGCTTCTCAGCGAGGCCCTAAAGGATCTGGTTGGGACGAAACCAGGCTACGACACAGCAAAGGCGCGCGCGCTAGACCGGCTGAAGCACGGGTACGACCTCAACTGGACGCCTCCCGGCTCCCGCGACGAGCTGCATGACCGATAGATGCTTCTTGGACACCAATGTCCTGGTCTATGCGCACGACCGGGGCTGTGGAGAGAAGCACGAGCGGGCCAAGGGTCTCGTTGAGCGGCTCTGGGACGAAGGCACTGGTGTCTTGAGCACCCAAGTCCTCCAAGAGTTCTATGTTAACATTTGCCGTAAGGCCAAGAGCCCGGTTTCCCCCGATGAGGCGGCACGGATCGTCAGGGATTATTTGAACTGGGAAGTGGTGGTCAATTCCGGAGAATCCATTCTCCAAGCGTTTCTTGTCGAGAGCCGATTCAAGATCTCTTTCTGGGACGCGTTGATCATTCAGGCCGCGACCTCAGCCGGAGTTCCTACGTTGTATTCCGAGGATTTGAGCCACGATCAAGAATATGGACTCGTGCGCGTAGTGAATCCGCTGCTCTGAAGGCCAACTCCTTACAGCGTCACCACCGCCCCCGCCTCGCGAATCCTCTGAGCGAAGCTCTGCCAGCCCAGGATCGCGTCGACTTTCGCCTGCACCGCCGCCAACTCCAGGCCGAGAAATCGTGCCGAGGCGCTGCAGGCGAACAGGCGGAGAGCGCCGCTCGCGCGCCCCTCGGCGAGCATGAAGGAAAGCGGCGGTAGGTCCAGCGCTTCGAGCCGATCGGCGGTGACCGGCGGCGCGGGGTCTAGATCGTCCCAGCGACCGCGAACCCAGGCGTCGAGGGCGCCGAAGAAGAGGGCGATCTCGACCGTTTCTCCCGCCGCCACAGTGCTTGCGGCGAGCGAGGAGATCTGGAAGCGGAGGTCCCAGGTGCCCCCGTGGGCGAGGATGAACAGATCGGGCATCGGGGATCACTCTACCAGCGACAAGCGCAAACCCTCTCTTTCGCAGCCGACCTAATACCGACCGAAGTATGCGTCGTCAGGCTCTCTCAAGACCCCGAGTTCTAACCCTTGCGACCGAATCCGTCGGCCGAAAGGATCGGGGAGAAATGAGAGGAAGAGCATGTTGTCTTCACGCTTCGTCCCCCGTTGGATTTCTCGCGCTGTCCCGTTCGTGGCGCTGTTTTCGATGTTCGCCGTCTCGCCTCGCGCGAACGCACAGGCCATTCACACCGAAGATGCACTGTCCGCCGACCGGCGGGCCGATGCGAGCCTTATTTTCTCGCGCGATAGCGACCGGATCGAAGAGGCTCAGAGCCCCATGGCTCCGGAGGTCGAGCAAAGCTGGAACGCCTTTCGCGCCAAGGCCGCGGCGGAAAAGACCGGCGAATGGGTCGGCTGGATCGATCGCCGCACCGGCCGGCTCGACTACGCCGAAGGCCCGGGCCTCGCTTGGCTTCCCGGCTTCGGCAACCGGCTCGCACCGCAAGATCTCGTAACGCGTTTCGGCGTCGGCGCAAAATCGGACGTCGCGACACTCGAAAAGATCGCTCGCGCGTTCTTAGCGCCGCTCGCCGACGCGCTCGGCGTCGATCCCAAAGAGTTGGTGCTCTCCTCCGGCCGCTCCGGGCGGCAGTCCGACTATCTCTGGTTCGTCGATTTCGACGTCGTCCACGCCGGCCTGCCGGTCGATGCGGCGCGCGTCTTCTTCCGGATCAACAACGGCAACTTGATTCAGTTCGGCACCGAGGGGATCGCGGCACCGGGAGCCGAGACGAAGAGCGCGACGATCGATCGTGAGCGCGCGGTGGCGATCGCCAAGGCCGCGTTCGACGGCAAAGCCGCCGTCCGGAAAGTGCTCGAAACCCAGCTTCACCTGGTGTCCCTCGGTCTCGACCTTCCCAACCGCGCGGGACAGTTCGAGCCGGGCCACGGCGTCCGCTGGGTGCCCGTCTGGGAGATCTCGGTCGAACGGGTCGGCGGCGCGCCCTGGCGCGCCCGCATCGACGCGGTCTCAGGAACCGTGCTGGCGCTCCATGACCTGCGCGACTTCGCGGCCGCCCAGGTGCATGGTGGCGTACATGCCGATGCCGCCGTCGGCGAAGCAAACCTGCCGTTCCCCTTCGCCGACTTGAGCGTCGCTCCCGGCGCCGCCAATTCCGGCGGCATCTACAACTTCACCAACGGTCCGGTCGCCTCGACCCTCAACAGCACGTTCGTCAACATCAAGGACTTGAACTGCGGCGCGATCTCGCAGAGCGATGACGGCGCAGGCAACATCGACTTTCTGTCCAACCCGGGAACCGACTGCTCCACGCCGGGCTCCGGCGGTCCGGGAAACACGGCAGCTGCGCGGACCCAGTACTACTGGGTGAACCGGATCAAGGAGGTCGGTCGCGGCTGGCTGCCCAACAACGCTTGGCTGGCTCAGAAACTTCAAGTCGAGGTGAACCTGAACCAGGTCTGCAACGCTTATTGGCATCCGGTCACCAAGGATTTGAACTTCTTCATCTCGGGCATCATCCCGAATACGACGATCCCTTGCGGCAATACGGGCGAGCTGCCCGGCGTCTCGCTCCACGAGTACGGCCACGGACTGGACCAGTTTGACGGCATCGCCAGCCCCGACAAGGCGTCGGGCGAGAGCTATGCCGACATCACTGCCGTCCTGATGACCCACAACTCCTGCACCGGCTCCGGTTTCTTGGTCGGCGTCCCTTGCTTCGGCTATGGCGAGGCCTGCACCACCTGCACCGGCATCCGCGATGTCGACTGGGCCAAGCGCGAGAAGAACGTTCCGCATACGGTGGCGAACTTCGTCCAGCCGCTGTGCCAGAACTTCTTCGACGGCGAAGGCATCTGCGGCACCGAAGAGCACTGCGAGTCGTACATCGCGACCGAATCGTACTGGGACTTCGTCAACCGCGACCTGCCCGCCGCGGGTTCGCCTCAGGCTTGGAATACCGCCGAGCGGCTCTGGTACTTGTCGCGGCCGACGGCAACCAAGGCGTGGAAATGCGACAAGTCGAATGCCACCTGGGCCTCGAACGGCTGCACCAACGGCAGTCTGTTCCGCGTCCTGCGCGCAGCCGACGACGACGACGGCAACTTGAACAACGGCACACCCCACGGCGGCGCGATCTTCGCCGCGCTCAATCGCCACGAAATCGCCTGCGCGGCCGACCCGGGGGCCAATACTACGTTCGCCGGGTGCGCGCCGCCGGCCATTCCGACGCTCGCCGTGGCGGCGGGCGCGAATTCGAATTCGCTCTCCTGGACCAACTCCGGTCCTGGCAAGGTCTATGACGTCTACCGGAGCGAAAGCGGCTGCGACTCCGGATTTACCAAGATCGCGAACGACATCGTGATCACGAACTTCAACGACACGAACGTCTCCTCCTCGTCCCAGTACGCCTACCAGGTGGTCGCCCAGCCGGCCGGCAACGAGGCATGCGCCGCGGCGCCCGCGATCTGCAAAGTCCTCACCGGCCTCGAAAAGACCGACCTCTGGTCCAAGGACAAGCCGTGGGATACCGGGCTCGAACCCGACCCGGCGACAACCGCCAACAACATGTGGGAGAGCCGCGACATCTGGATTCGCAACATCGACGACGGCAGCACGATTCACCAGAATCCTGAGTTCGGCCAGACCAACTTCGTCAACGTCCGCTTCTACAACAAGGGCACGGTGAAGGCGAAGAACGTCACGGTGGCGCTCTATTGGGCTAAAGCCTCGGCGGGTCTCGCCTGGCCGGCCGATTGGCATTCGTTCGGCTCGGCCGTCACCGACATCGACCCGAGCGGCACGGCGACCGTGGTCGTCCCCTGGCTCCCGGCGTTCAAGGGGCACGTCTGCCTGCTCGCGCGCATCCTCTCCGCCCAAGACCCGCTGCCGGTCGAAGTCTCCGATCCGAACATCAACGTCCGCAAGAGCAACAACCTGGTCTGGAGAAACGTCAACGTCGTCGATCTGGTCCAGTTCTCGGCCTTCACCGCGACGATGGTCGTCCGCAACTTCGAGACGGCGACGGCGGTGGTCAAGCTGAGCTTCCTCGACCGGCTCGACCCGGGCGTGCTCAATCCGTTCCTCCGTCGCGGCCGGGTCACCGTCGATCTCGGACCCGCGCTGTTCGACCTCTGGCGCCGCGGCGGTTCGCTCGGCAGCAACGTCGCGATCACCGGTACTTCATCGATCCAGATCCTCGGCACCGGCGCCTGGATTCAAATGACGATGAGTCCGCGCCAGGAATTCCCGATCGACCTCAACTTCCAGGACACGGCGACCGGTACGCTCCAGACGCGCACCGAGCCGAACGTCTTCGAGGTGCGCCAGACCAACGTCCGCAGCGAAAAAGTGCAAGGCGGCGTGACCTACGAAATCGAGTCTCCCGCGCTGCGGTAAGTCTCGAAGCAGCCTGAATCGCAAAACGGCCGGTACGCCTTCCAAGGCGTGCCGGCCGTCTTCGTTTCGGCAGGAACAACAACTCAGTGCGCCGCCAGCTGCTCCCCCACCGTCCAGGTGTCCCCCTGGCGCAGCAGGTCTTCGAGCTTGCCCACGCCCTGTTTACCGATCGCCTCGTCGATCTGACCGATCACCCGCTGTTCGTAGGTGGGCGAATCGACCGAGCGGAAGACGCCGAGCGCGGTCGGGAAGTTCGGCGGCAACAGCTGGGCGGCCAAGAATGCGGTCGCCGGGTTGTCCAGGTTCTCGTTCCAGACCATGCAATCGTCGACCGTGTGCTCCGCTCCGAGTTCGATCACCTCCATCTCGGTGCCGCGTATGCGGATGCCGCGATCTTTGTTCTTGCCGAACACCAGGGGCTTACCGTGCTCCAGGTAGATCGCCGCGTCGTCGCGCACGTCCCGATCCGTCATGTAGTCGAAAGCCTTGTCGTTGAAAATGTTGCAGTTCTGGTAGATCTCGACGAAGGCCGTCCCCTTGTGTGCGGCGGCGCGGCGGAGCATTTCCTTCTGGTGCGGCAGGTAGATGTCCACCGTCCGCGCGACAAACGTCGCCCCCGCCCCCAGCGCCAACGACAGCGGATTGAACGGGTAGTCCACAGAGCCCGCGGGGGTCGATTTGGTCCGCTTGCCCAGCTCGCTGGTTGGAGAGTACTGCCCCTTGGTCAGGCCGTAGATCCGGTTGTTGAACATCAGGATCTTCACGCCGACGTTCCGCCGCAGGGTGTGGATCAGATGGTTGCCGCCGATCGACAGCGCGTCGCCGTCTCCCGTCGCGATCCACACCTCCAGCTCCGGCCGGGACAGCTTCAAGCCGGTGGCGACCGCGGGCGCCCGCCCGTGGATGGTGTGGAACCCGAACGTGTTCATGTAATACGGGAAGCGCGACGAGCAGCCGATGCCGGAAACCACGACGAACTTCTCGCGCGGGATGCCCAGCTCGGGAAACACCTGCTGCACCGCGTTCAACACCGCGTAATCGCCGCAGCCGGGGCACCAGCGCACTTCCTGGTCGGTCTGGAAATCCTTCCGGGTTAGGACCGGAGCCTCAGGCATGGGAGACCTCCTCGGGCGCCTGCGCTCCAACCAGCAGCGCGTGGACCCGGTCAAAAATCTGTTGGCGGGTAAACGGTTTGCCCTGCACCTTCGGGTACGACAGGATGTCCTTCAAGTACTTGGCGCGCAGCAGGAACGCGAGTTGCCCGCTGTTCATTTCGGGCACCAGCACCCGGGGGAAACGGGCAAGCACCTGGCCCAGATTCGCCGGCATCGGATTCAGGTAGCGCAGATGGGCGCGGGCAACCTTCAAGCCCTGGCGCCGCGCGGAGTTGACCGCGCCGGTGATCGCGCCCGCCGTGCTCCCCCAGCCGAGCACCAGCAGCTCTGCGTCGTCATCACCGATCACCTCGATCGGCGGGATGGTTCGAGCGATCCGCTCGACCTTCTCGGCGCGCAGATGGACCATCAGCTCGTGGTTTTCTGGATCGTAGGAGATGTTGCCGGTCACGGCTTCCTTTTCGATCCCGCCGATCCGGTGCTCGAGCCCCGGCGTCCCCGGAATCGCCCACGGCCGGCCGAGGGTCTCCGGATCGCGTTCGTAAGGATGAAAGGCCACCGGGTCGGTACGGAATTCGATCCGCAGATCGGGCAGCTCCTCCACTTTCGGCAGCTTCCAGGGTTCCGAGCCGTTCGCGAGATAGCCGTCCGACAGAATCACCACCGGCACCATGTACCGCGTGGCGATCCGCACCGCTTCGAGCGCGATGTCGAAGCAGTCCTTGGGCGAGCTGGGCGCGAGAATCGGCAGCGGCGACTCGCCGTTCCTGCCGAACATCACTTGGAGCAGATCCGCCTGCTCGGTCTTGGTCGGCAGGCCGGTCGAAGGGCCGCCGCGCTGGATGTCGCAGACGATCAACGGCAGCTCGGTCATCACCGCCAGGTTCATCGCCTCGGTTTTAAGGGCGATCCCGGGACCCGAAGAGCAGGTCACGCCCAGGGCGCCGCCGAACGAGGCGCCGATCGCGGCGCAGACCGCGGCGATCTCGTCCTCCGCCTGGAACGTGGTGACGCCGAAGTTCTTGTACTTCGACAGCTCATGGAGCACGTCGGAGGCCGGCGTGATCGGATAGGCGCCGAGGAACAGCGGCAGGCCGCTCCGACGGCTGGCGGCAATTAGGCCGAGCGCCAAGGCGGTGTTGCCCATGATGTTGCGATAGAGCCCCGGCTCCATCGGCGCAGGGTCGATCTCGTAGCGGGTATGGAACGCCTCGGTGATGTCGCAGTAGTTCCATCCCGCCTTGAGCACCTTGACGTTGCCTTCGGCCAGATCCGGTTTCTTCGCGAACTGCTTCCGCAAGAAGGCCGCCGTGTTGTCGAGCGTCCGCGAGAACAGCCAGTAGCACATACCGAGCGCGAACATGTTCTTCGACCGCTCTGCCGTTTTGTTATCGAGACCAGAGCCTTCGAGCGCCCGCTTGGTGAGGGTGGCAATCGGCACCGCGAACACCCGGAAGCCGCCGAGCGAACCGTCTTCGAGCGGGTTCACCGCATAGCCGGCCTTCGCCAGGTTGCGCTCGCCGAATTCGTCGGTGTTGGCGATCACGATGCCGTTCGCCTTCAAATCCGGCAGCTCTTTCTTGAGCGCGGCCGGGTTCATCGCGACCAGTACGTCGGGCGCGTCGCCGGGGGTGTGGATGTCGTAGTCGGCGATCCGCACCTGGAACGCCGAAACCCCCGGAAGGGTCCCGGCGGGCGCCCGGATCTCGGCCGGAAAATCGGGCAACGTCGAAAGGTCGTTGCCGAACATGGCGGACGTGTTGGTGAATTGGCTGCCGGTCATTTGCATGCCGTCGCCCGAGTCGCCGGCAAAACGGATGACCACGTCCTCCAAATGCTCGTGCTCGACGAGCCGCCCTTCTTCCTCTTTTCGCTCGATTCCCAGCATCGTCATCGGGCTCTAGCCTCCCCGTTGGATAGACTGACGGTACACGAAAGGGAGGTTAGCACGGGGCAAAGCACGAGGGCCTCACCCCGCGGGGCAGGCAAGCTGTATCGCCCGTCCGGCCCGGTCGGTTCGTTCCGGCCTTCGTCCCGGAACGACGACGGCGGGCACTGTCTTCCAAAGAGCGCAATAATCAGAACAGGAGGCCGGTATGCAGGATTCGTCGAGCTTGATGGACCAGGTCCAGGCTCCCCACCTGGAGGAATTCCGTTCGTTCTGGCAAGCGCTCGGCGACCGGAGGGACGTCTTCTACCTGTTTTTCACCTCGGGTCTTCTTCATTGGGCGGTCCGTTCCCTGCGTCGTATCCCCCGAGGGGTCAACGTGGTCCTGATCGGCTCGCACTTGAAACCCGAGGAGGTCGATTGGATCCACCGCCATGTCGAAACGCCGTTTCATCATGTGGTGCTGCCGGTCGACGACAAAACGATTTGGGAGTTCCTCTTCGCCACCAGTGGGGAAAACTTCGGCTGGCTCGACGTCGACTGCCTGGTGGTCGAGCCGGCGCTGTTCGAAGAGATGCGGCAGATCCCCTCAGATGCCCTGGCCAACACGGTCTGGAGCTACCCCGTGCCCGGCGGGCACGAAATGCTCTGCACCTACTTCGTCTTCTTAAACGCCGAGGCGATCCGCACAGTCGTAGGCGAGGTCGACGTCTCCCCCTGCACCTACAGCTGGGAGACGACTCAAATGAGCCGACTGTCCCCTTGGGCCTCTTGCCGCCGCCCGCCCCCCGCGATCGCCCAACGCCTGGCGAGCTGCATCCCGCAAGGCCCGGACGGCCGACCGGTCTACCTTTCGGAACGCTCGTTCTACGACACGCTCCAGGTCTATCAACTGGTCGCCCAAACCGCCGGCTACCGGGTCAATCACCTACGCCGGCTGCCGCGCAACAAGCCTTCTCCCGAGATCGCGCACGTCGGCCGGGTCAGCTATTACGAGCACGGATGGGAGGGCAAAGATCGGCCCGAAAATCGGGAGATCTATGCCGGGACGCTTCAGAGCGATTTCCTGGTCCTGAGCGACTCGGTCGACGCGCTACCCGCCGCCTACCGCGAGCGCTGGATGGCGATTCGCGGCCGGCTCCAGGCGCTAGGCCTGCCGACGAATCCAGGGCAGATCCGAACCACCCTCGCGGCCTTCCTGAAGCGCCAGGGCTTAGGCGAAAGCGCCCTGGCGTCCCTTCTGGAACCGGCGGTCTGACCGACGAGATCGGCCTACCGGCGGCACTGATGGAGATCGTCGGCGGCGTCCGCGATCACCGTGTCGTTGCCGATGCCGCAATCGACCCGCTCGGCGATGCCGTCCTTGCTGTCGATCGTGTCTCTACCGGCCGCGCCGTTGAAGCTGTCGACGCCGGGGCCGCCGGTCAGGTGGTCGTCACCGGCTCCACCCAACAGCGTGTCGTTGCCCCCTTTGCCGTCGATCGTGTCATTGCCCAGCTCACCGTCCAACGTGTCGCCGGCCTCGCCGCCGTTCAGGATGTCGTCGCCCGAGCCTCCTTTGACGAACATCGGCACCGGGGTTCCGTGGTCCACCCCGCCGACTTGGCTCACGGTGTCGTTCTTATCGCGTAGGTCGAGCGAGATCGAGCCAGGAGCCGGGTCGCAGATCGCCGTGCCGGTGAAGATCTTGCAGCCCGGGCCGCCGAAAAGCTGCGCCGAGCTGTCCGACACCGCGAAGCCGGTGACGGACTGGCCTGTGCTCTGATCGAGCCCGCTTCCCCGCGGATCGACCACGATCGTGTTCACCTCGTTGTTGCCCGCGGTGTAGATCGCGACGCCGTTCACTACTTTGATCGAGCCGGCATGCACCGGCAGGGCGAGGATCAGCCCCAAGACGACGAAGGAAGTTCCTAATTTCATCGGCCACCTCCCGCTGGATTGCGGAGAAAGAGATTCTGTATCGATCGCGGCGGACTTTTCCGCGGTTGGAATGCGCAGGATCATAGCCGCAGCCGGGGGAACCGTCCCTCTGCCGAAAGGCCGGACTTTGGCCGGTCGAACGTCTGGGGGTAAGCGCCTGGTTTGACCGGCCGGGGTCGCGAGCGGGGTCGCGAGGGAATGAATTCCCTCGCTACGTTACGTCGTCCCTACGGGACGAGATGCTGGAACCGAGGAGAGTACTTGAAGCGGGGAACGTCCCGGAGGGACGTCGTAATCTAGCGAGTGATTTCAATCACTCGCGGCGCTCGGGACCGTCTTTTTCGGTGGGAGTAAACCAGAACGTTGACGTCAAACAGGAGCATTTTCCTGATCCATCAGATCGAGCAACGCAACGCTCTTGTCCAGATCCACTCCGGGTCGCAGCCAGCCGGAGCCCCAGGTGGGCAGCTCGTGGGAAGACTCGGGGTAACACGGACTCCGCTCTTTGAGGAGTAGGCGCAATGCCTCTTCGACCAGGGCCTGAAGCGTGGCGCCGCGCGCGATGGCGAAGCGCTCGGCCTCGGTGAGCAATTCCCCTTCGAGATGGATCTCGGTCCTCATATTGAAAAGATACTCCCGGGGCCGGGGCCTGTCTAGGGCGCCGTCCCTTCGAGAGAGCATCAGTCCCCGGCGGCGTCCGGCGCCTGGTCGAGCGAAAACGCCGGCGAGATGCCGACGGTCCCAGGACGAGCACACGAGTCTCCTACTGTTTCCTCAGACGAGACCGCGAGACTCGACGGTTCCTCCTTTCCCAACGGCGATTTGCATATATCCAGCGGAGATTTGCATACATCCAGCGGCGATTCTTATATAGAGAACGGAGATTCTTATATAGCCGGCGCGGAGAATTCCCCGCCCGACGGCGATCTTCGCGGTCCCGGCCTGGATTCTCTGTTGCCCGACGGCGATTCTTATACAGAGAACTGGGATCTCTATATACCCGGCGAGAATTGTCCCGACCCCGGCGGCGATTCTTATATATCCAACGCTGATAGCTATATACCCGACGCCGTTTCTTATATATCCGGCGCGGTTTCTTATATACCCGACGCGAGACTCCTCGGGCCCGGCGGAGGTTCCCGCCCGAATCTACGCCCGGGGATGGAACCGATCGTAGAGGCTTTTGAGCCGGTGCTGGTGAATGTGCGTGTAGATCTGGGTCGTCGCGATGTCGGCGTGGCCGAGCATCATCTGGACGGCGCGCAGGTCGGCCCCGTGCTCCAGGAGGTGGGTGGCGAAGCTGTGGCGGAGGACGTGGGGGGAGAGTGCGCGCAGGCCGACGGTTCGACCGTAGGCGCCGAGGTTCTTCCAGAAGCCTTGGCGGGTCATTCCGTCGCCTTGGGAGTTGGCGAAGACGAAAGCGTGGCGCTTTCCCTCGGTGAGCGTCGGCCGTATCTCGGAGAGATAGCGGCCGACCCACATCTCGGCGGCTTCGCCGACCGGCACCACCCGCTCCTTGTCGCCTTTGCCGTAGGCGATCAGGAAGCCGACGTCGAGCCGCAGCTGCGGCAGGGTGAGGCCGACCAGCTCGGAGACGCGGAGGCCCGCGGCGTAGAGCAGCTCGATCATCGCCCGGTCGCGCAGGCCGAGGGGGGTCGCGATGTCCGGGGCGGCGAGCAGCGCTTCCACCTCCGCCTCGGTGAGCACTTTCGGCAGCGAACGGAACCGCTTCGGCTGGACCAGGTGGACGGCCGGGTTGTCGGTGCGTTCGCCGATCTCGATCAGGTGCTGGAAGAAGCTGCGGATCGAGGCGAGCCCGCGAGCGATCGAGCGGGGCGAGAGACCCTCGCGACGAAGATCGCGGATGTGGGCGGACAGCGCTGTCGGATCGACCGAGAGTAAATCGCCGCCGCTTTTGGCCAGCGCCCGGCCGGTGCGCAGCAGGTCCCGGCCGTAGCTTTCGACGCTGTTGGCGGCGAGGCCCCGTTCGAGGGCGAGCGATTCGAGATAGCGGCGGAGCGCCCGGTGCCACGGCGTCGCCTTTTCTTTGGCCGCCGCAGCGGCAGCCTCCGGGTCGAGCGCGCGGGGAACCCGTTTCTTGATCACGGGAGGCACCCCTCCGCCGCCGGGATGTAGACGTAGGGGCGCAGCATGCTGCGCCCTTTTATCCTGCGCCCATCATCTATGGCAACGCGCGCGGGGTGGGGGTGCCCGGGGTCACCCCGCGGGCCTGGCAGATGGCGCCGATCTCCGCCTCTTCGAGCACCCGGCCGGAAGCTTTCGCGCGCTCGAAGATCTCGTCGACCAGACTTGGCTCGGCCGTGAATCCGCGCTCTTCGAGCCAGAAGATGACGTTGGATTTGCCGCTCATGTTGCCCACCTCGATCACCTGGTGGCGGCCGATCAGGCTCGCGGGAATCGACGAGTAGACCCGGTCGGCGAGCCACTCTTCGCCACGCGCGCGGGCTTTGAGGATCGCCGCGGCGTGGACTCCGGTCGCGGTGCGGAAGGCGTCGCGGCCGATCACCGGATAGTTGTCCGGACAGGGGACACCGGTGGTCTCGGCGACCAGGCGGCAGTAATCGACCAGCCGCGTGAGATCGCGATCGATCCAGCCGAGCATCTGCATATTGACCAGCAGCAGATCGATCGGGCAGTTGCCTACCCGCTCGCCGATGCCGAGCGCCGTGCCGTGCAGGCGGTCCGCGCCGGCCGACGCGGCGGCGAGGGCGTTGATCACGCCGAGGTCGCGGTCGCGGTGGCCATGCCAATCGACCTTCACGTCTACCCCCGTCGCATCGACCACGCCGCGGACGAAGCGGATCACCGCCGCCGCTCCCGCCGGGGTGGCATGCCCCACCGTGTCCGAGACGCAGACCCGGCGCGCCCCCGCTTCGACCGCCGCGGTATAGAGGCGGCGGAGGTCCTCCGGCTGGGCTCGCGTGGTGTCCTCGGTGACGTACATGACCGGCAGGCCGTGCTTGACGCCAAACTCGACCGCGCTGGTGGTCCAGTGGAGCATCTGATCGAGCGTCCACCCTTCGGTGTAGATGCGCACCGGCGACGAGCCGAGGAAACAGGCGACTTCGATCGGCAGCCCCACCCGCTCGGAGACG
This sequence comes from Thermoanaerobaculia bacterium, assembly GCA_038250865.1. Classification (GTDB taxonomy): domain Bacteria; phylum Acidobacteriota; class Thermoanaerobaculia; order Multivoradales; family UBA5704; genus DASYKS01. The sequence continues at coordinate 31,935 of JBBSBW010000024.1, read as the reverse complement.
TCGACGATCGGACGGATGTCCACTTCGAGCGTGCGCGCGGCGCAGTTCGGCGAAATCGCGAGGCGCTGGTCGACGATCTCCCGCGCCAGCCGCTCGACGTCGCGCACCACGTGCGGCCCCGCGCCGGGCAGGCCGAGGTCGGCCGACTCGATGCCGAGGGCGGCGATCAGGTGGAGTATTTCAAGCTTCTTTTCAATCGGCGGCGTCTTCACCGAAGGAGATTGCAGGCCGTCGCGCAACGTCTCGTCGTCGAGCTCGACCTTGCCGCGCAGGGGCTTGAGCTCCTGGCCGCTCTCCTTGTTCCAGTCGTAGATCAGCTCGCGGTCGTTCATCGGGCTCGGCGGCATCTGAATCTCTCCGGGGAATTGGATCGGGTACCGCCGGTCAGGCTTCTGTCGGGGCAAGAGCGGCGCGCTCGACGCGCTTGGCGATGTCGCTGCCCACCTGGGAGGTGGTCATCGTGCCGCCGACATCGGCGGTCGTCGAATCTTCGCGGATCGCCGCGAGGACCGCATCGTCGAGCGCTTGGGCGGCTTGGGCGTGGCCGAGGGTTTCGAGCATCAGCGCGGCGGAGAGGATCGCGCCGATCGGGTTCGCCTGTCCGGTGCCGGCATACTTCGGGGCCGAGCCGTGGACCGGCTCGAACATTGAGGTCCGGCCGGGGTGGAGGTTCGCCGAAGCGGCCATTCCCAGGCCCCCTTGGAGTGCCGCGCCGAGGTCGGTCACGATGTCGCCGAACATGTTGTTGGTGACGATCACCTCGAAACTCTCCGGCCGCTTCACCATCATCATGGTGAGCGCGTCGACGTAGAGATGGCTGGGCTCGATGCTCGGATAGTCGGGGGCGACCTCGGCGAATGCGCGCTGCCAGAGGTCGTGGCCGAAGCGCATGACGTTCGCCTTGTCGCTCATACACACCTTCGTCTTACCCTGTGCGACCGCGTACTCGAACGCCGCGCGCAGGATGCGCTCGACCCCCTTGCGGGTATGGATCTCGTCCTGGATCGCCACCTCGTCCGGGGTCCCCTTCTTGAAATTGCCGCCGACGCCCACGTAGGCGCCTTCGGTATTTTCGCGGAAGACGACGAAGTCGACGTCTTTCTCGGTCTTGCCTTTGAGCGGACAAAGTCGCGGGTCGTAGAGCTTGACCGGCCGGAAATTGATGTAGAGATCGAGGCCGAAGCGGGTGCCGAGCAGAATGTCCGAGGCATGCTTCATGTCCGGCACCCGGGGGTCGCCGAACGCGCCGATATAGATCGCCGCGTAGTGGTCCCGCCACTCGTCGAGCGTACCCGGCGGCAGGCTCACTCCGGTCTCCAGGTAATAGTCGGCGCTGTACGGCAGGTGGACGAGTTCGAGGGGCAGGCTCCAGCCCGCGGCGGCGGCTTCCAAGACTTTGACCGCCTCGGCGGTCACGTCCACGCCGATGCCGTCGCCGGGCAGGACCGCGATCTTTTGCGGTCGACGGAATTTCGGATCTAGGGGCTCCATGGGCAGAAATGCTACCACTCGAACCGGTTTCCGGCACCGCCCAAGCCTTGCCACGCCGGGCTCATCGTGGGATAAATCGACGCCGGGCAATGATTACCGCAGTCATCAGCAGGAAAGGCGGGGTCGGCAAGACCACGACGTCGGTCAATCTGGCGGCGGCGCTCGCCCTGTCCGGCCGGCGGGTCCTACTGGTCGATCTCGACAGCCAGGCCTCGGCATCGCTCTCGCTCGGGGTGCCGCGGGAGGAGCTGGCCCCCTCCTCTGCCGACGTGCTGCTCGGCGGGTTTCTCGCGAGCGAGGCGATCCGGCCGACGAAGGTCCCCGGCCTCGACCTGATCACCGCCTCGGTCGATCTGATCCACGCCGACCTGGAGCTGGGCCGCTACCGCTCGCGCGAGAGCCGGCTCAAAGGGGCGCTCGCCGCGGTGGCCCCTCGCTACGACCTGATCTTCCTCGATTGCCCGTCGTCGCTCTCGCTCGTGCCGATCAACGCGATCGTCGCCGCCGATGCGTTCGTGGTCCCTACGATGCCGCACTTCCTCTCGCTCACGGGGGTCACCAACCTGATCGCCGCCGCCCACCGGGCCAGCAACGAAGCCGGCGGCCGGATCGTGCTGCTGGGGGTCCTCTTGACGATGGTCGACTACCGGATCAAATCGACCCGCACCCACGTCGAATCCCTCCGCGGCGAACTCGGCTCGAAGGTGTTCGCGATCGAGATCCGAGTCAACAACCGCCTCGCCGAAGCGCCCGAGCACGGCCAATCGATCTTCCAATTCGATTCCAAAGCCAAAGGCGCCGCCGCCTACCGCCTGCTCGCCCAGGAGTTCGTCCTCCGCGCCACCGACGCCGGCCGACGAATCGCCGCCGAGATTCCCCGCCCGGTCGAAGAGCCGGCGCCCGAACCAGTGGCGCCGGGACGGTAGGGGCCGAGTGAGGATTCCTACTCGCGCCAGTCCTCGATCTTGACCCCATCGAAGATCTCGAAGTAGCGCATCATCACCAAGAGAAATCCCGTCCCGGCGACGGGTCGCGAACGCCCTCGAAGACATCGCCGATGTCGATCTCCGGCGAAGCATACCGGCGCAGATAGTTTTCGTAGGACTCCCAGAAAGAGCGTCTTCCGTTAGCAAGTTGCCCATACTCGTCGAGCGAAATCAGGACCGCCACCGGCCGGCCGCGACGGGTCAGCTCCACCCGTTCCCCGTTCTCCGCCTCGTTCACCGCGCTGGTGAAGTTCTTTCGGGCCTCGGCGATCGAATACTGTTTGGACATGAGCCCTCTTTCTTGTACATCTTGATCTACATCGTAAAAGTCTCTCGCCCGGCGGTCAACGGCCCGACCTCCCGCTACAATCCTCACCCATGACCTTCAAAGATCATTTCTCCGGCCATGCCGGCGCGTATGCGGCACATCGCCCGGATCGGTACCCCGAAGAGCTGTTCGACTTTCTGGCCGGGCAGGCTCCGGGTTGCGGAGTCGCCTGGGACTGCGCGACCGGCAACGGCCAGGCGGCGATTCCGCTCGCCGAGCGGTTCGCCGTGGTGATCGCCACCGACGCTTCGGCCGAACAGGTCGCCCACTTCCGGCCTCATTCGCGGGTCGAGGTCCGCCAGACTCCCGCCGAGGCGAGCGGCCTGGCCGCCGGCTCGGTCGATCTGGTGACCGTCGCCCAGGCGATCCATTGGTTCGACTTCGACCGCTTCTACGCCGAGGTCCGCCGGGTTCTCCGCCCGGACGGTGTGATCGCGGCGTGGAGCTACAACCTCCTGCGCTCCGATCCGGCGATCAATCGGGTGCTCGACTACCTGGCCGAGGAGCGGGTCTTCTCCTTCTGGCCCCACGAACGGCATTGGGTGAGCGAGGAGTATCGGACCCTGCCTTTTCCCTTTTCCGAGGTCGCGGCCCCACCGTTCACCATGACTGTCGAGTGGACGCTTCCCCGGCTGCTCGCCTACATCTCCACCTGGTCTTCGATCGTCCGCTGCCGGCGCGAGACCGGACTCGACGCTCTCGCCGAAGTCGAGCCCGACCTCGAAGCCGCCTGGGGCGGAGCTTCCGAGCGCGGTCGGGTGCGGACTCTGAGCTGGCCGCTCCATCTGCGGTTGGGCCGGGTGGAAGCGCGGTCTTCGAGGAACTAAACCGTCAAAGCTGGCGCATCGTCCGATCTGATATGTTGTTTTCCAACCAAAGTTCGCAAATGGATCGGGACGCCAACCTAGAAGTCGATGGCAGGCCGGAGTGGGAACTCGCCCTCCTTGGCGACGAGGGTGCGCTCGTCCGCCTGGTCCGTCGCCTCACGCCGGTGGTCCAGGCTCGGGTGGCCCGGAAGCTGGTGCTGTCCCGCGATCGCTCGGGTGGATCGCGCGACGTGCGCCAGGAAGTGGACGACCTCACCCAAGAGATCTTCCTGATCCTGTTCGCCAACGACGGCAAGGTGCTGCGCGGTTGGGACCCCGGGCGCGGCTTATCGCTTGTGAACTTCGTCGGTCTGGTGGCGGAGCGGCAGGCGGTGTCGATCTTGAGGAGCGGCAAGCGCTCGCCCTGGCGCGACGATCCGACCTTGTCGGACGAGCTGGAACGGATCGCCTCGCCGGTCGAGACCGAGACCGCCGCTGCCTCGCGCGAGGTGCTCGGCCGGCTGTTCGACCGCTTGACCGAAGAGCTTTCTCCCCTCGGCCGGCGCCTGTTCGACCTGCTGTTGGTAGAAGAGACCCCCGTCGCGGAGGCGATTCTCGCGACCGGACTTTCGGCCGACGCGGTCTACGCTTGGCGAAGCCGGCTGCGGCGTCTGGCGCGAAACCTATTGGCAGAATTGTCAGAACCGCCCCGGGAAGCGCGAACACCTGCTCGGGAGAGGACCCGATGACAAGACCGATCGAGCCCGGAGCTGGAGCATCCGCTGGAACCCCTTTGCCCGGAGAGGACGACTCGCTCCTGCGGGAGTTGGGCGCTTGGGCACGCGACCGCGCCGCCGTGGAGCGCGAGCAGTTGGACGACCGCTGGGATCGCCTCGCGGCCGGCACGCTCACCTCTGAGGAGGAGGCGAAGCTGCGCGCGGAGGCCGAAGGTTCGGCTGAAGGAGCCGAAGCGCTCGCGGCGTTTCAGCCCTTGGGACCGGAGGCGGAGTCGCGGATCGTCGCCCAGATCCGGGCACAACGGGCGGCGGAGCGGCCGGCCCAACCGGCGATTGCCGCTCCTCGGCCGGTCGTCGCCGCGCCGTCCCCCAGCAACCGGCCGAACAACGTCCTCCCCTTCCGCCGCCGCGCCGCCGTTTGGGGCGGCGGCCTGGGGCTCGCCGCGGCGGCGGTTTTGATCGCGGTGCTGGGCCTTCCGAGAGGTTCGGCGCCGCTTCCCACCTATGAGGTGAGGCTCTCTGGCGGTGACAAAAACGACCGCGGGTCTACCGGCACGGAGGCGACGGCTGTTCCGACCTTTTCTCCCGGTGCGCGTTTCGAGCTGGTCCTGCGCCCGGCCGAGGCCGTGAAGGGCGACGTGGCGGTGCGCTGTCTATTGGTCGCGAACGGCGGCGGCCCGCCCCGGCCGTTCCCCGCATGCGACCACGCCGAACACTCGAACGACGGCAGCCTGCTCGTCACCGGGACGGTCGGAAGCCAGATCGAAGGCCCGCCCGGCGATTGGACGCTCTGGGCGATCGTCGCCCGGCCGGGCGATCTGCCGAAAGATCCGCCGGTCGCAAACGTCGCGGAGCCGATCGCGGGAAAAGGCTGGATCGGGATCCCACATCGGATCCGCTTCGCGGCGGCGGCGTGACCCGCCGGCCGATCCTTCTGGCCGCGGCGCTCTTCGCGTTCGGCTGCTCTCGGCCACCGTCGCCTTTGGCGGTTGAATACGCAGGTTGTAGTCAGATGCTTCGCACCGGTCCGACCTGCCTGCTCCAGGCGGGAAAGGACGGGGCTCTTCCCCAGCTCACCCTCTGGCTGCCCATCCCGGCCTCGAAGGCCACGATCGAAATTCGGATCGACGACCGCGTGGTTCCCGTCAAGGGCATCTCGGCGCGCGACGGCCTCCGCTTCCCGATCGAGATTCCGCTCTCGGCCCATCGCCTCGAAGTTCGCCGGAAGAGCGCGGAGGGCTCAGCCACATGGTCGCTTGCGCTCGGACGACTCCCCGCGGCACCGGACTGGTTCGGCGAAGCGCTTGAAGATGCGAAAACCGGCTCTCCGGAAGCGATCGAGTCCGCCCGCAAGATCCTTACCGACCACCTCGCCACGACATCCGACCTCTCGCTCCGCGCCCGCGTTTTCTGGCTCCTCGCCCGTATTGACCCCTTGCCCAGCGAAAACGACTTCGCGGGATTCAGGGACGAGATCGAGGCGCGGCGCAAAGCCGGTCACCTCCTCGGCGAAGTGGGCGCGGCGGCCGCTCTGGCTGGGTTCCTCGCCGAGGACAACCGCCTCGCCGAGGCATCCAAGGTTCTCGACGCGGTTGGTCCGCCGCCGGGATCGCCCGCCGAGGTCTCCTACCTGCTCGGTTACGCGCGCGGCCTGGTCGCTCGTTACTCGGGCGAACCGCGCCAGGCCCTGCGGACGTTCGAAGCCGCGGCGGCCGAGGCCGATCGGCTGGGGCTCGGCGCCAAACACGCCTACGTGGAGCAGCAGATGGCGTCCCTCCTTCTGGATCTTGGACGGTTCAAGGAGGCGGATGCCCGTTTCGCGGCGAACCCCGGAGCGCCCGGGGCCCCGAAGCTCGAACAGGAGTGCGCTGCGGCGCAGGTCGACGCCAACCTCGGCTGGACCCGTCTGCTCGCCCGCGAGGCGGGCCTTGACGTGGGCGATCCGCTGCCCGTGCTGGAAGCAGCGCGCGATGCTTTCGATCGACTTACAGGATGCGGCGCGTCGCACCAACGGGGCAACGCGCAGCTCAATTTCGCGCTCGCCGATCTCCAAGCCGGCAGGCTCGACGATGCGGAGGCGGCACTCAAAAAAGCCCGCGCGCTCGCGACCTCCCTGATCGCCGAGGAGCGGCTCTGGCAGAGCGAGATCGAAGCGCGGCTGGCTCTCGCCCGCAAGCGGCCGCGCGAGGCGCTCAAAATCTGGCAGGGTTTGGAGGCCAACGCGCGGAACTCCGGCTCGCTTGAAGATCTCTGGCTCGCACTCACCGGCCGGGCGCGGGCGGAGCGCGCGCTCGATGACTTGGACTCGGCATTGAAAACCCTCGGCGAGGCCGAGGATCTTCTCGACCGCCAGGCGGCGACCGCGCAGCGGCCGAGCCGGGCGCAATTTGTGGCGCAGCGCGAGGCGAGCGCCCGGTTGCGAATCGAGCTGCTGATCGAAAAGGGGCGTACCGCCGAGGCGCTCTCCGCCGCGCGCCGCTCCCGCGCCCGGGTGCTGCGCCAGATCGAGACCGAAGGCCGGATCGAACGGCTCGCCGGACCGGAGCGCGAGAACTGGCAAAAAGCAGTCGGCGACTTTCGCGATGCGCGCCGAAAGTGCGACACGGACGCCGCCGCGGAGTGGTCGGCCGCGTCGGACCGGCTGTCGCCCCTCCGCGCGGCCCACGCCTCACATTGCGCGAAAGCCGAGGAGGATCTCGAAGCGGCGGTCGCCCAGCTGGGCTTGAGCACCACCACCAGCGCCTCCGAGAGCTTCCGGCCGCCCGCCGCGGGCGAGTTGCTGCTCGCGTTCCATCCGTTGGATGACGGCTGGGTGGCGTTCGCGGCGGAAGGGACTGAAGTATCCGTCCATCGCTTCGAGCTACCCTCCGGCGCGCTCTCTAGCCCTCAAGATCTCGCCGCACGGCTCTTCTCGCCGTTCGCCGACGAGATCCGGCGCGCCCGGCGGATTCGCCTGCTCCCCTACGGCGCCTTGCGCGAGGAGGATCTGCACGCCCTGCCGTTCGATCGCGCGCCGCTGCTCGCGGGCCGCCCGGTGATCTACGGTCTCGATCTGGTGAATCGGCCGGCCGTCGAAGCGTCTACCGGGACACAATCCACCGCCCTTGTAATCGGCGATCCGCGCGGCGATCTCCCCTTGTCCCGCAAAGAGGTGGCAGGAGTCGGAAGCGCCCTGACGGACGGCGGCTGGCAGGTCGATACGGAAAGCGGCGACGACGCGACGGTCAACCGGCTTCTCGACGCGCTGCCGCGGATCTCGCTGCTCCATTTCGCCGGCCACGGGGTAGCAGGGAGCGCGGACGGCGGCGGCGAGCTGTTGCTGGGCCACGAGGAGCGCCTGCTCGCGACCGAGATCCTGAACCTCGACCGGGTGCCCGCCCGGATCGTCCTTTCCGGCTGCGAAACCGGCCGCGCCGATCCGGGCGCCGCGGTCGAAGGGCTGGGCCTCGCTCAGGCGTTCCTGCTCCGCGGCGCCTCGCAAGTGGTCGCCGCGATCCGCACCGTACCCGACGAGGACGCCGCCGCGCTGTTCGAAGCGTTCTACCGGCCGCCGCCGCATGGCGCGGCCGGTCTCGATCTCGCGGAGCGCCTCGCCCGGGCGCAGACTCTCGCGCTACGTAAAAACCCGAAGAGCGCCGCGGTGAGTTTCCGCGTCTTCGAGCCCTGAACAGCTCTTTTCCTACCCTGGTCAGAAACGAGCCCGACCCGGCGAAGACCTCGGCCGTGCGCCCCTTCATCATCTCGGGCGCCTTTCTCGATTCGAGGAGCCAGATCATGTTCATTCGGTTTCAACAGCCCTTCGCGTTTCGTTTCTTCGCCGCCGGCCTTGCTTTCATCCTCTGCTCGATCTTGGCGCCGGTTGAGCTGCACGGCGCCCAAGCTTCCGTTCGACCCTCCAGCTACGGCCTCCCCCCGGGAGGCTGCTCCGACCGGTACTGGGTGGCGCTCGCCGACGCAGCGGGTCTGCCGGCTTCCGTCTGCCCGGCCGTCAAAGGTTGGAAAGTGGAATTCCTGTTCAACGCAAACCTTAGAAATCCCAACGGCCGGCGCTTTTGCCGCTATCTCTGGAATCCACCGATCGCCAGGACCGAAAGAGACGAACCGGGGCGGCCGCCTCTCCTCTTGACCGACATCGCGAGGTTGCAGGCGACAGAGCATCTCCACGGCACGGTCCGCCGCTGCGGCGTCCTCGGAGCTTCCGGCACCGCTCTCGCCGAGAGCAATCGGGAGGTGATGTTTCGCGAGTTTCGGTTCCAGACGGGAGATACGGACCTGCCTTTTCTGACCGCATCTTCCGATGTCCGGCTGGCCGTCCTCGACACCTATCCGACCGGGGATTTTCCGGCGATGGAACGAGGGCCGGTCGTCTGCAAGACCGGCCACGGCTTCACGATCGCCCACCTCATCAAGGAGCTGATCTGCGACGGCACCGGGGGCGATTTCAAGGAATGCGCGGCGGCGATGACCAGCCGTCTCGCCCTGCCGCTCGGCGGGCCGGGATCCGTATCGCTCGATCGGCCCGATCCGCCGGTAGGGTCGGCTTGCGGCGGATACGGCAGCCCGCTCGATCTAGCGCTCGCGATCCAGGACGAGGTCGTGGCATGGAAGACATCCGGCATCCGGCATCTAGTGCTCAACCTTTCGGTCGGTTGGGACTCGAAACTGCTGCACCAAGGTCTCGGCGCGGAGGCCGCCGACGGCCTGAACTCCGAAGAGTTGAGCGTCTACGCGGCGCTCCGAAACGCTGCGACCCAAGGCGCTCTTTCCATCGCCGCCACCGGGAACGGCCAGGGGGTGGCGCTCTCGGAAACAGGCCCCCTGCTTCCCGCGGGCTGGTACGCCCAACCACCGCCCACCGCGTTGCTGGCTCCGGTTCCCTCGACGACGATCGACCCGGTGGTCTGGCCGATCGGGGCGATCGATCGCAACGGCCAACCGCTGGGTAACGCGCGACCGGGCGCCGAGCCACCGCTCGTGGCGTACGGCGATCACGCGATGGTCAGCCTTCCCGGCGGCGACTGGACCGACCCGCTCACCGGCAGCTCTGTGGGAGCCGCGGTCGCTTCGTCGCTCGCCGCGCTCGCCTGGCGCTTTCAGCCGACGCTCGACCGGGAAGGCGTCATGGAGATGCTGGCCGCCTCCGCCACCCCTCTGCTGCGAGACGCCGCCAATCACCGCGACCCGAGCCAGAGTCCGCCCAAGGTTCGAAGGCTTTCGGTCAACGCCCTTTTGAGCCGCGCCTGGAGCCCGCCGAAGGTTCACTCCGACCCATTGCCTCCGGCCGGCCAGATCATCGACTGCGCAAGCGGCACCTGGCTGCCGGCGACCGCCGGACCCAAGGTCTACAGCTGCCCGGGAACGCCCGTTCCCCCTCAAGCTTCGGCCATGCCTCTGCTGACTCCGCTCGGCGCGGTGCCGTGGGTACAAACCCAACCGGGAGCCAACGCCTGCCCCAGCTGTTCGCTCGGCGGCGGCGGCGGCGGGGCGCTGCGCGGAATCCAGACGCCGAAACAGATCGACCTGCGACTCGAAATCCCACCGGACTGGAACCCCCAGCTCCAGCTCACCGATCTCTGGATCGAGGCTTCGGATTCCCAAGGAGCCAAGACTACCGTCTGGATCGGCAAGCCGGCTCAGCCGCTCGCCCCGAACGAAACCGTTCAGGTCCTGAGCCTCCCCTTCCCGCGCGACCTCCAAGCGGCCGTCCTGACCGCCCGGGTCAAAGTCGGGCCAAAGGATTACTCGCTGCGCATGCCGATCTACGTCGACCCAGGAGAATAGGGCGCGGATGTCGGTCGGGGCCGTCGACGACCTGGATGCTCTCAGACTGTGTCCAGACCTCGAGGGCCTCGTCAAAGCCGGAAGCGCCGCGGCTGTCGCGGGCGGTCTGTCCGGCCGGAGTCCGGCCGGTCTGTCCGGCCCAACGGGTCGGGAGAACATAGCCCAGGGCTGAGGCCGAAGGCCGATGCCCTGGGATGAAAGACCCCACGGAAAGGCGGCCTGAAAGGCCGCGAGAGCTTTCAGGACCACACGTAGCGCTCGCACGGAGTCTGCGGATCTGTCGAGCCAGGGGTTCTCGCGGCCTTTCAGGCCGCCAGGAGATTGGTGATCCTTGACCCAGGGCATCGGCCTTCGGCCTCAGCCCTGGGCTGGGTTCTCCCGGCCCGTTGGGCCGGACTCTCGGGTTGCCGCTGCGCCTCCTCGCGGTCGATGTCGGCGCGCACCCCGGGCGAGCTCGGGCCGCCCAGTTTGATGGTGATCGACACGTCGGCCTTGGTCACGATTCTCCAGGATGAGCCCGAACGCAGGCAGTTCAACGATGCGATCGCGACGGCCTCAACGCGTGTGATTTCGGTGGCAAACCTCGTCGAGAGTTCGTTTGTGATTGAGTCTCGTCATGGCGCCGAAGGTCTGCGTTTGGTAGGTTAGTCGGGTGAACGCCTGACGCACTAGGCTGCAACCGACACCGACACCACCCCCGACGCATGCCCCTTGGCCTTCGGCCGAATCACGATCTCGACATCGCGATCGAGGAGGGTCACGAAGCGCAGCAGCCGCTCCGAGCTGAACCGGCCCAGCTTGTAGTTCTTGAGTTCCGAGACGTGAGGCTGCGAAATCCCGAACAGCTCCGCCGCCCGCGCCTGGGTCAACGTGCGGCCGGCGATCAGCTCGTTGAGGCGCATCGCCAGCTGAACCCTTAGTTTCCGCTCGTCGGCATCCGCGAAGCCAAGATCCACCAGCGCGTCGCCGCTTCCAGGATCGACGGTTTCAAGCTTCTTTTCTCGCATACCGCACCTCGTAGTCGATCTGAGCGGCTTTCAGCCGCTCGTGAATCAAACGGATGTCCTGCTGAGACGTGCGCACCCCCGTGGTCGACTTCTTCTGAAAACAGTGCAGGACATAGATTGCCTTCTCGAAACGCACCGTGTAGACCGTTCGGAATGCATCCCCGCGGTGCTCCTCGACCAGCTCGAAGACTCCAGGTCCCTCTCCCTTCCAGGATTTCGCCGAAGGCGGAGTCGCGCCATGCTGGACCGCGCTCAGGGCATATCCAAAGTCGTCTATCACGTCGCCTGGAAACTCCAGCAAGTCCTTCTTCGCCGAGCCCACCCAGTGAAGTGGCTTTTCCGTGTGCGTCGAGCGGCGGGCCATGGCGCATTATACCTTTTCGGATATGATTCGCGCGCCCCGAGTGGCCGGCCGGCCGATTACCAAGCCTGTTGCGCCGTACGTACGCGCTCGGTACTCTGTGCGTACCTGGCGCCTCTGGGAGCGATCGATGATCAAGACGCTGACGACGAGCGGTAACAGTCTGGTCCTGGTTCTGGATCGCCCTCTGCTGGAGGCGGCTGGCGTCGATGCTTCGACCCCGCTCGAAATTTCGACCAGCGGCGACGTCATTGTGATTTCGCCGGTGCGTAGCACCGGGCGCAATGCCCAGCTGAAAGCTGGAGTGGAGGCGATGCACCGGCGTTACGCGGGGGTCTTTGCGCGACTGGCTGGATGATCCCGGTCTTCCTGACCCTCGACGAGGTTCTGGCCGCTGGGCGAACCAGCAGGAGCAAGGCCTTTACCACCCACCAGGACCTCGTCAAAGTCGGAAGCGGCTTGCCGCCTCAGCCGCCATCGGGTTGTCGGGCTGCGCGCCTCGCCTCGCTCGTCAAAGTCGGTTCTTCCCCACTACCGAGCGGAGGGGAGAGGGGGACCGAGGGGGTGAGGGCTCCGCAGGCGGTGACTTTAGCAAGGTCTTTATCACGCACAGAGGGACCCAGCGCTATGAGCGACATTCCAGAGCTGACCGAGGAGCAATTCGCGCGGGCGATCCCGGCGCGGCTGCGCAAGCGCCTCATGGCGGGCGACTTTGAGTCCGGCGAGGACGTCGCGGCGCTGCGACGATTCGTGGCGTTGACCCAGACCCAGTTCGCGCAGGCGATGGGGATCAGTGTCCACACGCTCAGAAACTGGGAGCAGGATCGACGGCGGCCCGAGGGTCCCGCTGTCGCGTTGTTGCGGATCGCGGCTCGGCACCCTGGGATCCTGCGCGAAAACCTGGAGAGCGCGGCGTAGGAGCCGGTCCGGTCGACCGGGTAAACCAGGGCACCGTGCCGCTCCGTGGAGCAAGGCACTACGGATGGCTTGGAATACCCGCCGCGGTAGCCGTAAGCAGAAACAACCGCCGGGGCTGCAGCGGAAACGATCGAAACCCAAACCCCTCATAGAAGTCGACCGCGTCCCCATCCCCCGCGTCCACCACGATCGCAAAAACGGCGAGGGAACGACTGGCGCCGAGAATGCGGTGGATCAAATCGGCTAGCCCCCCAGAAGGTGCCACACGCGATTCCTCCGACCCCAACACGGCCCACACCACGACCACGCCGAAGGGCAGGTGAAGCTTAGGGCGATCCGAGCACCGTCGAGGCCTTGCGTGCGGCCTTCCGATATAGTTCGTTCATTCGGTTACCCTTGTTGAGGGAAGCAGGCTGCGCAGGTTGGGTGCCAGTTGGGAGACAGTCTTGCAGCCAGTGATCGAGCACCGAGTCCAGGACTTCGGAGGCGTACAATCCAAATGTTCGAATGCCCGGAGCGCCTGTGCTGGCGCCAGAATGACCACTGTAGGAGGCCGCGCCCAATGCGCCGAGAACTTACGACGATAGGATTTTGCCTCAGCCTGCTACACGCAGCTTCGTACGCCCAGGCTCCAGCGAAAGCCGTCCCTCCAAAGCTATCCGACCTCCCGCCGCGCTCCGCGCTAATCGCAGCCGGATTTTCCAATCCTGCGCAAGAAGAGTGGTTTGGGCGCCGCGATGCTCGACCAACCACCTTCGAGGTTCCGGCTGGGAAGGCGGATCAACGGTGGTCTCGCGCAAAGGCCTGGATTTCCCGGTGTAGCGACCTTAAACTGCAAACGATCGATTCTGAACTCTTGGACACCTATTCGCCCCCGCTTGCAGATTCCCGGATCGGCTACACCGTGTCCCGCGAACTCCTGGACGATGGAAGCTGGCGTTTCATCGTTCGATCGTTTACCGGGACGCCGGGAACCGAGGACATTGCCCTCCCATTTGCCCGCTCGCTTTCGCTCTACATCGAGACAGGCGAAGATTGCCCGCGGTGCCCGTGTGGTGTGCGTCCCTAGTCGCGAGGGGGAAAGGGGAGTGACTCGTGGACGTCCCCGCGCTACGACTGGAAGGCACAGCGTCGGTGCGAGACGGTGGGGGTTCATTGATCCGCTACCCTCACCCTCACGTCCATTATTATTTCTACCCATGCGCTGCGGCTCTCGCCCAGCGCTTGGTGCAAGCTGCGCTGCTCCTCGAGGGTGCCAAGGGCCTCTTGCAGGGTCGCTCGCGATTCGGCGCTAGTGCCCCTGATTCGCTTGAATCGCCGGAGTTCCCGCTCGGCGGAGGGCGTGGCTATCCTTGCAAGAATTTCGGCGACCAGCCCAATCGAGAGAGCACCGCCTTCTCGAAGCAGCTCGCCAAGTTGCGGCACTGCCGGATCACCGATCAGTATAAGAGCGTAGGAGGCTGCCTCATCGGGCGCGAAGTCCTCGCGCCTAAAGTAGCCTGACAGCGCGTCCGGCGCATCACTACCGGACTCTCCGAGGATGCTCACGAGCCCGGGTATCGCATTGGCGGAACGCATAGCCCCCAGAGAGAGAGCGGTGCCGACGCGAAGGTGTGGTTCGCCCTGTTCAAGCCACGAAAGAAGGATAGTTTCGGTAGTTGGATGATCCGCGAGAAGTCTGGCGGCGCCGTATCTGATCCTGAGTCGCTGCTCTCCCAGGAGGCTGAGCAGATCCTCTGGATCGATGAAGTGGCTCATTCCTGATAGGGAATCCATCGCGGCATCCTGGCGTTCCTTCGAAAGCCTCTTGAGCGATCTCAGCAATGCGCTTGCGGTCCTCCGACTTGGCACAACTTTTAGAGCCTTGATGGCGGGGATCCATACTTGATGACCCGGAGCCGAAAGAGAGTGGATGAGCGTTTCTTCAATCGCGTCGCGAGTCTCCTCGGATAGCTCGCCGGCTCGCGCCTCGTTCGCGAGAATCTTCCCGACGCTCTCCGCAGCTGCGGCGCGAACCGTGGCGATATTGTGTTTCAGGATTTCGAGAAGTCGGGGAACTGCTTCGACGGATACCAAATCCCCAAGGGCGAAAGCGGCCGCCCGCCGGACGTCGACTTCTTCGTTGTCTCTGGTCGCGTCGAGCAGGTTCTCTAGGCTGCCATCGTCCCTAAGAATCCCAAGCACCCGTGCAGCCGAGCCGCGCTCCTTGACATCGCCGCTCTGCAAGAGCTCGCGCGCCTGGTCCCTGATCCGGACGGAATGTTCAAGACGGTCCTTGTCGGTTCGAATGCCTAGCACACGAACGGGCGCGCTGAAAAGATCGAGTACTTGGAGACCGCCGCTCGCAAAGGCCTTCTTCATCTGGTCCTCCGACGGCGCCATGGCCGCCAGTATCAAACCGTCTTGGCCGAGCGCCGTTATGGCGGCGCGGACTACCTGTTCGCTGGAATCTTTCACGGCGACCTGCAGCAACTCCAGCAGAAAGCACTGTTTCACCAACTCGGTTGGTTCCATCCGGCCGAGTGCTTTGGCGGCTGCGGAACGTACATCCGAGGAAGGGTCTCCGAAGGAAAGGTCCCAAACCTCTCGCCCCTCCTCAAGGGGCGTCTTTCCGAGGCTTTCGACAATTCGGCATCGGATGCTCGGCAAGCTCTCGGACGAGAGAATTCGCCTCAGGACGGGTGCCGCTTCGGCCAAGCGAAGATTCCCGAGCCCCTCAACCGCCACTTCGCGGATTGCGGGATCCGGATGGGTTGCAAGCTCGGAGAGGGCTGCAAAACTCGCATCGCCCAGCAAAGATATTTTTGCGATTGTGGTCCCTCGATCCCGGCCGTCTCCTCTAAAGAGAATCGGAGTGAGGCTACGAAGAGCAAAATGATCTCTTAGAAGCCGGTGGACAAACTCGTAGTCACCACCGGAACGTTGTAGCAAGAAGACTTCCGAGGCATATTCGAGAAATTTCGGCAGCCGAGCGGGGAGCTGACGTCTCCACGCGAGAATCGCCAATACGCAGGGACTGGCAAGATGCAATTCAACCCAGCGAGTCAGCGGTAGCCTCAGGTGGCCGCGGCACGTCTTTGCACAGAAAGCTGCGCCAACGATGGCGCCAGGTGCCGCCGCCACAAGGAGCCCTCCAACAGCACCTAGGGCCAACCCAACGGCCGTCCCCGCCGACATCACACCGAGCAGGCCGAAAGACAAACTCGTGGTAAGGACGGAAACTTCGAGTGAGGGCTTCAAGAGGGCCGTGGCAAGTGCCCCCGTTGCAATCATTGAGGCGAGAAACAGTGTCGCCGCCCCGCTCACGACCGCGCCGCTCCTGAACATGGTACTCGCGACCGAAATACCGGCGCCCAGGATACCTGCCAAGACCAAGCCCCACCACATGATGTCTGTATAGCCTTTCATATACGCGGTGACTGCGAACAGGCATGCCAGAACAAAGGGAGCGATAGCGTTTCCCTTCACGCCCGCTCCCACTGCAGGTCCAGTCATTCGAAACCAGTAAAGGCCGGCAAGCAGCACACCAGCGGCCGAAATCGTCGATCGAATCGGCAGGAGCACGGCGACCGAGCTGAAGAGGCTGAGCCAGAGGAAGATTAATAGCACGAGGCCGATGACTAAGCTGAGAACTAAGGTTCGGAGGGTTGCCGACTCTTCGATTGTTTTGTAGTTCATCAACCTCCAGGCGACCACCTCGGACGCGAGAAACGCCACCGTGCCACCTAGAAAGGAGGCGAGTTGGACCCAGGGAGACAGTTGCCGGGCTCCCAAGAGGGAGAACGCTGTCACCAAGCCCGCAGTTCCTAGCAGCACGAAGACGAGCTTGCCAAGGCGGCGTTCTGAAAAAAACGGAGTCCGGAAGGATGCTTCCGCAAAGGCTGACGTAGCCTCAGCCTGCGTATCCTGCCCGAGGAAGTTCATAAGCTCGCCGGGCGGGAATGAGGTTCTAGCTCGCTCGCTCATGCGTGTTGCGATCCAGCTGAGGTAACGGTCGACTTCCCTGCGGCTGTATTTGGTCGGTTCATCGTGGGCGGCATTCAGGTCGAAAGGTTTTCCGACTTTCCGGCGCGCGTGCCGTTGCATCATTCGATCGATATAGAGATCGAAGAGACGGCCTTGCCGTTCGACCAGGGAAATACTCTCCGACGCTTGGGTGAGCGCTGAACCGACGGAAGCGAGAGCCATCATGCTTAGGGTGAGAGGCGTCTGAGCCAGCTCATGAAGGCCAGGATCGATCGCCAAAGCGTCGCGTAGCTCCGAGGCATGCGCCGCGGAAACATAGAGTTCGATCTGATCGCGGGTGAGCGGCTGAAGTGTCACGGCCCCCCGCAAGTTGAGCCGAGGCGAACCGGAATCGACTAAGCGAGTGTAATCACGTGATCGACTGCACACAACCAAGGGGAGGGCGGGAAAGGAAAGAGATGATTTATTGATGGTATCAACAGCAATTTGGCGACGATCTTCTCGGATCTCATCAAGACCGTCGAGTAAAAGAGCAAGGTTCCCTTCCATGACCCACTGTTGCGCGAAGTGTCGGCCTGGTTGGGGCAGGCGTGAGAGTTCTTGGATCAACCATTGTTCAAAAGTGAGGGCCGGTCGGCGAGGCAGGAGCAATTTCAACCAAGAGACAACGCGATTATTCGGCAACAACCAGGAGAGCATGGATTTGCTCTCCTCAAAGGACGAGAGGCTGAGGAGGACCGGCGTCGCTGCCTGTGGGTCTCGCCGAGCCTCGGTGATGAGCCGGTGCCCAATGTGGAGCAAGGAAGTCGTTTTTCCCGACCCTGGCGCTCCGAGAAACAGGAGACGACCCCGGAAATGGGAAAACGCTTCATCGACAGAGCGGAATGTAGCGGTGCCCTGGAGGGGATAGCTTACGTAGTGCAAGGGCAAGATCGCGTCCGATGTTTCCTCTAGTCCAAGCTCGATAAGATGAGCATGCTGAATCGAGGAACGAAGGCGGTGCTCCACCTCGTCGCTGAGAAATTCGAGATATGCTTTCCGGGCTCGCTCTGCCTTAACAACATGGAGCGACACTCCTCTAGCATGAGCTTCCTTGCGGTCGGCATGGTCAACCCACAGTTGGAAAATCCGGAACCCGATAGACGAAATGACAAGGAAGAAGAAAAGCGCAAGTAGCCTAGGGTAACGGACCTGGTCAGGACTAAGATGAACCACTTGCAGCACCACGACCGTGATGCGGTCCCATGCGCTATTGGCGTCGGCCCAGTCGCCCAGAATACTGTAAACCGTAGCTAGAAAGCCGAAGAAGAGGACGAGCCATCGGCTGCGTCTCGAGGAGGACAGGCTCTTCCGTTCGAGGTAGTGGAGGTTCGGGATCGAGGTGACTACGGGCTCCGACAGAGATGCGTTGGCTCCCCCAACCGGGACTTGGAAAAACTGATCGACCAATTCGGGGAAGCGTTGGACCCGTTCATCAAGTTCGTTCCCCACCCAGAAGTGGCAGGTCGCCTCGCTCCCCCAAGCCTCCCAAATCTTCTTGCGAGTTGCGGCCCTGAGCGGGATCGGGAGGACGAAAACCACTTCCTCCGGCTGCTCGGCCATCTCCAAGCCTCGGAGCTTGCGAATCTCCGCCTCCCCCTCTGCGGCAGAGAAGGCCTTGACCCGTTTGCACTGGAAGGCGAAGCGCTTCCCGTCCTTCCAAGCGAGAATGTCCCGGCCTTGTTCGCTGCCAGCTTCGCCAAGGTGCTGAACATGTACGAAGCCCGCCCGACAGACCAGCCAGAAGGTGAGACGCTCGAAATCCTCGGCCGAGAGTTTGTCGAAGGGGAGAGTGTGGTTAGTACCGGTCACTCGGGGCTTGGGATCAGAGTTCATGGCGCGCTGAGAGTCTACCCGACGATTCGACCGATAGCCGCCTGCTGGTCGCACTGCGGATCGTTCAGCAGGACGGATCTTCAGGTCGCACGCCTCGTCAGCCAGCCGAGCTGACCGCCGTACCAATCGGGCCCCCCAAAAAAAGCTGCCAGGCGATTCTTCCGGGGGACGAGAATGCGTCGGCCCCAACGGTGCAGGCGGAGGCGCAGGGCTCTAAGAGTTAGGCCCTGCCGTGGCCGTGGCCGTTAAAAGGAACAACCGCCGGGGCCGAAGCGGAAACGGTCGAAACCCAAACCCCTCATAGAAGTCCACCGCGTCCTCATCCTCCGCGTCCACCACGATCGCAAAAACGGCGAGGGAACAACTGGCGCCGAGAATACGGTGAATTGCATCGGCCAGGAGAAGCCCGCCCAGGCCTTTCCCCCGGAGACGTTCGTCCCGCGCCAGCCGGCTAATCAGGGCGGCCGGGATCGTGTTGTGGCGCGGCAGGCGGTGCGCGACCTCTTTTGGCAAGTTTTCGAGCGAGAGGGATACGAAGCTCAAGCTGTAGCTTCCCGGTCGGCGAGCCCGTAACGCACCTGCTGCGCATAGCCCGAGAAATCCTGGCCCAGCCGAACCGGCACCGCGGCACGGAAGCTACGTACCGCCGTCCAGCGTCTCGCACCTGCTTCGCGACTACCCGGGACCGCTGGATAGACTGCGAACACCGCCGCGCGACGAGGACGAACTCCTTCGCGGGTGCCGGGACCGGGTGTTGCGACACGAGGAAGCGGTGCGGGAATGTACCGACCCGCCGGGTGGACGCTGGGCGGAGCTTGGCGAACACGAAGGTGCGCCTCGCCGAGCTTGCGCACCGCCGTGCGGCGTCCGCGCCCCGGTGAACGGCGGCCGAGCACCGGGGCTCCGCGTTTGTGCACCGGTGCTCGGCGTCCGCCAAGCAGTGCTGCGCGCCCGCCCACCGGTGCTGCGCGTTCGCTCACAGGTGCTGCGCGGTCGCCGACCGGTCGTTTGTTGCCGCGCACCTCTTAGTTGTTCTCGTCTAGGGGTCCGGTGCGATCGCGAAGTTCCTCGATGCGTCCCAAAAGTGCTCCGGCAAGGCCGAGAAGTGGGGTTGGGTGCTCGCGAGCCCCTGGATCGCATACGCCACCCGGCGTTTTGTGTTCGCAAAGCGCCGATCTTGACTCCGTCGACAGAGGCTTGTTGCGCAGCGAGACCCGCTCGTGCCCGCGAAGGAACCGGGTCCGCCGCCGCCGGGGCGTCTCCAACGCGTGAACCACTACAGGGCGGCCACTGAACACGAAGTCGGGTAGCGGATACACGAAAAGCGATTTCGTTGCAACCCCAAAAGATGGCCGAAAAACGGCCATCTTTTTGCCTAGAACCGATTTTTTACCCGCCATAGGGTTCGTTTCGCGATGAACACGAACCCTCCTCTCCCCGAAACCGCCACTGCGCCCCAGGCGCTCGTGCCGCAACTTCCGGCTTCCGTTTCTCGAAGCGGACGCGACGCGTTCCTCGCGATGGGCTGTGCCCGTCCTTCCGGAATTCTCCGGTCGGACAAAAACCCAGGAGGTGCTCGTCATGAGCGCACACGTTTCTTCGTCGTCGATTCAGTCCTCGCCCGCCGTGCCGCCGTCGCTCAAAGCCGAACGGATTCAGATCTGGCTGGAGGAGATGCCGGATTGGAAGATCTCTCGCGACGCTCGGCGGATTCAGCGCAAGTTCCACTTCGAGACCCGCAACGAGTCGCTGGCGTTTCTGCGCCAGGCCATCAAATCGACCGAGCGCACCGAAGTCGCGTTCGGTGGACGCGGTCCCGGCTTCACCTACCGCGGCGACATGGTGGCGGTCTCGCTCTGGTCGCACGGCGGATCGTTCAGCGCGCAGGATCTCGAGCTGGCACGCGTCCTCAGCCGGACGAACTGATCGCCGTATCGCACAAAAGCACGCGGCTTTCGCCGGGGCCGATCGTTCTCGACCTGGGGGAAAGCGGTGCGCAGAGGTTGGAAACCGGTGAGCCGTTTCGGAGCACGAGGGGAGAGGTCCCGGCCTCTGGTGCTCCGGTCCGGCGCACCGGTCGTCGTTTGCGAGGGACGTCCTTTCGGCGCCCTCTTTCTGCAAGGAGAAACTTCATGAGGATCATCAGTTCGTTTTCGGATCAGGTGGACATGTGGCAGGGCCTGGTCAACAACATCCAGCAGATGCTCCCCGACATTCCCGGAGCGGAGGTGCCGTTCGCGGAGCTGAAGGTGAAAGTCGAGGCTCTCCGCACGGCGCACGACAGCATTCTGACGATGCGCGGCAAGCAGTTCGAGGCCGTACGGCAGCGCCGCGTCCTTTCGGGCGAGGCACGCCGAGCGGTCCGTCGCATCTCGGCGATCGCCCGCGGGCAGCTCGGTTTCGATAATCCGATCCTCGAAACCTTCGGGGTGCGCTGGGAGGACCCGAATCGCCGCAACCGGAAAGAGACGGTTCCGCCGAAGCCTTCGCCTCCGGCGTAACCCCTCGAAGGGCTCGCCGTGCGCACCGCCTTCTTGCGCGCACGGCGCGCCCGCCGATCTGTCGTCAGGATCTTTGGGCTCGGGTGGAGCTTCCCGCTCCACCCGTTTTCGCTTGGATTGCCACAAAGAAACATATTTCCGCCTATTTTGACTCTTGACTTCGACAAATAGGTGGCGCAATATCCTGGAAGAGACATTAAGAAGCGTAATTCGACGCCCTTAGGTCTTCCGGCAGTGCCTGGCGATTCCACAGAGGGTCCACTGCGACCCGTGGGCGCCCAGGTCCTCCAGGAGGTGGCTCTTGGCCAAAGTCGTCAAGGTCGTCCTGCCCGATTGGCTTTTGAAATGGATCGGCGACGTTTCGGAGTCCGACGAGACCACCCTGTCCGAGTTCCTCCGCCGGTCCGCGGCGGATCGTTGCGAGCGCCGGGACCAGGAGGGGTCGTCGAGGATCCCGAAACCGATCCTGATTGCGACCCGAAGCGCACGGCGACATTTTCCCCAGGGAAGGCTTCGTCGGATCTCCGAAGCCCTCGGCCGGGCAACGAAAATCGTCGACGAGATTCGCGTCGCGGAACCGATTCGCAGCCAGCTCTACAGCGCGCTTCAGGATCTCGAGGTCGTGACCGACCTGATCTTCAACCAGGATATGCCCCTCCACGGTCAACCCGCCAACGACAATGAGTATTGAATGGCCTCCGAGGAAGGAACGCGCGGAGGGTTCGCCGAAAATTTCTCGGCGCGCCCCAACCGGCGAATTTCTTGCAGGAAACCGCAAAGCCGGCCGCCTTGGGGTGGATCGCATGGCACAGAGACGTGCAACTCTTTTTCTATGCACATGGCTTGAATAATCTGACATTTGGATGCGAAGGTCAAGGGCGTAGGCTTCGATTACCGGCCATCGAAGGATAAACGGAGGCGGACCGGCAGCTTTTTCTGATTCATCCTTCTCGGAGCTCGGCCTCTCGAAGTTGTCAGATGCGACAACCGTGACAGGTGTCTCTCGCGGTCTCCGCATCGATCGAACCAAGACGCGAGAGCGAAACCTTGCGACACTTGGGGCACGTGCAACGCCCCGAAGCGTTGCCCCCGCGGGCGCGGGGGCCATCCCGGCTGCCGGAAAGACCCGCGGACCGCAAGGGAGCCCTTATGTCTCGATCCGTTTTCCCTGCCCTCCGCCTGTTGTCGAAATGGACACCGCGGCACCGCGCTCTGTCGCTCGCCCTCGCCTTGGCGTTTCTGCTTCCCGCGTTCGCTCCGCGCCCGACCGCTGCCGGTTGGCTCGACGACCTCTGGGCCTGCCTGCGTTTCTTCGGGGCGGAGGAGGGAGCGCTGATCATCCCGGGAGGCCGGCC
The DNA here is from genome assembly GCA_038250865.1 of Thermoanaerobaculia bacterium. Taxonomy (GTDB): domain Bacteria; phylum Acidobacteriota; class Thermoanaerobaculia; order Multivoradales; family UBA5704; genus DASYKS01. The sequence continues at coordinate 9,823 of JBBSBW010000024.1, read as the reverse complement.
TGCGGCTGAGCCGCCGAGTGGGGCTGCTGCGATTTGGGCCGAGGAAGGCTGGGGAATCGACCCGAGCGGCCTGGTGACGCCTCCGCCACCCTCGACCGCCGCGCCCGATCGCTTCTGAGGTTGCCTGAGCCGGAACGTCGTGCCGGAGGCACCGAGTGTCGCTTCCTTGCGCCCAGAGAACCACGATGTGCGACAATCCGGCAACGGGAACCGACAAGGTATCGAGGAGCGCCGAGGAGATGGAAGAGCACCCGCAGACCGCCACTTGGCGCGCCTGGATGCGCGGCAAGCTGGAGCCCGAATCGCAACGCATCGTCGTCCGCCATTTTCTGACTTGCCCGCCGTGCCGCCGTGTGGTTGCGGTTCTCGCCGAGCGGGTGCTCCATCCGGCGGGCGCAGACGCTTACGACATTCCTCTGCGCCGCGCCGGCTTGAAGGCCGCTAAGGCCGACCGAGAATTCGGGGCGGCGCGCCTTCAGGCAGGTCGCGAGTTGGCCGGGTGTCCATTCGCTCCCGCCACCCCGCGGCTCACCTGGGCGCGGGCCGAAGCCTTTCTCCTCGAAGCCCGCGGCTTCCGCCGGACCGACGCCGAGTTGGCGAAGCTGGTGGCGTCAATGGCCGAAGCACTCGCCCGCAAGCTCTATCCGGCCGACTTTCCTCCCGGCGCGCTCGCGCAGCTTCAGGCCGATTGCGGAGTCGAGGTGGCCAACGCCCTGCGTATCGCGGGCGACCTGGCGGAAGCCGAGAAAGCGTTCGGTCGTGCCGCGCTCGCAGTGGCCGAGCTGGCGGACGATCTGATCGACGCCGATCGCGGTTCGCTTCGCGGGGAAGACTTCGCCTCCTTTTTAATCGCCAGTCGACGCTACGAAGAAGCTGCTGGGCTTCTCGAAGATCTCGCCGAGGCCTACTTTGGGCGAAACGAAAGACACGCGGCGGGTCGTGTGCTCATTCGGCGAGGCCTCGTTGACATCTATCGGCACGAGCCGCATGGTGCATCCCACTTTCTCTCGAGAGGCTTTTCTCTGCTCGACCACGCTAAGGAGCCGGCCCTGGCGTTGGCGGCAATTCATAACCTGATCGGTACATGCTCGGATCTGGGTTCTCCTGAGGGAGCTGCGCAACTGCTCAAGCGAGCCCAACCCCTATATGAGAGCCTCGGCGGTCCGCTCGACTTGCTCAAGGCGCAGTGGCTCGCGGGGAAGATCGCGGCGAAGCGGCGCTCTTGGTTTCCCGCTGAGGCGATCTTCGGCAAGCTGCGCGCCGCCTATCGGGAGCGCGACCTGCCTTTCCATGAGGCGTTGGTCACGCTCGACCTCGCCGTAGTCTGGCTCGCCCAGGGGCGTCACTCTGAAATCTTCGCCGCTGTCGAGCAGATGCTCGGGACCTTCCGCGCTCTGCACATCGCCCCCGAGGCGCTCGCCGCTCTTTCCTTGCTCCATGAAGCCGCGGCGGGCCAGGCCGCCACTCTGGCTCTGATCGAAGAAGCGGCAGGTCGTCTGGAGCCGATCGCGGGGCGGAAGAGGTAGGGGTCTACTTCTTCGCCGTTTCCACCAGGGTGCGCAGGCGCTGGTCGATCCCCTCGTCGATCATCGATTGGACCAGCGCGAGCAGCTGCGAAACGGCGGGATTTGCTTTCGCTTTCTCCTCGCTCGAATCTTCGGCGGGCTCCGGCTCCTGCGGGAACTTCGACGGACGGCTCTTGTCCGCTTTCGGCAAGCCCGCCTGGCGGCGGTAGATCGCTTCTAGAGACGGGGGAAGCGGTTCCGAAGCATTCCAGTACAGGAGCGCGAAGAAATCCTTCGGTTCGATGCCGAGCGGGCCGAGGATCTCCACGATGTTGCGGTAGCGGAGGTGCTGCTGACCGGCGAGGATCGCGTTCGATTGGCCGCGCGAATAGCCCAGCTCGCGGTCGAGGGCTCGGGCCGAATATCCTGCCTCGTGGACCAGGCGCGACAGAAGACGGAGGACGGGCTCGACCGGATCGCCTTCGAGGGGGGTGTCGGTCATGGGGCGAAGTGTACCGTGTCAGAAGTTTGGTGCCAAGCAAGGCGCAAGTGACAGCTTTTCACGCCCCGGAGGCCGGTACATCGGGTCGAGAATCCGATCCACTACGGTTCGCTTTCGGGGTCGAGCTTCTGAGCCAGGCCGTCGGCCAGGCGCGAAAGCCGTTTTCCAATCCTGCGGGCGTAGCGGCCAAGCCGGGCGATGTCGGCCTCGTCGTCCTGCTCTTGAATCTCGGCAACGTCGTCGGCGAAGCCTTCGAGAAACCTCAGCTCGGAGAGGAGAGCCTCCAGTTGGCGAAAAGCGAAGTCGGCGGAGGTTTCGCTCGACTCTTCACTTCGAGCGAGCGAGGCGTCGTAGAGAATCTGGCCCATCCGGCGATAGCTCGCTCGTTCCCGGCGGGTGGGGAGGTGGAGGAGCAGGGTGGCGCGCAGGCCTTCGCGCCGTTCCCAGTCTTCGGCGCGCGGCGCCTGCCATCGGCGCTTGGGCGGCGCAGCCGGTTCCGGCGGGTCGGTTTCGCCGGCCGGTTCGGAGGAGGCTCCTCGGGGCTCAGCGGGGGGCTCCGCAGAATCTGGAGCGATTCGCAGTGATTCTTCGGCGGCTTCGAGCGACGGACCGGCGGGACGTTTCCGAGAGGGGGCGACAAGTTTCGTTCGCATTTGACGGCTATTATTTGAAATCTTGGGGCACTAGTCAAGATACTTGACTGCTTTTGTCTGTCAAATTAGGTCGCCAACTCCTTTCCCGGCGATGCCCGATCGAGCTAAACTCCGCGCGATTCACCCCAACCTAGGGGCCTCCGCGCCCCGTTTTCCGGAGAAGGATTCATCATGAAGAAGAGAATCGCCCCGCTGATGCTCCACCGCGAGACCCTTCGTTCGCTCGTCGAGCCGCTCGCCGAGGGTGCCAAGGCCGTTCCGGGTACCCACTACGAAACGATCTGCGACGCGACCTGCGACACCCAGACCAATAATCGGTAGCCGGTAGAGGCAGCGTCCGGGGGCGGGGGCATCCCCGCCCCGCGTGCTTGACAGTTTGTGCGAGTGTTCATACGCTGGCCTCGATGAAAAGCCGCGTGCTCTTAAAGATCCTAAGGCTCCTTCCGCTCCTTGCCCTCGGCCTGGGAGGCCTTTTTCTCCCGAGCCCGACGAACTCCGCCGAACCTCCCCGCCCGTCGGGTGCTCCCAAGCCCGGTCCGGAAACCGCGATCCAAATCGTGTCGGACAGGGTGCTTCCCGCCGCCCTAGCGAAGGCGGCGGACGTGCGCTGGGCGAGCGATCGGTCGATCTACCTCGCCCTGCGCGATCAAGGGGTCGTCGAAGTTCCGCTGGAATCGTCCGCGGCGCCTCCCCGCGAGGTTATTCCCGGCCGCGCCCAGCTGGGGGGCTTCTTTTACTCCTCCCTGCTCGGAGCTTCCGCCCGGCACGTGGTGGCCGCCGCCCCGGCAATGGCCTTCACCTCGGTAGACCTCGGCACCAAGAGCCGCCGGGACGAAGCCTTCGACGCAATCCATGCCCTCGATGTTCAAGGAGACCGGTTCCTGATCCTCGGAATGCGCCGTGACGAACAGATGAAGGTGGGCACTGACGGTGCGATCGCCTGGCTCGGCTCACTCGACAAGAATCTCGCCGACTTGAGGCCGGTCGCTTATGACGCGACCGGGCCGGGTATCCGGAACATGATGCGCTGTGGCGGCATGCGGCTGGGGGGGCTGCGCTTCCTGGCCGACGGCCGCTTCGTCGTGGTGCCAGGGGTGCAGCCGGGAGTCCAGCTCTATGACCGGGAAGGCCAAGTGATCCATAGCTGGGACACCGGCCCTCTCGGCATCGATTCCGACTGCGGCAACCTAAGCGACGAAGCGTCTCGGGCCCTGATCGCTTCGATCGAAGGCAGGGAGGAGTGGATCAGCCGGCGGCGGACGGTCGATACTGTGCTTCCCTTGTCAGATGGGATCGGCCTGGTCGTGCGCTCGAGAGAAAGCGGGCGTCTTCGCTGGGATCTGGTGGTCCTCAAGATGGACGGAGGTACCTCGAAGCATCGCCTGCCGGTCGAAGCCGGTAGCGATCTCTTTCACCTGAGAGGAGATTTTCGCACGGGGAAAATGGTCTTCCTGCTGTCCGAGGAGCGAGCCAGAGACGACAGGTACCCGGCCCCACGGGTCATTGTGGCGATGCCTCCCGAAAGTTAAAGAGACGGATGCCGGCGCTCGCTCTCTTCCTGCTTTGGTTCCAGTTGGCGATCCCCCAAGAGCGGTGGCTGGTCGTCGACCGGTCGGGTGCGACCGAGACCTTCGAGAAGGCTCCCGAATTGAGGCCGGAGCAGAGAGAGCGGGTGCTCGTCGTTTGGGCCTGGTCGAATCGGTCGGCGCCGCGACGGATCGATCCCGAAAAGATCGGGCGCACTCCGCTGGCCGTGGACGGCGCCCGCCTTGCGGTTCACGTGGACCGGCGCGCTCCCGGTAAGGCTCCCTCCGACCTGCGGCTCGTTGCGGCGCCGGCCGAGATGTGGATCGCCCTTCCCGAAGCAGTGCTCCCTTCCTGGCCGGTGCCTGCCGACGGCAAGTTGTCGCTGCCGCTCGACTCCGGGCGCCCGGTCCGGCTCCGCGTCCTCGGGCACGGGGAGGGGAGTTGGTGGACCGACGTTGCTGCCGGCCAGAAAACCGCGATCGTCACCGTGGTTCCGGCACGCGGCGTCGATCTCAGAGTCCTCGATCCCCAGGGTAACCCGGTCAAGCCGATCCAGGGCACGCTCCAAGAGCCGCGGGGTAACGCGGCGCGGCCCTGGACGGGAATTCGCGGCGAAGAAGGGCGGGTCGAGATCGAAGGGCTGCCGGACCAGGAGGAGATCTCCCTGCTGCTTCGGCATCCCTCCGCCGCTCCGCTGTTCCTCACTGGGCGGCCCGGCTCGTTGCCTCACGAGGTTCGCTTGCCGGCGGCCGCCGAGCTCCTCGGGCGCCTTCTCGATCCCAAGGGCGCGCCGCTCTCCGGCGCCCAGATCGAGATCGAAACCTGGGTTTCGCCCGATCTTCCGATGATGCATCGCATGATGACCCGGACGGATTCCGAGGGACGGTGGCGGCTCTCCGGCTTGCCCGCCGGCCGGGTGGCGTTGACCCTTCGCGCCGCGCGCTACGTGCCGGTGGTCGAGAGGTTCGAGATCGAAGCCGGCGAGAGAAACCTCGGCGACCGCCGCCTCGATTTCGGCACCGACGTGCAGGTTCAGGTGGTAGACGACACCGGCCAGCCGATCCCCGGAGCGCGGGTCGACGCCGGCTCGGGCTGGGGCCAGGTGACGGCGGACGGAAACGGCATTGCGACCCTCTCGGATCTGCCCTTGGCGCCGATCGAGCTGCGCGGGGCGGCGCATCATTTCTTGTCGAGCAAGGTGCGCTTGAATCCGCCGTTCCCGGACGCTCCGCGGCTTCAACTACCGCGTGCCTTCGCTGTGGTCGGGCGGATCGTCGATGCTGCCGGCACTCCGTTTACCGCAGGTTCGCTGGCGATTCTTGCCACCGGCTGCAGCACCGAAGGGCGCCTCCGGGAGGGCGGCGGATTCGATCTCGACCTCACGCCGGAGGTCTCTGGGGAGCTGGTTTTCCGCTCGCCGGGCACCCAGGAGTTGCGGGTGGCGCTCGCGCCCGGCAAGCCGGGCGAGATTCGAGATCTCGGAGATCTGATCGCTCGCCGCGGCGTGGCAGTGACCGGCCGGGTGGTGCGGGCGGCGGACGGCACAGCCGTCGCCGGAGCCCGGATCTGGACGACGCGCCAGGGTGCCGACGGGCCGGATATCGCCTGGGCGACGCGCGACCTGCTGGAGGTGACCGCGGGAGAAGACGGCCGCTTCGTGCTCGGCGGTCTGCTACCCGGACCCGCAACCCTTCGCGTCGAGGCGGCGGGATTCGCCCGTTCGCAGATTCCCCTAAGCCTCGAGGCCCTCGCGGTGACGGACGGGGCGGGACCTGACCTCGGCACGGTTGCGCTCGCGGCGGGGACTTCCCTCCGCGTCGTGGTCGATCCCGCGAAGGTGGGGCCGGAGGGGGCGGTCGCGCGGGTCGATCTCGGCAATCGCTGGCAGGACGCCGATCTCTTGACGGCGCAGGTCCGAGAAGGCATCGCGGTGATCCCGGATGTTCCTTCGGGCCAGGTGACGGTTACGGTTCTTTCCGGCCTGCGCCTCCTCTGCGAACGCGCCGTCCAGGTGCCCGATGCCGGCGGCGAGCAGGAGGTCGAATGCCAACGCCCGGCGCTCACCGTCGTGGGCCAGGTCTCGGTCGGAGGGGTACCTGCCGGCGGCGGGTCGCTCCTCTGGCAGAGCCCCGGCGTCGAGGCGCCCAACGGCCTGATCCAGAACCACGTTTCGCCGGGCGGCTTGCGCCAGCAGCAGGTGGCCGGCCTCGGCCGGCCTCAGGTGGATGTTGAGGTGCAGAGTGGCGGTCGATTCGAAACCGACCAGTTGACCCCCGGACCGTGGGTCGTCTCTTGGCGTCCCGAAGCCGGCACGTTTTCCGGGTCGGTCAAGGTCGAGATTCCTCCCGGCGACCATTTCGAAACGGTTCTCCCTTTTGCCGGACTCGCGCTCGCGGGAAGGGTGATGGATGGAAAGAGTCGACCGGTCCAGGATGCACGAGTTCGTGAGCTAACGAGCGGGGCCTTCGCCTTTACCCGATCGGACGGCGGCTTCGTGCTTGCCGGCCTCCGGGCGGGAAAAGCCCAGGTGCAGGCGCGGTTCCGCGATCAGACCAGCGAGTTGCGGGAGGTGGCGATCGCTCCGGAGGAACAGGCCGAACCTCTCCTCCTCGTGCTAGGCCAAAACGACGCCCCCGCGATCACCGTCCGGGTCGTCGATCGTGCGGGCGCGCCGGTCTCGGGAGCGTTCGTCTTTCTCGAAGAAGAGGGCAAGGGTCAGCAGCTCCTCACCTCGGCGGCCGACGGGACCGCCCGATCGACGGCGGAGGCCCCGCTTCCGGACCGGGTGCGCGCCGCGGCTTTCGCCGGGGGCGTTTGGGGGTTCGGTTCTTGGGTCGCTTGGTCGGAAGCCGAGGACGGCCTGGTCGTCGCGCTCTCCGGCAGCGGAACGCTCTCGGTTCGTACCGACCGGCTCGAAGGCCCGCCGACGGTATCGCAGGCGGGGGGATGGGATGTCGGGTGGTTGCTTCGCCGGCTCGGCGCTCCACCTCAGCTCTCGTCCGAACGGCCGCTGGTGATCGGCGGCCTGCCCGAGGGACGCTACGATGTGGCCCTCGGCTCGACGCGGATCACCGTCGAGGTTTCCGAAGGGGGCTTTGGCGAAGGCCGGCTCGACGGGTAGGCCGCCGGAACTCTAGGGTCCTGCTCAAACCGGCATCGTGGCCAGCAGCTCGATCACCGCAGCGGCGTCTTTGGGCCGGTCCTCGGCCCGCTTTTCGAGCAGCTTTTCGACCAGGTCGATCCACGGGCGGGGCAGGTCGGGGCGGATGCGGTGGAGATCGGGGACCGGGCTCTGGAGGTGGCCCATGGCGATGGTCGTGAAGGTCTCGCCGTGGAACGGTTCGTAGCCGGCGATCAAGGCGAACGCCAGGATGCCGACCGCATAGAGGTCCGAGCGACCGTCGATCGACAGTCCCTGGAGCTGCTCGGGGCTCATGTAGAGGGGCGAGCCGACCGCGAAGCCGGTCTGGGTGAGGCGGACGTCGTCGCCGATCTTCGCCACGCCGAAATCGAGGATCTTGAGCCGCTTGTCGTTCAGGATCACGTTGCTCGGTTTCAAGTCGCGATGGATGATCTGGAGGGCGTGCGCCTGTCCCAGGCCGGCGGCGATCTCTGAGAGCACCCGGCGGACCTGCTCGAGCGCCATCGGGTCGAGGTCGCGCATCAGCACGTCGAGCCCCTGGCCTTCGATCAGCTCCATGGTCAGGAACAACCCGCCGGGGAAGCGGCCGAAGTCGAACACCCGGACGACGTTGGGGTGGTCGATCTTGCGGCAGATCTGGATCTCGCGTAGCAGGCGCTCCTCGTGCTCGTTCGAGCTTTCCCCCTGGCCGCGCATGACGGTCTTGATCGCCACCACCTCGCCGAGGGCGGTATCGCGCGCCCGGTAGACGCAGCCCATTCCCCCTTTGCCGAGGGTGCCGAGGATTTCGTAGCGGTTCGCCAGCCGGTGGCCGACCGGCCATTCGCCGGTCAGGAGCGAGGCGGCGGGCCGGACGGGGACCTTGTCGGCCAGGGTGCGCACCTTGAGCGCCGCTTCCGCATAGTCGGGTTTGAGGGCGACCGCCAGCCGGTAGCGGGCGAGCGCCTCGCTCTGCGAGCCGAGCGCTTCGAGGACCCGGCCCTGCCAGTAGAACGTCTCGGCGCTCGAATGCCCTGAGGGGCCGCTCGCCGCCGGAGTCTGGAGACGGGCGAGCGCCTCGTCGAACGCCCGCTGCTTGAGCAGGATCGGCGCGAGCAGGTGGGTGGCGGTCAGGTAGGCGGGATCTTCGGGAGGGACCGAGCGGAGCACGCGGGCGGCGCGCGACGGATCGTTCGCCTGGGTATAGATCTTGGCCGCATCGAGCCGCCGGCCCGCCTGTTCGAGCGCCGCGCCCGCGCCGAGAAGGTCGCCCCCGCGCAGGTAGAGCCGCGCCGCGGCCTCAGGCTTCGCGGCGGCGAGGTAGCAACGGCCGGCGTCGGTAAAACGCTCCGCCCGCTCGAACGCCTCTGCCGCGCGGAGGGAGTCGCGGGCGGTCTCCCAGGCGGTCGCCGCCCGGGACCAGTCTCGCCCTTGCTCGAACAGCTCCGCGGCTTCGCGCATCGACCCTAAGCTGACGTACATCTGGGCCGCTTCGATCGGCCGGCCGATCCGCCGGAACGCCTCGGCCTTGAACTTCCGGTCGAGACCGCGCCGCCCTTCGAGCAGCCGGAGCGCCTGATCCTTGTCGCCCGAGGCGAGGAACGCTTCGATCTGCGCCCGGATGTCGCCGTCGCTTTCGAGCTGCCGGCCCGAGGCCGGAGCGGGCGCCGGGGCGGCATCGCGCGGGGGATCTCCGGCCCCTCCGGCCGGTCGGCCTCCGCGAACGAGCAATTCGGAGCGCTGGCGCTCGACCTTCCGGAGCACCCCTTCGGCCGCCGGGTCGGGACCCCGGCGCAAAATTTCACGCAGGCGGGCGGCCTCCAGCTCATAAACCCGGAGGGCGTCGGCGTTCTGGCCCGCCCGTTGGTAAAAGAGCGCCGCCTGATCGTAAGACTTGCCACGCTCGAAGTAGTACGCCGCGCGGCTCGGCTGCTGCAGCTTGAGCGCCACCTCCGCCGCCTGCTGCCAATCCTCGGCCAGGTCGAACAGGGTGAGGGCGTCTTTGGACTTGCCCGACTTGGCCAGCAGCGCGGCGGCTTGGCTGGCGTCCAGCGCTTCGTACCCTTCGGGAATGCGGCCAAAGAGGGTGCGCAGCGTGTGTTCAACCGCGGCGGGGACGTTGCGCAGTTCGATCGCGAGCTTCGCCGCCTGCCGATGGTCTCCGCTCTTGGCGTAGAGCCTCAAGGCATCGGCCTTCCGCCCCTCTTTCTCGGCCGCCTCTGCGCGAGATCGGGGGTCGCCGAAAAAGTTGGAGAAGAGGGTCTTGGTCATAGGCGCCGGAAGGGTCTAATCGCAGGCACTGTATGCGGAAATCGTGCCCAATTCCAAGGGTGGGGTGGTCGGCTCGGTCTCCGCTGCTTCGAGGGCTAGAGTAACCGGGAAGGCGCAATCGGAATTTCGTCGACGCACCTCCTGGGCTCGCCAAGCTCCACCCAGGCGTTTAAACCAGCAACATAGATTTCGGTTAAACGAGACAAAAAGCGCCAGGCAGGTGGCAGGCGAGCCCAGGAACAAG
>JBBSBW010000023.1:0-97021 GCA_038250865.1 Thermoanaerobaculia bacterium | reverse complement strand
TCGGCGGCGTCGCAGAGGGCGCGCCGTTGCTCGGTGATCCCCGCGGTGTCGAGCATCTTCTTCTGATCGAGCACCGCTTGCTTCGTAGGTTCCAGCACTGCGTCCATGCGCCGGATGACGCACATCGGCAGGATGACATCGGGATACTTACCGCGCTTGAAGAGGTCGCGCAGAACGTCGTCGGCAATGCCCCAGAGGAACGAGACGATCTTGTTGTGGGTGGCTGCATCCATGCGGTGACGACTCCGGGGCTTGGTTTCTTGCCTTGGGCCAAAAGAGAACTTCAAACGACTGCCCTGTCAAATAGTTGAGGCCGGTGCCCTTCGTGCCGAGCATCCTCGGCAGGCCCCGGTCTTGACGACATGGCGACGTACGTTCGCTGTGGCGAAAGTATGCCTCAACTTCCGCTCCAACGGCCCGGTGAGGGAGGCGGCCATTCCCCAGATCTTTTTCGTAGTTGTGTCCCCTACGGCCTACCGCCCCGGCCGTTCCACCAGAAACCACCGGCCGGCCCGCTTGACCTGCATCTCCGGGAGGTGCCGTCCGAACGCCGCCGTCAGTTTCTCTGCGCCGCCCCGCATGAGGTAGTACCGATAGTGCGCCCCGTGCCGCTCGTAGACGAACTTTCGGGGATTCCATTCGTCCCACTCAGCGAGCAGTGCGTCGTCCTCGTTTTTGCCCGGCCGGTAGGCGACGGGGGAGTTCCAGAACTGGACGAACGAGAAATGGATGCGGCCCCCTTTGGCGACCTGGTAATAGGCGGGGGTATGGATCAGCAGCGGCGGTTCCTCCCAGCCTTCGGCTCCCAGCTCGCCGCCGGGCTCGTAGATCAGTCCCGCGAGGGCCTGTCCCGGTTCGGTCGAATCGAGCAGCTCGGAGAGGCCGGCGGTTTCGGCGGAGAAGGCGAGGAAGCCCGTCGCCGTCCGTAGGAACTGCCCGGCGAGCAACCCGGCCGTGAGCAGCGCCGCGAGGCGGAGGCGCGGGGAGCCGGCGGGGAGGCGGGGGAGGCCCGGGATCGCCAACATGGCCGCGAGCGGCAGCAGCCGGTCAGAGACCAGATAGCCGCTCGTGTAGTTGGGCAGGATGAAATAGAGCAATGCCACCCAGCCGGCGAGCGAGAGGAACCGGGTGCGGTACAGAGCGCCGCCGTCGTCGCTTTCAGGAAGGTTAGAGCGTGGCACGGCGAGGACCAGGACCACGCCGAGGAGGATCGCGGCGAGCAGGTAGCACGCGCCGTCCGCCGCGCCCGAAAACAGGTTCGAAGGCATATGGGCGATGCGTAGGGGAAGCGGCGCGAAGTGCGCCGGCTCGGTCGCCAATCGCTGCTGGTAGCCGGTCATCGCCTCGGCGGCGTGCAGATGTGCCCACGCCAAGGCGCCCATGCCCAGCGCGAGGCCGGGAACCAGCGTGGAAAGCTGGAGGGCCAGACGTGCAATGGCGGGACGACGGACCAGCGCGAGCCAGCCGACGGCACCGGCAAAGATCAGCAGGAATTCGAGGTGGACGGTATAGAACAGCAGGCCGATGCCGGCGAGCAGCGCCCACGATCGAGCGCCGAACGGCCGATCGAACAGCCGGTCGGCGATGGCCACTCCCAGGAGCACCAGCGGATAGGCGATCAGGTTGTCGACGAAACCCCAGGAAAAGGCGGTGTTGTAGGTGAGCCCCAGAGCGAGCAGCGCGTACCACGCCGGCCGGCCGGTGCGGCGGCAGAGGAGCGCCGCGGCGAGCGGCACGGCGAGCAGAGAGATCGAGAGGACGAGCTTGCCCGCCGCTTCGATCGGCAGCAGGAACCCGAAAGCCGCGGTCAACATCTCGAACAGCCCTTGCGGACGCCAGAGGACGATTTCGTAGGTTTGTTGTAAGGCGCGGGCGGGATCGCTGTAGAAGCGGAGGATCGAGGCCGCCGCGAGCTGCTGAGGGTAATCGACCATCGGGAGAAACCGGACCAGCCAGAGCGGCAGCACCCAGAGCGCCCCGACCGCGCCGAGCCAAAGGGGCAGCCGCAACGGTCGGCGCGGCAAAATTTCCTCTGCGGGGGGAGGAGAGGAGGCGGTCATCGATCGGGCATCGTACACTCTGTGCCGCGTGCTCCCCTTACTTCGCTTTCGCCCGATCCGCTCCTGCGGGATCGCCCTCCTTCTCGCCGGTCTGATCGGCCGGGCTGACCCGGCTCGCGGCGACCAGGTCCGCCTGCTCGACACGGTGCTCGAAGCCGCGGCCTCGCGGGTCGAGGGGGCGATCGGCGCGAAGAAGGAGATCCTCACCTCGGCATTTATCGTCGGCGACGATCCGTTCTCGCTCGGCGCGCTCGCGCTGCTGCGCGACGCCGCCCGCCGCGGCATCTCGGTCAAGCTGCTGATCGACAGCCAGTGGAACAAGATTCCGGTCGCGGTCCAGGCGCACCTGGTCGACGAGGGGATCGAAATCCGCACCTACCATCCGTTCGTCTGGGGCAACCTCCATTGGCTCACCCGCCGCCTGCACGACAAGCTGCTGATCGTCGACGGCGAGGTGCTGATCGCCGGGGGGCGCAACATCGAGAGCCCGTATTTTGGCCTCGGCCCTGCCCAGATGGGGGTGCGCAACTATCTCGATTGCGACGTCGAGGTCCGCGGCGCCCTCGCGGCGGAAGCGCGCGAATATTTCCTTGCGCTCTGGAACAGCCACCACGTCAAGAAGCGCAACCGGCCGGCCTCTCCGGCGGCGAAGGCCGAAGCCGCGCGCCAACTCGACGCCTACCAGGCGTGGCTCGATGCGCGGATTGCTTCCGCACGCAAGGCGGGAGTTCCGCTGCTCGACCCGCCGACCCCGGTCGAGCACCTTCGCTTCTTCCACGACCCGATCGGCCGGAAAGACGAGCGGCACGGAGTCGGCCCGGAGCTGCTCGCACGTCTGAAGTCGGCGCGGGTCTCGATCGCGATCGAATCGCCCTACCTGATTCCCACCCGCGCGTTTCGCCGCGGCCTGGCGCGGGCGCTCGAACGAGGGGTCACAGTGCGAATCCTTACCAACTCGCTCTCGACCACCGACAACCTCTGGGCACAGGCCGGCTACGTCGGCAGCGAGCGCCGTCTGGTCCGAAGTGGCATCGAGCTTTGGGAGTACCACGGCGAAGAGAGCCTGCACTCGAAGGTTGCGGTGATCGACGGCCGGTGGCTGGTCGTCGGCTCGTTCAACATCGATCCGCGTTCCGAGTTTCTGAATTCCGAGATCGCCGTCGAGGTCGACAGCCCGGAGCTTGCGGCCGCCGAGGAGCGGATCATGGCGACCCATCTCGCGAGCTCCTGGCGGATCGACGAACGGGGCTTGCCGGAAGGCGCGACCGAGCGGTTTCCCGGCGTGCCGAAGGCGAAGGTCAGGAAGCTCCGCTGGCTCAAACTGCTCGCGCCGTTGATCCGTAGCCAGCTGTAAACGAAAACCGGCCGATCGTTGCCGATCGGCCGGGCAGAGTTCGACGTGCGCGATGCGATGGCGCTCTTTTTGACTCTAGAGCGAGTTCAGGAAGGCGATCAGCTGGTTCTTCTGGGTCAAGCTCAGGTTGATGTAGTTGTTGATCGCCGGATTCGCTTCGCCGAAGTGAGCCAGGATCGCGTTGTTGCGCGTGAAGGAGATCGTGTCGTGCATCATGCGCGAACGCGTGCGGAGGCCCCAGAGCGGCGGGGTACGCATTTTGGTGAGCGTGCTCTGGCCGCCGTTCTGGACGATGAAATCGCCGGTGCCGACGTCGTGGAGCATGAAGTCGCTGTAGGGGTGGATGATCTTGTCGCCGAGCGCGGGCGGGATGGTGAACGTGCCGCCGTTGACGACCGTTCCGGCCGGGGCCGTGGTGATCGAGGTCCGGTGGCAGTTGGCGCAGCCGATGCTGGTGAACAGGTTGGAGCCGGTGATCGCGTCCGAAGTGGCGGCGGCGACCGTGTCGCGCGGCGGAACCTTGGTCGCGCGCATGAAGCGGGCGAAGAACTCGACGTCCGGACCGAACGGATTGGCTACGGTGGGCGCCTCTTCCGGATCGGGCACGGTGTCATACGCCGCGACCGAAACGCCGTTGCTGGTGTTCTCCGTCGGCTGAAGCGGGCTGGTGATGCCCATCTCGTTTAGGTAAGCGTCGGCCGAGAACGACAACAGGCTCGCGTGCTGGTTCTTCCAACCGAAGCGCGCGACGCGTGTCTGGCCGGGTGCTTCGCCGACCGGCACATTGATGATCTGCCCCTTCATGCCGCTGGGCTGGGAGTTGCGGATCGTCGTGAACGTCGCGTCGGCGATCGCTTCGACGAAGCCGTCGCCCAAGATGTTCAACGAGGAGCGGAAGTCTGCCACGTTGTCCTCGCCCGCCACGCGCTCTTGGATCGCCGCGTTGATCGCGCGGTCGTTGATCAGCGAGCCGCCCGGCCGATCGGTAAACGTGAAGCCGTCGAAACGGCCGACCCGCAGCTCGGTGATCTGGCTGGTGCCGCCGGTCACCGGGGTCTGGTGGCATTCGGCGCAGGCCTGCGCGTTGTACAGCGGTCCGAGGCCGTCGGCGATGTCCTCGCGCCCTTCGAACGTCTCGCGATCGAGATCGAAGGTCGCCTGCGACGTGAAGCCGTTGGTGAGGTTGTCGAATCCGGCCGGGGCCTCGGTGGCGGTGACCGCGTTGATCAGCGGTACCGATGCAAGGGCCGCTACGATCCCAACCGGGATCGAAAGCCGCCGAATCCACTTCGTCGCTCTGCTCATGTCGCTTCTCCTTCTACGGTAACGCACCGGAGGGATGGATCCCCGGAATCTCGCCCTTGGCGGGCGAACCTTACGGGGCAACCGGGCGCGAAAACACGAAGCTCACGCGGGACCGAAGACAAACCGGGCTGAATTGGGTAAACGAGCGTCTGATATTTAAGGGTGCTCGGCAGAGCGTTAACGGGACAGTGAGACGAGCGATTTTTCCGCTAAGTTTTACCGAGCGGGTAAACTCCCTACCGATGGCCCTTCCCCCGACCGAACCCCGCCTCGCGCTCGACTACGTGTCGCCCCTGCCGCCGGTGCGTTCGGGGATCGCCGATTACTCGATGGACCTCCTGCCGAACCTCGCGGCGCGGGCCGACGTGCGGGTTTTCGCCCTGGCCGGCCAACCGGTGGCGCCGGAGGTGAGCTCGGCCTGGCATCCGGTGCCGACCGATTCGATCGAGCACCCGGTGGGAGTGGGAGGCCGGCTGCCGCTCTACCACATGGGCAACAACCGCTATCACTTCGAGGTGCTGCGCCTCGCTCTCGAACGTCCCGGGGTGGTGGTGCTGCACGACCTCTTCCTCCATCACCTGCGGCTCGACTCGACCCTCGGCCGCGAGCGGGGCCGGGAGGATTTCGATCTCTACTGCGAACGGCTGCGCCAAGACGAAGGGTGGATCGGCGAGGCCGCCGCCTTGGTCAAGCGCTGGAGCGCCTACGGAGAGGCTCCCGTGTTCGCGTTGCCGGCGCGGCGCACGTTGCTCCGGCGCCAGCGCGGCGTGCTGGTCCACGGCGAATGGGCCGCGCGCGAGTTGCGCGAGGAAGACCCCGAGCTCCGGGTACGCGCGGTGCCGATGGGCATTCCGCTGCCGCCCGAAGCCGATGCCGAGGCGGGCCGGCGGTTCCGTGCCCGGTACGGTCTGCCGGAGGCGGCGCCGCTGCTCGGCTCGTTCGGTTTCCAGACTCCGATCAAGCGCACCGGCGCGGCGATCGAAGCGCTCGCCGCCCCCGGCCTCGAACGGGTCCACCTGCTGATCGTCGGCGAATCGTCGGGCCTCGATCTCGACGGGCTGGCGCGCGCGGCGGGAGTCGCCTCTCGGGTCACCCACCTCGGCTTCCTGCCGTACGACCAGTTCGAGGCGGCGATCGCCGCCTCCGACCTCTGTTTGAACCTCCGCTACCCGACCGCGGGCGAGACTTCGGCCTCGCTGCTCAGGGTGCTCGCGGTCGGCCGGCCGGCGATCGTTTCGGATTACGCGCAGTTTGCCGACCTGCCGGAGGAGATCGCGCTCAAGGTACCCCCGGGCGAGGGGGAGGCCGCGGCGCTCGCAGCGGTGCTCCGGGACCTGCTCGGTCGACCGGAGCGATTGCGCGCCATGGGCGAGGCGGCGCGCGAGCACGTCCGGACTCACAACGATCCGGCGGCGGCGGCCGACGCGATCGTCGCCGCCTGCCTGGAATGGCGTTCGGCCCCGCCGCTTGGAGGTCCCGGGGTCCGCGGAGCCGGCGAGGTGCAAGGGGCCGCGCCGCGGGCACCGACCAGCCTCACCTGGCACGAGTTTCCGGGCGACCTTTCGGTCGAAGGCGCCGAATTGCCGTGGGCGCCGGGCGAACGCCGCGAGCTGACGATCCGGCTCGCCAACAAGGGCTTTGCCCGCTGGCTCGGCGGCGAGCGCGGGCCGGGAGGACTGGCGCTGGTGATCAAGCTGTTCGACGGCGGCGAGGGGGGCGAGGATCTGCTCTCCGATCGCCATTGGTTGCCGCTGCCGCGCGATCTCGATCCGGGCGAGGAGGCGTCGTTTCGAACCGAGATCCGCCGGCCGCCGGGGCTGGCCCGGCTGCGTATCGAGCCGCATCTGTTCGGCGGGCTCGGCTTCTCGCGCCTCGCCGGTCCCTGGTGGGAGCGCGACCTGTGAACGAGGCTTCAAAAACCGGGATCAGTACCACCGAGCGTTTCGGCTGGGCGGTCCTGTTCGCCCTGCTCGCGGCGGTCCTGGTCGGTACGGCGACGTTTTCCCGCGCGGGCCGGCCCTCTCTGGTCGGCGACGAGGCAACCTACGCCATGCAGGCGGCCTCGCTCGCGTTCGATTTCGACTTGAGGTATAGCCGCGCCGACTACGATCGATTTGTCCGCGATTGGGGCGGCGCGCCGGACGGCCTGATCCTCGAAAGCCGCGAGCTGGCCGCGACGTCCGAAGCGCCGCGAGCCCTCACCTACGGCAAACCGGTCGCCTACGCGCTGTTCGCCGCGCCGTTCGTGCGCGCGGCCCCCGTGCGCGGACCGCTGATCGCCAACGCCCTCGCCTTGGCGTTGGCGTCCTGGCTCGCGGCCCGCACGCTCCGGCGGCGCCTCGGCGCCGTGGCGCCGCTCTGGGTGGCGGTGTTCGTGTTCGCGTCGGTCTCGTTCGGCTATGCGTTCTGGGTCCACGCCGACCTGTTTCTGTTCGCAGCGGTCGCCGCGGGCTTCGCGGTCGCCTATGGCGGCAACGAGTGGGGGGAGAGCCGTCGCCGCGATACGCCGATGCCGGAGATCTACGAAGGCGAAGAGACGATCCCCGCGAGCCGTACGTTCTGGCGTTTTTTCGCCGCCGGGCTCTTGCTCGCCATCCCGGGCTCGTTTCGGCCGTTCTATCTCGCGCTTCTGATCCCCGCGGCGCTGGCCGTTCCCAGATCCAAGCGGATGGCCGGTCTCGGCGGTCTCGCGCTCGGCGCGCTGTTGCTACTCGGTGGTTTGGGGACGATCCAGGTGGCGGCCGGCGGCAGTTTTACCGGTTACGGCGGCGAGCGGCAAGGTTTCTACCCGCGCACCGGCTACCCGGAGGTGGATTTCCCCGCGAGCGATTGGGAACGCTCGATCAAAAAATGGGGCAATACCTCGTGGACTCAAAGTGGGGCGATCACCCCGAGCCCCGACCTCAAGCTTTGGGGCTGGAACGCGATCTACCTGTTGATCGGCGAAAACATCGGCGTCGTCCCCTACTTCTTGCCGATTCTGCTCGCGCTCTTCGCCTACTCTGGCGACCGGGGGCGTCGGGCGATCCCGCTCGCGGTGGCGACCGCCGCGCTCTGCTTCCTCGCGATCCGGCCGTTCAATTTCTACGGCGGCGGCGGGGCGATCGGCAATCGCTATTTCCTGCCGCTCTATCCCGCGCTCTGGTTTCTCGCCGGCCGACCGCTCCGAAGCCGCGCGGGAACCGGCGCGGCGGTGCTGATCGCGGCCCTGGCCGCCCCTTTCCTCTGGCCGCTCTGGACCCATCCGCGGGTGTTTCCGATCGCGCCGGACGGCCGCTATGGCCACACCTCCGCGATCGCCCGCGAGCTGCTGCCCTACGAGACCACGCAGAGCCACGTCCCCGGTGGCCAGGATCTCTCCGCCCACGGCCTCTGGCTTAAGTTTCTGGACGGACCGGCGGGCCAACGCGACGGCCGCGCTTACGTCGAGAGCGAGGGCAAGGCCGAGATTCTGCTCGGCAGCCCGAAGCCGCTCTCCACCGTCCTCGTCGATCTCGCGCCGAACGCCCCGAGCACGCTCGAAGTGAGCGGAGGGACCCTGGGCGAAAAGATCCTCCGGCCGGATGGCGGCATTGGCTACTTCGTCCACCTCAACAGCCCGCGCGCGGTCCACCCTATGTGGTGGACCGACGATCCTTGGAGCCTTTATCGGCTCTCGCTTCGGTTGCCCGGAGGTAAAGGGAAGATCGGCTTCGACCTCGAACCCGCCGAAGAGGAAGGCGGCCAAGAGCAGAAAGGCCCGTTCATCATTCATCGCCACACGCCGGGTCCGGGGTAGGCCGCGCGCTGGCCCGGGGCTTTGGTTTCGGTGGTAGCCTCGGCTCAAAGGGGAGGATTGAAATGTACCCAGCGGAAAATAAGAATTGGTGGGGGCGGAATTGGAAGTGGTTCGTTCCCACCGGCTGCATGACCCTGATTTTGCTGGTGGGGGGCTGCTTCGGCTCGGTTCTCATGGTGGCTTTCACCGCGATGAAATCGTCCGATGTCTACAAGGACGCGCTTGTCCGGGCCCAGGCCGATCCGGAAGTTGTCGCGGCGTTGGGCAGCCCGATCACGACCGGTTTTTTCACCAGCGGCAGCATCAACACCAGCGGTCCCACCGGGGACGCCGCGTTTTCGATCCCCCTCTCCGGCCCCAAAGGCAAAGGCACCATCCAGCTTGAAGCCAAAAAGTCCGCCGGGGAATGGACTTTCACGACGCTGGTGGTCGATGTGAAGAATCCGCCCCAGCGAATCGATCTTCTGGCGAAGTCCCAGAAGGAAGAACCCACCGAGGAAGAGCCCGCGCCGGAGCAACCCGAGCAGAGCGAATCCGAGCCGAATACCTGAGGCAAGATCGGTAGAGTCACGGCCTATGGACTGGACCGAAGTTCAAGAGCGGATCCTCCAAGGAGAGGACGAAAAGACCGAATTTAAACTTTGGCCGGCTTTCCCGAAGAAAGTGGCGGAAGCGGTCTGTGCCCTGGCCAACTCGGCCGGCGGCCTTCTCGTCCTCGGAGTGGATGATGCCGGGGAGATTCGCGGCGTCGAAGAGGACTCGGAAATCGTCCAGGAACGGCTGACCAGCCTGCTCCAATCGGGCCTCAGCGCACCGGTGCAGGCGCGTTTGGGGCACCAACCGGTGGGGACTTCCGAAGTCCATTGGATCGAGGTGAAGCGGTTGCAGCGACCGGAGCCGCTCCGCTATGGCGGCCGGTTCTACGTTCGACGCGGGCGGGCCAGCGTCGAGCCTTCCTCGGCTGAGCTTCAGGAGCTGTTCAATCTTTTCGGTTTCATCCTGACCGAGGAGCAGATCGTTCCGGGGACCTCGCCGGCCGACCTGGATCTCGAGGTCTTCGATTCCTTTCTGCGGCGTCAGAGCCTCGACTTGGAGGAGGAACCGCGGCTGGACCGGTTGGACGATCTGCGCAATCGCGGAGCCGTGGCCGTCGATGACGGCGTTGCGCGCCTCACCCTCTATGGACTCCTATGCTTCGGCCGCCAGCCGCAATCTTTCCCGCCGACCCGTAGCGCCTGGGTGCAGCTCGCGGCCTATGCCGGAGAGGACCGCGCCTCAGAGGTTCTCTTGAGCGGCGAGGGCAAGGGGCGTCTGGACGAGCAGGTCGAGCGGTCCCTGGGGTGGCTCAAGAGCCTGGGGCTACGCGAAGAATATGGGCCGGTCGTCCGTACGGATCACGCCCTCGTCCCGCTTCGTGCGTTCCGGGAGGCGGTGGTCAATGCGGTGGTCCACCGCGACTACGCCGTTCTCGGTTCGAAAGTCCTCATCGAAGTGTTCCGCGATCGGATCGACGTCACCAGTCCCGGCGTCCTGCCAAACCACACGACGGTGGCGAGTGCCTTGGCCGGCGGCCATCCGCGAACGCGTAATGAGCTCATCGCAAACTACCTGATGGTGCGGGGATTGATGGAGGTACGGGGACGCGGGTTGCCGATCATCGCCCGCGAGATGCGCGAATGGAACGGTACGGCGCCGGAGATGGTGTCCAGCAACGAGGGAAGATTCGTGCGCCTGACCCTCAAGTTGGTAGGTTCCCGTCCGACGCGCCGGTAAATCAGTCCGGGCGCTCCTCATCCCCGAACTGAGCGGCCTGCCACAGCTCCCGGAACTTTTCGCGCACGTAGGGGTTCAGGGACAGAGCGAAGTTTTCATCGACCGCGTTTTGCCGGATCAGCTCGATCACGTCCGCGAGATCTCGCAGCCGGTGCGGAGCGGTCATGCCCGAGGCCAACTTCAGCTCGATCAGGATCGCGAGAGGCAGCAGTGCGAAACGCTCGCCGCGCACGGCCGCTTTCAGCGGATCGGGGAATGCTACGGGCTTTTCCTTGCCATCTCCGGGAAAGTCGCCGGTGAGCAGGACGTCGATGTCGACGTTCTGGGTGGCGTCCCGCAGCCCTCTGCTTCCGGGGAATTTCTCTACGTAACCGCGTCCGAGATAAGCCTTTTTGAACGCTTCCAGATCCTCGCGGCGCAGCAAGACGTCGACGTCGCTGGTAGTCCGCTGGTAGCCGTAGGCATTGAGCGATAATGCGCCGACGATCGCATAGGGAATCTTCAGCTCCGTCAAGCGATCCACCAGACGCGTGAGCGCCCTATGCACGTTGGACTTGTTCATGAAGAACCTGCCCGCTTCCCGGGCGCCTTCCACGAACCGCTCTTCGACCTGAGGGCTAAGGCGGTCGATTCGGGGTAGTGAGTAATCCACGGGAAACCTCTCGCCTGCATTCTAGCCCCAATGCCGTTCAGGAGCCCCAATCACTTGAGGAGGGGTTGGAGGTCGAGCACCATTCGACAAGGAAACTCATCTCCGAGCCGGATAAGGCCGAATCGTTCGTAGAACTCCTTAGCGCCATTGTCGATCGCGTCGGTCACGAAGAGGCGGAATGCCACCGGCCCGACGCGTGCGAGCTGGAGAGTCAGCCCGAGAGCCTCCTCGAACAGGTACCTGCCAAGGCCTTGCCCCTGCAGGCGCTGATCGACGGCGAGGCGGGCGAGTAGCACGGCCGGGATTGGGAAGCCGGGCAGCCGTTGAAGCGATTCGATCGCCCCCACGGAGCTCCGCTCGATGCTGGCAGCGGTGAGGCTGAAGTACCCGGCGAGACTCTCCGTTCCCGCCGATCCTTCAATGGCGAGAAACGTTCGAGCGAGGAGATCCTTCTCAGCATGCCGCAAGGCAAAACGCCGGAGGTAGTTTTCAAGGGAGGAGTGCTGGTTCCGGAAGTCATCGAGCAGGGCTCGATGCCGCCGCCCGAGCACCTCAATACGGAACGGCATGGATCAGGCCGCGGTCTTCTTCCAAGTTAGACGCGGTGGTTTGCGCTGCGGGTCGGCCAAATTCGAAAGCACGCTGCGAAGTGCGGGTGTCAGAGCAAATCCGCGGTCGAAAATCTCTGCGAGCCGCTCGACCTCGGTATCCGAGAGAGCGATGCGAGCTCCAATGCTTTCTTCTTGCCTTCGGTTCAACCTCTCGATGGCGGGACTGTGCAGGATCTCGACCTCTCGGCCACGGCGCGCCTCGATCTTGCGCCCTGCCTCGGCCTGTCGAATTACCCAAGCCGCGAGAGCCGCAATCTCACGAAGTAAGTCGGCCTTCTGGTTCTCGCGCAAGCCAAGGCGTTCGCGAAGGTCGTTAAGCTCCTCGTCGAGAGTGGGAGTGACCTGGGCCTGGAATCGGGAGACAGGCGAACTTTTCATGGTGAGTAAGATATCACTCACCTTGACTTAAGGCGAGCGGTTTCGCCGAGGGCGCGCCAGCCAGGGCGACGAAGACGAGAAAAGGCCGGCGGCACCGGGCCGCCGGCCTTTCAACCTTCATCCAAACCAACAAGCCGGTCGACTAAGGCGTGAATCCTTCACGGTCGACCAGACCGTTCAATACGTCGCTGGTTGGCGAGACGCCTTCGAGGTTGTAGTAGTTGATCGTTCCGCCCGAGGTCTTCTGGACCCAAAGCTCGACGCGAGAGGTGGTGAAGCGGATCACCTCGGGCCAGAGGAAGCCGTTCGGCCGCGGGCCGATGATGCGGACGAAGACCTCCGGGCGGGTGGGGATGGCGCCTGCGAGGCAGAGCGTTTCCGGCACGCAATCGGTGACTTTCGTTGCGATGCGGCTGTTATCGATCCGGGATTTGAATTGGAATCCCGGGAGCGCGGTCGTGGTCAGCCACGGTCCGTCCGGCGGGAGGGGATCGGGTCCGCCGGTGGGGGTGAACTCGGCGCGGAACATCACCGCCCGGTCGGTGGCGAAGGTATCGGTGATCGGTTGCCAGCTGGTCGCGCCGTCGACCGACTGGAAGACCTTGGCGAGCGGAGTTCCCGGGCTTTCATCGGCGCAAACGAACAACGCCTGGTTGGCGACCCCATCCCACTGCACGCCGACGTATGCTCCTCCCGAGCCGAGTTGCAGGCCCAGGTTCGTACAATCCTCCCCCACGAAGCTGCTGTTGAACGCGGAGCCAATGCCCACCGAAGAGGGCACGCTACCGAGGAAGCTGCCGGGCGCTCCGTTCGGACCATCATCGTCATAGATCAGGAAGTTGAACGACATCGCGGACGGGCTGCTGCCGGTCAACCAACAGGCGCAGACACGCGAGAGCGTCGAGGGGTAGCTGGGAGGGGCCAGCCGCTGCACCACACGAATGTCCGGCGCGGCGACCCGATAGCCCTCTTCGATGCTCCCATCGTCCGCGGCGACTCCGCCGCTGCAGGTCGGCCCGGCTTGGGGGAGGTAGGGTGACCCGCCTCGAAGATCGGTGAAGCGAAAAGCGCTTTGGGCGTAAACGCCCGTGGAAGAAAGCAGAATCGCCACTCCGAGGCCGAACAGGGTGAACGCGGGACGCGTCGACCGCTGGGAGAATTCGGCAAGGTTTTTTTGGGATGGGCTCCCGGAGTGGTCATTTTTTCCGACTGCATTTGGGTTCATAGGGGTACTCCTCCTTTGCGGTCCTCCGAAAGTGCAAGGCGGGTGCCGTGGAATCGATCGGCTTCCCAGAGGCCGGTTAAGCCTGCCAGAGTGGAACGCATGGGCAATCTCTCGATCGCGCTCGCGGCGCCTGCCGACGCGCCAGACCTCGCCGCTCTGCACACAGCGGTGGCGGAGCGTCTGACCCGCGATTTCGGCCAGGGGCACTGGTCTTCGGTGGTGACGGAAAAAGGGGTGCTGCGCAACATGGAACACAACCGGGTGCTCGTAGCGCGCGACGGAGACCGCCTGGTCGGAACGCTCAGCCTGGTCACCAAGAAGCCCTGGGCGATCGACCCCGCGTATTTCACCGCCGTGCGCCGGCCGCTCTACCTGCTGAACATGGCCGTCGACCCCGCCTCCCAGCGCGGCGGCATCGGACGCTTTCTGGTCGAAGAGGCGAAAGCGGTCGCCCGCGCCTGGCCGGCCGAGGCGATCCGTCTCGACGCCTACGACGCAGAAGCCGGGGCGGGGGTCTTCTACGCCAAGTGCGGATTCCGCGAGGTGGGGCGCGTGGTCTTCCGCACCGTACCGCTTGCTTACTTCGAGGCGCTGGTGCCGACGGAACGGGCGGGAACGGGAGTCCCGCCCGAAAGGTCGTCAGCGGTTGAAGCGGGCTAGCAGCTGCCCGCGCACTGGCAGACCTTGTCGTTGGTGGTCTGGGAAAGATAGAGGTTCGCGAGATCGGGGCAATGCACCGAGGCGTAGGCGTAGTGGTAGCAGTTGACGCCGAAGTTGGTCCAGACGTAGGCCGAAACCGAGACGTTGGTTCCCGTGTCGCCGAACGATTCGGAACTGCTGCTGGGCGTCCCGCCGCACACCGACGAGGCGTAGGAGTAGGCGTGAACGGTGCAGCGCTCAGGACAGGTCGTGGGGTTGCTGGTCGAATAAGAAGCGGCGGCGTAGACCGAGTCGATGCAATGGAATTGCGAGACGGTCGCGGTCGTGCTGTAGGTCCGGGTGCAGGACGCCGTGGTGGCGGCCTCGAGCGGCTCGCGGCCGGCGCTCTGGTGGATCTTCGCGAGGTTCGCGGTCACCGAAGCGACGAGCTGCGACTGCTCGTCGAGAGCGGCCTTGGCGTCGGCCGACGGGTTGGCCAGGAAATTCTCCATCAATTTCGCCTCCTGGTCGCGTAGCGAGGGGATCACCGCCTCGAGCCCGGCGACACCGCTCACGTAGGTCTCCTTCTTGCCGTCGACCGACAAACGTTCCCAAAATCCAGAGGAGATCTCCGTCCATCCCTGCGCGACGAGATCCTTGGCGGCCGATCCGTCGGTGACGGTCAACTGGAGATCCCCGGCGAAGCCGGAGACCGAGACGGACAGGCAGAGCAGCGCGGCGAGCGAAGCGATCTTCCAAGATTTCATTCGACAACCTCCGAAGTGGCGGCGAGGAACATCCGCGCCTCCAACTAGCGGAGTGCATCGAGGCGGAAATGTGGGACCCTTGGAGCGATCAGAGACGATCGAGGTCGGTGTTTGGAGCCAGTGGAGCCAGCGGAGCCCGGCGAACCGCCGCCGGCCGCCGGACTTCGCGCGCGCGGACGATGTAGCGCTGGGGTGCCGCGCCGATGTAATGGAAGGGGTAGCAGGTCACCAGCGTGAGCGTGGGGGAGGAGCCTGGGTCGAGCACGCCGACCTCGGTGGGCTCGACGATGCGAAGGTCCTCGACCCGGTAGTCGTAGGTTCCGTCGGCCGTGACGAGCTGAATCGGATCGGCGAGCTTCAGCTTCGCGAGGCCGCGAAAGAAGGTATCGCGATGGCCGGCGAGCGCGACGTTGCCGGACTCGCCCGGCAGTGCGGTGTTCGGGATGTGGCCGATGGCGCGGTTCAGGGTCGGATCGTCAACCCCCTCGGCGACGATCGCGTCGATCTCGGCCGCGGGGATGGTCAGGCGACCGATCACTTCGGAGGCGACCGGTGGTTTTCGCTTGCGCGAGGCGGGGGCCAAGCCCTGCGAGACGGCGTTCTTGGCGACGGAGGAAAGCCGCGCGCTTTCGATGCGCTGATAGGAGAGGCGGTCGAACTCGATCCAGGAGACGTAGGCCAACGCCAGAAAGGCGACCAAGAACAGCGCCCGTTCGAAAGAACGGGCACCGCTCCGGATCGCCTGGCTGGGTGAGTTCAACATGGGGAACCCGTAGGTTAGTGGGTGGTCCGCTGCCGCATCAGAAGAGCGGCGGCGCCGAGGGCGAGGAGCCCGAAGACGAAGACCGCCGGTTCGCGGCTGGCCGTCTTCGGCAGACTGGCGTCGTTCGCCATGGTGTTTTTCGAGGCCATCTTGTCATTGGCCATCGTATCGTTGGCCATCTTATCGTTAGACATCGAGTCGTTGGCCATCGCGGTGTGATCCATGGTGTCGGGGGTCGTTCGCGGCATCGGCTGAGTGTCGGCCATGGAGTGATCCATGCTCGCCATCGAACTGTCGTCTTTGGTCGCCCGGGTCGGAGGAGCCGGAGCCTGGTAGCCGCCCGTGGTGCCCACGCTGCTCGTGTGCGAGTCACCGGTTTGGCCGCCGGTGCCGGGGGAACCGACATTGGTCACTGTCCGCGTGGTCGAACCGGCGGCTTTTGCGGGTTCGGTTGCCGCGTTGCCTTCGAGAACCTGGATCGCTTGGAAGCCTCCCGTGTCGAGGGTCCGGTAGACGACCGTCACCTGGTCGCCAGCCGCCAGGACCGCCGGCTTCGAAGTCGAAGAATCGAGCACCAGGTTCAAACGGGTTCCGGCTTCGGTCTGAATCGCCAGGTCGAACGCCGACGAGGAGATGACGTGGCCCGAGACGGTCTTGTTCATGGCGTCCTGCGCCAGAGCGGCAGTGCTCACGGCAAGGACGAGGGCGAGGAAAATGTTGGATATGCGCTTCACGGTGGCCTCCTGTTCGAAGTGGACGATAGAGCGCCGCCAGACAACGTTTTCGAGTGAGAAGGGGCAGCGGCTCTCCGCCCGGCATTCCCTCGATTAGCGCAAGAGCGATGCCACCTCAGCCGCCCTGAGAGAAGGGTTGGGAGGCGCGCAGGCGTTGCCGATTCGGAACCTTCTAAGGCAGGACCTGCAAGAAATGCCGGGGGCCGTTCCGCCGCGGCCCCCGCTTTCCGTGGCGCTACTCGATCTCCAACCGCAGCAGCCCTTCGCCGTCGGTGCCGGCCCAGAGGATCTCGCGTCGGCCGTCGAGGGCAAAATCCCCCAAGAATCGATCGGCGGTCAGGCCGTCGCCCTGCGGCAGCCAAACGGCGGTTCCGGCGTCCCAGCGGTAGATCCCTTTCCTCGCGACACCGGCATAGACACCGTCGGGCCGCTTCGGGTCGGGAACGAGCGTTGCGATCTCGCCGCCGAGCGACGCGCCGAGCGGCTGGAAGGTCCGGCCGCCATCGATGCTCCAGGAGACCGTGCCGTCGGGCGCGCCGACCCACAGCGCGTCGGCGCGATTCGGATCGAGCACCAGCGCCGAGGGGTGATGCAGGTCGCCTACGCTCTGCCAGGTAGTGCCGGCGTCGAGGCTCTTTTTGAGGTCCGCAAACGTCGTCGCGTAGAGCGTGTTGCCCCGCCGGGGATCGACCGCGAGGGCGGTCGCGTCGAGCGGGCGTTGGCGCTGGTGCCAGGTCCGGCCGCCGTCGGTTGAGAGGGCGAATAACACCGTGCGTTCGGGATCGAAGCGCTCTTCATGGATGGCCGCGACGTACAGCTTTTTGGAGTTGCTGGGATCGATGGCAAAGGCGGATTGGAAGCTTTTGAGGAAGGGCGGGTACCCGGCGAACAGCGGGAGCAGCAGGCGCCAGGTCAATCCGCCGTCGCGGCTCGTGAACAGGCCGCTCGGGCCGTGACCGTAGGCCCGATCGCCGTCGCTCGGATCGAAGACCACCTGCTTGTGTCCCGGAGAGGCGGCCTTTTTCCACGTCGCGCCGGAATCGGCGCTCGCGAAGACCTCCGGCGTGAGCGCCAGGACGCGCGGCACCCCGTTGCTCGAAGCGGCGACTCCGCCGATGTGGTGGGCGGTGATCCCCTGGCTCGATGCGCGCCAGCCGGCGCCCCCGCTTCCTGAGCGCCAGACGCCGCGATCGGAGCCCGAAAGGATCGTTCCTCCGGAAAGCGGTGCGAGGGCTGCGACCGAACCGTCCGGACCGCCCTGGCGGACGCCTTGGGCATTCGCCGCCGGCAGCCAGGTGTCGCCATCGTCGCCGGAACGGAGAACGCCGTCGGACGTTGCGATCAGCAGGCTTCCGGTGCGGGTGAACGCGAAATCGCGGACATAGGTCGAGAGGTCGCGATTCAACTCGATCCAGGCGGCACCTTCGTCGTCCGAGCGATAGAGCGTGCCCGACGTGAGCAGGAACGCGTCGCCCGCCGGATTGAAGCCGAAATGCGGCTGGCTGACGATGCCGGGAAAATTCGACGATTCAGCCCAAGTGAGGCCGCCGTCGCGGCTTCGCAGCACTTTGCCTTCGGTGAGAGCGTCTCGTCCGATCACGAACAGGAGGTTGGCCTTCCGGGGGTGGACGCCCACCGCTTCGGCTTGGAATTCGGGGAGTGCCAAGGGCGCCCAATGATTCCCGAGATCGCGGCTCCGGTAGATGCCGTGGTTGGTTGCCGCCCATAGCGTTCGCGGGCTGCGCGGATCGAGGGTCAACGCGGACGCCGAGCCGAGCAAGATTCCCGAGCCCACTTGCACGTCTTCCCAGGTGACACCGCCGTCGGCGCTCTTGCTGAAAGACCCGGCGAAGGCCCCGAATTCAGCGAACAGCAGGCGCGCGTCGGTGGGCGCCACTTCGAGCCGGTAAGCGCTGGTCAGGCTCGCCTGCCGACCGGGCGAGATCCAAGTTTGGCCGCCGTCGGTACTTTTGACGACGCCGTTCGGCCGAATGCCGGCATACACCACCCCCGGAGCGCTCGGCGCTGCGGCGAGAGAAAGGATTGGACCGCCAAACAGAGGAACCGGTTGCCAGGTTGCGGCCGGGAGGGTGCCGCAGAAGAAGGCCAGGCCGAGAGCGGCCAGGAGGGTGGGGCGGATTTCGTTCATGTAGAGAGAGTAGGCCGGTTTCCCCGTTGGCGTCGGCCGTTGAGTGACGAACGGCGGATGGAGAAAGCCGAGGAGCCCCTGGGCGGGATTCCTCGGCTTCGATTTGGTATCAGAACCAGTATTTCGCCTTCTTGGCCCACTCGCTTTGCGGGTAGCTTTTCTTGAGCAGGTCGAACGACGCTTTCGACAAGTTCGGCTTCTCCTGGCGGCAGCCGGCGACCTTGGCTCGTTGGGAGGTGAGATACAGGGCCTCCGGAACGTTCGGGTCGGCCGGCCGTTCGCGCGCCCAGGCGAGCACCCGGTTGGCGACCACGTCGTACCCCTCGCCCAGCGCTTCGAGGGATTTTCCCTCGCACTCGGCGGCGGAGTTCTCCGCGGCGGAAAGAAACGCCGGCTTGCCCGACAGATCGGGCAGGTCGGAGTTCTTGTCGTCGTCTCCGACCTCGGTCGGAAGCTTCGCGCACCACCAGTTGCGGCGGTAGTCGTCAACCTCGCCGACCGCGGCCCAGCGCGGGTAGCCCCCTTCGACGACCGGCGCGAGGCCGGGGTTCTTGAGCAGCGCCCATGCCGCCAGGCTCGGCCGGTCGGCGGGAGCGGCGGCGGCCCACGCGGCGATCTCCGGCACTTCGTCTCCGATCGTCTTCGCTGCGCTTTCGGCCATCGCCGGGTCGGCGAGCAACAGGGCGCGCGTCCAGGTGGCTTCGGCCAGCCGCTCGCGGACGTCCTCGGCACTCACCTTGCCGGACGCCGCGCCGAAGCGGGCGAGCGGCAGGGAGGTGTTCAACCAGAACGCCGCCTCGCCGGTCAGATAGCGAGCGCTCGCCGCTTCTTTTTGGTCCTCCTCGGTGGCTTCGGGGTCGCTCAAGCGTTGCTGGATCCCGTCGCCCAAGAGATCATCGAGACTCGTCGAGGTCCGCAGCCGCAGGCTCTTCGCCAGGTTCTCCGAGCCGCGCGAGAGGGGGCTCTCGAGCAGGTGGTCGAGATCCTTTCGCGCCTCGCTACCCTTGCCGGCGGCGATCAACAGCCGGGCGCGCTGGAAAGTCGCGGTGGCCTTGCCGGGCGAATCGTCCTTGAGGTCGGCCGCCGCTTGGAGCAGATCGGCGGGCGCCTTGCCGTCGCCCGGGGCGACCGTCAGCGCCGCCACCAGCCAAGGGAGGGTGTGTGTCGCCCGCCAGCGTTCGAGCGCCTTGGCGGCCCCCTGCGGGCTCGGCGCGCCGAAGACGTCGATCCACTCGGTGAGCGGATCGGGCGAGGCGGGATGCGGGGCGCGGCGGAGCAGATAGGAGTAATCGGTCAGCTGCCGGCCGAGGGCTTCGGGATCGACCTGGGGGGCGGCCAGGCGGCCGGCCAGCTCCGTCGTGCGTTCCGTCGGCCGGGCGCGGATCGCGATCCAGTCGCGCAGACGGCCGGCGGCCGGGTGCCACGCTGCGCGGTCCTGGTCCGCGATCAGCGCCGCCAGCTCCTGATCGGCCTGGGCGAGCCGTTTGCGGTCGACCTGCCCGGGGCTCAAAGAGGCCTGGCGCACGAGCGCCCGGGTCGCAAGGTAGGGGGCGATGCCGCTCCAGGGGGAGGACTTCTCCTTGGCGATCGCCTGGAAGCGCGACCGGGCGTCGTCGAATCGGCCGGCGTAGAGGCTCGCCGCCGCCATCTGGTAGCGCCGGTCGGCCGCCAGCTCGACCGGCAGGCCGGGCTCAGGCGCCGCGACGGCCGGCGCTTCGCCGTCGCCGCACGAGGCGAACACGGCGTCCTGCGCCTTCACCCAAGAGGCGACTGCGGCGGGGAAATGGGTTCGCCGGTCGGCGAGCGTAGCGATTGCGGTGCGAAACGCGTCGGCCGGGCAGTTCAGGTAAGGCACGGAGTCGGTGTACGCCTCACCCGAGTCATCGACCGCGGGGATCTCGACGTAGCGGTCGGTCGAGATCGACACGTCTTCCGCGCCCGGAACGGCCGCCTTCCGCGCCTCCAGCCAGGCGTTCGGCAGAGGCCAAACATCGCTTTCGTTCGGACCGGCCGGCGCGAGGGCCGCCACGTCGGCGGCCGGAGTCGCCAGGCCGGAGAGGCGCCGCCAGGCCAGAACCTGCCAAGCCGTTTTGAGAGACGGGGAGAGCACGCCGAGGTGGCCGGCGAGGAAGCGTGCCCGATCGTCCGGTTCCTTCCTCCGGACGAATTCAGGCGGGCTGAAATCCGGGCCGCAGGCGGGAAGCGGCAGACAGGCGAGTAGCGTGGCGGCAAATACGGCGCGAAGCGGACGGTTCATCGATCGATCTCCCGAAGAGCGGATAGCAGAGCATGTCGCGTCCAGGGGTGCGGAGGGAAGAGGAACACCGTCCGGCCGGGAAATTTGCCCGGCGCGGGTTCGTCGGTGGCGAGCCCGACGCTCGTGCGGCAGAGGGGGAGAGAAAAATCGCGACCGCGCGCGAAGTGGCTGCGGATCGAGTCGCTCTCCGATCCCATGCGAAACAGCATCGGTACCGCCTCGTCGACGGGAAGGTCGGCGATCCAGGGATCTCCCAGACACCAGGAGGCAAGCGCGGTGATCGACAGCGTCGTCTTGGCGGGCAGGCGGCGCCGCAGCTCGGTCAGCAAGGTGCGATAAAACGGCCGCTGCACCCTCGTCGCGTCAAAGTCGATCTGCAACCCGATCGCACGCCAGCGGGCGGGAAGCGGGGCGATCCGTGCCGCGAGATCGGAGATCGCCCGCGCGTCGAGCCCGGGAGTGCCGCGCGCCGCTTCGAGCCGAACCACGGCGAGCCGCGGAACCGCGTCCGGTAGGGAGATAGGCTGGCGGCGAAGCTGGAGGCGCGCAACGCCGTGCTCGATCCGCGCCGTGCCGACGAGCAGAGCCACGGCGGTCGATTCTCCGTCGAGGAATTCGAGCCGCTCAGGGCGTTCCCAAGCCCAGAGCACGACCGGCCGCTGGCCGACGCCGTGAGCCTCGCCTGGGGCGCGGCAAGCCTCCAGCCCGGCCAAGCAAACCCCGAGGCCGCCGAGCGCCAAGATCGCGCGCCAGCTTTGCCGCCGTCGTCGAGTAGGCAAACAGGGGCGCTTTAGTTGAAGTAGCCCGCGACATCCAGGACCACATGAACCGGACCGTTCGATTGATTGGTCACTTGGACCGAGCCGCTCAGGCTGCCGACGGAGACGATCGCGTTGTTGGTTCGCGTTTGGCCGGCCGAGAAGTTGATCGTGCTGACGTCGGCCGACGGAACCACGTCGCCCGCTCCGATCCTGAGGCTTCCCGCCGACGCCGCGCCGGTGATCGTGACCCGGAGCGCAATCGCCTTGGAATTGTTGCCCAGGCCGAGGCCGTTGATAGGCAGGCCGCATTCGCCCCCGAGCCCGAACAACCGCGTTTCCCCGGATTGCAGCACCGGCCCGCCGAGCGTTCCGGTCGGATTTCTCGTGTCGACCAACCGGCATGGGGTCAGGGTATAGAAATCGCCGACCGGGATCGAGCAGGCGCGGACCGCTTTGCCGCTCCTCACGACAAGATTCCCCTCTTCGAGGGCGTTCGTCGTATCGATCGCGTGTTGGATGTAGTAATAGGTGACGCCCGGCGTCACGGTGGTGTCGGTGATCCCGTTGTTGATCGTATGAAAGACGATCCGGTTGCTCGGGCCGGGAGCGAAATTCGGGTCGGTCGAGCGATAGAAGTTGTAGACCGACGAGGCGCCGCACAGCGGCCGGGCGTCGTCCGAGACCAGCACCACAGCGCATTGCTGCGATTCGTCGTAAATACTGCCCAGGCCCGGAAAGACCGGCGGAGCGACGCAAGGGTCTCCCGACCGCGCCTCGACGCAGGCCGAATGCGGCCCGGGGACAAAGGAATCCTCGA
The DNA here is from genome assembly GCA_038250865.1 of Thermoanaerobaculia bacterium. Lineage (GTDB taxonomy): Bacteria > Acidobacteriota > Thermoanaerobaculia > Multivoradales > UBA5704 > DASYKS01. The sequence continues at coordinate 74,998 of JBBSBW010000023.1, read as the reverse complement.
TCTCGTAAGAGTAGACCTGCCCGTCCGTGAGACCGGTGTCCAAATAGGAGAGCTGAGGATAGAGGTTCACGATCCGCGTCGCGGGACCCGGCGCGCTGCACGGGCCGGCTGCGCGATAGATGCTGTAGAACGTGCCTTGGTCGATCGCGGGGTGCCAGGCGATGCGGATCTGGCCGCTGGCCGGCGAGGCCGCATTCAGGATAGGCGGAAGGATCTGGCCCCGGAGCGGAACCGAGGCGAGTCCGGCCAGAAGGAGAACCGCGAGCTTTGCTCTAAGGGACATGATGAACTAAAGTTTAGCATCGATTCCGGAAGAGAGGCTGGTTGGTTCAGCCGTTCCTCCAGGCCGCGCTTCGTCATCCCGTTACCGTTAAGATGGCCCCGAAATCCGAGGCTTCCTTGGCGGCGAAGGACCTCGCTCTTCCGAAAGTGCCGGGAGGCAGAGTGCAAGAGACGAGCAGCCCCCAGACACCCCACGAGGTTCTAGCCGCCTACTACGGCTCTGCCGCGGAGCGCCGCCCGTTCGTTCGCCGCCTGTTCGACGACGGCGCGCCGTATTACGAAAAGATCAACCGCTGGATGTCGTTCGGGACCGGAGTGTTCTACCGGAGGGATGCGCTCCGGCGGGCGGGTCTCGCCGCGGGTATGAAGATGCTCGACGTGGCGACCGGCACGGGAGTCGTAGCGCGCGCCGCGCTTGAATTGGTGGGACCTGGCGGCAGGGTCATCGGGCTCGATCCGAGCGCCGGCATGCTCCATGAGGCGGAGCGCATCCCCGGCCTCCGCTGTGTTCGCGGCTTCGCCGAAGCGCTCCCCGTGGCCGATCGCAGTGTCGACTTCCTAAGCATGGGGTACGCCCTTCGCCACGTCGCGGACCTTAAGGCCACCTTCGCCGAATACCGCCGCGTTCTCCGTCCCGGAGGGCGGTTGCTGATCCTCGAAATCTTCCGGCCGAAGAATCGGCTGGCGCTCGCCTGGATTCGCTTCTATCTGAAACGCCTGGTCCCCTGGCTCACCTCAATGGGCTCCCGCGAAGCGCGCACGATGATGGAATATTTCTGGGACACGATCGACGCCTGCGTCCCGCCGGAAGCGATCCTCAAGGCGCTCGAACAGGCCGGCTTTGCCGAAGTCCGGCGCGTGGCGCAGTGGGGTTTTCTTACCGAGTATCAGGCGCGGCGGGTGGAGTGAGGCTCCTGCACTACTCAGGACGTTGAGTAAAATTACTCAGCGTATTGAGTAATCCGTCGATGCCCTTCACTCGCCCGCAGATATCGATGTGCTCGCCGACGAACACAAGTGGCGCTGCTTTGAAACACAAGAGCGCAACCGCGACTCGAAGAACGAGGCCGGAAACGCTGCGAGCCGGCGCTCCGGATTTGCAAAGGAGCAGGCGAAAACTGCGCACCGATCGGCGGTTTTCGTGCTCCTGTGCGGCGAACGCAGCTCCGGGTTCCCGAGCGCTGCGATCCAGGTGCCGAACGTTGTGCGGCCTAGCGCGAACGCTGCGTACAGGTGCGCGGACGCTACGCGGCAGAATTCCGAACGCAAGCACCGCATCGCCGAGCGCAAAACGCGCTGCGCGACGTCCCGGAAGCGGATCGCCGCGCGCGGGGATCTGTCCCCGGCGTCCGGAATGCAGCGCTTTGTGTTCCCGGCGCGCACGGTAGCGTTCGAACTCCAGGTCGTTGCGTCCGCGCACCTGTGCCCAGCGTCCGCGCACCGATGCATTGCGTTCGTGTCGTGCCCGGTTGCGTTCGGCAACCGGGGAGGTGCGTTCGCGAACCGGATCCCGGAGGTCGGGCAGCGGGACCGAGATTTCGCGTCGCGGGGCGGTGCGTTCGCGTAGCGGAACGGAATCTCCGCGTCGCGGGCTTGGGATCTTGCGCGGCGGTGTGGGGCGTTTGAGATGACCGCCGGGACGACGAGCGGCCCAGGATGCCGGGGCCGTCGGCGATCAATAGTCGTAAATGTGTTCCAGGTGGATCGGTTCCCGGTCGAATTCCCGCAGCGCCTGTGCCAGGTCGTGGATTGGAACGACGATCGCCAGACGGCGAAGGCCCGGTCGGGTGAGGAGGGGCTGGGTGAATAGGATTCGATGGCTCTCCCTTCGGTCGCGCCAGGCGTCGGGGGCCAACAGGGTCACCAGGATCACCGTCCGATTGCCGGCGATCTCCTCAAAGGAGAGCCCTTGGCGGGCCAAGGCCCGGGCGTAGAGCTGGAAAGCTTCATACCGCGGCACCGTGATCAGCGCGGCCCCTCCCGGTAGCCTTTTCTGGAGAGCGAGCTGGGGCAGCGCGGGTCCCAGATCCCGGGGAGGCTGGTCCACCACGACCGCCGTCACTTCGCGCGGAACCTCGTAGGTGGCTCTTGTGGCTTTCCGGATCAATCCGCCGTAGAGCCCTTTGGCCAGGTACTCGGTGGTCAGGATGTATTTCCGTTCCCATTTGCGCAGAAGGTCCGGACCGGTGAGTGAAGTATCCCGCCACAGTCCGCCGAGCCGGGCTTTGAAATCGAATTCGTACCAGGGTTGGACACGGATGAAGTCCACGTACTCCTGGGCCACCCGGGCGGCGTAGCGGTCCTCGTCGGTCATTCCGTTTCTGCGGCTCAGCTCCGCGAGGCGGCCGACCAGAGTCTCGTAGGCGGAGCGCAGGGCATATTCGACCGTGGTGCTGGTGCCGATGACGACGATCATCAAATGGTACGCGCCGTTCAGCGGGTAGCCGGCGCGTTTCGTCTCGCGGCTCACGGCGCGGTAGCTGCTCCAGAACTGACCGATATGGCCGAGAAAAGGAAAGTCGCTCGGATCGCGCTCGCGGGTGAAAGCGGCAAATTCCGCGGGGCTGTGCACCAGGAACCACTCGGGATAGGTGAGAAAGGTTTGCTCCGTCCCGCGGCGATGCTCGGCCGGCGCAATGGGCGGAACAATGGGCGGCGAGGGCGCGGCCTGAGCCTCGCTTCGCGCGCCGAGGCCGGATGCCGCCAGGAGCCACAGCGCGGCGGCCGTCCGGATCGCGCGCCGCGGTCGGCGGCGAGGGCTCGTCGGCACGTCAGACCTTTACGAAACCCATCAGGGTATTGAGCGTTGGATCGTTCGCTTGCAGGAGGCGGGGACCCAAGTCTTCTAGGCCGACCGCTTCCATCTGCCGCACCCAGGACGCGACGGGCTTCAGGTAGCAGAGGTCCTTGGCGTTCACCTCCCAAGGCACCCCGAGCCCGAGGTTGAAGACGGTGTGTGCCAAGGTGACGAAGCGGTTCATCGCTGGATCGTTGACGTCATGATCGCGATAGATCAGCCGCCCACCCCGGCGCAGGACGCGGACGATCGAGCGAAGGAACGGTTCGAGCACCTGCGGCCCGGCATGATGGAGTCCGATATAGCAGGTCACCAGATCGACGCTCTCGTCGGCGATGACCTCCGGGGCGAGCGGCGTATAGTCCACCAGCGAGATGAACCGGAAGGGATTGGCAAATCCGCCGCGCTCAATGATGTCGACGGGCGAGTTGCTCGGCGGCACGTCGTTCATCAAGTAGAGCGGCCCGGTGATCTGAAGGTGCTTGCGCAGGTGGCTGTAGTAACGACCGGTGCTGCCGATCTCTACGTAACCGTCGAATCGCCGGGCGTCGCCCAGCAGCTCGACCGCCTGGCGCGCCATTTCCTTCTTTTGCTTCGCGAGCGACGGCAGGGCGTAGAAGAGATCCGCCAGAAACGGTTTGATCGTCGGCAGCTTGGCCTGGACTTGACGATAGATCGCCTCGTCGGTCGCATTTTCGGCGCACGACTCCTTGATCAACGTGTGAAAGCGATCCTCCGGATAAAGGTGAAAGATGTTCTGGAGGAAACGATAAAAGTCGTCGGCCCAAAGGGTGTCGTCATAGACGGCGTGAAAAATGGAATCGGCGGATGTCATGGCTTCCTTCCTCGGTTGATCCTGCGGGAGGGTCGGCGCGTAATATTGGTCCCAAAGGACGTTGCGAAAGCGAAACTCGGGATCGATGCGACCTTTGAGGGCGAACAGCTTTTTCGCTTGAGGGTAGGCGCGGTGGAACTGCTCCGGCGTACCGTGCGGCTGGTAAGGCAGGTAATAAGTGCCGCCCTCGGTCAGGGCGGCGTCGATCAGCTCCCGCGTCCATACCGCGACGCGCTGTCGCGCATTGGGCCGGTTGCGCTGCTTGTAATACATCACGAAGGCGAAGACCTCTTCCCGCGCCCAAGCGAGGAGCGAGCCGGGATCGGGCAGGGCATGGCGCACCGAGACGTTGATCATGTTGACCCGGTGCCGGGAAAGGATCTCCGCCATCTTCGTCACGAAGGCGTCGAACCGCTCGACCGGAACGAAATACTCCTGAAGCACATAGGTCCGGTGGGTGCGGGACGCGGGCTCCAGCTCCGCCACGTTGTAGCCGGCTTCGTAATTGCGCCAGTGGATCTTCTTTCGCAGATAGATCAGCGGATCGACGATGAACTCTCTGCGCCATTTGCCGAACGGCGTTTCGGAGATCGCCCAGTAGAAATAGCGCTCGACCGAATGGGCGTTGCGGATCGGCTGGAGACGGTGGGGCACCGTGACCGGTTTCGAAGTCTCCATCCAGGTGACGGAGCGTGCACGGGTATAGCAGGGCGGGTAGAGGTCCGCATTGTGGAAGACCGCCTTCGGGTCGTCCCGCACCGTTTGCCGAAAGGTCGAGAGGTAGCGTGAAGTGGGCAGCTTCGCGGCCACCCGTTCGACCCGGCAATTGTCCGCCAGCTCCAGCTCTGCCTCGACGAGGATGCCGAGGCCGCCGTACCCGCCGATCGCGCCATAGAAAAGCTCGGCGTTCTCCGTCGGGCTCGCCTCGACCCGCTCACCCTGCGCGAGCACCAGGGAGATCGAGCGCACCGAAAGGATCAACGGACCCAACCCCATGTAGCGGCCATGCACGTTCACGCTGAGCGAACCGCCGACGGTAAAATTGGCATACGTCTGCATGATCTTGACGGAAAATCCGTGCGGGTCGATGAACCGTTGGATGTCGCACCAGCGGATGCCGGCCTGTACCCTGAGCGTCCGCTCGATCGGCGAGAAACGCACCACGCGATTCAGCCGGCGCATGTCCAGATGCAGGCTGCCCGGGCTGGCGGTCTGGCCGCCCATGCTGAAATGGCCGCCGCCGATCGAGATCGCGCCCGGGCTACGCCGCACGGCGTTCTGGACCTCCTCGATCGTGGTCGGCGCGATAATGGCCGCGACGGGAATCGGATTGAGCCGGGTGACGTCGTTGACGATCGGCGTAGGCATCGGCTTTACCCTAAGACCACGACTTGATAATCCGCCTGGAACCGCAGGGGATCTTCGCCATAGAGGTTCTCGCCCGGAGTCCCGGGAAAACAGCAAAGCTCCAGCAGAAGCCACAGTGGCCCGATCAACGGAACCAGCAGGAGCAGAAGCCAGGACGGCGACTTTCCCCGGTCGTGCAGCCGCTTGACGAGAAAGGCCGCCAAGGCCCAATAGAAAAATGGATACAACAATAGGGTCCAGCGGTGCCCCGCCATACTTTCCAGCGCGAGAAAAAGCAGGACGAATGAGGCCCCGAGCAGCAGGCCGCTCAGGAGAAAGACCCGGCGGGGAATGCGACCGGTGAAAGAGAACAGCAAGGTCCGAATCCTTCGCATGGTGCTCCTCCCCGAGCCGACGAGATGGACTGCAAGATACTCCCGGTGATACGCGCCGGGAGGAGCGCGATCGGGCCGCCCGCCCCCAGCTTCATCGCTTTAAATCACGCCCGCCGCCTCCCGCTTCACCTCCGTTGCGTCTTCCCACCCCACCCGATCCAACGCCTGTTCCAGATCGTCCAGCAGGTCGCGCACGTCTTCCAGTCCGACCGACAGGCGCAGCAGCTCCGACGTGATCCCGGCCCGCGCCCGCGCCTCTTCGTCCATCGCGGCGTGGGTCATGGTCGCCGGGTGGGCGATCAAACTCTCCACTCCGCCGAGCGATTCGGCGAGGGTGAAGCAGGCGAGCCCTTGGACGAAGCGCTCGACCGCACCCGGGCGGGGATGCAGCTCGAAGCTCACCATCCCGCCGTAGCCCGCCTGCTGCCGTTTCGCGATCTCGTGCCCCGGATGGTCGGCGAGGCCGGGATAATGGACCCGGGCGACGCTCGGATGCTCGGCGAGGAACGCGGCCACGGAGTGGGCGTTTTCTTCATGGACACGCATCCGGGCAGAAAGTGTGCGTAGGCCGCGGAGGGTGAGGTAGCTGTCGAACGGCGCACCGGTTAAACCGACCGCGTTGGCTAGACCTGCGAGGCGTTCCAGCAAGGCCGGATCTTTCGCCACCACCGCGCCGCCTACGACGTCGCTGTGACCATTCAGATATTTGGTCGTCGAATGGATCACCAGATCGGCGCCGAGTGCGATCGGCTGTTGGAGAGCGGGGGAGAGGAAGGTGTTGTCCACCGCCACCTGGGCGCCGTGTGCGTGAGAGAGCGCCGCGAGCCGGGCGAGGTCGTAGATCCGCAACAGGGGATTGGATGGGCTTTCGATCCACACCCAGGCCGGGCGGCGGGCGAGCGCTTCGCCGAGGGCCGCCGGGTCGCAAAAGTCGACGAAATCGACGTCGATCCAGCCCTTTTCCGCGTAGTGGCGCAGCAGGCGATAGGTGCCGCCGTAGCCGTCGTGCTGGGCGAGCAGCCGATCGCCGGGGGAGAGCAGATGGAGGACGAGCGCCACGGCCGACATGCCGCTTGAAGTGACCACCGCGCCCGCGCCCCCTTCGAGCGCCGCGATCGTTTCCCCGAGCTGGTCGCGGGTGGGATTCCGGGTCCTTGAATACTCATAGGCACCGGGTCGGTTGAAGCCGGCAAACGCGTAGGTCGCCGATAGCGTGATCGGCGGCATCACGGCGCCGGTCGTCCGATCGGAACCGATCCCGGCGCGAACCGCGCGGGTGGTCGAACGGAGGGCTCGGAGGGCGGTCATCGCGCCACCCCCGCGAGATCCGAGCGGAGGATCGCGCCGATCGTCTCGTCTTCTTTCAAGAACGCATCGTGGCCGTACCGCGTTTCGATTTCGATCAGTCGAACCGGTCCGGCGATTCGCCCCGCCAGATCGCGAATCTGCTCGACCGGCACCAGCTCGTCGGAGGACGCGGCGACCAGCGTGACCGGCGTGACGATCCGTTCCGGCTCGACCCTATGCAGGTCGATCGCGAGCGAGAGCGAGAGGAACGCCTCGGGGAAAAAACGCGAAGCGAAATCGCGCCCGCGCGCTTCGAGATAAGACTCCACCGCGAAACGCGCCTTGCCTTCGAGCACGGTCGGCGGATCGGTGAACCGCTCGGCCAGCTCGCGCCGGCTGCGATAGGTGGTGAGCGCCAGGCCGCGCGCCAGCTCCAGCGCTTCCGGCCCTTCGCCGTGCCGGGCGCCCAGCTCGACGATCCGCCGTTGAACGCTCCGCCAGGCGGAGGCGCGCGGATGGCTCTCATGCGCCGCAGAGATCGCCGTCACGCCACCCAGCCGCTCGGGGGCGAGTGCGGCAAATGCCAGGCCCACCATGCCGCCGTACGAGGCGCCGACGAAGCGATCGACCGTCTCGATACCCAAGTCGTCGAGCAGCGCGAGCAACGTCCGCGCCTGATCGTGGGACGAGACGATGGGAAACTCGCTCGATGTATCCGCGTCCCGCGCCGGCCCCGAGGAGGCGCCGATGCCGCCGAGCCAATCGGTCGAAAGAACCCGGAAGTGCTCGGTGTCGATCGCGCGTTCCGGGCCGACTAGGCCTTGCCACCAGCCGGGTGTCGGATCGAGCGGCGTTGCGGTGACGTGGCGGCCGGCGGAGATTCCCCCTTGCACAACCACGAGAGGCCCGTCGGGCGGCCCGGTCAGCTCGAAGGCGAGCAGCCCGGAACGTAGCGCGCCGCCATGCTCGAGCGGAAATTCGAGCGGCAGATGGTGCAGGCCGGTCCCCGCCGTGATCTCGACCGCGCTCATGCGACACCTCCCGCCACGACCGTCTCGATGCTTCGCGCCGAAGCTCGACCCAAACCGCGCGCCAAGGCGAGCACGTCGGCCAGCAGCGCCTCGGCCGTTCCCTCCGGCCCCAGGCCGGAGCCGACATGAACGCGCAGGCCGCGACCGGTCTTGTAGGCATAGACGACGCGATCGGAAGGAACCGCGAGATGGCTGCCGCGCGGGATTTCTTCGTAGGCGAGACTGAAACTTCCGTCGCGCGCCGCGCGGCCGATCAACCGCGTGGTGGACCGGCGATCCCGCCGCTCGCGAAGCAAGTCGGGATCGAGCGCGTGGAGATCCAACTTCGGAACGTCGGCAGGCGAGAGCGGGAACCCCCACAAAGCGCGGACGACGATCGCGAGCTTCACCGCGGCATCCGAGCCGTCGAGATCCTGGGTCGGATCGGTTTCGAGCAGACCGCGCCGGGTGGCGGAAGCGATCCCCTCTTGGCGGCTTCGGCCCGCTTCGATCTCCTCGATCAACGCGGTGGTCGAGGCGTTGCCGACGATCTCCACCTCCGTGCAAGTCGCCCGAAGATCCGCCAGCTCCTCGGCGAGGTGCGCCCCGGTGCCGGCGAGTACCGCGTTCAGGCCGACCCGCGAAAGATTACGCGGAGAGAGAAGTTCTTCGCCGGCAAAGCAGAGGGCGTCTTTGGCAGCGAGAGCCAAACGTGCGCCGCGGTCGAGGGTCGAGCGGCAGCGGCCGGCGGCGATCTCGGGTTGGGCGAGATCGGTCGGAGTCGCATCGATCACAACCCCGGCGCCGACCAGAGCGAGAGCGTCCGCGGTCGAAATCGCGAGCCCGTCGTGATGTTGCGCGAGCGATCCGCCGCGCGATTTGAAAGCCGAGACCGCGCGCGGCTCCAGGCCGCGGGGATCGAACAGGGTGCCGGTTGAATCGGAGACGGCAAGCAAGCGAAGCGGCAGGCGGGCGATCCGTTGGAGAAACGCGCGGCCGACCTTGCCGGGACCGAGAAGGTGGAGCGTGGGAATCGAAGAGGGGGAGTACGTCGAGGCGATCGGCGAGAGAAGCGTCTCGGCAGAAGTGGCCGAAGCGGGCGAAATGGGCGAAGTGGGCGAGCTGCCCGAAAAGGTGAATCCGGAGGAGGGCGAGGCGGAAGCGGCGGTCGTCATGGCGAAATCTCCTTTGAGTCTCGACGCACGAACGCGTCGAGGGCAATTCCGGAGATCGCGGGGGTAAAGCGTCGTCGGGGGGAGGCGTCCGGCGGCAACGAGAATTGAGGGAGAAGACCCCTCACGCACCGTTCGGACTCATCTTCCGGCGAACCGCTCGACCCGGAGCGAAAAATCTCCGGAGGGTTTCCGTTGGATTTGGCACCACTGCAAGGGATTTCTTCCTCGAAGGTTGCCCCGGCGTCTGCGGGCCAATTCCCTCAGCCGGTCTCGATGAGCAGGCGGATTGTGCGGGGTGTGGACGGCGTTGTCAATCGGTGGATTTTGGAGTGCGTCGCCGCGTCGCCGCACTCCCAGAGGGCTCTCTACTTCCCCGCCCAAACCCCCGGCAACCCAACCCCCTGCGCCTGCCGGTCGAGCGCCGCTACGTCTCCGGTGATCAAACCGTCCAGCTCGGCGACGTCCTTGTCCAGCTCGGCTTTTTCCCGGGCGTACTCCTCGCGCATGCCTTGGGTCGGGGCTCCGTCGCCTCCCTTGACGGTATCGAACAGCGGCGCCAGGCGCGAGTAGAGCTTCGCTCCTCCTTCGAAGGCGAGGATGTCGTAGATCACGGTCGCTTTCGGGTTGTGGAGCTTCGCTTCGAGCGCGTCGAGCTTGGCCACGGCGGCGTCGGAAGCTTTGAGTAGATCGGCTCTCGAATCGTCTTTACGGATCAGATCGGCGCGGGCGGCGACTTGCTTTTTGACCGAGCGCAGTTTTTCGACCGTACGGGTGAGGCGGGTGAGGTCGTCGCGTACGGCGAGCGAAAGATCGAGCTGCGCCGCGAGGTCGGCGGTGACGGTGGGGAAGCGCGGGTCGGGGAGGACTTTGGCGATCATGCTTTGGCTTTGGCCATCGACACTCAATTTGAACGTGTAGGTCCCTGGCAGCGCGGTCGGACCGTAAAGGGGATAGCCGGCGTCCAGAATGCCGCCGGGGATCATCTCCGCGCCGTCCCAGAGAAGGTCCCAGGAAGCGAGGTTGAGCCCTTGCTCTTTACCCAACACCCGGTCCTTGAGGCCGTCCACCTCGTCCTTCACGTACTCCGTGCTGCCGGTCGCTTCGGCCGCCTTACTGCTGCGGCGGGCGACCAGGCGGCCGGAGTTGGTGTAGACCTCGAGCGTCACGTCGCCCTTCGGTGCCTTGCCCAGCCAGTAGGCGACGCGCACCCCGCGGTCGGGGTTGCTCGCGGTCCACACCCCTTGGCGGGCCACCCCTTCGCGCAGCGTCCAACGGACCGCGTCGGGCGCGGGGAAAAGGTGCAGGTCGCCCTTTCTCGCCTCGTCCGACAGCTGGAACAGGAGCGAGGTGTCGTCCAGCATCCACATTGAACGGCCGTGGGTGGCGACCACCAGGCTGTTGCCCGAGACCGCAAGGTCGTGAACCGCCACGGTCGGCAGGTTCAGCTTGAGCGAGCGCCAGGTGGCTCCGTCGTCGGTCGAGAGGAGGACGCCCCGCTCGGTCCCGAGGTAGAGCACCCCCGGCCGCGCCGGATCGGTGCGCACGGCGTGGAGGTAGACGTCGCGCGAGAGGCCGGTGCCCGCCTTTCCGCCCATTCCCAGCCGCTTCCAGCTCTTGCCGAAGTCGGTCGTCCTCCAGAGATACGGCGCCATGTCGTCCATCCGGTGGTTGTCGACCACCAGATAGGCGGTCCCGGCATCCTTCGCCGAGGGCTCGATCATCGATACCGTGCCCCATTCGGGAAAGCCGGGCACTGCGGCCGTGACGTTCTCCCAATGCGCGCCGCCGTCGCGGGTGATCTGCACCCGGCCGTCGTCGCTGCCGGTCCAGATCGTTCCCGCGGCGACCGGCGACTCGGCGATCGCGAAGATCGTGGCGTAGGTCTCCACCCCGGTGTTGTCGCCGGTGATCGGCCCTCCCGACCACTTCTGCGTCGACTTGTCGTTGCGCGTGAGGTCGGGACTGATCGCCTCCCAGGTCTGCCCCGCGTCGCGGGTGCGGAAGAGGACGTTGCTGCCGTGATAGACGGTCTTCGGATCGTGCGGCGAGGTGGCGATCGGCGCGGTCCACTGGAAGCGGTAGAGGAGATCTTCGCCGCCGTGCCCGGAGGGGTTGTCCGGATAGATGCTGACGTTGCGGGTCTGGCCCGTCTCGCCGTTGTAGCGGGTGATCGTCCCGCCGTACTCCCCGGCGTAGATGATGTCCGGATCCTCGGTGTCCGAGGCGACGAAACCCGCCTCGCCGCCGCCCACTCCGCGCCAATCGACGTTGCGGATTCCGGTGTTGGCGAGGGTGTCGGACGGACCCTGCGCGGTGCCGATGTCTTGGAGCGCGCCGGCCACCCAGAACGGCCTCCGGCTGTCGATCGAGGCGTGGTAGAACTGGCCGATCGGCAGCGACGGCGAACTCCAGTTTTCGCCGCCGTCGAACGAGACGTCCACCCCGCCGTCGTTGCTCGCGATCATCCGCTTCGGATTCTTCGGATCGAACCAGATGTCATGGCAGTCGCCGTGGTGCAGCCCCTCGACAAAGTCGAAGGTCTTGCCGCCATCGATCGACCTGAGCATCGGCACGTTCGGGCACCAGACCTCGTTCGGGTTGGTCGGATGGACGGCGAGGGTCGAGTAGTACCAGGCGCGCTGGCGGATGCGCCGGTCGCCGGAGACGAGCGTCCAGTTCTCGCCGCCGTCGTCGGAGCGGAACAGGCCGCCTTTTTCGTTCTCGATCAGCGCATAGACCCGCCGGCTGTCCGACGGCGCCACCGCGATACCCACTTTCCCCCAGATGCCGTCGGGCAGGCCGCTGCCGGTGAGCTGCTTCCAGCTGTCTCCCCCGTCGCGCGACAGCCAAAGGCCGCTGCCCGGGCCGCCGCTGGTCATCTCCCACGGCCGCCGCCGGGCCTGCCAGAGACCGGCGAACACGAGGTTCGGATTGTTCGGATCGAGAGTCACCGCGGAGGCGCCGGTCTGGTCGTCTTTCTTGAGCACCTGCACCCAAGTTTTGCCGCCGTCCTTCGTCCGGTAGACGCCGCGCTCCGGGTTCGGGCCGAACGCGTGGCCGAGCACCGCGGCGAATGCGACGTTCGGATCTCGCGGATCGACCGCCATCTGGCCGATCTGCCCCGCCTGTGTCCAAACGTGGTTCCAGCTCTTGCCCGCGTCGGTCGACTTATAGATGCCGTTTCCCGCCGCCACGTTGCCGCGGATGTTCGCCTCGCCCGAGCCGACGTAGATCACGTTCGGGTCGGACGGCGCGATTGCGAACGAGCCGATCGAGGAGATCGGCTGATCGTCGAAGATCGGCGAAAAGCTCTTGCCGCTGTCGGTCGATTTCCAGACGCCGCCGGAAGCCGCAGTGAAGTAGAACAGGTTCGGGTCGCCGGGGACGCCCGCCGCGCGCGTCGTCCGCCCGCCCCAGGCCGGGCCGAGCAGGCGGTATTTGAGACCTTTGACGCCGAGGGGATCTTCGACCTTAACCTCTTTGTCGGCCTTCTCCGCGCCCTCTTTCGGCTGGGCAATCCCGGAGGGGCCGGTGTCCGCGGCGAGCGGTCCAGTCCACAGGAAAAGCGCGAGTGCGGCGGTCGGCGACAGGTGGATCGAGCGGCGAATCGAGATCATGCGGTGTCCTCGCGAAATGGACCTTGGGGAATCTGAGATACGCAGAGCCTAGCCCAAGGTTCGATTTCGGACCAGATCGCCGTTTGGGGAGACGTGGCACCGAGGAGCAGCGCAAGGAAGAAACGAAAGATTAAAGCTGCGCGGCGCGAGCCGAAACGAGCGCCGAGAGGAGCGGAAACGCTTCGCCCCGGCTTCGCGCCGCGGGATCTCGGACGACCCGAGATCCAACGCCGAGGAGCGTACGATGGCGACCTCTGGGCGTGCTATCGAAATCTTGACTGTTTCTTCGTTCCTATTACTCGATCGTGAAATCGGTCAGAGTTCAGAGGGTCGGCCACCAACCGAAAGTTCCGATTCGGGCCAGATCGTCTGATTGCGCTAGACTTCGCGTCCTCCCGCAAACGCCAAAAAGGACTCTCGTTGCTCCGACTCGCCGCGCACCTTCGTTGTCTCGCCCCCGCCCGTAGATTCATCCCACTGTTGGCGGTCGCGCTTTTCGTCGCCCCTCCGCTCGCGGCGGAAACCAAGCCGGAGACCGGAGCCGTTCGGCTGGTCTTCGAACTCCCCGGGGTCCTCGGGCCCGAGATTGCGGTCGATGTCGTGAGCCTGGGTCCGACCCGCGAGAAAATGCCCGACGGCTCGAGTGTCGAGGTCGCGGAAACCGCCAAGTACGACGCGCTCGGCCGCACGATGGAACATAGCGACGCCCTGGGCAACACTTGGCACACGACCTGGGATGCGCGCAGCCGCGCCCGGATGACGATGGACCCGGAAGGGGCGATGACGGTCCGTACCTTCGACGGCCTCGATCGATTGGTAATGCAACAGCGCCCCGAAAGGATCGTCGAGCACTGGACCTACGATGAAAGCTCGCGCCTGCTCTCGTATGCCGACGCGAAGAGCCAGACGACCCGCTTCAGCTACGATCCGCTCGACCGGCAGACGGAGATTCTCTGGCCGGACAGCACGAAGAAAACTTTCGCCTACGATGCGGCCCACAACGTCCGCGAGATCCGCGACGCAAATGGCAACGTAATAGTGCAGGAGCACGATGCGGCGAACCGCTTGTTGGTCCGGACGATAACACCCGCCGCGGGCGTCGTCGGCCCAACTTCCGAAACCTACTCCTACGACGGCCTCCGCCGCCTGACGTCGACGACCTCGGGCGGCCAGACCGCAGGCTTCTACTATGACTCGCTCTCCCGAGTCGTCAAGGAAACGCAAAACGGCCGGGCGGTCGAGTCGACCTTCGACGACGCGGGCAACCGCGCCGAGCTGCTCTATCCTTCGGGTCTCAAAATCGGAACCCACTTCGACGACCTCGATCGGCCTCTATCGGTGATGCGTATGGGTGCGACAGAAACGCCGGTCGCCTCCTACGGCTACCGGGGCCGGGATCTCCTGGCCGAGCGCAACGTCGGCGGTCTAACCGGCCACATGGCCTTCGACGGCGCCCGGCGACTCACAACGACGACCTACAAAGACCTGGCCTCGGCGATGGCGTTCGGCGAGAACCTGGGCTGGAACAAGCGGAACCAGATCACGAGCCAGCTGCGCGGCGACCTGAATGAGGCCGGCAAGGTCTACCGATACGACGACGCGGGACGGATCATCCAGGCGCTGGCAGTTCACGGAGAACCTCCGGCCGACCTGACCGCCTTGGATTGCGAGAATTTTCGCTACGACACGGCGGACAACCTGGTAGAGCGCTCGACGAAAACCCTCGGCCTAGAAGAAAAGATCGCCCTTCCAACCGACCGGTCGGGACGCAACCGCCCCGCCTCGTTCCACGGCATCCCGCTCTCCTGGGATGCCAACGGCAACCTGACCGACAAAGGCGATCTCCATTTCGAGTACGACTACCGAAATCGCCTATCCCGCGTCACCCACACCGGCCACGAGGTCGCCACCTACGGCTACGACGCCTTCAACCGCCGGGTCGAGAAGTCGGTCGAAGGCAACACCCAGAAAACCTCGTGGTCGGGCTGGCAGGCGCTTGAGAAGTTCGAGAACGGCCAAGCGACGGAACGCAGAATCTACGGCAACGGCATCGACGAGCTGGTCCAGCTCGAAAAGGTCGAAGCGGGAACCAGCCTGACCTACGCGCCGGTCTACGACGCCAAGGGGAATCTTGCCCTCCTCACCGACACCAACGGCAAGACCGTAGAGCGGACCGAGACCTCGACCTACGGCCAGACCATCTGGTTTGCCGATTCGACACCTCCCGCGATTACCCAGCTCCGCCTTCGCAACGGCGCGATCGAGATCCGCACGAGCGAAGAAGTCCGCCTTGCAGGCCTCCAAGCCGCTCTGACCAGCGGCAAGGCGACGCTCATCGAAACGGAGACGAATCACGCGATCCCCTTCCTGGCGACCCAACCACCGAGCGCGATCCAAGGAACACAGCAGACGCGCCTGGTGCTCATGCCCTCCGCGGCGATCAGCGCGAACACTGGGTTTCGCCTGCGCCTGGAGCCGGCCGCCATCCAGGATCTTTTCGGCAATCCCTTATCGGCGCCTTTTGAACAGACCCTCACCTGGGACCAGGCCGCCGATACGGTTCTCGCGGACACCGCCCCTCCCGAGGTCTCGCATGTCCTGCTGCGGGGTACCAGCCTGGAGATCGGCTTTACCGAGCCGCTGGTCGGTGCGAACGTCGTCGCCGCGATTCTGATCGACGGTCAATCGAAGACCTGGGCTCCAACCGGCGACGGTGAGACCTGGACCACTGCCGATCTCGCCGACGGCGACCATGCCCTGGCGATCGCCACCACTCCGCTCGATCTGGCGGGCAAGCCGCTCGACGAAGCCTTCGAGCGTGCGTTCCATATCGAGCTGAGTCACCCCGGTTTGATTGTCTACCGAAGGCCCGACCCCTCGGAACTCCCGACCTCCGCGACAGGGACAGCCCTCACCTTCCAGGGCCTAGAACTCGATTCCGAAACGGGGCTGCTCTACGTGCGGAACCGGTACTTCGATCCGGAGCTGGGGCGGTTTATTACCGCCGACCCGATGGGGTATCCGGATGGGCCGAGCGGGTATGCCTTTGGGGCCGGGGATGCGGTGAATGGGCGGGATCCGATGGGGCTAAGGGCTGCCAACGCTGAAGACCGAGCCTACCTTCGCAAGCTCCTCGAATTCGAGGCAGAACTGTCTCACGAGTATCGAAAGTCCAAGACCCATCAGGGCAGGCGGATCACCGCCAAGCAGTACGCAAGATTCCGTCAAGAGCTCAGCGCTGCTCGGGGTAGCTTCTCGCAGGCGGTCATGGAGGCCAATGACACGCAAGCAATCTTGCAGGGAAGCGACTTCTTCACGATGCTCCCCCAGTTCTGGCCCGAGCCAACCGAGCACGAGAAAGCTGTTGCGACTGCCTGGGTTTTAGCCACGAAGACTGCACCGGACATTGCCACACTCCTATTGGCGGGTCGTGCGGCCGAGGGAGAGGTGCCGCCGGAAGCATTCAAACCGGAAATTGTGGAATTCGAACCAGGAGATGTGGAAATAGAGCCGATAGATGTTCACTTAGAACTTACCCTCGAAGCGGACGCCCTGGAGACGCCGCCACGAATCAACTGGGGTAAACAGGAGAAGCACATCCAGGGTTGCAATAACTACGTGACTGGGAGGAGTATACTTCGGGCTAATCCAGAGCGCCTCGCAACTTGGGCTGGTACTGGTGAGCCCGCTAACAATGTGCTGCGAAGAGAGCCAGGTTTCAAAGAGAGAATCGATTTCGGGGAAGTGATCGGAGATTTCGTGGAAAATGGGGTGGAAACGCCTACCACGAAAGGGATCATCATCTATGCGGGTGACGGAAGTATTCATATCGTCCCTTCGAGGCCCTAGGTTCATGCCAAGTTCAGACAAGGAGCTTCGACGGAGTGTCCTACTCGTCTTTCAAGTCGCCCTTCTTGGCATGGTCACTCCTGCTCTTCGAGCCGTGACCGTGGGGTGGTGCGGTCGGCGTATTGTTGCCCACTGCATATATGACGGGCCGATTGGAGGTACTGAACTTGAAGACTGTTCTGACATCGAAGGTGAGGTGATAGCGAGTTTTCCCGAACACGAGGTCGAAGTCACTGCAAAGCGTCGAGACTTTCCGGGGGAATTGAGTTCAGAGTTTCTTGCTGCGTGGGTCTATGTGCGAAAAGAATCGTCACTACGCCGAGACTCCTAGTCCGGTGTCCCGTCCACGTGGCGTGAGGCCCTGCAGGTTCTGATGGGGCCTGAAGTGGTTGTATGAGAGGCGGAAGAGGGGGAGGTCCGGCACCTCCTCGGTAGCGCTCGGCCTCGCAGCCCGCAGCTCCCGCAGACATTGCTTGAAGCTGCCGAAGAAGCGTTCGCCCCGCCCATTCTGCCAGGGTGCAAAGGGCTCCGTCCGCTGGTGGCGGATGCCCAGCAGGGTTCCGACGTACGTCAGATCGAGCTCTCAGGTGCGGTTCTTCTCTGTGGCCCGCGATCTGTGCTGTCGCAGGTTGCGGCGAGCTCGCATCACCTCCTCCTGGCTACTCCGCAGCACCTCGGCGACGTAGCTCTTGCCGATGGTCATCCGCTTCGGCCCCGCGTGCAGGCAGGTTACGCGCTAGACTTCGCGTTCTCCCGGAAACGCCAAAAGGACTCCCATTGTTCGGACCTGTCGCGCTCATTCGCCGTCTCGCTCGCATCCGTCGGCTATTTCCAGCATGGGCCCTCGCCTTCATCCTGATCCCTAAGCTCCAGGCTGAAACCAAGCCCGGGACCTGCGACGCCGGAGGGCTCGCCCCTGCCACTTCGTTCGAGGTCGATACCCGCGGCAACGTGATGGAACAGACCGATCCTCGCGGCGTCCGCACGGATTTCACCTGGAATGAGGCCGACTGGCCGGTCGCTGTGATGACCGCCTCCTCCGCGTCGACCGGGAACGTCGCAAGGATGAAAAGAAAGATCTAAAGCTGCGCGGCGCGAGCCGAAACGAGCGCCGAGAGGAGCGGAAACGTTTCGCCCCGGCTTCGCGCCGCGGGATCTCGGACGACCCGAGATCCAACGCCGAGGAGCGTACGGTGGCGACCTCTGGGCGTGCTATCGAATCTTGACTGTTTGGCTACCGCTTCGGTCGATCGTGAATTCGGCAACCCTACCCGGCGCGTCGCCGACGCGTCGCCGACGCGTCGGATCAGCGCTCTCGGACTTCTAGGTTGCGACCCGATGGAGTCGACCGCCATCAGGGGAAAACTGAATTTAGCCTTCAAAAAAACTGACCTTCGTTGTAACTCACGCGAACGAAAGAGTTTCACTTTGGAGCGGGCACGCTTCTTGAAATCGATCGTTCACGAACCACGGTCAGCGAGTAGAGCTGTTGAATTTCCAGACAATGTCCGGTGCCGGCACCAGGGCGTCGGCGGGAAGGGAGGAGGGCGATGAGGTGATCGCTCCAGGTTTCGCCCCCACCGGCGAGGACCCGAGGGTTCTGCGCATCCTGATCGCCCATGCCGACGCGGCGACTCGGGCGTCGATCGATCAGGCGCTGCGTCGAACCGCCCTCGGTCCGGTCGCGATCTACGAAGCGCCCTCGCTGCTGGATGGCTTGCGCAACGTCTCGCGGATCGATCCTCACGTTGTGCTCGTGGATCTCTCCGAAGACCGCGACCTGGCGCTCGAGCTGGCCCGCGAGGCGCGGCGCCCGGGCCGGCTGATCGTCGGTCTGTACAGCCCGCTCGCAGTGCAGGAACGCGAGGGCGACCTGTTCCGCCGCGCCGCGCGGGCCGGTTTCGGCGACTTCGTGCCGTTGCCCGCCGCGGAGGACGAGCTGGCCGCGGCGCTTCGCGCAGCGCAGATCGGCCACGGCCCGGCCGCCTCGCCCGACGGAGAGCGGGCGGAGGGGCGGGTGGTGGCTTTCGTTGGCCACAAAGGAGGGGTGGGCACCTCGACGCTCGCGGTCAACACGGCGCTGGCGCTCGCGGCCTCCGGGCGGGTCGCCTCGGGCGTCGCGCTGTGCGACGCCGCGCTCCAGTTCGGCTCGGTCGCGGCGCTGATCGGCCTGGTGCCGGAAGTCGACCTCGCCGACCTGGTCCGCGATCTCGACGAACCGGAAGCGTTGATGAGCTATCTGACGTTCGAGGGGAAGACCCGGCTCGCGGTGCTCGCCGGACCGCGCGATCCGCGCGCGGCGGAAAGGATCTCGCCGGAGGACTTGGGGCGGGTGCTGATCGCTCTGCGCCGCCGGTTCGGCCTGGTGGTGGTCGACACGCCGTCCCCCCTCGATCTGCTGAGCCTCGCGGTGCTCGACCTGGCCGAGACGATCGTCCTGGTCACCGAGGCGCTCGCCCCGACGGTGGTGGCGAGCGCGATCTGGCTCGACCTGTTGGCCGAACAGGGATTCGCCGACGATCGGTTGCGCGTGGTGCTCAATCGGCATTCCTCGGCTCCGGGAACCCTGTCGGAGCGGACGGTCGCCGAGCACCTGGGACGGTCGATCGACCTGATCGTGCCCGAGCACGAGGCGGTGCGCCCGGCGGGCGCCACCGGCTCGCCGATGTTCCTCGCCCAAGCGAAAACGGCGTTCTCCCAAGCCGTGGGCCGGCTGGCCGAAGCGACGCTCTCCGGCGCGGCGCGAGCGGGTTCGGCGCCCGCCCTTCGGAGCCTCTTCGGATGACCGACTATCGCGAGCTGCTGCGCGCCGGTTGGCGCCACCGCCGGAACGCGGCCGGCGATCGACACGGCACGCCGGCCGAACGGACGGTGGGGGTGCTCGGCGGGGACGCGGCTACGAATGAGAGCGCGCCGCGGCGCCAGCGGCGGCAGGTCCTCGAACTGTTTTTAAAGAGCGTCGACCAGAGGAACAGCACCGCGCAGATCGGCTCGCGCGAGGCGCGCCAGCGGGTCTCCCGGCTGGTCGACGACGCGGTCGCCTCCGGCGGGATGGCGCCGCTCGACGCGCGCGAGCGCGTCAAGCTCGAGGATCAGGTAGTCGCCGAGATCCGCGGCCTGGGGCCGCTCGAACCGCTGTTCTCCGATCCGACGGTCTCCGACATCCTGGTCAACGGCCCCGACGAGGTGTGGGTCGACCGCTTCGGTCGCCTCGAACGGACGCGGATCCGCTTTGACGACGCGGCGCACCTCTCGCGCATCCTCGGTCGGCTGGTCGGCTCCCAGGGGCGGCACCTCGACGAGGCGTCGCCGCACGTCGACGTCCGCCTGCCCGACGGCAGTCGGCTGCACGCGCTGATCCCGCCTCTCGCGGTCGCCCCGGTGGTGTCGATCCGCCGCATGCGTCCGGTGCCGTTCCGGCTCGAAGAGCTGGCCGCGGGCGGCACGATCAGCCCGGCGGTGGGGGCCTTTCTTTCCGCCGCCGTCCGCGGCCGGTTGAACATCCTGATCTCCGGCGGCACCGCTTCCGGCAAGACCACCCTGCTGAACGTGCTCGCTGCGCTCATCCCGCACCAGGAGCGGGTGATCACGATCGAGGAGACCGTCGAGCTGCGCTTCGCCCATCCCCACGTGGTGTCGCTCGAAGCGCGGCTGCCGAACATCGAAGGGAGCGGCGAGGTGTCGCTGCGCGCCCTGGTCAAGAACGCCCTGCGCATGCGCCCCGACCGCATCCTGGTCGGCGAGGTGCGCGGCCCCGAGGCGTTCGACATGTTGCAGGCGATGAACACCGGGCACGAGGGGAGCTTGACGACGGTCCATGCGAACAGCCCGGAGGATGCCCTGCGCCGGCTGGAGAACCTGGTGCAGATGGGCGGGTTCGAGCTGCCCAGCGCGGCGATTCGCGAGCTGCTCGGCGCGGCGTTCGACCTGGTAATCCAGATGAACCGGTTCCGCGACGGCTCGCGGCGGGTTACGGCCGTGCGCGAGGTGCAGATCGTGGCGGGGCAGCGGGTCACGCGCGAGCTGGTCCGCTTCGAGGCCGACGGCGGAGGCCGGGAGCGCGGCGCTGGGCGGCACGTCGCGACCGGCATCCGCCCGGCGTTCCTGCCCCGGCTGGTGGGGATTCCCGGGTTCTCGGAGGATCTGTTCGCGCCGGCCGGCGAGCCGGCGGGGGAGAACCACTGATGCCGGCCTGGGCCGAAAGCCTGCTGTTGCTCGCCTCCGCCCTGGTGGTCGCGGCGGCGGCGGGCGACTTCCTGCGCGCGGGTTTCGCCGAGCGGCGCGACCGGCAGTTTCTCGATCGCCTCGCGGACGGCCAAGGCGAGCGCGGCGGCCGCGAGCTTCGCGCGGCGGGGGCCGGAGACGCCGGGGGCACCTCGGAGGCGGAGCGGCGCGAGCAGGTACCGGCGCTCGAACGAAAACTGCGCGCCGCCGGGCTGCCGATCGGCCCGCTGACCTTTGTGGCCGCGGTGCTGCTCGGGCTGGTGGCGGTCGTCGTGCTCCTGCTCGCTGAATTTCCCAATTTGGCCGTCGCGGCGATTGCCGGCGGCGGGCTCGCCCTCTATCTCCCCTGGGCCTGGCTCGGTTCGCTCGGACGCTGGCGCGCCCGGCGCTTCGAGGCTCGCCTGGGCGAGGCGCTCGGGTTCATGGTCGGTTCGCTTCAAGCGGGGGAGAACCCGACCCAGGCGTTCGCCAGCGTCGCAGAGGCTTCGACCGGCGCGATCCGCCGGGAGTTCGGGGAGGTCGCCCACCGGCTGGAGCTGGGCATGCCGATCCGGCGGGCTCTCTCGCGGATCACCGAAGGGTACGACGCCGAAGGGGTGCGGCTGTTCGCCCAGAGCCTGATCGCCAAGTGGGAGGTCGGCGGCGATCTGGCGCCGCTGCTCGAATCGGTCGGCCGGATCGTTCGCGATCGGATCCAGGTGCGGCTTCGGTTGCTCTCTCAGCTCGGCGGCGCAAGGGTGACCGCGGTGGGGGTGGCGCTCCTTCCCTACGCGGTGATCCCGATCTTCCTCTGGAAGCTGCCGAGCATGATCCACCGCCTGTTCGACCATCCGCTCGGACCGCCGCTGTTGGTGGTCGCGGTCCTGCTCCAGATCGTCTCCTGGATGTGGCTCGGGCGGATCTTGAGGATCGAGCTATGAACGTGCTCGACGCGCTGCTCGCCGTCGCGGTGATCGCGGCCGTGGTCTGGCTGATGCGTACGCGGCCCGCCGGTCCGCTCGGCTCCCTCCCCGCGCTCCAGGGCTCCGGCGCCCTGGCAAGGCCGGGGACGGTCCCCGCCGAAGGGTGGCGGCAGCAGGCGTCGGCGCGGCTTGCGGGCTATTTTCCGACCGCGGCGCGCCAGGCGGGGTTCGATCCCGCGGCGCTCTCCGGCTTTTTCCTTGCGGCACGCCTGGTCTTCGCCCTGCTGTTTCCGTCGCTGCTGATCGAGCTGCTCGCCCCTTGGGGGGTGGTACCTGCGTCGCTCACGGCCGCCTGGCTCGTCGTGCCGGCGACGATCGGATTCGTCTTGCCGGATCTCTGGCTGCTGTCCGTGCGGCGGCGGCGCAAGGCGAAGGTGGCGCACGGGCTGTCGTTCTTCGCCGATCTACTGGTCGCCTTCCTCCATTCCGGTTTGAGCCTCGAACAGGCGTTCCGGCGCGCCGGGCGCGAGGGATTTTCCCCTTCGCATCCGCTCGCCCGAGAGGTGGCGACCGTGGGCGTCGAACTCGACGCCGGGCAGGATCCGGCGACCGCGTTCCGGGCGCTCGCGGAGCGCACGGGGGTCGCCGAGCTGCGCGGCATCGCCTCGGCGCTCCAGCTCGGGGCTCGGCTCGGCACGCCGGTCAAGACGACGCTCGCGGCGCACGCCGAGCTGCTCTGGACGAAGCGGCGCGAGAGCGCGCTCAAGAAGATCAACGCCGCCGCGGTCAAAGTGACCTTTCCGGTGATGCTCGCCGGTTTTCCCCTGTTCTTCCTGCTCACCTTCTTCCCGGCGATCCTGGAGCTGCTGGATGAAGTGCGAGCCGTTCTCGGTTGACGTTCGACCCTAAGGAGAGGTGCGAAGTGAATCTGACGGAAGAGATTCGGAATCCGGTGAGCGACCTTGCGGCGGCGAGTCCTGACGACGAAACGTGGGCTGCGCCGCGCTGGGCGCTGGGCGCCCGGGCGGCGGCCTTTTGGGGGCTCGCGGTGCTCGGCTTTCTGCTGCTCTGCTATCGGCCGCTCGATCCAACAGAGCTGATGGCGCATCTTTCCTACGGAGACTGGCTGCTCCAACACCGGGCGCTGCCGGTCGCGGATCCGATCCAGCCGCTCGCCGCGGGAATGCCGATCGTCGATGCCTCGTGGCTCGCGCAGGCGCTTCTCGCGACGGTCGAACGGGCGGGCGACGGGGTGGCAAGCCAAGCGGGCGCCGGCTGGCTCGCGGCCCTGTTCGCGGTGGTTCGCTTGGCGACCGCCGCACTGCTGCTCTCGGTCTTTCGCCGCGTCTCGGGAAGCTCGCTGTGGAGCGCGCTCGGCCTGGCCCTGGTGCTCGCTCTCGCCGGGGGGGCGGGAGGGCCTTGGGAGACCTTGGGGCCGGCGACGTTCGGCGCAGTCTGTATGGCAGTCCTGCTCCAATGGGTCGCGAGCTTTGAGGCCGAGGAGGACGGCCCGCCGACTCACGGCCCGGGAGCTTTGAAGGAGCTGGCGGCTGCCGCCGGCTGGGTGGTCCTGTTCGCGCTCTGGGCGAACCTCCACGTCTCTTTCGCGCTGGGGCTGGCGGTCGTTGCGCTCGGCGCCGCGGGCAAAGGGCTCGAAGCTCTGTCCCACCGCCGCGAGCGCTCGGTGAGCGCCTGGCGGTCGCTGGTGACCGATCGCCCCTTCCGCCGGTGGCTGCTGTGCGCCGAGCTCGCCGCGGCGGCGACGTTGCTCAACCCGTATGGCATCGAGCTCTGGCTTTACGTCTGGCGCCTGCGCTCGAACCCGAACCTCGCCGGCCTGGCGGGCTGGCAGCCGCTGTCCGTCGAGAGGGCCGGGGGCTGGGCGTTCGCGCTGGCGATCGCGGTGCTGCTCTGGGCCCGTCTCCGGGGCTCCTCGCGGCGCCGGCCGATTCCCGTCGAGCAGGCCCTGTGGGGGATCGGGCTTGGGCTCGCGGCGCTTGCGGCGTCGGGTCTGCTCGCCCTGTGCGCGCCGCTGTTCGTCCTGATCCTGCTCCCCCAAGTCGCGGCGCTGGCTGACGACCGTGCCGCGAGAAGGGGCGGTCCCGGCCGCTTCGAACGGTGGGCGGCGGGCGCGCGGGAGAGGTTCGAGTTTCTCGCCGAACCGTCCTGGCACAAATCGGTGCTCGCCCTGGCTCTCCTCTGGGCGGCGTTCGCCCTGTCGCCGGTCGGCGCGTCGCTGCTCCGCGGCGAGGCACGACCGCCCGAGCGGGCGTTTTCCGCGAGCGCACCGGTTGCCCTCGCCGGCTATCTCGCCGCCCATCCTCCCCACGGCCTGGCGTTCATGCCGACCCCTTGGGCGGACTGGCTGGTGCGGCAAGGACCGCAGGGACGCGATCGGCTGCGGCCGTTCGCCACCTCGGAGGTCGAGGTGCTGCCTGCGGAGGTCTGGCAGGACTACCTGCGGATCGCCGGCGGTGCCTCCGACTGGCAACGGGTGCTCGACCGCTACGGCGTGCGCACCGCGATCTTCGACCGCGAGGCGCAACACGGCCAAATTCAATCGCTGCGCTATGCCGAGGATTGGCGCCTCGCCTACGAAGACGACCGGAGCTTCGTCTTCGAGCGGACGGCCCTGGCCTCGACGAAAGGAGGCAAGTCATGAGCGGGATCGCCACCTCGGGACCTTCGACCCGCGCGGCGCGCTTCGGCGGCCTCTCGCTCGCGCTGCAATTGGCGCTGCTCCTCGGCGCGGCGTCGTGGGGAGTTTGGCAGGCGCGGGCCGATCTCGGCTCCCGGGCGCTGCCCCCTTTGCGGACAATGCCCTACGCCGTGCCGCCGCTCTACGACGATCCGGCGGTGGTCGCGGATCAGGATCTCGCCCGCATCCTGCCGCGCCTCGGCCTGCGCGGCAAGGGCGCACAGACGGTGATCGGCCACGTCGAGCACGGGCTGCGAACCTGGGGGCCGGGCGTCCGGTTCGCCGATCCGGGTTTCCTTTCGGGACCCGACATGATGCACCTGCTCCTCAACAACTGGCGTTTCGTCAGCACCTACGGAACGGGTCAGCGCTCGCTGCTCTACGCCGGCAGCGACGGCCGGTCGACCGGCAGCATCGGACGGCAGGACGAGCAAGGGGTGCGCGTGCGGGTCCTCGAAGGGGTCGCAAGCAGCCCGCACGTCGATCACCTTCTCGCCACACTCGCGGAGGTGGGCACGACGCTCGACACCTCGATCGTCGCCCCGGGCCAACCGACCTCCCTGCGCGCAGTGCTCGAACAGTCGCTCCGGACCTTCGACCTGAATCAGGCGGAGTACGAATGGTCGTCGCTCGCTTACGCGCTCTACCTGCCGCCGACCCATGCCTGGCGCACCTCGGAAGGGCGCGAGATGACGTTCGACCGGCTCGCCGAACGCCTGATGCGCGAGGAGTTGCCGCGCGGGGTCTGCTCGGGGAACCATCGCCTTCATGCCCTGGTGGTCTTCCTGCGCATCGACGACCGAATGGCCAAAGAGGGAGCGCCGCGAATCTTGTCGCCCGTTTCCCGCCGACAGGTCGTCTCCTACCTGCGCGAGGCGACCGCGCTGCTGGTGCGGCACCAGCACCCCGACGGGTTTTGGAACGGCGATTGGCCGACCGCAACACCGGCTCAGGCCGAGCCGTCCGGACGGACCGGCGACCGCCTGAGCGACCGGCTCATCGTCACCGGCCACGCGCTCGAATGGTGGTCGCTCGCGCCTCCGGAGATCTTGCCGCCGCGAGCGGTTCGCGCCGCCGCCGGGCATTGGTTGGTGCACACGATCGACGGCCTGTCGGCGGATCAGATCCAGGCCAATTTCTCTTGTCTGTCGCACGCCGCGCGCGCCCTCGCCCAATGGCGCGGCAGCACGCCCGCCGAGATCTTGGCGCGCGGTGCGGCGAAAGGGTAAGGCTCGGCACGGCAAGCGACGTTTCGTACGGAGGGAGGGGTACCATGAGGGAATCCAACGGCATAAGGTCTGAAGTCGAAAGGTACAGAGTTCGACGAGTGGAGAACCATCGCGCTCCCGCCGAGCCGGCCCCCTTGGGGTCCGCCGATCAGCCGGTGCCATCGGTCTCAGCGCAGCTCGCCCTGGTGCAGGAGCGAGAACGGCGGCGGATCGCTCGTGGCCTGCACGACGTCGTCGGCCACTCCCTTGCCCTCGCCCGGATGCAGCTCGCGCAGCTGCTCGCCACGGAACCGTGTGCCGAACGGCGCCGGGCGCTCGAACAGGTGGGCGAGCTGTTGGGTTGCGCGGTCGAGGAGACCCGCTCGCTGACCTTCGAGCTCAGCTCGCTGGTGCTCTGCGAGCTGGGGTTGGAGCCGGCGTTGCGCAGCCTCGGCGAACGGGTCGCCGGCCTGCAAGATTTTTGTTTCGATTTCACCACCGACCACCAGCCGAAACCGTTGTCCGAGGACGCTGAAACGATCCTTTACCGGGTGGTCGAAGAGCTGTTGGTCAACGCGGCGAAACACTCGAAGGCGCGGGCGATCGAGCTGATCGTGCGGCGGGTGGAGGATAGCGTCCAGGTCACGGTCGAGGACGACGGCGTCGGGTTCGACGCATTGGCGATCGGGCCGCAGCCCGCCGGGCTCGGCCTTCCCGGGGCGCGCCAGCTCCTCCGCCACCTCGGCGGTCGTCTGGAGGTCGATTCCGCCCGCGGGAAGGGCAGCCGCATGGTGGTGAGCGTGCCGGTTCGGAGCAACCCGTCATGAGCATCCGCATCCTGATCGCCGACGATCACGAAATTCTGCTCGACGGCCTGCGCGCGCTGCTGGAAAAGCAGGCCGACTTTTCCGTCGTCGGCGTGGCAAAAGACGGCAAGGAGGCGGTCGAAAAAGCCTGCTCGCTGGCGCCGGACGTCGTGGTGATGGATATTTCGATGCCGGGATTAAACGGCATCGACGCGACCCGCCAGATCACCGCGAAGCGGCCCGAAACCAAGGTGCTCTGCCTGTCGGCGCACGCCGAGCCCCGATTCGTCGAAGCGATGCTCGAAGCCAACGCCTCGGGCTACCTGCTCAAAGAGTACTCCCACGAGAGCCTCGTTCAGGCGATCCGCCACGTCATCGCCAACGAGGTATACATCTGTCCGCGCGTCGGCTACGCCGTGGTCCGTGCGCTCAAGGCCGAACGGCCGAGCGCGGCCTCGACCGTCGAACCGCTCACCGAACGCGAGCGCGAAATCCTGCAGCTGATCTCGGAAGGGCATTCGACCAAAGACATCGCCGAGCGGCTGCACTTGAGCATCAAGACCGTCGGTACTCACCGCGAGCACCTGATGGACAAGCTCGGCATCCACTCGATCGCCGGCCTGACCAAGTATGCGATTCGCGAAGGCCTGACCGAGGCCGCCTCCGGGTAGCGCCGCGACCGCTGCGTGCGCCGCCTCCCGGCGGTATAAAAACCCTAAGAATCAGTTTTTTGGCACCACAGATTCAGACGGTTGCCGATAGCTCCGGGCGAACCCCATCCCCTACAGTTCAACTTGTCAAAAGCAACAGCGCTCTCGGGCTCATTACCAGGCTCGTCCTCGACTAGAGCGGGAGTCGAGAGCCGGGCGGAGGGTGTTTCCAAAACTGGAGTTTTACCCGCAGACCAACGAAAGGAGTTGGCACCATGGAACGACGGGGAAAGAAGGGGCAGGCCGGGTTCATCGTCAGCGCCGAGATCATTTTCATCTTGACGATCATGATCTGCTGCGTGGCGATCGGGTGGTCCTCGATCTGCGCCAAGATCATCGGCGAAATCGGTGACCTCGGTTCGGCGATCGGTTCGCTCAA
Organism: Thermoanaerobaculia bacterium; assembly: GCA_038250865.1. GTDB lineage: Bacteria > Acidobacteriota > Thermoanaerobaculia > Multivoradales > UBA5704 > DASYKS01. Next base: position 47,477 of record JBBSBW010000023.1, on the reverse strand, counting down.
CCAGAGCTACAGCATGAGCGGCATGGCGGTCGGCCATCCCACCGATCCGGTCCATCCGACGGACATCGCGTTCTGGCGCGGCAGCAGCTTCGAGGATCACCAGGACTTCTGCGATCAGGGCGGCACCTGCGGCGTTCGGATGTGTATCCCGCCGGCTCCCGAGTGCACGCCTCTGCCAACGCCGTAACCCAGAGCAAGGGCCTGAACTCCGCTCAGAAGACGAATGGGCTCCGAGAGCCTTTGCTCTCGGAGCCCCGTGACACTTCTCGGGGGTCAAGCAACGCCGCGGTGTGATGACCGACAAGGAGACCGAGATGAGCGACGCAATCCAAAACAGTCACGAGACGACCGATCCCACCCCTTCCACTTGGCCACGGCTTCTGGCCGGGCTTTTCCTTGGTGGGGTGGTCCTGCTGTCGGCCGTCACCCCCGCGAGCGCCGCCGGGCTGAACTGGGACACGGTGGTGTGGCCGAATAGCTCTTTGGGACCCAATATCTACGTGCTGGCCAACGGCGTCAGCGTCACCATCACAGTGATCAAGCCGGCCACGACGATGGGGGTCTTCAACCCGGGCACGCTGAGTCCGTCGGAAGACTGTATGAGCCCGTCGACACCGCCGGGCCAATGCCCCGCCGACAACTTCGGTACGGGCCATGATCTGGGCATTGAGTTCAATCCCATCGCCGGAACCCCGCCGGTCACCTCGCCGATTCTGATCCAGATGGACTTTTCCCCCGCCATCACCGCATTGAACTTCGATATCTCCGACATCGACTATTCGATCGGCAGCGTTTTGGGCGTCGGATACCGGCGGGACCAGGTCGTGCTCACGAGCGTACCCGCGGCGACCCCTACGCTCGCATTCAAGAACACGATGGTGCCCCACACGTTCACGATCGCCGGCAGTATGGCGACCGGCAACTGCAACCCCCCGGCGACTCCAGGGACAGAGGATTGCAACAGCGCGAGCGACACCGCCGCGCCGGAAACCGACAACGGGACGCTGAACGTCAATTACCCCTTCCCCCAGGCCCTGACGCGGGTGACCATCACCTACAACGAAGCGGGGATGGGGAGCGATCCGGCGAGCCGGGGCATCGGGGTGCTGGCCAATCTGGTGGAGACTCCGGTCGAACTCACGACGTTCACGATCGAGTGACCGCGGTGGCGTGGCGGGCGCGGACCCCAGGGCGCTATCCATGATCTGGACTCGGCTCATCGGCGCCCTGGTCGCCCTCCTCGCACCGGCGGTGGTGAGCGCTGCGACCGCTGAGAGTTCGGCGGCCCTCGCGCGTCCGACCTTCAAGATCGCCGTTGAAGAGACCGCCGCCTATCGCGTGCGCTTCGAGGACCTCGCGGCGGCGGGGCTCGGCGGGGGTCTGCCCAGGGGCGGCTTGGGTCTCACCTGCGCCGGTTTGCCGGTGCCCCTTTGGGTGGAGGACGGCGGCGACGGGATTTTCGGCCCCGGGGACCACCTGGAGTTTCTCGGCCGGCGCCTGGCCGGAGAGGTTTCCACCCTCAACGAGGATACTCGCGAGAACGTCTACGTCCTGCGTACCGACGCGACCCATCCGGCGCGCGGGAGCATTGCCGCCCCTCCCGCCTCCGGCCCCCCGCTCGCACTCTTCACGGCGCGCCATCTTGAACAGGACCTCTTGATCTTGCGCCTGCCGCCACCGGTGAACGGCCGGCGCGACGAGCTGTGGTACTGGGCCAAGCTGACCCAGGATCAGGAGCCCTGGAGGCAGACCCTCGACCTGCGCGATCTGGCGCCCGCTTCGGCCGGCAAGGCCGCCCTCTCGCTCCAGTTTCGCGGCTGGTCGCGGCCGCGCGAGAAGGCCGATCCCGGCGATGCCGACCATCGGGTCGAGGTCCGGCTCAACGGGTCGGTGATTGCGAGCGCGGCCTGGAACGGCACCGACCTCTACCGGCTCGACGTTCCCGACCTCGCGCTCGACGCCCTGGTGCCGGGAGACAACACCCTGGAGTTCAAAGTTCCGCCTCGGGCCGCGAATGCCGCCGGCACGCCGCTCATCGATGTGGTGATGCTCGACTGGATCGAGATCTCCTATCCGCGCTCGGCGTGGATCGGCGACGAACAGGCGCGACTCACGCTGGTCGCCGACGGCAAACCGGGGCCGCTGCGTCTCCGGAGCGATCAGAGCAAGGTGGGCCAAAGGCTCCTGGTGTTCGGCGACGGAGGATGGCGCGGCGTGGCGCGCGCTGTGGGGGTTGCGGGGACCGTGGGGGATGCCACCTGGGCCGTCGATCCGCCCCCCGGCGAACGCTCCGTGATCGTCACTCCCGCAACCCGCCTCGCGGCCCCGGCCGCCATTGTGCTCGACCGCCCGTCCCGGCTGGCCGATCCCGGTAACCGGGCCGACTACATCATCATCGCCCAAAGGACCCTGATCGATGCCGTGCGGCCGCTCGCCGAACTCCACCGGGCACGAGGGCTCCGGGTCGAGGTGGTGGACATCGAGGACGTCTATGACGAGTTCAGCCATGGCATCGCCGGCCCGCGCGCCCTGCGCTCGTTTCTCGACTTCGCCTGGCACCATTGGGCGCGGCCGGCGCCGCGGTTCGTGCTGCTGGTCGGCGACGCGAGTTGGGACGCCAAGAACGCCCGCGCCGAAGACGCAAACTACCCCGATTCGGTCTACCGGCCCGGCGAGTCGGAGCCCTTCGCCAAAATCCCCAGCACTCCTTATACGGTCGAGGCCGATCTCAACCACCGCAATCTGATCCCCACCTGGATCAACACCTCCGGGGACGGGCATTCGGCGAGCGACAACTGGTTCGTCGCGATCGACGGCGACGACGACCTTCCGGACCTGGCAATCGGTCGGTTTCCGGTCGTCGAGCCCGCGGAGGTGTCCGCGATCGTCGAGAAGATCCGGCGCTACGTCACCGCTCCCGAGCCCGGTTCGTGGCGGCGCGACGTTTTATTGGTCACCAACGACGAGCCGAGCTTCCAGGCCGGCAGCGACGGCCTCGCTCGGTGGGTCGCGACGATAGGTTACGCCACCGAGAAGATCTATCCGGCCGCCGCGGAAGTGAGCAACGAACGGAACACCCAAAACCTTCTGGCCGCCTTCGATCGAGGCGCGGCGATCGTTCATTTCTTTGGCCATGGCGGCCGCTACATCTGGCGCACCGGGCCTCCCGACCTGGTGAAGAACCAGGACCTGTTCACGCTCGCCGACCTCGACCGGCTGCAACCGACCGGCCGGTTGCCGGTGGTCCTCAGCATGACCTGTTACTCGGCTCCGTTCGACCACCCCAACGCCGATTCGATCGGCGAGAAGCTGCTGCGCATCCCGGGCAAGGGCGCCATCGCGGTGCTCGCCGCCTCGTGGCGCAATGCTTCATCGGCGTCCTGGGGGCAGGCTCTGATCGCCGAGCTGACCCGTCCCGGAGCAACGATCGGCGAGGCGGTGATGCGGGCCAAGCACGTGGTTCGGGACCCGGATTTCGTCGCCACCTACAACCTGTTGGGCGACCCTGCCATGCCGATGGCGCTGCCGTCGGGCGCCATCGCGCTCTCCACTGCGGACCGAGAGGATGGGCGGATCATTCACGTCGGCGGGGAGGTCAACGGAGATGGTTTTAGCGGCCAGGTCACCGTCGACCTCATCGGCGATCGGGGCGAGATTCTCCGGAGTTCCACTCTGGACCTTGCTGCGCCACGCTTCACCGCCGACTTTCCCACCTCTAGCGAGGAATTCCTCGCCGTACGAGCGGTCCGCGCTTACGCCTGGAATGCCGCCCGGGGCCTCGATGCGACGGGGGGCATCGAGTTCACCGACAACCTTGCACGGCGTGCCGCTCTCGCCTTGGCGGCGGCTATCGCACAGGGACCCACCCCGTGAACCTGTGTCGCACAAACCTGCCGCCGTGGTAAGGAATCCGCAAGGCTTCCGAGGGACTCGCGCCGGGGGCGTCCTCTTGGATCCCGCGGCTTGGCCGCCCCGGACGCAGCTTGGTGATTTCCGCTAAACTGCGTGCCACGCCATGATGCGCAGGGAAACCTTTCGGAATGCCGCGGAAAAACCCTGGGCGCGAATCGCAGTCCTGGCGGTCGCGTTGATCCTGGTCGCCGTCTTGCTGTATCGCCAGGTCCAACGATTTCGGGGCGATCTCGAAGTGTGGGTTGCCGCTTCCGACCTGGCGCCCGGAGCCGAGGTCGGCAAGGCGAACTTGAAGGCGCTGCGGGTCCGCGAGAGCGAGGTGCCGGGCACGGTGCTGCGCGAGCAGAGCGCGATCCTCGGCAAGCGCCTCGCGCGGGCCAAGCGCGCCGGCACCCCGTTCTTCAAGGCCGATTTCGCGCCGCCCGACCAGGGGCCGGGGCTCGCCGGCATCCTGCCCGAGGGGCGGGTGCTGGTGTTCCTGCCGCTCGCGAGTCTGCCGCTGGCCGAGTTGGTCGAACAGCTGCGTTTCGGCGACCGGTTTGACGTCGTGGCGTTCGGCGCGTTGCGTAGCGGCGGGCAGGGCGCGGTGCCGCTGGTCCATGACGCCTTCTTCGTCGGCTGGGTGGCGGAACGGCCGGCCGCGGAGGGAGCCAAGAAGGCCGACGGGCTTGGCGGCCAGATCGCCGATGCTCTCGCCAGCTCCACCGGCCAGAAGGGGGGCGGCGCCGCACAGTCGCCGCTGCTCCTGGCGGTCCACCCGTGGGAGGCGATGCCGCTCGCCGAGGCGCAAGCCTCGGGCGCGCCGCTCTCGCTGGTGCTCCACGGTCGCGCCGAAGTCGAAAAGGGCAAAGTCCTCACCCTGCCGATGCCGCGCTTCGGCGAGGTCGAAGTGATCACCGGCGGCAAACGCGAAAAGATCACCTTGGCCGGAACCGCTCCGCCCCAATGAGTGTCATGAAAATGAAAACGGCGAGGGTCCTGGGACTCGTAGCGCTGTGCGGCGCGGTGGCGCTAAGAGGGGGCGCACAAGGCGCTCCCGACCTTCAAACGGTCGAGAGCCGCGGCACGCTCCAAGCCACGATCGGCATCGGCCGGCTGGTCACCTTGCCGCTCGACCTCGAACGCCTGGCGCTCGCCGACGAAGGGCTCGCCCGGTTGCAGGTGATTTCCGGGCGCGAGGTCCTGATCACCGGCCTGCGCACCGGCAAAAGCACGCTGTTCGTCTGGCTCGCGGGGGGGCAGCGGCTGCGCTACCAGGTCGAGGTCGAGCGCGACCTGTCGTTCCTCAAGAAGGTGCTCTCCCAACTCGATCCGAGGATCAAGGCCGAGGCGAGCGAGGACGGTTCGTCCGTGGTTCTCTCGGGCGAGACCGCCGATAGGGATACCTCCGAGCAGGCCGAACGGATCGCGACCAACATGCTGCGGGCGGAAGGAACGGCCGCCGCGGGAGGGGGCGCTGTGCAGGTGGTGAACCTGCTCCGCTCTCCGATCTCCTCCGCGGCGCCCGACCTCTGGCTGGACGAGGCGCTCCGTGCGATCGATCCGCGGATCCGGCCGCAACGCATTCAGGTCGGTCCGGAGCCCAATCCCGAGCGCGACTCCTACATTCTGAAAGGAAAGGTCAAGAACGTTCAGGCTTTGACGCGGGCGGTGATCCTGGCCGAACGCCAGCTGGGAAACTCGGGCGTTCGCGTCTCGTCGCCGGCCGGCGGCTTGAGCTTTGAGCGCAACCAGAACTTCTCGGGCGCCGGGGCGGGCGGCGGAGCCGCTGGATCGCTCGGGGGCTCCAGCAAACTGCAAGGTGGCCTGGCCGGCCAGATCGCGCGCGGCCTCGCGATCACCAGCGAGTCGGGGCGGGTGCTGTCGATGCTCGAAGTGGACGAGCTGCCCCAGGTGATGGTCTCGATCCGCGTCCTGGAAGTCGATCGGGCCAAGGCGAAGAAGGCGGGCATCAACTTCCGGTTCGACGCGGATCACCTGTCGCTCGGCAGCGTCCCCGGTCCGCAAGGGCGCCCGCCGCGCCAGCTCGGCGGCACTCCCGACGTCTCCTCGGTGGCCGGCAGCCTGGTCGGCAGCTTCGTCGACCGAACGCTGTCGATCCTCACGGCGATCGATTTCCTGGAGGATCGCGAGCTCGCCCGCTCGGTCTCCCAGCCGAACATCCTCACGCTCTCAGGCGAGGAGGCGTCGGTGCTGGTCGGCGGCGAAATTCCGATCCCGATCACCACGCTCTCCCAGGCGAATTCGGTGCAGGGCTTTTCGTTCCAGGATTTCGGCGTCCGGCTCGACATCCGCCCGACGGTCGATGAAGACGGCGTGATCGCGCTCGAAGTGGCCCCGAGCATCATCCGGCCTTCCCCCAGCCTCGCGGTCGGCGGCGTCCCCGGGTTCCAGGTTCAAAGCGTCCAGACGACGGCGCGCGTCTCGGCCGGCCAGAGCCTGGTGCTCGGCGGGCTGCTCAGCTTCGAAGAGGGCTTCGATGAGTCGCGAATACCCGGGCTGGGCAAGATTCCGTTGTTCCGCTGGCGCCGGAAAAGCCGGCAGCAGCAGGAGCTGCTGTTCGTGATCACGCCGCGTTTGGTGGCCTCGGGACCCGCCCCGACCGCGCCGGTCGAGCCGGCGCGCGGCGAGAAGATCGATCTGCCGCCCCTCGATTGGCGGGATCCACAGCACGCGCCGAGTTGCGCCGAGCCGGATCCCACCCTGGACGAGGCGGGGCTGCCGCCCGCCTTCCAACGCGATCCGCCCGAACCGCGGTAACCGGCCGCGGGAGCCTAGAGATGCCCGGGCGCATCCGCTTCCTCGCGCTGGTTTTGATCCTCCCGCTCGTCGCCTGCCGGCCGGCGGAACGTCGGCATTTCGAACGGGGCCTCAAAGCAGATCGCGCCGATCGGCGCCAAGAGGCCGAGCAGGAATATCGCGCGGCGCTCGCCGCGAACGCCGATTTCGCCCCCGCGTATCTCAAGCTCAGCCGGCTGCTGGTGCGTTCCGGCCGGCTGACCGAAGTGCTCGCCGTCGCGCGCGAAGGGGTGCGACGATTCCCTCGCGAACCTCAGCTCCGCTCCTGGTATGGCGACGCCCTGCTCCGGCGCGGCCGGCTCCAAGAGGCCGAGCGCGAGCTGCGCCGGGCGCTCGTTCTGCCCGGGGCGGGGGCCTATCCCCTCTACACCCTCGGGCTGGTCTACTTGAAGCAGGGGCGAAACCGCGAGGCGCGCGACCAGCTGGAGCAGGCGACGACGCTCCAGCCGAGCGCGCCGGAAGGGTGGTATCAACTGGCGAACGCCTGCGATCGTCTGGGCGACGCGCCCGCACGGGACGAGGCGCTCGCTCATTTTTCCTCACTCTATGCGCCCCCTCCCTCTCCGCCGCCCGCGCGAGTGGCGCTCCCGGCCTTGCCGACCCCTGCGCCCGGCCCCGCCGCCCAACGGCCGAACCTGATCCTGATCTCGATCGACACGCTGCGCGCCGATCGGCTCGGCTGCTACGGCGGACCTCATCCGACCAGCCCGGCGATCGATGCGCTGGCGCGCGAAGGGACCCGCTTTGCCCACGCCTACTCGGCCGCACCGTGGACGCTTCCCGCGCATATGACGATGATGACCGGGCTCTACCCGTCGGCCCACGGCGTGAACCCCGATCGGCGGTTGTTCGCGGGGATTCAAAACTCCAGCGAGAGTTTCCAGATCCGCGGCTCAGACAAGCTCGCGATGCTCGCCGAGCGGCTGCGCCGGCTCGGTTATCGCACCTCGGCGATCACCGAAGGGGGCTGGATCGCAGCTAAATTCGGCTTCGATCAAGGGTTCGACACCTACGTCGCCCACGACGACGACAACCTGGACGCCGGCACTCAGAAGCTCACACTGGACTGGCTCGCGAGCCACGCCGCGGCGGCCGTGAAGTCCGGTCGAGAAGCCCGGCCGTTCTTCCTCTTCGTTCACACCTATCAAGTCCACCAGCCCTACCACCAGCCGCCGCCCTACGATTCGCTGTTCGTGGCACCTGGCCATCGCGGGTATGCGCTGCCGAACGTGTCGTTGCCGCTTGCCATCCTCGACATCTTCAAGGACGGCTCCTTCCCGCCGACCGTGGCCGACGTAGAAGCGTTCCGCGCCCGCTACGACGGCGAGGTTCGCCACGCCGACGCCTTCATCGGCCACCTGGTCGAACTGCTCCAATCGACCGGCCTCGATCGCGACACGATCGTGCTGCTCACTTCCGACCACGGCGAAGAGCTGTTCGACCACGGCGGCTTCGACCACGGTGAAACCCTCTACGACGAAGTGCTCCACGTGCCGCTGATCCTCTGGGGACCGGGGCGCATCCCGGCCGGCAAACTCACCGAAACGCCGGTCGGCTCGATCGACATCCTCCCCACCCTCGTCGAGCTGGCGGGAGGAACGACCACCGGATCCAACACCCCGCCGATCCAAGGCCAGAGCCTGGTCCCCCTGCTCGCGGGCCAAAACACCGCTTTCGCCAATCGCCTTCTGTTCGCCGAAGGGTTCGCCACCGCCTTCCACCACACCCTGGATACCGACGCCTCGATTCCGCTCGCCGCGGTGCGCGAAGGGGGGAGCGAGCTGATCGTTCACGCCTCGAACCCGGAATCCGTGGAGCTGTTCGACCTGACCCACGATCCGGCCGAAGGGCACAATCTGGCGGCCGAGCGCCCCGAAGCGGTCGCGCGCCTGCGCCAAGCGATCGCCGCCTGGAAAAGCGAAAACGCCCGCCTCCACAAGCTGTTCGGAGGCGCCACCGAAAAGCTCGACCCGGAAACTGAGAAGCGGTTGAAGGCGCTCGGGTATCTGTGAGGCGGGACGAGGGTGCCGACGGCCGTCGCCAACTCCTTGGCGATCATCGCCGACTCTCCGGCAGCGAGCGCCGACCAATCGTCGGCCGGAGGCGACCCAATGTCCAGGCAAGGGCTTCTCCTGGGCTCGCCAGGCTCCAGCCTGGCGTTTCTCAAAGCAAGGAAGAGCCACAGCGTTCGCGTGCGCTACACTCTTCGCGTTCCAGCTTCCATTCCATTCGATGGCTCTTCTGGAGGGGCAACCCATGCGCATCGATCCACTGATCGGGTGGCTTCGACAGGTCAAGAAATGATCGGGAGCCCTTCTGGGAGATCCGCTATGCTCAGCCCGATGGCAACCGCGACGCTCAAGACCGTCACGATCGAAGAAGCCCGCGCGGTAAAAGAGCAGGCCTATCGGATCCTCGCCCGCGATGCCGCGGTCGTCGGAGTTGGCATCGCCCGCGTCGGCGAGGGCTATGGCGTGAAGGTCAACCTGAGCGAATCCCCGAAACGCGGCGTTCGCCTGCCGGAGGAGGTCGGTGGCGTGCCGGTGCAAGTCGAGGTGGTGGGGGTGGTTCGGAAGCGGTAGAGGTATCTTCGGCGAATCCACCGAAAATCTCGACCCCGAAACCGAAATGCGCCTCAAAGCGCACGGCTCTCTCTAAGCTCAGGGGGATGCGGAGCCGTGAATCGACGAATCTCGGCCATCAAGAATTGAAATTCCGACTCCGGTTTGTGCATGTCTCACTGCAAGTCGCACAAACGGAACGGCAAGGCGCGATTGTTTGACTTCCGGAATCGATTCTTTCGCTTCGAGAATCGATTTTCTTCCCTTCGTTTTCATAACTTGAGCCGCGCGTCACGAAAATCCGGCTGCAAGTCGCGATACAAAGGGTTGGAAAATCGATACCGAGACCGAGATCTGCACAACACGCAGTAGAAGTTGTACAGAATCGACTCGGAATTTCGGGTCGCAATGTTTGAAAACCGCGTGAGCTCGGGAAACTATCGCGTCACGCCGGAAGAAATTCGATGCTGGGCAGAGAAGATCCCCCGCTCGCCGTGCCAACAGGCGTTGGCCGAGCCTCGAAACCCTCGCATTGGCCGAGGATTACGACATCGGAGTTCGCGGTCGCCCGGGTCGGCACGCAGAGGCCGTGGGAGGGGCGAATCGATCGAGCAGTTTCGGTTGTTGGCCACCTTCACCGGCCCAACGTTGGACCCGGCCGCCCAGCTCGCTACAATCAATGCGTGGCGGACCAAGCGACGGCCCTGCGAATCCTCGAAGCGCTCCAGAAGGGGCCGGTGGGGAATTCCGGTGTGCTGGTCGGCTCGTCCGGGCTTTTCGGGTTTGAGACGCAGGTTCCGGCGTTGACCGAGGACATCGACATCGCCGTTCCTGAAGGCACCGTCGCCCAGAAAGGCCGGGAGATCGTAGACGCACTGGTGGCTCTGGGCTTCGAGCACACGCCGGGAACGGCATCGTTCTCTGGACCCGAGAATGCAGTGTTTGATCTGCTCGGGCACGGCGATGCGGCGGAAGGGGACCACACCGGCGGCACCGACGCGCTGCGAGTGATGGTTTTCGAGGATCTCTCCCGGCTCCTGGCGAATCCCGGGGCGACGATCGAGCTACCGGCCGGGGGCCGCGCCTTGAGGCCGGCCAGTTTCGTGGTCGTCAAGCTTCTCACCGAGCGGGCTCACAAGGGGGCCAAGGACAAGCTCCAAGCGCTTCTCGTCTTGGCGGAGCGAGCAGGGGATGAGGGCTTCGAGTCGGAGGTTTACGCTCTGCTCGCCGGGGTGGTTTCGGAGCGGCTCGCCGATCTTCGCGCCGCGGCGCAGGCCGCGGTCTTTTCGCTTCAGAGAGATCCGACTTTCTCCGATGCCGGTGCGGAAGGGTATGCGTCGATGAGGCATCAAGTCGAACTCGGCTTCGAGCGGCTGAGCGCCCTCCTGGAGCGCCTTTATGCTTGAGACCCGAAAGTTCCTCACCGCGGACGAGCGCATGCAGCAGCTCCTGCGCGATCGGAAGATCCTCCGGCGGGAGCGGATGATCCGCGAGGTGGCCGGTCCGGTGTGGCACCGGATGGTGCGGGTTTTGCCCTTGAGTTTTGAAGCGCAGGGCCGGCTCGTCGCGCGGGAGATTTTGGCCTCTCGCGAAGCCGTGATCGAGGCGCTCAAAGCGGATGCGGTCTTTGCCGTCGATACCGCGATGCGTCTGGCGCACGGGGCGGGGTTCCTAGCGGTTCAGGAGGTCCAGGCCTATCTCGTGGGGAAAGAACCGCTCAATCGGCTGGCCGCGGCGGGGCTGATCTCCGGCGAAGACTTTTTCGATCGGGTCCTCGTGCGCCCGTGGCCTGGCCCGGCTCGCTTGCTCGCCTGTTTGGTTGACGAGCTTCCGCCGTCGCGGGAGGTGCAAGGCGGCTACCGCGTCGTGACCCGGGAGCGGCTGGGTCGGGAGCTGGTGGGCACGGTCGGTCCGCGGGCCGATCTGTTCGTTCTCTATGAGAAGGTCGAGGGTCTCGGGGCCGAAACCACGTCCATGCCGTAGAATGCGCGCAACCTTATGGCGAGCGTGTTCATCTCCTACAGTCACCTGGACGAGGCTTGGAAGGACCGCCTTGTCCGGCACTTCCGCGTCTTCGAGCAGCAAGGGCTCGCGGTCGAAGCTTGGCACGACCGCAGGATCCCGGGGGGCGGGGATTGGGAGGCCGAAATCCAAAAGGCCATGGCCGAAGCGGACGCGGCGATTCTGCTGGTCTCGGCCGATTCGCTGGGTTCCAAGTTCATCAACGAGAGGGAAGTGCCTTTCCTGCTTGGGCGGAGACAGGCCGACCTCTTGCCGGTCGTGCCCGTCGTGGTGCGGCCCTGCACTTGGAAGCTGGTTCCTTGGCTGACGAAATTGAACCTGCGCCCGAGAGACGGACATCCGCTTTCCGCGGGGACCGAGCACGAGATCGAGGCCCAGCTGGCGGCGATCGCGGAGGAGGTTTTTCACTTCGCGAAGAGGCGCGCGGCTTCTGAGCCCGAAGACGATCCGAAGCGAAGTTCCGCCTCCCGCGCCGACTGGCTCCTCGCCCACCCTTACGGCATGCCGCCGAACTTCACCGGCCGAGTGGCGGAGCGCGGCCGGCTCACCGAATGGCTGGAGGAAGAAAAAGGCCCCGCCCTTTTGGTGCTCCGAGCGCTCGGCGGTTTCGGCAAGAGCGCACTCGTCTGGCATTGGCTCATGGAGGACCTCGATCCCGCGCTCTGGCAGCGGGTGGTCTGGTGGAGCTTCTACGACGATCCTTCGTTCGATGCGTTTCTGGGCGAAGTGTTGAATTACCTCGGCCTGGACTCGAAGACTCTTACGGTCCGAGACGGGCTGCTCCTGTTGCTCGATGCGCTCCGCCGCTCGCGGATCCTCCTTGTCCTCGACGGCTTTGAGCGTGCCCTGCGGGCGTTTGCGCAGTTGGATGCCGCCTACCATCTGGACGACGACGAAAAGCGTCTGGGGAAGGAGGAAGAACGAGACTGCGTGAGCCCGGCGGCGGAGGCGTTCCTGCGCGCTGTGTCCTCCCTGCCGGGCCTCGCGGGGCGTGTGCTGCTCACCACTCGCCTGCGTCCAAGGCCGGTCGAAACGCGCGCGGGCGAGCTTCTCGCCGGTTGCCGGGAGATCGAGCTGACGGCGTTGAGCAAGGGCGACGCGGTGGACTTCTTCCATGCGGAGGGCATCCAGGGCACGCGAGCCGAGATCGAGACCGTCTGCGGGCATTACGGGTTTCACCCGCTGAGCCTGCGGCTCCTGGCGGGGATGATCGTCAAAGATCTTCGGAATCCCCGGGACATCGCGGTCGCCCAGCGATTGGACGTTTCTGGCGATCTGGTGCAAAGAAAGCATCATGTGTTGGAGCAGTCGTACGCGAGCTTGACGATCGAGGGGAGACGGCTCCTTTCGCGCATTGCCTGCCTCCGCGGGGCGGTGGATTACAAGGCGCTCAGCGCGGCGTCGGGAGGTCTCGCCGAGAACGAGGTCGAAGGCCAGCTCCAAGATCTCGTCGAGCGCGGCCTGCTCCATCGCGACGGGCGCGCCGGCAGGTTCGACCTCCATCCCATCGTGCGGCGCTATGCCTACGATCGTCTAAGAGAGAAAGAAAAGGAAGAGACCCACCGGAGCCTCCGCGACTACTTCGCCGCAGTGCCCGCGGTCGAGAAGGTCAAGACCCTCGCCGACCTCGCCCCGGTGATCGAGCTCTACCACCACATAGTGCGAGCCGGGGAGTACGACGCGGCGTGCGAGCTGTTCCGCGACCGGCTAAATCAGACAACCTACTACCAGCTCGGCGCCTATGAGCTACAAATCGAGCTGATGCGTGCCTTCTTCCCCGACGGCGAAGACCGCCCGCCCCGGCTTCGGGAAGAGAGCGACCAGAGCTGGGCCCTCAACGAACTCGCCAACTCCTACAGCCTCTCCGGCCAGGCGCGGCGGGCGGTACCGTTGTTCGAGCGGCAAAATGAAATTCAGGAGCGCCTTGGCGTGAAGAAGAACCTCGCCATCGGCCTCGGGAACCTGGCGACCCAGCAAGTCGTGATCGGCGCCCTGCGTTCCGCCGAGGCCAACCTCCGGCGGTCGATCGAGATCTGCCGGGAGATCGACGATGCGCTTCAGGAGGCGGTCGCCCACCGAGAGCTCGGCCGGTTGCTCGGAATGCGGGGCCGATGGGAAGAGGCCGAGACGGAGCTGGCGGCAGCACTGGCGGGTGCCAAGAAAGCTGATCACGTCCAAGGCCAAGGCATCGTTTGGGCCTACCGCGCGCTCCTTCACCTGCTGCGCCTCCGCGCCAGAGAAGCCCTCGATCCGGCGAAGGACCGCGAGAACGCCCTCGCCGCCGCGCGCCGCGCCCTGGAGCTGGCGGACGAAGATGCCCGAACGGACTACCCGGTCGAGCGCGACTACGTTCGCGCCCACTGGTTGCTCGGTGCTGCCTGGCGCGAGAGCGGAAACCTGGAGCGGGCCGAGCGGCATCTGACCGAGGCGCTGGAGCGCTGCCGGCGAATCAATATGGTCGACCACGAGGCCAACCTCCTGATCGACCTCGGCCGCTTGCGGTGGGCGCAGGGCGACGCGGCGGAGGCACGGCGGCTGGGAGGTGAGGCCGTGACGATCGCGGAGCGCTGCGGGTTCGTGCTCCAGGGGGCGGACGCGCATCTGCTCCTCTCCGGACTGGATCGCGCGGAGGGAAAGACCGCCTCGGCCCGCGAGCATGCCTTGGAGGCGCGCCGGCTTGCGACATGCGACGGGGACGACTCAACGTACAAGGTGGCCTATGACGAGGCGGGGGCGATGCTGATGCTGGAGGGCTGGTAAAGGCTCCCTCGGTGTCGGCCTCGACGCCAAGGTCGTTTCGTCCTCGGGCTCCCTGGGACCGCCGGCGGCCTCGCCGGCTTCGACGAGGCGGAAACGTCGGCGCTTCGAAGGCCGGCGGGGACGCCGGCGCTCCCAGGATCCCGTAGGGAAAGCCGCTCGGCGACTCGTTCCCGGCTACTCAAAATACCCCGCCACGTCCACGATCACATGTACCGTACCCGATCCGAGCACGAACGCCGAAACGGCGTAGGTCCCCGTGCCGTCGGTCGCGAGTTGAACCAGGGCGTTGTTCGTGCGGGTCTGCCCGGCGCCGAAGTTGAGCGTTGCGACCGCCGGGGCGGCGCTGTCGCCGGGGTAGAGGGTGAGAAAGCCGAGTGAAGTCGGAGCCGTCACGGTGACGTTCGCCGCGATGGCGGTCGCGGTCGTCGGCACGCCGCAGAGGCCGTGGGCGGGGCGGAGGCGCGGGGTTCCGGAGGCGAGGGGACCGGCTCCGTCGCTTCGGCTGTCGTAGAGGCGGCAGGGAGCGACCGTGAAGTACTGGCCGAGGCTGGCGTTTTTGAACGCGAAGACGTCGGATGCGCGGTTTCGGTCGTCGGCCACCAGATCGCTCGCGGTCGAGGCGAACACCACGACGCTGCCGTCGGCGCTGATCTGCGGATTGAGGCAGGTCCCGAGCGGCCCGGGCGTGGGGGCTCCGGCCGGACGGCTCACGAGCGCGTTTGTGGCGTGGAGGCGATCGAAGAGAAAGATGTTCGTTCGTGCCGGCGACCCGGCGGCGAGCGCCGCGCCGCTTGCGTAGGCGACGAATCGGCCGTCGCGATCGATCGACGGCGGGCTCGCCGCCTCGATGCCTTGCGCGAGCAATGGACTTTCCACCGCGTGGCTGATGAGCGTGCTCGTTCCGGAGAGCCGATCGAACAGGAAAAGATCGTCGATGCCGTTGCCGTCGCTTTGGCCGGTCACCAGGTCGGCCGCCTGGCAAGAGTAGGCGACGTAGCGCCCGTCGCCGCTCGGCCGCGCCTCGCCGCACGGGGCGTTGCCGGTGGTGGCCGCCGTCCCCGCTTGGCGGCTCACCAGAACGTTCTGCGTCGTCGTCCGATCGTGCAGAAAGACGTCGTCTCCGCTGTTGCCTTCGACCTGGCTCGACACGACGTCGAACGCATCGCTGCGGAACGCGATCCAACGTCCGTCGGCGCTGATCTCCGGTGCGTGCGAGGTCCCGACCACCGTGCCGTTCGGGGTGTCGAAGGAGCGGCTCACCAGGTTGGCGACGCCGGTCTGCGCATCGTAAATGAAGACGTCGAGGAACCCCAGATTGTCGAACTGACCCGGCGAGACGTTCTCGCCCAGGCTCTCAAACGCGAGGTACCGCCCCGAGGCGTCAAGCGAGACGTAGCCGGAGGGGCCGTCTGCCGCGGTGGTGGAGGAACTGTTGTTGTGGCTGGCCAGGACGGTCGTGCCGGCCACGCGATCGAACAGGAAGACGTCCGGACCGCCGTTGGCGTCCACCTGCCCGGGCACCAGGTTGGTCGCTCCGCTCACGAACGCGAGGAAGCGGCCATCGGCCGAGATCGAGTGCGGCGATGGGTCGTCGAACAGCGCTTTGCCGGCGGGGGAGGTGGCGACCCGGATCACCGAACCGGCGACGCGGTCTTCGAGGTAGAGACCGACGGTGCCCGGCGGCAGCGGGGCGGCGACGAGGTCGGAGGCGGCGCTCCAGAACGCGACATAGCGGCCGTCCGCGCTCGTCACTCCGGCGTCGGAAAGGTCGCTTCCTCCGGCGAGCTGAGCGCCCGAGGCATGGCTCACGATCGCGACCGCCGCGGCTGCTGCCGCCGTCCGGTCGCGCCGGTAGACTTGGGCTAAGCCGGCGAATCCGATCTGCCCGGCGACCAGCCCGATCGCGCTGCTGGTGAAGGACACGTACCGCCCGGCCGCGTCGAGCGCCGCGATCGGCCGGCCGAGCACGAAGCTCGCTCCGCCGTTGCTGGCCGACGGCCGGTCGGCCGCGCGGCGGGTGATCAACTCGTTCGTGCTCGGGTTCCAGTGGAACAGGTCGGTGCCCCCGTTTTGATCGGCGAGGCCCGACACCAGATCGACCGCCGGGCTCGCATAGACGACCGCGGTGCCGTCGTCCGAAATCGCGAGCGCCCGTTCGCCGAACTGGGGAAGTCCGGCGCGGTTCGATCCGGCGATGGAATGGCTCACGAGCGTGATGTCTCCCGCCAGGCGGTCGAACACGAAGACGTCGGCCCCCGCTCCCGTATCGACCTGGCCGGCCACCAGCCCCGGGTCGGGGCTGGCGAACGCCACCTTCCGCCCGTCGATCGAGATCTCCGGCCGGGTCGAGTTGGTTCCGCCGAGCGTTGAACCGCCGCTCATGTGGCTCGCGAGCACGATGCCCGCGGTCTGCACGGAGTAAAGGAAGACGTCGCCGGTCGTCGGGTCCGGATCGTTCTGCCCCGCGATGTGATCGCGCCCGAGGCCGGCGAAAGCGACGAAGAGGCCGTCGCCCGACATCGCAAGCTCCGTGACGCCACCGTCCCCGGCCTGGGTCGTACCGGCCGCGGCGTGGCTCACCAGGACCGTCGTGCCGCTCGTCCGGTTCCAGAGAAACGCGTCCGCCGCGCCGTTACCATCGCTTTCTCCCGCGACCAGGTTAGTCGCGGTGGAAAGAAAGGCGACCGAGTCGTCGGTGATCGCGAGTCGTCCGGAGGCGCCGCCGTTGGCCGCCGTCACCGCCGAACCCGAGGTGTGGCTCACGAGAGCCATCGCGTCGGTCAACCGGTCCCAGTGGAAGACGTCCGCATCGCCGTTGGTGTCGATCTGCCCGGCCGCGAGATCCGCGGCGAAACTGATCAGCGCGACCTTCCCGCCGTCGGCGCTGATCGCCGGGGCGAACGAGGGTCCGGCGCCGGTCTTGGCGGGCAAGCCCGCCACGTGGCTCACGAGCGTCACGGTCCCCGTATCGCGGTTCCAGAGAAAGACGTCCGTCTCGCCGTTGGCGTCGGTCTGGCCCGCGACCAGGTTGGTGGCCGAGCTGGTGAATGCGACCCAGCCGCCGTCGTCCGAGATCACCGCTTCGGTCGCCGGGCCGTTTCCAGTCGTCGTGGGCCCGCCCGCGACGTGGCTTACCAGGGCGGTCGTCCCGGTCGTGCGGTCCCAGAAGTAGACGTCATTGCCGCCGTTCGCATCGCTCGCCCCCGCGACCAGGTCGACCGCGTTGGAGAGAAACACGACGTAGCGCCCGTCGGTGGAGATCGCTGGATCGCCCGAGGTTCCGGCCGCCGCGGTCGTCGCGTTGCCCACCGTATGGCTCACCAGCGTCGAAGCCGCGAGCGTGCGATCCCACAGGAAGACGTCCGCCCCGTCGTTGCCGTCGATCTGCCCGGCCGATTGGTTCGCCGACGCGCTCGAATAGGCGACGTACCGGCCGTCCGCGCTCACCCCGAAGCGCAGATCGAACCCGGCGCCCGGCAGTTCGCCGATCGCGGTATCCGAGATCGTCGCGGCGCGCGAGATCAGCTCGACCTGCGGCATCAGCGCGGCGGGGAAGAGGAGCGCGGCGAGGACTGCGGAACGGAAGATGGGGGAGACGGCCGGAAAGGTCGGGTTCATGAGGGGCTCGCGATCTGAGGGGAGAGGCATAGAAGGTGGCCGGATCTTACCCGGCCCGGCGGGCGACGGCCGGAGACTCTCGGGGTGGAAGGATTCTAAACGGCCTTCGAAGATGGGTGTCCTTGGTGTTGCTGAAACGTTTGGCGCAGGGTGCGCCGACAAACACCAACCCGAATGCACCTCAGAAAGCGAGTTTGCAATGAGAACCGTACAGAACCCCGAATCCCATCTGAAGACGATCCAAAAGCTGATCGAAACCGAGCGCGCCAAGACCGCGAAGGCCAAGCTCTCGTTCACCGCCCCGGACGGGCCGGAGTTGATGGCCAAGCTCCAGCGCGCCAACTCGCCGATGATCGTCTGGCAGTCGTGGAGTTCCCAGGCTCCGGCCGGCGGGACCCTCAACTACAACGTCGGCATTTACAATCCCGATCCCGTGGAGCACGGCGCGCTGTTCGGCCACGTCTTCGTCGGAGCCGCGAACATGGTCGAGGACGTCGGCGCCGCCCTCGCCGTGGTCGATCCGCAGTTCCCGCGCCTCACCCAGCCCGAATTCTTCGGCTTGACCCTGCCGGCCGGAGGATCGAGTTCGCTCTCCTACGACCTCAAGATGCCGGCGGTCTCACCGAGCAACTACCTCGGGAACACCTTCCTGTTCGCCTCGGTCTGGCACGATCCGGGCACCTACCTCGACCGTAGCCTGTTCGTGTTCAAGGTGGTGTAACCCTTGAAGTGGCGGGCCGGCTCGCGTAGCGTCGCGGGCCGGCTCGCCGCTCGTCCGGTTTCGACCTACGGCGCTATCCGCGCTATCCTTGGGGTTCCTCTTCCCTCTAGGAGTGCCTGTCGATGGCTCAGATCAGCCGCTTTCTCTTCCTCCGCCATTTGCGCGCGGAGCCGAACCAGACGATCCTCCATTTCCGTCGCGGCAAGCTGGCGCGGAGCGGGCCGGGCATCGCCTACTGGTTCCATCCGCTGTCCGCCGCGGTGCTTCAGGTGCCGGTCGAGGACATCGCGAGCACCTTCGTGCTGCGCGAGCGTTCGGCCGACCTCCAGGAAATTGCCGTGCAGATCACGCTCGCCTATCGCGTGGTGGACGCCGAAAAGGCCGGCCGGCGGATCAATTTCACCATCGGTCTCGGCACGGGGGCCTGGCTCGAACAGCCGCTCGAACGGCTCGCCGGGCTCTGGTCGCGCTGGGCGCAGGAACCTGTCCGCGAGACGCTGATGCGCTTGGCCCTGGTCGACGCCGTGCGCACCGGCGCCGCGACGATCCGCGCGGCGCTCGATCCGGCGTTGCGCGGCAACGTCGAAGCGGCGGAGATGGGGCTCGCGCTGGTGAGCGTCCAGGTCGATCAGGTGGTGCCGAACGCGGAGATCGAAAAGGCGCTTCAAACGCCGACCCGCGAGGCGATCCAGCAGAAGGCGGACGAGGCGACGTTTTCGCGTCGTGCGATGGCGGTTGAAAAAGAGCGGGCGATCAAGGAGAACGAGCTGGCAACCGAAGTCGAGCTGGCGCGGCGGCAGGAAGAACTGATCCGCCAGGAGGCGTCGAACCGGCTGCTCTCGGTTCGCGAGGACGCCGGGGCGCAAAGGCTCGCGATCGAGGCGCAGGCCGAGCGCGAGGGGATCGCCGCCGAGGCGGCTTCGCGCGACGCGAAAACCCGCGCGGCGGGCGATGCGGAAGCCAAGCGCCTGCTGCTCGACACCGATCTCGCCGCCGAGGCGCGGCGGGCGGAGATCTGGTCGGGGGCGCCCCCCTCCGTGCTGTTCGGCTTCGCGCTCCAGCAGTTCGCGGGCAAGATCGGCTCGATCGAGCATCTGAATCTCACCCCCGACCTGCTCGGCGATCTGTTCCAACGCTTCGCCATGCGCCGGTCCGGGGAGTAGCGCAAGTGGCGCACGCGCCGTCCCGCAGCCGGCCGCGGGTCGTGCTGGTGACCCGCAAGACCTCCCTCGAAGGTCTGCGCGAATCGCGGGGCACGCTCGACCAGGTGCGTTTCTACCTCGCCTCGCGCGGCCAGGACATCGCCTGGCACCAGGAGGCGCACGATCGCTTCGTCGCGGCCTACGCGCGGGTCGAAGGGAGCATTCCGGCCGATCAGCGCCGGGTGCGCATCGATCGCGGTGACCTCGACCGGTTTCTGTTCGCCCCCGACGATTTGATCCTCGTGGTCGGCCAAGACGGCCTGGTCGCGAACGTCGCGAAGTACCTGTCCGGCCAACGGGTGATCGGCATCAACTCCGATCCCGAGCGCTTCGACGGCGTGCTCTGCCGCCATCCGCCCGGCATGGCGCCGATCCTGCTCCACTGGGCGTCGGGCGGCCCCGGCGGACCCTTTCAGATCGAAACCCGCACGATGGCGGTCGCCGAACGCGAAGACGGGCAAACGCTCCTGGCGCTCAACGAGGTGTTCGTCGGCCATCGCACCCACCAGTCGGCCCGCTACACGATCGAAGTGGGAGGAAAGTCCGAGCGCCACTCCTCTTCCGGAGTGCTCTGCGCCACCGGCACCGGAGCGACCGGCTGGGCGCGCTCGATCTGCGAGCAGCGAAGGGTCAAGAAGAAATTGCCGCGCGCGACCGACCCTCACCTCGCCTGGATGGTCCGCGAACCGTTCCCCTCCGTTTCGACCGGCGTCGCGCTCGACTTCGGCCTGCTCGCCGCGGGCGCGGTTCTGGTGCTCCATTCCGAAATGGCCGAAGGCGGAGCGATCTTCGCCGACGGCATCGAAAGCGACGCGCTCGAATTCCTCGGCGGCCAGAGCGTCACCGTGCGCCGCGCGGACGAAGCGCTGAATCTGGTGGTGCCGGCCTAAGGCGGCCGAAAGAAAGACCCGCCGGGCTAAAGAACCGCCGAGCCCGGCGGGTCGTCGCTAGCAGCCCTGCCCAGAGACGCAGCCGGTCTGCGTCACGCAGGGGCTGACGACGGTGGCGCAGTTGACGTTGCTCTTGCAGGTGAAAATGATCGTATTGCACCCCGAGGTCATGCAGCCCGGGGACCCCGTCATGCCCGCGGCGCGATCGAGACCGTCTTCGAGGCCCCGAACCGTTTCCCGGTTGAGGTTGAGCTTCTTGATCGACTTGCGCATGGGTGTCTCCTTCTTCCGTAAGAGCGCCGCCCACGCCGCGGGCTCGATGCTCGCGGGCGGGCGTTGCGGTTCTGACGCAAGAGGCGGAAGACGGGGAGAAACGGGGCCAACGCGGAGGCGGGAACAACACCCCGGCGGATTATGCGGGTAGAGACGCCCCCAGTACCTAACCACGACAGAACCGGGTGCCAGCCCGTCGGGGCGTCTCTTCTCTGCGCATCGGCCCCAAGAACCACGAACGTCTGCGGCACGTAACATAGCCGGCCGACCCGCCAACGGAATTGAATGACCAGTGCGCCAATGACAGGCCACGGCGAACAGGTAGGCAGGATCGGGGTTGGGGGGCGGATGATCCGGCGGGGCGGAACGTTTGTGGCCTTCGGGAGACGCCCCGACGCCGGTGGACCCGGTTCTGTCGTGGTTGGGTACTGGGGACGTCTCTACCCCTACGTCACCAACGACTACGAACGCCAAACCGGCCCCCCAGGGCTCACGTCTTTTTGACCCAGGGTGAAAAAACTGGCAGCATTTTGCCCCGAGTCCTCCCTCTGACGCCGAAGCGAAACCAACGCTAGAAAGCAGGCCCTTTGCGGAAACCACCCTCAGACGACGCGCCTTCGCGGCGCGCGCCCAAGGAATCTTCAGCCGTTCCCCACGGCGTTGCGCGTCCGGAGGCCTCGGCGCCTCAGGGAACCGACCGCTTCGTCTGCATCCACGGCCACTTCTACCAGCCGCCGCGGGAGAACCCTTGGCTCGAAGCGATCGAGCGGCAGCCTTCGGCGCGGCCGTACCACGATTGGAACGAGCGGATCAGCGCGGAGTGCTATGCCCCGAACGCGCGGGCACGGGTGTTAGACGAGCGGGGCCGGCTGGTGCGGCTGCTCGACAACTACTCGCGGATCAGCTTCAACTTCGGCCCGACGCTGCTCGCTTGGATGGAGCGGGCCGATCCGGAGACCTATGCCGCGATTCTTGCGGCCGATCGCAAGAGCGTCGAGCGCTCGGGACACGGTGCGGCGCTCGCGCAGGCGCATGGCCATTTGATCCTGCCGCTCTGCAACTTGCGCGACAAGCGGACGCAGGTGCTTTGGGGGATCGCGGACTTTCGTCATCGGTTCGGCCGGGCGCCGGAAGGGATGTGGCTGGCGGAAACCGCGGTCGACGTCGAGACGCTGGAGGTGCTTGCCGAGTGCGGCATCCGGTTCACGATCCTCGCTCCGCACCAGGCGGCGCGCGTACGACCGAAGGGTGAGAAGACCTGGCGGGAGGTGCCGGACGCCTCGATCGATCCCTCGCGCGCCTATTCGGCGGCGCTGCCTTCGGGGCGCGAGATCGCGTTGTTCTTCTACGACGGTCCGCTCTCGCGCTCGATCGCGTTCGAGGGCTTGCTCCACAACGGCGACTTGTTTGCCGAGCGGTTGGCTTTCGCGTTTCCTTCCCGGCAGGGCGCGAAGCTGGTCCATGTCGCGACCGACGGCGAGAGCTACGGCCATCACCATCGGCACGGCGAGATGGCGCTCGCCGCCACCCTGTTGCGCCTGGAAGATCGGGGACTCGCCCGGGTGGTCCATTACGGCGAGTTCTTGACGCTTCATCCGCCGGAATGGCAGGTCGAGATCATCCCGAACACCTCGTGGAGCTGCGCCCACGGCATCGAGCGCTGGCGATCCGATTGCGGTTGCAACGCGGGGGGCGGCCCGGGGTGGAACCAGAGCTGGCGCGCGCCGCTGCGCCAGGCGCTCGACGAGCTGCGCGACCGGCTGGCGAGCCGGTATGAGCGCGCCGCCTGGGAGCTTCTGAACGATCCGTGGCGGGCGCGCGACGCCTATGTCAAGGTCGTGCTCGACCGCTCGGATGCCAAGCTCGATCGATTTTTGGCGACCGAGGCGCGCCGGCCGCTTGCTCCGGCCGAGCAGGTGCGGGTGAGAAAGCTGCTGGAGCTGATGCGCCAGGCGATGGCGATGTTTACCAGTTGCGGCTGGTTCTTCAGCGACCTTGCGGGAATCGAGACCCGCCAAGTGCTGCTCCATGCCGGGAGGGCGATCGAGCTGGCGGAAGAGCTGTTCGGCGAGCCGTTCGAGCCGGCGTTCCTGGAGGGGCTGGCCCACGCGCGGAGCAACGATCCGAAGTTCGGCGACGGGCGGGCGATCTACCAGGCGTCGGTCAAGCCGGCGCGCGTGGCGCTCTCGGCAGTTGCCGCCCACGACGCGATCGCCGCGCTGTTCTCGCGCCCCGCCGAGCGACCGGATTCGGCGGCGTTTATCGAGCCCGGGGCCGAGCCGGGGGTCGAAGAGGGGCGGATCTACGCCTTCACGGTCGCCCGCCGGATCTTGAGGCGGGGCAACGGCGGGCCGCTCAAGCTGCTGCTCGCCGAGGTGGACGTCACCTCCGAGATCACCGGCGAGGCCGGTGGTTTCACCTATGCCGCTTTGGCCTGGGGCGATCCGAACGTCCAGGTGGGAGTTCGACCAGGAGTCCGGCCGCGCCTGGGCCCGGCTCTCGACGACGAGGAGATCGCGGAGGTCGAGGAGGCGCTCCGGCTGGCCGATCCGGCGCAGGTGGTGCGCTGGCTCGATCGGCGGTTTCCGGTCCAGCACGCGCTCGACGCCCTGTTCGGCGATGACCGGGAGCGGCTGCTCGAACGGATCCTGCGCGCCACGATCGAAGAGGTGGAGGGCAAAGGGCGCGAGCAGTTCGAGCGCCACGCTCCGCTGATGCGGCGGCTGGCCGCGGTAGGGCTTGCGCTCCCGGGGGCGCTTCGCAGCGCGGCAGAAATGGCGATCTATGCCGAATTGAAGCACGCCTTGAGCGACGCCGGGAGCGATCTCGCCGAGATGCGCCGCCGGCTGATCGAGGTGCGCGATTGGGGCCTGTCGCTCGATCGCGAGGGGGTGCGCTATCTGCTGGAACCGGCGATGACCGCATTGGCCGAGCGGCTGCGTCGCGATCCGCTCGACGCCGGGGCGGCGATCCGGCTGGACGCGCTGCTCGACCTGGCGGGGGCGCTGCCGTTCGCGCTCGATCACCTGCCCCCCCAAGTCGCGCTCTATCGCCTGTTCGAGGAGCGCGCCGACCTGCTGGTCGAGCGGGCGGAGGAGGATCGGGAGGGGGCCGAGGCACTTATACGGCTGGAGCGGTTGGCCGAGCGGCTGTCGATTCGCCTTTGAGGCCGCGCCAAATGTTGGCATCCGGCCAATCCGGCAGGTCGGAAAGGCGCGCCAGAAAGACATCCAGAAACGAGAAAACCCCCCTCGGAAGGGGGGTCGATACGGGGTTGGTTCCGTCTCTCCGGTGGGATTTTTGGCTTCACCCCTGTTGACAAGGGGAATTTGGAGGACTGTGAGACGGGGTGAGATCCGAAGATCTCTTTTTTAGGTGGGATGGTAGTTGGTAGGTCGGTTCCTTCCCCGTGGGATATCTCGTTGACTGACTTTCTCTAGAAGCAAGCGGTGTGCCAGGTCCATTCGCCGCTTCCGAGGTCTCTTTACTCCCGACGGGACAGCAGGAATCGGACCAGGAACCCTGCCGCCAGCGCCCCGGGCAGCAGCGCCCAGAGATTGCCCGCGGCGCCCAAAAGGGCCGCCGCGATGGCCAGGCTCCCGGCCAGAACGGCCCACGTGAGGCGCTGCATCACTTTCTCCATCCGCAGGGCGATGCGGCGCGCCTCCCGGCCGGGCTCGCTGCGGATTTGGAGGGCGCCCCTTTCCGCGCGCGCCAGGAAAGCATCGAGCCGGCGCGGCAGGCCGAACGCCGCCCGCGCGCCGGCCCACAGTTCGGCGAACTGGGCGGAAACGTCGCGCGAGATCTCTTCCTTGGCGATTCGCTCGGCGAACGGCAGCGCTTCGGCCCAGGGGTCGAAATCGGGGTCGAGACCGGTGGCGAGCCCTGCCAGCAGCCCCACCGCGCGCGAGACGAAAAGGAGCTCGACTTGCACCTGAAACGGCATTTCGTACAGGAGGTCGCGGTACTTCCGCAGAAAATACCGAGCTTCGGACATGGCGACGTCGCGCAGCTTGCCGACGCTCACCCCCCAGAACCGGGCGAACAGCTCGGCATGGACCTCCTCCAGCCGGTCGAGGTCGGCGTCCGGCAGCAGCACGCCCGCCGCGGCGTAGGCCTGGACCAGACGCGCCGCGTCCCGCGTTCCGAGGGCGATCGCGTACTCCCGGAGGGCGCCGCGCAGGTGTGGGGGGACGGTCGCCATCATGCCGAAGTCGATGTAAATGATCTGGAACGGCCGACCCGTTCCGGTCTCCGGCGGAGGTTCGTCACCGTCTAAAGGCCGGACGAACAGGTTGCCCGGGTGAGGGTCGGCGTGGACGAACGACAGCTCGAAGATCTGCCGCATGGTCGAGCGGAACAGCCGGCGCGCCACCGCGGCCGGATCGATCCCGGCCTCGATCAGCCCCGTGCGGTCGTTCACTTTGAGCGCGGTGACGTTTTCGGCCGCGAGCACCCGGCGGGACGACGCTTCGCGAAAGATTCGCGGCGCGCCGATTCCCGGGTCGGCGGCGAACAGCTCGGCGAAGCGTTCCGCATTGTCCGCCTCCTGCAGGAGGTCGAGTTCCGCGCGCGTAGTGGTCGAAATCTCCTCGGCGAGCCGTTCGAGGTCGACCCGGCGACGGATCTTTCGCGAAGCCCGGAGCAGACGGATCGCGAGAGCCGCCGCGGCGAGGTCGGTCTCCACCAGGATTTCGATCCCCGGCCGCAGCACTTTGACCACCGCGGCCCGGCCGTCCAAGAGGGTTGCCGGATGGACCTGGGCGAGCGACGCCGCGCCGAGGACTTGGGGCGAGACCTCGGAAAACGGCAAGCGGCCCGGAAACTCTTCCTCGATCCGCGCCTGGATGGCGGCGAACGGGCCCGGCGGCACCTCGTCCTGAAGCCCGGACAGCTCGGCGGCGATCTCGGCGGGGAGAATATCCACCCGGGTGCTCAGGAACTGGCCGATCTTGATCAGCACGCCGCCCATTTCGGAGGCGAGACCGCGATAACGCCGGGCGATCACCAGCCAGCGCTCGGCGGGAGAGCGGCGCAAGGGGGCGAGCAGGGGAAACGCCAAAATAACGTCCCACCAGAACGCATGGATGAACGTCCGCAACACGAACCGGCGCAACTTTCGATACCGGCGCCGATCGCGGGCCGGCGGGGGAGAGGGCGAGGAATCTGAAATCGTCGGGTTCAAGGGCTTAAGACTCGGGGACCGGTGTGGCAGGATTGTCGCCGATGTTAGCGCCGCCAACGACCGCCGCGGACCCTCGGGATGATGCGCCGTCCTCTGGGGGTGACGGGCTCGTCCTCCGCCCGCTCGGCACACCGGAAGATTTGCACGCCTGCGTCGAGCTGCAACGCGCGACTTGGGGGCTGCATTTCAGCGACTTGGTTCCGGCGAGCCTGCTCAAGGTGAGCCAGAAGGTGGGCGGGCTCGCCCTTGGAGCCTTCGATCCGTCCGGGGCGATGCTCGGTTTCCTGTTCGGCCTCTCCGGCGTGGTCGGCGGCCGGCCAGCCCACTGGTCGCACATGCTGGCGGTCGTTCCCGCCGCCCGGGACCGGGGTCTCGGAGTCCGGCTCAAGCGCCACCAGCGCGAAGTCCTGCTTGAACAAGGGATCGAGGTCGTCCGCTGGACCTTCGATCCGCTGGAGGCGAGAAACGCCCACCTGAACCTCGACCGCCTGGGCGCGGGAGTCGAAAGCTACGTCGAAGAGATGTACGCAGGCGAAGAAGGCTCCGACCTCGCCGAAGGAATCGGCACCGATCGCTTCATCGTCCGCTGGGACCTTGCCTCGGAGCGCGCCCAAGAGGCGCTCGCGGGCCGGCTGCCGAAAGACCCCCAGCGCTATGAGGAAGCGCCGATCCTTGGGCCGGACCTAGGAGAGGAAGAGCTTCCCGACGCGCCGCGGGTGCGGATCGAGGTTCCGCGCTCGATCCAGGATCTCAAAGCCGTCGACCTCGACCGCGCCGCCGCCTACCGCGCCTCCACCCGCCGTGCCCTAGAGCACTACCTGGCGGCGGGCTATCGGGTGGACACGCTGCTCGCCGAAGGGGATCGGCGGTTTTATGGATTGGTGCGGACGTAAGATTCACCCCCCCCCATGCGCCTCACCTCCCTCCATCTCCGCGAGATCCGGATGCCTCTGGTCGAGCCGTTCCGGATTTCTTCGGGCGTTCAGGCGTTGCGGCGGATTCTCTTGGTCGCGGCGACCGACGAGGAGGGCCGGATCGGCTGGGGCGAATGCACGGCGGGGGAGGAGCCGAACTAGAGCTCGGAGACGATCGATACGGCGTGGCTGGCGATCCGGGAGTGGGTGGCTCCCCGGATTCTGGGCGTGGAGGTCGGCGGGCCGTTTTCAGTGCGGCCGCTCCTGGAGCACAACTTCCGCGGCCATTCGATGGCCAAGGCGGCGGTCGAGGTGGCGTTTTGGGATCTCGAAGCGCAGCGGCGCGGTCTGCCGCTCGCCGTGCTGTTGGGCGAAGGCCGAGGAGAGATTCGGCACGAGATCGAAGTGGGGATCTCGCTCGGCATCCAGGAGAGTCCGCGGGCGCTTGCGGAGAAAGCCGCGGCGTGCCTCGCTCGTGGCTATCGAAAGATCAAGATCAAGATCGGGCCGGGGGAAGACCTGGATTACCTGGCCGCGGTGCGCGAGGCGCTCGGGAGCGAGGCGCCCCTGATGGCCGACGCCAACAACGCCTACGACCGGTCCGATTTCGATCGGCTGGTGGCACTCGATGAATTTGACCTGATGATGATCGAGCAGCCGCTCGCCTGCGATGATCTGCTGCGCCACGCCGAGTTGCAGAAGCGGATGCAGACGCCCATCTGCCTGGACGAATCGATCACCCACCTCGACCGGGCGGAAGACATGGTGGCGCTCGATGCGGGCCGGATCGTCAACATTAAGGTCGGCCGCGTCGGCGGCATCGCCTCGGCGCTTTCGATCCACGATTTCTGCCGCTCCCGCGGCATCCCGGTCTGGTGCGGCGGCATGCTCGAATCGGGCATCGGCCGGGCGGTGAACGTCGCCCTCGCGGCGCTTCCCGGATTCACCATCCCTGGCGACATCTCGCCGTCCGAACGCTACTGGAAACGCGACGTCGTCACCCCGGAATGGACGATGGACGGGCACGGCCGCATCCGCGTGCCCGACCGACCGGGGCTCGGCGTCGCGGTCGACCTCGACCGGATCGAAGATCTCACCGCGCGCGCCGAGATGCTTGGGGCGGGGTAGGGGCGCAGCATGCTGCGCCCCTGGGGGCCGTCGTCTAAAAAGCCCTAGAAGTTGTAGCGGAAGCCGAGCCGGAACTGGCGCGGCGCGTTGTAGGTGAGAGGGTTGTTGAAGTTCGAGCCGTCGCGGGTTTCGACCGTGACCGGCCGCCCCTGGTTGGTCGCGTTGAACACGTCCAGGATGATCCCCAGCCGGTCGCCGCCGATTTTCGGCTGCCACTCGGCGCGAAGGTCCACTTCATTGCGAGCGGGCAGCCGGCGGCTGCCGCGGCGTTCGCCGTAGTAGCGGAAGGCCCCCTGCGCGAAGTCGAAGCACTCGCCGTCGACCAGCAGGCAGTTACTGCTTCTGCGCAGGGTGTAGGTCGTTCCCGAGAGGTAGGTGTAGTTGCCCGACAGCGACAGGTTCAGCTTCGGGATCATGTAGGTCCCTTGGATCTTCACCTGGTGCGTGTTGTCGTTGGTCAGGGCGCCATCGGCGTTGACCAGCGAGTTCGGCGTGTCGAGGAAGCTTCCCGGTCCGCCATTGCCGCCGCCGGTGCTCGAGAAGCTGACGTTGTCGATCGTTCCCCGCGATTTCGAGTAAACGTAGGAGGCGAGCAGCTGCCAGTTGTCGCGCAGCCGCCGGGTGAGGGTGACGGTCGCGGCCTTGTACGAGCGCTTGAGGCCCTTGGGGTTGGTAATCAGGAGGACGTCGTCGGCCGAGTTCAGGTAGTTGAAGAGCGTCACCTGCTGGCCGTTGCTCACGCGCTTGCCGGTCGCCGGATCGAGCACCCCGACGAAGCCGGTCACCGGCACGAAGACGCCGTCGCGGCTGACCGTTTCGATGAAGTCCTTGTTCTCCCGGTAGACCAGGGAGGTCGAGAGGGTGAGCCCGGGAGTGAGCTCGCGGTCGTAGCCGATCAGGTACTGATCGAGGTAGGGGTGCTTCAAATCCTTGTCGATCGCGTATCGGCCGCCCGCCCCTTCGACCACCAGGTCGGTAAAGCCGCTCGGGAAGATCCGCTGTTGGTCGACGCCGTGGAACGCGTTGGGATCGACCCAGTAGTAGTAGGTGCCGAACAGCGCCTCGTAATAGCGACCGTAGTGCGCCTTGATCAGGTTCTTGCCCGAGCCGGTGACATCCCAGGCGATGCCGATACGCGGGGCGATCGGGTTGGTCGAATAGACGTTGCCGTTGGTGACGTCGCCGCGGTTCAGGTCGATCCGGACGCCGGGGTTGATCGTCAGGTTCGAGGTGATCCGCCAGGTGTCCTGGGCATAGGCGGAAAGGCGCTTGTTGGTCGCGTGGACATCGTAGTCGCCGCCGAAATAGCCGAGGGTGTACGGGACGTACTCGTCCGAGCCGGTCCCTGGATCGGGCGCCGTGCCGTAGTTGTCGTAGAACCAGGCTCCCGTGGTGTAGCCGTAGCGGCTGCGCACCGTCGAGCGCTCGATCTCCATGCCGAACTTGAAGTCGTGATCGCCCTTCAAGAAATCGGCCGCGTGGTGGCTGACCGAGGCGTTCGCCTGCTGGCGGTCGCGATCGGCCTTGTAGAAGTAGTAGGAGTTGTCAGAGTAATTGGTGCCATCGTACCGGCCGGGGATGTTGTACCCCTCGTTTGGATCTAGGTAGTAGTAGCCGGTAAAGCCGCCGTAGGCGAAATTCCAGATGGTGTCGGACGAAGTCACTTTGTGCGCCGAGAGGTTCCAGACGATTTCCGGCGCGTCCTCTTTCACCGTGGCTTCGAGCGGCGTCTGCGCGTCGCCGCCGCGGCCGGTGACATCGAAGCGGTCCCACTCGCTCCAGCCGTCGACGCTCAAAGTCTCGCTCGGCGCCCACGAGAGCTTGCCGAACACCCTGGGGTCGCGCTCGGTGCGGATCGGCCCGCCGTCCGACGTGTCGTCTGCGACGTACTGGCCGGAGAGGAAATACCAGAGCCGGTCCTTGGTGATCGGGCCGCCCCACTGGACGTTCGTGTCGTACGACTTGTCGGTCGTCGGGGTGAGCCCGGCGATGTCCGAGTTGTTGCCGGTGAGCGCGTCGTTCGTGTAGTAGCTCTCAACGCTTCCCTTGATCCTGTTGCCGCCGCTCTTGGTGATGCTGTTGAACACGATCCCGGTAAAGCCGCCGTATTCGGCCGGCGCACCCAGACCCACCAGCTGGGCCTCCTCGACGATGTTGAAGTTGACGAACGCCCAGGAGGTGCCCCCTTCGGGGTCCGAGACGTCGACGCCGTCGAGCTGGTAGGCATTGGCCGAGGAACCGCCGCCGCCGAACGCGGAGTCGTTGTTGATCCCGGGCGCCAGGTTGATCACGTCGACCTGGAAGCGGCTCGCCGGGATGTTCTCAAGGTAAGTGGTCGGCAGGTTCGTGCTGGTGCCGGAGCTTTGAACGTCGATCGTCGGCGCTTCGCCTACGACCACGAGGGTCTCTTCCAGCGCTTTGATCCCGAGCTTGATCGGCAGCTCCGTCGAAGCGCCGAGCGACAGGGTCACCCCTTCGCGCCGGACGCTCTGGAAGCCTTCGAGCGAAGCGTTCACGGTGTAGACGCCCGGTGCGATCTCGGGGAAGCGGAAGCGGCCGTCGGAGTCGGTGATGGCGGTGCGGGCGCCGCCGATCAACGCGGGGCTGGAAATTTCGACCGTCACGCCGGGCAGGGCCGCGCCGTCGTCTCCCGCCACGCGGCCGTTGAGCGCGCTGCTGGTTTTGCTCTGAGCCCACAGGTTGCCCGAGGCGCCCGCGAGGAGCAGCAGAGCGGCTGCGGTTCGGGCCAATGTTTTTCGGTGCCGCGACAACATCGACATACACGCCTCCTCGAAATGGCTCCCGCCCCCGAAGGGCCGGGTCCGCGCTTGGGTGGCAGACGAACGACAGAAATCCTGGGGCGATCGTAACAGAATCGTCGCGGGCGGGAAGCGGGATGGGATGAACCGGTCAGTCCTTGTACGGGTCGAATTCGTCCGCCCCGGCCATCGCCACGACCAGCGGCCGAAGCGTCGCCTGAACCTCGATCGTCAAGCCTTGGGCCGCCAGCACGTCGGGCAGGCGGCGGTAGGCGTGGGGCGATTCGTCGAGGCCGCCGCCGCGCAGGATCACACCTTTTTCCTCCAGCCACTGAGCCATCATCTGGGGTGTGACCAGGCCGGGGCGGATCAGCTCGCCGGTCTTGCGGTTCCGTTTGCCGGCGGCCTGGGTGCGCGACATCACGCGGCCGGCGCCGTGGACGGTCGAGTAGAGCGAATCTTCCTGAAGCGCGCGCACCTTGGGGTCGTCGCTGGTCCGTCCGGCCAGGATTACCGAGTTGTCGCCCATGCTGCCGCCGACGAAGCCGCGCTGGCCGGGAAACGCCGGGGTCGCCCCTTTGCGCACGACGATCCGCTCCTCGCCGTCGTGGGTCTCGCGCCAGGCGAAGTTGTGGTGGTTGTGGACCAGGTCGGTCTCGGTCCCGCCGAGGATCGAGACGGTCTTGCGGGCCACCCATTCGCGGCCGGCGTAGGCGTAGCGGCCGGCCAGCTCCATCAGGTGGTAATAGGCGTCGCCCGCGGGGGAGGCGAGATCGAACAACACCTCGGTCTCCGGCACCCGCGTGCCCCAGGCCTCGCCCGCGCCGATCGCCAAAAACCCGGAGGCGACGGTATGGCCGAAGCCGCGGGAGCCGAAATGGACGCCGACCCAAAGGAAACCGTCGTCGTCCACCAGCACGTCCACGTAATGGTTGCCGCTGCCCACCGTGCCGAGCTGGGCGCGCGCCTTCTCCTTGAGGTTGCCGCGATGGTGCGCGGGAATCCCGTCCCAGGCCGGATCCTCGAACAGCGGATGGTCGACCGGCGCGTCATCGGAGCGGTTCTTGCGGCCGACGCCGAACGAGATCTCGGCCGCGATCTCGTCGGCGAAGCGGGTGAGGTCGCGCCGCTCGAAATTCTGGGCGAGGAGATCGGTTCGGATCGCGCAGTTGCCGCACGCAATGTCGAAACCGACCCCGACCACCGAGACCTGGTTCTTGTAGGCGGCGACGCCGCCGATCGGCATCACATAGCCGAGGTGGCCGTCGGCCATCAGGGCGACCTTTTCGGCGTGAACCGCGACGTCGCGCAGCTGTTGCAGCGTCTTTTCTTCATGAACGCCGAACACGGCGCCGATTTTCGGGTTGGCTGCTTTCACCTGCTTCTCCGGGGACAGTCGCTTGACGGGCGCTGTTACGATACCAACACCCATGGCCCGAAAACGCCCGCGCGGTACGCCGCCTGCCCCGCCGACCGCGCCGCGCCCTCCGATCGCCCCGCCGCACCGGCCGCGCTCCCGCCGGGCGATCGTTCTGGCGGCTGCCGGGGTCGTGCTCCTTCTCGGCCTCGCCGCCTGGTTCGGGCTCCACCGTTCGGGGCCGCTCGGCGGCCTGCCGCGCGGTCTCGCCCCCGGCGACTTGAACGTCCTCCTGATTACTCTCGACACCACGCGGGCGGACCGGCTCGGTTGCTACGGCGCCTCGGGGGTGGAAACTCCCAATCTCGATGCGCTCGCGGCGCGGGGCACGCTGTTCGAGCGGGCGATCTCGCCGGTTCCTCTGACGTTGCCGGCGCATACCTCGCTGATGACCGGCGAGCTGCCGGCGATGCACGGCGTGCGCGACAACGGCGGATTTCGCGTCGGGCCTGAGAAGGTGACCCTCGCCGAAGTCCTCGCCGCCCAAGGCTGGGCGACCGGCGGTTTCGTTTCGGCCTACGTGCTCGACCACCGGTGGGGGATCGCCCAAGGCTTCAATACCTATTACGACGACTTCGATCTCGCCAAGTTCAAGACCATGAGCATGGGCGACATCCAGCGCCGCGGCGACGTGACGGTCGAGCACGCCCTCCAATGGATCGGCGAGCGGGGGGCCAGGGAGAAGTTCTTCGCCTGGGTCCATCTCTACGATCCGCATTCGCCCTACGACCCGCCCGAGCCGTTCGCGACGCGCTACAAGGGGCACCCCTACAACGGCGAGATCGCCTGGACCGACGAGCTGGTCGGCCGCCTGCTGGAGGGTCTCAAAGCGCGCGGATTGACCGAGCGGACGCTCGTCGCGGTGATCGCCGACCACGGCGAGAGCCTGGGCGAGCATGGCGAGCATGGTCACGGTTTCTTCCTCTACGAGCCGACGACCCACGTGCCGCTGCTGCTCGCAGGACCGTACGCCGGCCTCGCCGGGCGGCGGATTGCCTCGGTGGTGCGCAATATCGACCTCGCCCCGACGCTGCTCGACCTGCTGGGGGTCGGCGGCTCCGGCAGTTCCGGCGGTTCCGGAGAACGCCTCGTGGGCCAGGGCCGGAGCCTCGTGCCTCTGCTCTCGCAATCCGCCCCCGCGGACAACCCGCCCGGCTACAGCGAGGCGTTCTATTCCCGGTTCCACTACGGCTGGAGCGAGCTGCGCTCGATCCGCACGAAGCAATGGCACTTCATCGAGGCGCCGAAGCCGGAGCTGTACGACCTCACCGCCGACCCGGGCGAGCTCAAGAATCTCGCGGCCGACGACCGCCGGACGGTCGCCGAGCTGCGTGGCCGGCTCGCGGCGCTCGACCGCGAAGTGGACGCCGCGATCGAAAAGGAGCGCACGGCGCACCCCGCCGGATCGAAGTCGGGGGCGGGGGCGCCGGTTGAAGAAGACGAGGAGACGCTAAGGAAGCTCGCGGCCCTGGGCTACGTCGGCTCGATGGGCGACGCCGCGGCGGGCAAGAGCTTCCGCGAGCTGCCCGATCCCAAAGACCGGCTGGATGTCTACAACCTGATGAACCAGGCGCGCGAGCAGCTCTCGGCCGGTAAGTCCGACGAGGCGATTGCGACCTATACCCAAGTGCTCGCGCGCGACGGCCAGGTGATCGACGCCTGGTTCGGGCGCGGCAACGCTAAATTCCAGAAACAGCAATGGGCGGCGGCGGCGGAAGATTTTCGCCAGACGCTGGCCCGGCGGCCCGACCACGACTACGCGATGATCGGCCTCGCCGACACGCTGGTGGCGACGGGCCGGATCGACGACGCCGTGCTCGGCTATCGGAAATTCCTCGACCAGGACCCGGACAATGGCCAGATCTCCTACCGCCTGGCGCAGGTGCTGCTGGACGCCGCGCGAGACGAGGAGGCGGAACGCTGGTTCGCCCGGACGCTCGAAATCGAGCCGGGAACCGCGCGCGCCGAGGTTGGGCGGGCGGTGGTGGCGTTTCGCAAAAAAGACTTCGGCGGCTCGGAAGCGGCGCTCGTCCGAGCGCTCGCGATCGACCCCAAGGCGCGCCACGCCCGCTACAACCTGGCGCTGGTGAAAGAGTCCGAAGGCGACCTGCCGGGCGCCGATGCGGCTTATCGAGCCGAGGTGGCCGATTACCCCGACGCTTACAAGGCTTGGTTCAACCTCGGCCGGCTGCTCGCGCGGCGGGGCGACGCTCACGGGGCCGAAGCGGCGTTTTCGCGCACGGTCGCCGCGGATCCGGATTTTGCGGTCGGTCGTTTTTACCATGCCCAGGCGCTGCTCGAAGCCGGCGATGTAAAGGGCGCCGAGGCCGAGGCGCGCCGAGGCCTTGCGCTCGATTCAAATTCTTCGTTCGCGGCACTCGGCCACTACGTCCTCGCCGACCTCTTGAAACACGCGGGGCGCGGGGCGGAATCAGCAGCCGAGCTGCGCCGCGACCAGGCGCTCGAAGCGCGCAGCCTGGGCCGAAAGAGATAGGATCGAATCTTGGCCCGATGATTGCTGGGGAAGTGTGAGGTTTCAGACTTCAACGGCCGGCCTGCCCCCTTTTTGGCGCGCAAGAGGATTTGAGGATGCGGAAAGAAGCGGTGGATTCCCTTGCGCCGGAGGAAGGCGACCGGCGCGCGCCGGCCTCGCCGGGCGCCGCCGCAGATTCGAGAGGCGCAGCGGCTCCGGTCCGTCGCATTCTCGCGGTCGACGACCATCCGGACATCCTCCTGCTGGTCGAGCTGACGCTGCGCCGTGCCGGTTTCGAGGTCGAGACCGCCTCCCATCCCGGCCGGGTGGAGGCGCTGCTCGACCGCCACGCGTTCGATGCGGTGATCCTCGACCTCTCGCTGCCCGAGATCTCCGGCCTCGAAGTCTTGCGCCGCCTGCGCGACTCGCCGCGCCATCGCGACCTGCCGGTGATGATCCTGTCCGCCCATGGCGAGAGCACCGATCGGGTGCGCGGCCTGCGCGAAGGGGCCAACGACTACCTGGCGAAACCGTTCGAGCCGGAAGAGCTGCTCTTGCGGGTGAAGAACCTGGTCGCCGATCGGCCGCCCGCCCAGGCGGCGGCAGCGGATCACCAGCTTTCGGGCTCGCTCGAAGCCTATCCGCTGTGGGATCTCTTGCAGTCCTTGGAGCGCTCCGGCCGCTCCGGTCGGGTTTCGATCGAGCAGGGGGGGCGGAGGATCGACTTGATTCTGCGCGAAGGGCATCTGGTCCACTCGGAGATGACCGACCGCGGCAGCGTTTCGCTGGTCGGGGAAGAGGCGGCGCTGGTGGCGCTCACCAGCACCGAAGGGAGGTTCCGCTTCTTCGACGAAGCGCCCCGCGTGCCGGCCGAGGCGCGGCCGGTCGACGTGGCGCACCTGCTGATGACCGCGGCCTGGCTGTCCGACGAGATGGCGATCCGTGCAGCCTACCTGGTCGACTGGGACGAGCCGATCCGGCTGGGTGATCGCAGTACGGTGGAGATCCCGCCCGAGCTGTTGAGCCCAGGGGGCGAGCGGGTGCTCGGCACGCTGGTCGCAGAAGCGAGCACCACCCGCCGGGCGCTCCATGATCGGGGGCTTGCGGCACCGGTGACGATCGACCTGCTGCTCGCCACCCTCGCGCAGCACGGCGCCCTGACTTCGCTCGATCCCGCAGCCAACGGCCGGCGTGAGCAGGCGCGCGCGCTCGCCGCGATCGATCGGCTCCACGGCGGCTCCGGCGGACTTGTCAGCACCCATATCCTGTTGCTCGCTTCGGCCGGCTCCTGGCACCGTTTCATCGCCAAGCTTGGCGCCTGGGTGCCGCCGGTCGAGGGCTGGTGGGAGCGCCTGGAATCGATCGCGCGCGAGCGTGGCGGCAGCATCAAGCTCGCAAGCCCGGAGGGCGAAGTGGCGCTCCACCTTTTGGCCTTCGATGCCTCGACGCTTGCGCGAGCCGAAAACGTCCTTCCGCTCTGCCTCGGCGCCGGCATCTGGTGGGGCGACGGCGACGACCCGCAGCTGGCGTCAGGGCTGGTCGAACGGTCGGAACGATCGCCCGGTTTCCTTGCCGGCGTCTGGATCCCGATCGAGCGGGTCCCAAACGAAAAGACCGCCGCCGAAGCCGATCCCGTAACCCCGGTCCTCGCCGGTCGAGAAAGATGGCGCCGAGTGGTCGATTCGCCGCAAAATCTCTCTTCGTTCTTGGAAAGTCTCCTCTAGTCCGGCCCCTCGGCCGGTCGGCTCGGAAGATCTAGGGCTCGCGAAAGGGCGATACGTGGAGCGGCAGACCCTGCTCGTCATCGATGCGCAAGAAGAGCGGCGCCGCGCTCTCGCGACCGGTCTTTCCGAACTCGACTACGAGGTGGTCCCCGCCGTCACGCTCGACCAGGGGCGGGCATTCGCCGCCGGCCTCGATCCGCAGGTGCTGGTGCTCGCCGGGGCGTCGGGCGAGCCGCCCGAGTCGTACGCCGATCTGCTCGCCCGAGCGGAGACCCCCGGCACCACCGTTCTGTTTCTCGCTGCAACCCCGGCGCAGGAGGCCGCAGCGCCCGATCGCACTTTGATCCTACCCCTCGCCGTCGCCGCACCCGCCCTGCTGCTCGAACGGGTCCGCCTGTTGCTGCTCGGTCGCGAATTGATCCTCGACGCCAACGTCGAACAGGGCGCGCTCGTGGGCGACGTCTCGCGCTGGCCTTTCTTCGCTCTGCTGCCGCGCCTTCAAGGCGCCATGGCAAGGGGCCGGCTGGTGCTGCCGGCGGGGGAGATCGTTCTCGATCGGGGAGAGGTGGCGTCCGCGCGCGCGGGGCAGGCGACCGGTTTGAAGGCGTTCTGTCGTTTGGCCACGCCGCGCGCCGAGGGGATCTTTCGCTTCTACCCAGAAAGCACGCCACCCGAGCGGTCGATCGACATGCCGACCCGCGAGCTGCTCGCGCGGGCGATCGAAGACAGCCTGGGCGAGGCGCCTGATCCGCGGACGCGGATCGAGCTGAAGCTCGGCCGCGCCCTGTTCGACGCGACGCTCACCCCGCTCCAGCGCGAGATCCTCTCGGTGGTGGGCGAGGGGATTCCGGTCGGCCGTCTGCTCGACGGCCTCGCGGCGCCGGACGGCGAGATCGCGCGCGAGATCCGCTCGCTCGAAGATCGCGGTCTGGTCGAGGTCCGCCTCTTCCGCGAACGGGTGGCGATCGTCACCGACTCCTCCGCCGACCTGCCGTACGCGGTGCTCAAGCGCGAAGGCATCCATCTGGTGCCGCTGTCGGTGATCTTCGGCCACCAGACCTACCGCGACGCGGTGGACCTCACGCCGCGGCAGTTCTATGACCTGCTCTCCTCGCGCAGCTCGCATCCGTCCACCCAGCCGCCCTCGGTCGAGGATTTCGCCGCCCAATACCGGCGTCTGCGCGGCGCCTCGCACGTGCTGTCGATCCACCTGTCGCGCAAGATGTCGCTCACCGAAGAGCATGCGGCGCTCGCCGCCCAGGCGATCGAACGCGAAGAGCCCGACGGCATCGACCCGCCGCTGCCGACGATCCGCGCGATCGATAGCGAACAGGCGAGCCTGCCGCTCGGCCTGTTGGTCCTATTCGCCGCCCGCCTCGCTCAGCGCGGGCTGGCGGTGGAAGACATCGCACACCGCATCGAAGGGATGCGCCGCAGGCTCCACGCCCATTTCGTCGTCGACACGCTCGAATTCTTAGCCCGCGGCGGCCGCATCGGTCGCGCCCAGGCGATGATGGGCAAACTGCTCGGCATCAAGCCGATCCTTGGCCTCTCCGAGGGCGAAGTCGGCCCGGTCGACCGAGTCCGCGGCGGCCGGGCGGCGCAGCGCAAGATGGTCGATTTATTGAAGAAGACGGTCGATCCCGGCCGCCCGGTGATCGTCGGCGTCGCCCACGCCGCCGCTCCCCTCTGGGCCGAACGGCTGGAGGCGATCCTCCGCGCGGAATTCCAGATCGCCGACTTCCTGCTCGCCGAAATGGGGCCGATCGTCGGCACCCACGTCGGCCCGGGAACAGTCGGCGCCGTGGTCTTCCAGCCTTCGCCCGAAGAGCTGGAGCTGCTGCTGCCCGCCGGTTGAGGCCCGCAGAGCTCGCGAGCGGTTGAAACCGCTCGCTACGTAACGACGTCCCTGGCGGGACGTTAACCGCCGCCGTTCCGGCAGTGTTTCCCTTTCGAAGCCCCTCGTCTCTCTGTAGACAAAAGTTGTACGTTGTTTCCCTGCTTGTATAGGTCTAGCTTTGTCACAACAACCCTAAGGAGGAAGGCATGAAAATCTTTCGGCTCTCCCTGTTGTTGCTGGCACTCGTCTCACCGGTCATGGCCCAGGACTCCGCCAAGAAGACCGATCCGCCACAGAAGGGCGGCGGCGGAGCCCCCGTGCCGGGCAAAGGCCTGTTCAAGCCCGCGGAGACGGCTTGCTGGGGCGACTACTATTGCTATGCGAACCCTTGGATCACTTACGAGTGCTGCGACGGTCTCGCTTGCCAAGCGGTGTGTGAAGACACCTGCCGCGGGCATTGCGACGGATATGACCAGTAGTTGCTGACCGCTAACCCCGGGAGCGGAGCTTGGCGCTCTCGGGGTGACCGCGGTCGCGTCTCTTCTGACCGCAGTCGCCGTCAGTCGCTTGCCGTCCGACCGCGGTCAATCCAAGTCGTTTCCCCGTTCAACTCCCGCGTCATCTCGATCATCGTGCGCCGGAAACCCCCGCGGGCGAAGAGCCGCTGCGCAGCCTCGTTTTTCTCCGCCGTCGAGAGCACCACCCGGGGCGCGCCTTTCACTCGAAGTGCCTCAAGCGCCGCATCGAGCAACTTCCGACCGACGCCCTGTTCGCGATGGGCGGGATCGACCACGATGTCGTACAGCACACCCGCCGGCCCGCGCAGCGCCATGTAGTCCGTCCCCTCGACCCCCGCGTAGGTGTAGCCGACCACCTCGCCGCCCAGCTCGGCGACCTGGACGAGGACGTTGGGCCGATCGAGCTGCGTTCCGAGATACGCACCGTAGCGGTGTTCGGTCTCCGGGGTTGCCGCAAGGAAGCGCTCCGGGTCGAAGTCGTGGTGCGTGCGGACCAAGAGCGCGCCGAGCCGGCCGATCGCTTCGAGGTCCGCGGGCGTTGCGGGGCGGAGGAGAACGGCTGGCGGCGTTTGGGGGGCGGTCGTCATCCTCGGTCATTCCGATTTGAGGGAAGCCATGTCGATCGAGAAGCGGTACTTCACATCCGATCGGAGCATTCTTTCGAACGCCTCGTTAACCTTTTGAATGGGGATGACCTCGACGTCGGCGGTGATGCCGTGGGCGCCGCAAAAGTCGAGCATCTCCTGGGTCTCGGCGATCCCGCCGATCAGCGAGCCGGAGAGTTGGTGGCGTCCGAAGATCAGAGCGAAGGCGGAGACGGCCAGAGGCTTCTCCGGCGCGCCGACGAGGGTCATGTTGCCGTCGAGGCCGAGCAGATTCAAATAAGCGTTGACGTCGTGATCGGCCGAGACGGTGTCGAGGATGAAGTCGAAGCTGCCCGCGTGTTTTTCCATCTCGTTGGCGTTCTTGGAGACGACGATTTCGTCGGCGCCGAGGCGCAGCGCGTCGTCCTTCTTTTCGGGTGAGGTGGTGAAGACGACGACCTGGGCACCGAACGCATGAGCGAGCTTGACGCCCATGTGGCCCAGGCCGCCGAGACCAACCACGCCGACTTTCTTGCCCGGGCCGGCACCCGCGCGGCGCAGGGGCGAGTAGGTGGTGATCCCGGCACAGAGGAGAGGGGCGGCACCGGCGAGATCGAGGTTGGCGGGGATGCGCAGGACGAAGCGCTCGTTGACCACGATGCTGTCGGAATAGCCGCCGTAGGTGACGCCGCCGAGGTGCGGGTCCGGGGAGTTATAGGTAAAGGTGCCCGCGGCGCAGAACTGCTCGAGGTGAGCCAGGCACTGGGGGCAGGTGCCGTCCTAATCGACGATACAGCCGACCCCGGCAAGATCGCCCACCTTGTGACGGGTCACGCCCGGGCCGACCTGGGTGACGCGGCCGATGATCTCGTGACCAGGGACCAGCGGGTAGGTCGTCGGACTGGCGCCGCTCCATTCGTTCCGTGCCTGATGGAGGTCGGAGTGGCAGATGCCGCAAAAGAGGATTTCGATCTGGACGTCGTGCTCGCCGGGATCGCGCCGCGCGATCGTCGTAGAAGCGAGCGGCGAGGTCGGACCGGCGGTGGAGTAGGCTTTCGCGTTGAACATGGAAGCTCCTGAGGTCATGGGGGGGCGGTAACGTCGATTCGCCCCGTCTTGGTGTGCCCCCATGGTAGCCCTGTCCACTACCTGCTCGCCACCGTGGAGTTGCCCGTGGGGGCCAGGCAGGGCGGGTGGCGATCGAGGCCTCCTACCCGCGCACCAGCTCCACCCGCCGGTTCTGGCTCCGGCCGACCGCCGTGTCGTTCGAGGCCACGGGCTTGGAGGCGCCGAGGCCGACCGCGGTCAGCCGCGCGGCGGCGATGCCGCCCTGGACGAGATAGG
Organism: Thermoanaerobaculia bacterium; assembly: GCA_038250865.1. GTDB lineage: Bacteria > Acidobacteriota > Thermoanaerobaculia > Multivoradales > UBA5704 > DASYKS01. The sequence goes on along the minus strand of JBBSBW010000023.1, from coordinate 6,833 downwards.
CCTTCACCGCCTCGGCGCGGCGCTTCGAGAGCGGCTGGTTATGCTCGGTACCGCCGGACGCGTCGGTGTGCCCCTCGATCGTCATCTTCCAGCCGGCGTTAGCCTTGAGCAGAGCGGCAATGCGGTCGAGCGTGGGTTTGGACTCGTCCTTGATCACGTCCGAGTCGGTGTCGAAATTGATGCCGTAGACGCGCGTCCGTCCTTCCGTTTGCAGGTCCTGTGTCATCTGCTCCTGGGCGCCTCCCGACCAGTGGGGGCAGCCGCCCACGGTGGCGCTCTTGCGGGTGCCGTTCCAGAAGCCTCCGGGCCCGGTTTCACCCTCGTTCCACCAGAGGCCGAAGAGCTGCTTGCCGTCGGAGGAGAAGACCATGATCGCCGGACCTTTCTGGCCCTCGTCCTCCCGCCAGATGAACTTCATGACGCGCCCCTCGATGCCGCCCGTCAGCACGCCGCTGTCATGCTCGTAGCAGCCGGTCACCGAGGTGCCCTGCTGCTTTAGGTGGAAGTCGCTGAAGTTTGTCTCGTACGTTCCGCTCGCGTCGGGGAAGGGCGTCTTCGTGAGCTGCGTGCCGTAGGCCCGGAAGTCCATCAGCTCAATGTAGTCCTTGGCGCCGTGATTGGTCTTGATGGTCAGGCGCAGCCAGCGGCCGGGCACCTCGGCGGACACGGGGAATTTCTGGTTGTCGGTCTTATCCTTGAGAGCGACCTCGGCGATTTTCTTGAAGCCGTCCTTGGCGCTGGTCTCCGAGACCTCGACGAGGACATCCTTCGCCCCCCGGTTCTCGCCGTCGGTGCTGCCGGTATCGAACTCAAGCCTCTGTAGGGCCGTCCTCTCGGGGAGGGCGACGACGACCATCTGCGGTGTGAGTACCCCCTCGGGAGTCGCCCACCCGGTGTCCGGTCGTTCGTCGAAGATCCAGAAGGCGGACCACCCTTCGCCGTACTCCTGGGGCTTCTGGACCACCAGGGCACCGGACGAGAACGACACCAGGCTCGGCTCGGGGGCCGGCGGCGCCGCGGAGGAAGATCGCGCGAGAAGCAGAGTGGCCAGAACAAGGGGCGAAGTCAATCGACGCATGGGGAAAACTCCTTCGAGTCAGGAGGACGTCTCCGGTACTTTCCTGATACGAACATGGATACCACAGCCCGCCCCCAGGGGAGTGGGCCGGCGCCAGGCGCGCCTCCTGGAGTCGGCGAAGGAGAAGCTGCTACGTTACGTGCGGAGTCCGAATTCTTGGAACCGGCGCGACGCCCTGGGGCCCGCTTCAGTAAGATCGACAGAACCGAACCTATGGGGAGCCGCGCGGCGGGTACCGGCGAGGCGCCAGAAGGAGATCGTCATGACTCGCCGGGCCGCGCTTCGCCTCTCAATCGTCGTTTGCCTCGCAGCATTTGCCCTCGCGGGTCTCCCAGGGGTCGCCGCGACTCCCGCGACGCTGGTGCGCGATCTGCGTCATCAACCCGGCCCGAACCTTTCTTCGAACCCTTCCGCGATGGTCTCGCTGGGAAGCGTGGCTCTGTTTGCGGCGCGCACTCCCCTGTTGGGCAACGAGTTGTACCGGACCGACGGCACCGCAGGGGGTACCTCGCTCGTCGCGGATATCTGCCCTGGAAGCTGCGATTCGATCGGCACCGAACCACCGGTCGCGGTCGCCGGCCGCGCGTTCTTTCTCGCCGAGGACGGCGCGCGGGGCAACGAGCTGTGGACCAGCGATGGCACACCGGGGGGGACGCGGCCCCTTCTGGACGTCGCGCCGGGGCCGGCTGAAGGTTTTTACTTCTACCTGCTCGATGGCGGCGACCGTTTGCTGTTCGAGACCTTCGGCCCGCCCTTCGAAGGGCGTGACTTCTGGTCGAGCGACGGCACGGTCGCGGGCACCGTTCGGTTCGCGCACCTGGCGGACGGCCCGGAGGGAGGGATCGTAATCCCTGGAGACCCCGCGCCCGGAGGGCCGCTGTCGGGCGGCCGGAGGCTCTATCTGCGCAATATCAGCCTGGCCGCTTCCCTCGATGAGCTTTGGGAGAGCGACGGCACGGCGGCTGGAACCCGGCGGGTGCTCGCGCTTTCATCCGACGCGGAAGAGTCAATCTGCTCGGACCGTCCGGATCTGCCGCGGGTGGCGGCGGGCGATCTCTACTTTGCCGCGGGCACCGCGGCCACTGGTTGCGAGCTCTGGCGAGTCACCCACGGCGTAGCCGCGCCTTTCGCGGATTTAGGCGCCGGGGCGGCTTCCTCGACCCCGAGATCCTTCGTTCGCCAAGGCGCCTGGACGCTGTTCACGGTGGATCGGGCCCAAGGAGGAAGCGAGTTGTGGACGACCGACGGCACGCTCGAACGGACGCTGCCCGCCGCCCCGGCCGGTCCGCCGACGGGAACGGCCCCGGTCTATCTGGGCGGCAATTCGGCGCGCGCCTACTTCGCCGCCGAAACCCCCGAAGAGGGGCGCGAGCTGTGGGCGACCGAGGGACCTCCGGGGACCTTCCGGTCGCTCGTAGATTTCGTGGTCGGGCCGGGTTCTTCAGACCCGCAGCCGGCGGGGATGGCGCGCAACCGGGTCTTTTTCTGGACCTCTCACCCGGATCGGGGAAACGAGATTCGCGCCGCGTCCTTGGGCGACATTCGAACCGTCGCGCGCGCTCGTGAACAGGGTGCGCCGGGTGCTTTCGCGGCGGTCGGAGAGCGGGCGGTTTTCGGCGCGGATCTTGGCCTCAGCCTGGGCGTCGAGCTGGCGGTGACCAACGGGTTCCCGGGAAGCACCGGATTGTTGCGCGACCTGGCCGAGGGCGATCCTTCCTCGTTCCCGAGACAGCTCACCCGGGTGGCGGATCGCCTTCTGTTTACCGCGATCGACGATTCCCACGGCGGCGAAGTTTGGCGAACCGACGGCACGACAGCAGGAACCGAGTTGGTCGCCGACCTGACCCCGGGCCGGCCTGAGGGAGCGCTTTCTCCCTTCCTCCTCGCGCCGACCGCTTCGGGAGTGGTGCTCGAAGCGCCGGACGGTTCGATTCGTCACGCCCCTGCGCGGCGCGGCGGCATTGACCTGTTGTTCCGCCCCGCGAGCGAGGTTCGCGGAGCCCACCAAGGTTTCCGTCTCGGCGGCAGGGCTCTGTTCTTCGCTCCGGTAGGAGACGCCGAGCATCCGCGGTTCCAGCTCTGGCGGGCCGACGGTCGTCCCGGCGGGAGTCGGAGCCTCTCCGAGATCGCAGGATTCGGCAGTTTGGGTTACCTGGTGAAATCTGCGGTCGATCCCGAGCGAGGCCGTGCATTCTTCATTCCGGCGCTCATCGACGTCCAGTTCGGGCTGCTTCCCAGGGGCCTCTGGATCACCGACGGCACCGCGGACGGCACCCGGCGCGCTCTCGCCGACCCGTGCGATCACTGCTCCGGCAACTTTGGCGACGCGATCATCGGCCCTGCCGGGCGGTTCTTCTACGTCGCCGAAGACCGCAGCTCAGAAGTCTCCGAGCTCTGGGCGAGCGACGGCACACAGTCAGGGACCGAGAAGCTGGCCGAATCGCCGAACCTCATCGACGGCGATCCGATCCGCTCGCTCGCGCGGCTCGGCGACTTGCTCTTGTTCGCCGCCTCCGACCCGGAGCACGGCCAGGAGTTGTGGGTGAGCGACGGCACGGCAGGCGGTACCCGCCTCTTGGTCGATCTACGTCCGGGCGTTGCGCCGTCGTGGCCGGATGGGATCACCGTGGTCGGCGACCGGGCCTTCTTCTCGGCCGACGACGGGATCGCCGGCCGCGAGCTGTGGGCGACCGACGGCACGGAGGTGGGGACCTACCGCGTCTCCGACCTGCGCCCCGGACTGCGCGCCTCGGTGCCGCAGGCGCTCACCGCGATCGGCAACCGCCTGGTGTTCGCGGCCGACGACGGAAAGCACGGTCTGGAGGTCTGGTCGAGCGACGGCACCACGGCCGGCACCCGGCTCGCGAGCGACGTGCAGGCCGGGAGGTTGCCCTCCTCTCCGAGCGATTTCGTGGTACTCGGTTCCGATCTGCTGTTCGTCGCCTCACGTGCCGCCACCGGGCGCGAGCTGTTCCGTCTGCCGCTTTCGGCGCTCGGCGCGCTTTGAGCGAACGGACTTCGCTTAGGATGCCGGGATGGGCCTGAACTTTCTCTGGCGCTTTGCGGTCGGGTCCGTGGCGCTCGCGCTGCTCGGTCGGGCCGGCCACGCCGCGACTCCGGCAGAGCCGCTTCCGGGAGGCGCGTTTCCGCAACAGCTCATGCGGGTGGCCGGGCGGGTGCTTTTCATCGCGGCCGACGACGACCAAAGCACCGAGGTTTGGCGAACGGACGGCACGGTTGCGGGAACCGAGCGCATCTCGGATCTCTCGCCGCCCGGGGAGGAGTTCACCGCGCTCCTTGCGCCGACCTCCATCGGCGTCGCCCTCGAAGCGTTTGACGGCTCGATTCGCCACGCCCGGGCCCGCTCGGGCGGAATCGATTTGCTGTTCCGGCCCCAAGGTAGCTCGACCGGAACATCTTCCGGTTTTCGCCTGGCAGGCAAGGCCTTGTTCTTCGTCTCGGCGGGCAATTCGTCCCAGCAGAGACTTGAGCTGTGGCAGGTCGACGGGCGTCCCGACGGCAGTCAAAAGCTCGCCGAGATCGCCCGCTTCCGTCCGATCATCGGCTATGACGTCCGGGTCGCGGTCGCTCCCAACCGCCGCAGCGCCTACTTTCTACCGGTCAGCACCGATGGCGCGGTGGGCGACATCTTCGATGGGCTTTGGGTGACCGACGGCACGACTACCGGGACGCGGCGGGCGGTTTTGGAACCGTGTGCCCCCTGTTCGGACGTGCGGGTGGGGGACACGCTCGTCGGTCCCGGCGGACGGCTCTTCTACGTCATCAACGATCTCGGCCAACGCTTCGCCCAGCTCTGGGTGAGCGACGGTACGCAAGCCGGGACGAAAAAACTACTCGAAGCTCCGGGGCCGATCGATGGCGGCGAGGTCCGCTCGCTCGCCCGGCTCGGCTCGCGGGTGCTCTTTTCAGCCGCCGATCTCTCTCACGGCCAAGAACTCTGGGTATCCGACGGCACGGCGGCCGGTACCCGCCGCCTTGCCGATCTGCGCACCGGGCGCGCGCCGTCCCGGCCGGATGGGATCACGGTGGTGGGCTCCCGGGCATTTTTTGCCGCCAACGATGGGACGACCGGCCGCGAGCTGTGGGCGACCGACGGCACGACCGAAGGAACCTATCGCGTCGCCGACATCCGCACGGGTGAACTCTCCTCGGCGCCGCGGAACTTGACGGCGGTCGGCGATCGGCTGGTTTTCGCAGCCAGCGACGGCATTGCCGGCTTGGAGGTCTGGTCCTCGGACGGCACCGCGGCGGGCACCCGGCTCACGAGCGACGTGCAGCCGGGGCGCCTGCCCTCCTCCCCGAGCGATTTCGTGGTACTCGGCTCCGACCTGCTGTTCGTGGCCTCGCGCGCCGCCATAGGGCGCGAGCTGTTCCGTTTGCCGCTTTCAGCGCTCGGCCCCCCTTGATACTTCTGTTGCCTCTGGCCTTTCCTCGGACCCTGCCGTAAGCTCGGGCCTCTTTCCCGGCGGACGCCGGGTCCGGGAATCCAAAGCCAAATCTTCTTGCGGGGGAGTGCACCTATGGCAGGTAGGACGGTTGGGATCTACGTCGACGTCGAAAACATCACGCGCAACGGCGGTTTCGGCATGCAGTACGACGTGCTGCGCGAATTCGCCTGCCGCGACGGCGCGGACGCCGCGCGCATCAATGCCTACGTCCGTTTCGACGAGGAGCGGTCGCGGCGCAACGATCCGACCTACGCCAAGGTGCTGGAGTTCCACAACCGGCTGCGCGACATCGGCTACAAAGTGGTCGAAAAGCCGATTCGCTGGCAGTTCGATTCGGTCACCGGCGAGCGCTACGGCAAGGCGAACGCCGACATGGACATGGCGGTCGACATGCTGCTCCAGTCCGAGCGGCTCGACCGGGTGCTGCTCGCGACGGGCGACGGCGACTTCACCAAGGTGATCGAGGCGCTCCAGTACCGCGGCCTGCGCATCGAGGTGGTGGCGTTTGAAAACGTCGCCGAGTCGTTGCGCAACCAGGCCGACCTGTTCGTCTCCGGTTACCTGATCCCGAACCTGCTGCTGCCGCCGAGCCAGGCCGACCGGCGCCACTGGAACGACGAAGGGTCGCGCGTGCGCGGCATCTCCTACTGGGTGGACAAGGAGAAGAAGTACGGCTTCATCCGCTTCCTGACCACGGTCAACGACAACCTCTGGATCTACGACTCGCGCCGCCCGGGCTCGCCCTACGGCAACAGCTTCTTCCACATCTCGCAGCTGCGCGATTCGAACGTCTTCGATCGCCTGCCCAACCGCGAAGTGATCCTCGAATACACCCTGCGGAAGGGCGAAAAAGGCTGGGAGGCCGAGGACATCGTGGCGGTCGGCGGCATGCCGCGCGCGCCGTTCTCCCCCTGGTCCCCGACCTCCGCGGCAGCGGCGCACTTGATGGCGACCGAGACCGGCACCCATGCGATCGCGGGGCTCCGCTCTGAGACCGGCACGCACTCGATCGCCGGGCTCCGCTCCGAGACCGGCACCCATTCGATCGCGGGCCTGAGAGCGCCGGTCTGGGCCGAGCGCGAGAGCGCCGCGCGGACCTCGTCTCCGGTGTCGAGCGACCTCGAACCCGACGGCGATTCCGACGACGACGAGGAAGACGCGGGCAACCGGTAGAGACCACGCCCCGGCCACGGGTGTAGAGACGTCCCCAGTCCTCAACCACGATCCATTCCGGGTGCTGGCCGTCGGGGCGTCTCCTGTATCGCGAAACGGTTGGGTTCGTGGTG
>JBBSBW010000022.1:0-97844 GCA_038250865.1 Thermoanaerobaculia bacterium | reverse complement strand
TCACGGGCGGCGGCACGGGCCTCACCTACGCCCCGAGCGCGAACTACTGCAACCAACCGCCGGGCACGACGCTCGACACTTTCACCTACACCTTGACGCCGGGAAGCTCGTCCACGACGGTGACGATGACGGTCACCTGTGTCGACGACAACCCCGTCGCGGTGGCCGATGCCGCTACGGTGGTCGAGGATTCGGGCGCCAACGCGGTCAACGTTCTGGCCAACGACACCGATGTCGACGCCGGTCCCAAGAGCGTCGCCTCGGTGACGCAGCCGGCGAACGGCGTGGTGGTGATCACAGGCGGCGGCACGGGCCTCACCTACGCGCCGAACGCGAACTACTGCAACAACCCGCCGGGCACGACGCTCGACGTCTTCACCTACACGCTCGCGCCGGGCGGCAGCTCGACCTCCGTGACGATGACGGTCACCTGTGTCGACGACCCGCCGGTCGCGGTTGCCGATTCGGCGACGGTGGTCGAAGATTCGGGGGCCAACGCGATCAACGTGCTGGCCAACGATACCGACATCGACGGCGGTCCCAAGAGCATCGGCTCGGTGACGCAGCCGGCGAACGGTGTTGTGGTGATCACGGGCGGCGGCACGGGCCTCACCTACGCGCCGAACGCGAACTACTGCAACAACCCGCCGGGCACGACGCCCTCCACTTTCACCTACACGCTCACCCCCGGCGGCTCTTCGACGACGGTCTCGGTTCTCGTGACCTGCGTGAACGATCCGCCGGTCGCCGGCAACGACGTCGCCGATTTCATCGGCAACACGGAGCTTCGAGTGGACACCGGCGCGGTCGCGACGCCGCACGTGCTCAAGACGACGTCCAGCACGTTCGGCGTTCTCGACAACGACAGCGACCCGGTCGAGGGCGATACCGTGATGGTCACCTCCATCACCGTCGGAGCCTGCACCGACAGTTCCGCGCCGTTCGATTGCACGGACGCGGCGGTCGGCACGGTCCACATGCAGGCCAACGGCCGCTACAGCTTCGAGCCGTCGCCGGGCGACGCGAGCCCCACGGAGAGCTTCACCTACGTGGTTTCCGACAACGGCGTCCCGGCTCCGGCGAGCGCCACCGGTACCGTGACCCTCACCCGCTTCAACCGCGTCTGGTACGTCAAGAACGACCAGGCGGCCGGCGGGCTCGGCCGCTCCTTCGATCCGTACGACACCCTGGTCGAAGCCGAAAGCGCTTCCGTCGCTGGCGACACGATCTACGTCTACAACGGCAACGGAACCACCACGGGTCAAGCCAACGGCATCGTGCTCAAGAACACTCAGCGCCTGATCGGCGAGGGAGTTCAGCTGACTCTCGCGGTTGCCGTCAACGGCGGGCCGAACCCGACCGTGCTGCGCGCGGCGGGAACCACCCCGATGATCGACGACACGGATGCCGGCGGCAATGGCGCGGCTGCCACGGATGCCCTCCCGTTGGAGATCGCCGGCTTGAACCTGGCCGGTGCCACCAACGCCATCGACCTGACCCTCACCGCCGCGTTCGCTGGGACCGGCTCGACCGAGATCCGCAACAACACGATCCGTTCTTCGGGTATCGAGGGCATCGACGTCAATGCGGCCGGTGGAGCCGCCTCAACCGTCAACCTGTCGATTCACGACAACACGATCACCGCCGGAGTCCGCGGCATCGACATACTTCGGACCACCGGTACCTGCCGGATCACCGCGTTCCAGAACAACGCGATCTCGGGCAATACGGGAGGTTCGGGCATCGAGATCCTGGGCGCCATCTTCGACTCGAACGCCGCTACTACCAACCTCGATACGGTGTCCGGCGGCACGATGGTCATCGGTGCATCGGGCAACGGCACGAGCACGAACGGCATGCTGCTCACCAGCGTGACCGGAGATCTCTCGTTCACCGACCTTGACATCTTCAACGATGCCGGCGCGGGCTTGTTCGCCTCCAGCACCGGCGCGCTCAACGCCGGAGCCGGAACCGGCTTCAAGATCGCCGTCGGCGCGGGGGTCTCGACCATCGACTCGAACGGCGGTCCGGCGGTCAGCATCAACAACGCCTCGATCAGCCTGCCCATCAACTTCCTGCGCTCGACGAACTCGACGACCACGGGACTGTCCCTGGTCAGCGCGTTCGGCGGCGTGGGATCGACCGCACTCTCCGCGGGCACCGGGCAGATCGCCGACCCGGGCGGCGCGTCCGGTACCGCGGTCAACATCAGCGGCGGCAACGGCAACATCACTCTCGGCATCCCGATCATCAACACCTCGGGTAATGCCGTCGCGGTGGCGAGCCGAACCGGCGACACGGTTTCCTTCACCGGAGCGATCACCGAATCGGGCAGCGGCATCTCGCTGACCACCAACACCGGTGCGACGATCAGCTTCTCGGGTGGCATCACGGCGAGCACGGGTACGAGCTCTGCCTTCGCCGCCACCGGCGGCGGCACGGTCAACGTGACAGGAACCAACACTCTGGCTTCCACCACAGGCACTACCCTCAACGTCGCCAACACGACGATCGGAGCGAGCGGGTTGACCTTCCGGTCGATCTCGGCGAACGGCGCCGCGAGCGGCATCGTGCTCAACAACACGGGCGCCACGGCCGGCCTGACGGTCACCGGCACCGGTGGGGCGGGAACGGGCGGGACGATTCAGAACACGACCAGCGACGGCGTGTCTCTGACCAGCACCCGCAGCCCGTCGTTGACGAATCTAACGATTCAAAACACGGCGGGGAGCGGTGTCCGAGGAACAACGGTGACGAACTTCAGCTTCGTCAATGGGTCGGTCGACAACTCGGGTACGGCACTCGGCGCAGAGGCGGCGAACATTGCGTTCAACACGACCGCGGCGGGAACGGAGAACAACCTTTCCGGGAACGTCACGATCACCGGCAACTCGTTGACCAATGCCTACTACCATGGCGTCGACATCTTCAACTTCAACGGCACGATCACTGACGCCACCATTTCGAACAACACGATCACCAGCTCGAACTCGGCGGCGACATCGAAGGGGTCGGGCATCCGGTTGGTCGCTTTCGGTTCCGCGGCCACCATCGCCAATGTGACGAGGGCGACGATCGCCAACAACGTCATCTCTAACTTCCCGAGCGCGAACGGCATCCTCGCCTCCGGCGGAAATGGGAACGCGGCTGGACCGGCTGGAGTCTTCGGAACCGCGGGAAGCGGAACGGACATCATCGCCATAACCGGCAATCGAGTCGCGGGATTCAGCGGCGCGAACAAGATCGGCGCCTTCGCGATCGCGGCGACGGTCAACGGTAAGGGCCAGGGGAATTTCAATATTTCCAACAATGGAACGGTTGCCAATCCGATCACCAATGTCATCGGCGCGGCGATCACCAATTCCTCGCTTGGGTTCGCCAACGTGACGTCAACGATCAGCAACAACGTGATCGTTGCCAACAACCAGGCTGGAGCGCAGGGCATTGGTGCCGGTACGAGCCAGACCTTCAGCGCGGCGGACACGCCGAGCCTGACGGTTACGATCACCAACAACCAGATTAGCCAGACAGATGGCAATGGCATCTTGGTGTCCGCGCGCGATGCCACGGGGACGCTCCGCGCGAAAATTCAAAGCAACACGGTTGCCGCTCCCTTGGCCGGAAACCGGAATGGAATCCGCGTTGATGCCGGTAACGCAGTCAGCGTCAACGACTCCGTGTGCTTGAACATCTCGGGCAATACCAGCGCCGGAGTCGGCCTCACGCCCGAGGGAATCGGCCTTCGCAAGCAAGGAACCGTGGCGGCCACCAACAACTTCGCCCTACACGGCCTTGCGACTTCTCCGGCCAATCAAGCGCAAACTGCGGCGTATTCGACAGCTCAGAATCCGGCGAGTGCGAGTGGAACGCTGATCATCAGCGGGGACAACTTCAATTCCCCGACCTGTTCGTTCCCGTAAAGGGACTTGCAAATGCAGGCGGTCCGGAGCCCGAAGCTCCAGAAAGAGGAGGAGGAGGAACGATGGCGGAACCGTTCTTGTCGGAGATACGAATCATGAGCTTTGTCTTTCCCCCGAAAGGCTGGGCGCTCTGCAACGGGCAGCTCTTGCCGATCAATCAAAACCAAGCGCTTTTCTCGCTCTTGGGGACGACCTTCGGCGGGGATGGGCGGGTCAACTTCGGTCTGCCGGATTTACGCGGACGCAGCCCGATCCACGTGGGGTCCGGCCACACCCTGGGCGAGCGCGGCGGTGAACAAGCGCATACCTTGTCGATCGCGGAGTTGCCTACCCATGCTCACGCTTGGAGCGCCAACGGATCGGCGGCCACGCCGACGAATACAGTTACGGCCACGGCAATGCTCTCCAACGCCTCTGGCGACAACCCTTGGGGTCCGGCATCGAATCTAACGGCGATGAACGCCGGGACGATCGGAAATATAGGCGGATCGCAGGCGCACTTGAACATGCAGCCGTTTCTTACCCTCAGCGCTTGCATCGCGCTGCAGGGAATCTTTCCCAGCCCGACTTGACGGAGACGCGTAATGGCTCAACCTTACGTTGGTGAGATCCGCATGTTTGCTGGCAACTTCGCCCCAGCGGGTTGGATGTTTTGCGAGGGCCAGCTCCTGCCGATCTCCGAGAACGAGACGCTTTTTAACCTGATTGGAACGACGTATGGAGGCGATGGTCAGTCGACCTTCTCCCTCCCGGATCTGCGCGGTCGAATCCCGATCCACCAAGGCAACGGCTTCATCTTGGCCGAAACGGGCGGCGCGGAAGAGATCACCCTCACGGTCAATCAGATCCCGGCGCATTCCCACCCCGCGCTCGGGTCGACGAACACCGGTACCGGCACTGCGCCTTTGAGCAATGTGCTTTGCAACTTGGTCAGTGCCACCAACTCGGCCTACGGAACGGACAACCCGCAAACACCGATCTCCCCGCTGAGCATCTCGTCCGTCGGCGGAAGCCAGCCGCACACCAATTTCCAGCCCTATCTGTGCGTAGATTTCATCATTTCATTGTTCGGGATCTTCCCGAGCCCGACCTAGGAGAAGACATGGATCCGTTCGTCGCAGAAATCCGGATCTTTCCGTTCAACTTCGCTCCGAAGGGCTGGGCTTGGTGCGATGGGCAGATACTGCCGCTATCCCAAAACACGGCGCTGTTTTCGCTGCTTGGCACCACGTATGGGGGAGACGGCAAATCGAACTTCGCCCTTCCCGACCTTCAAGGTCGAGCGCCGATGCATCCAGGCCAGGGCCCGGGTCTTTCGCTGCATGATCTCGGAGAGACGGGGGGTAGCGAGACCGTCAGTTTGCTTGAGAGTGAGATCCCGTCGCATAGCCACCCCCTGCGTGCCTCTGCACTGGACGGAACGACACGGATCGTCGCCGGCCAGTTGCCGGCAGGGGGCATCGGAGTGTCGTTCTATGGTCCGGCGGCGACCCCCGTAAACCTCAGCGACAATGCCCTCGCACCCGCAGGTGGCGACCAGCCGCACAACAACCTGCAGCCGTACCTGGCGTTCTACTTCAACATCGCCCTCCAGGGCGTCTACCCCCCGCGCACTTGAAGCCTCTTTAAGAGGCCTCTGCTGTAGAGCGTGCTCCTCCCTCGGGGGGAGCCGTTCGCCCGCTCTCTACTTCGCTCGATCGCACATGTACAGGCGGTCTAAAGTGTTGATTCCGTGTGCCTTCCGCTCCCGGGGTGTGCTAGCGTGCCCGCATTGTTCGGCGCAACTTTCGGCCCAGGGACGGCACTACTTACTCCTGGACCTCTGCGAGGCATCTCATGTCTTCTTCGATTTCTGTCGTTGGTCCTTTGCCAGGTCAGGAGTGGAGCCGCCGCGAGTTCCTGACCGTATCGTCGGTCGGAATCCTCGGCGCGTCGCTGCCTACGTTCGCGTGGGCGCAGGAGAGCAAAACCGCGCCGCTCTCCATCGGCTACGTCGACGGCAGCGAAAGTCTCCGCAGCCTGAAGCGCTTGCCGCGAGCTGTGCGCCGCCCCGGCCTTGAGGCCGACGCCGAAACCGGCCTTCGGGTCGTACCGGCCGATTCTCTGTGGGCGGGCGACGGCGAGCTTTATGGCCGGCCGCTCCGCATTGCAATCCGGGGTCTCTACCCTCCGACGGCGTTTGAAGCGAAGCAGCGCGAGCTGCTGCCTCTCACCGCGGACCTGGACGTGATCTTTCCTTCGTTCGACCCGATCGACGACCGGCCGAACCGCTTCGCGGCCTGGAGCCTCCGCCGTCGCGGCGGATGGAACCCCAGCCCGCCGGTCCGCTTCGAATTCGAGCACTCCCAGGAGTCGCCGCTGGAGCTCAGCCTGGCGGTCAAAGATCCGGCAGGGCTGGTTTCTCGTTTCGCCACGCGATTCACGATCGATCGAGAGTCGGGCATGCCCCGGCTCCGCCGCGGCCTCTACCTGCTCGGCCTGACTCCTGGCACGTGGGCTCAGGGGGTCGGTCTTTCCGCGATCGCCGGCCCGCGCGCTGCGGTACGCTATGCCTCGATCTTGATGGCGGTCGAGCTCGCGCCCGAAGCGTTGTAACGCCCGCGAGCGGAAAGGGAGCATGGCCTCCGATCTCTCGTTGCGCCCGGTTACTGAAGAGGACCGACCCTTCCTGCTCGAACTCTATGCCGGCACGAGGGAGCAGGAGCTTTCGGTGACCGATTGGACCCCCGAGCAGAAGTTCGCGTTCTGCGCGATGCAGTTCCACGCCCAAGACGTCTTCTACCGCGAGAACTATCCCGGGGCCGAGCTGTCGCTGATCCTGGCGGATGGCGACCGCGCGGGGCGCCTCTTCATCCATCGCCGCCCGAAGGAGATCCGCTTGATGGACATCGCGGTCGCCGCGAGCCATCGCAACCGGGGGATTGGAACGGCGTACCTGAATCGCCTGATCGAAGAGGCGACAGAGGCCTGCCTGCCGCTCACGATCCACGTAGAACAGCTGAACCCTGCGCTTCGCCTTTATGAGCGCTTGGGGTTCAAGAAGGTCGGCGAGAACAGCGTGTACTACCTGATGGAGTACCTACCCCCCGGCGCCATTCCGGGCCCGGCATCGTCTTTGCCGGTCTATGCCGAAATCAAGTGAAGATCACCTCGTAGCGAAAAGCTCCCCCCTTCGGGCCGAGCGGCACCGCGAAAAGGTCGAATGCGCCGAGCGCTTCACTCTCGAAGCGATAAATACTTTGGGGGAAGATCGGTCCGCCGAGCGGCGCCAGGAATTCGAGTGAAAAGGCCTGACGCGCCCCCGAGTCGCCGAGCGCCGTCACTTGCGCGAGCGTGACCTCCAAGGCGAGGTTTGGAGCCGCGACCATCCGAAAACTGGAGCCTTTGTGGCCGGCGAACGTATCGATCGTCACTTTTTCTAACATCAAGAAGGACCTCCTCGGCAGGCTGCAAGTCTACAGGGAACCGGCCGGCCCATGCTCGCCATCCCTGCTGTCCCTGCGATAGATTGCGCACTCGAACACCACCTGATTTCGGATCGCCGCATCCGGCGCCTGCCTTTCCGACCGCCGTGTCCCACGAAGCGCTGTAACCGCCGCCCCGGACGCGGCATAGGAGGGAGTGGAGTGGAACCAGCCGAAGGTTCGGCCGACGAGCTCTCCGCCCTGATGGTCCGGTACCAGCAGGGCGACGGGCGAGCGTTCGAAGACCTCTATCGAGCCCTCTCGCCACCCCTGCGGAGGTATCTCATTTCACTGACTCGGAACACCACCGTCGCGGACGACCTGTTGCAGGAGACGTTCCTCCAGCTCCACCGAGCGCGTCACACCTACCAGTGCGACCGTCCGGTTCGGCCTTGGGCTTTCGCGATCGCGCGTCATGCGTTCCTGATGGATCGCCGGACGAAGTCGCGCAAGGGGTTCGATCTCTTCCCGGAAGGCGAAGCGCCCGACTTGCCGGTGCCGCCGGAGGTCGAGGGGTTGGCCGACCGCCAGGCGCTCTCCAAAGCGCTGCGGAGCGTCCCGAAAGACCGCCGCGAGGCACTGGTTCTGCACCACGTGGTGGGCCTGTCGTTCCAGGAGATCGGAGCGACGCTTGGAATCCGCGGCGGTGCCGCCAAGCTCCGGGCGCATCGGGGAATGGTGATGTTGAGAGAAATTCTGCTCGGCCCGGGAAGGGCCGGCGAGGCGGGGTGACCGCCCCGGCGATCACCATGAGCGATCCGAAAATGACCAACGAAAACGAAACCGCTCTGCCCGAAGCCTTGCGCCGAGCGATCTACGCCGATCTAAAGCCCGTCAAGCCGCTCGCGCCGCCGTTTCAGCGCTCGATTCTGCTAGTGCCCTGGACGCTCCTGGCGCTCGCCACGTTCTGGAGCAAGTTTGGCCTCCGGCCCAACCTGCCGCAGCTAGGTGCGGTGCTTGCCTGGGGACTCTCGGCCGCCCAGTTGCTCTTGGCCTTGATGGTCGCCGCCGCTGCGCTACGAGAATCCACCCCGGGAAGCGGCCTGCCGCGCACCACCCTCTGGGCCTGTGCCCTGGGCGCCCTCGGATTTCACCTCGCGGGATTGGCACTCGCCTTCCGGCAGAGCCCCTTTCCATCGCCGCCCGGCCTCGCCTCGGTCGAGATCAACGCCTGCCTCTACTATGAATTCCTGATCGCCGCCCCGCTCCTTCTGATCGGCCTCTGGCTGCTGAGCCGCGGCCTCTCGTTCCGACCGGCCACCGCCGGAGCGCTCGCGGGCCTCGCCGCCGGACTGCTCGCCGACTCCTCCTGGCGCCTGATCTGCCCGTTCACCTTCCCAAGCCACGTCCTACTCTCCCACACCGGGCCAATCCTCTCCATGGTGGCCATCGGCGCCGCGCTGGGCGCGCTGATCGAGCGCCTGCGGCCGGACCGGAGGCGATAGAGCGTAATTGCCCCCGGCCCTCTCGAAGCTACTCGCCTCCGCCCAGCAACTCCAGATCCCCAGCCGGAACCATCGCGCGGAAGGTGGGGACGTCTTTCGTGAACAGGCCGTCCAGCTCCGTGAAGATCGGGCCGGCCTTCTCCTCTTCCTCTTCGATCCCCATGAGTAACGTGGCGTTCGGGGCGTCCCAGGAGCTGCCGAGTCGGGAGAGTAGATCATCGAGCTCGGAGGCCAGGTCGTCGCCCTTGGGGCGGCCGACGATCTCGTCGGATTTCCAGAGCTTCCGCTCGAGGCCTTCCAATTTCTGCCGAAGATCCTTTGCCGCCTTCTCCAGGGCTTTGACTTCTGGCGATTTCTCGGTCGTTCCGTCTTTCCGCCGTCGTTCGTCGTCTCGTTTGTTGACCCGATCGAGGATCGTTTTGAGGTCGGACTTCGTCCGGACGATCCGTTCGATGGCGAGAGAGACGCGCTCTTTGAGTGCTCCGGCGCGGTGCATCGCGGCGTCGTTCGCCGCGCGATCGGCCTCCGACAGGTGGAATCGGGGGTCGCCCAGCACGCGAACGGGGCCTTCGGCGGTTTTGTCGCCGTAGGTGATCTTCACCGTGTAGGTACCGGGTACCACCTGCGGACCGCCGGGACGGAAAGGCGAGGCCGGCTTCTTGGTCGGCGGCTCCTTGAACGGGTCGCTGCGGAGGTCCCAGGCGACCCGGTTGACGCCTTGCGTGACGCTCTGCTCGAAGGAGCGAATCCGCTCTCCCGCGGCGTTTCTCACCCGAATCTGAACCTTCGTCTTCTTGTCGCCATCAGGGGCGGCGTTGCCTTCGGGGGACTTCGGCTTCTGCGCGCCTGGAGACGTAGCGTCGGCCTTTCGCCGGGCCTCCTTCCTTTCGCGTTCGATCGCCGCGTCGGGATGAGGAAGATCGGAGCCGTTCACCACGAAGGTCAGCGCCGCGCCGTAAGGCCTGTTCTTTCCCTTGTAGTCGTTGCCCCCCGGGAATCTGGGTCCGGTCGAGCGCGAGGCCCAAAACTGCTGCGCGTCGGCGATCGGAAACAGATGGAGCGGCTCGGCGAGCGTCGCCGCGGTCAGCTCGCGCAACGGCTCCAGATCGTCCACGATGTAGATGCCGCGCCCGTGGGTGGCGATCAGCAGGTCGCGATCGCGGGGCTGGATTGCGAGGTCCATCACCGAGACGGTAGGCAGGCCATGCCGGAAGGGAACCCACTTGCCGCCGCCGTCGAGCGAGAACCAGAGGCCGAATTCGGTGCCCAGGAACAGCAGGTTCGGGGCGACAGGATCTTGGGTGATCGCGAGGGCGTAGCCGCGAAGGTCCGGCGTCGCGAGGCTCTTCCAGGTCTTGCCGTAGTCGTCGGTCCGGTAGACGTAGGTGGCGTAATTTGCGCGCCGGTGGTCGTCGAACACCACAAACGCTGTCGCCGGGTCATAGGTCGAGGCGTGGATGTGGGGAATCCACGTGTTCGCCGGGACGCCGGGGACGTTCCCTTCGAGGCTCGTCCAATCCTTGCCGCCGTTCCGTGTGATCTGCAAGCGGCCATCGTCCGAACCCACCCAGAGCAGGTCTTTTGCCTTGGGGCTCGGCTCGATCGCGAGCAGCGTCGTGTAGTTCTCGGCGCCCGTCACGTCCTGGGTGACTCCGCCGGTCTCCTTCGGCTGCCATTCGGCCCGGTTGGTGGTGAGATCGGGGCTGATCACCGACCAGGTCTCTCCCCGGTCGGTCGATTTGTGGACGAACTGGCTGCCGTAATAGATCGTGTCCGGCTCGAAAGGATCGAGGCCGAGGGCGGAGTTCCAATTGAAGCGCAGCTCCGGGCCATCCTTCTCGCGCACCGGTTGGATCGACTTGCGCTCGCCGGTGTTCAGATTCCAGCGAATCAGCGCGCCCCCTTGGCTCATCGCGTACCCTTTTGAGGAGTCGCGCGGATCCGGGGCGGTATCGAAACCGTCACCGAAGCAGACCTCCTGCCAGTGCAGGTTGCGGATGTCACCCCCCTCCCAAACCGAGGAGGGGCCGCGCCACGAGCCGTTGTCCTGCAAGCCGCCGTAGACGTGGTAGGGCAGGTCGTTGTCGTACCTTATGTGGTAGAGCTGAGAGAGCGGCAGGCCCCCCGCGAACGACCAGGTGTCGCCGTGATCGCGGCTGGTGAACACGCCCCCGTCGTTGCCGTCGATCAGGTGGTTCGGATCGAGCGGATCGACCCAGAGCGCATGATGGTCTGGGTGCGCCGCGTTCGAGCCCGCCAAGGTCTTCCAGGTCTTGCCTGCATCGGTCGAGACGTCGAGCGAAACCTCCAGCCGATAGAGGCGGTTCGGATCGGCGGAATCGACACGGATGTCGGCGAAATAGAACGGCCGCTCGTTGATGTCGGGATCGGTGTTGACCGCGTCCCAGGAGACGCCTCCGTCGTCCGAGCGCAGGAGTGCCGGCTTCTTCGCTTCGACCAGCGCGTAGACGATTTTCGGGTTCGATCGCGCGATCGCGAGACCGATCCGGCCGAGGTCGCCTTTCGGCAGGCCGTCGTCCTCGGTCTGCCGCTTCCAGCTTTCGCCGCCGTCGTTGCTCACGTACAAACCCGAGCCCGGGCCGCCGGAGCGAAATTTGTAAGGCCAGCGGCGGTAGTCCCACATCGCCGCGAACAGTTTGTTCGGGTTGCTCGGGTCCATCACCAGATCCGCGCAGCCGGTGCGCTCGTCGACGTAGAGCACACGCCGCCAGGTGGCGCCGCCGTCGGTCGTTTTGTAGACGCCGCGCTCGGGGTTTTCGCCCCAGATTTTGCCGAGGGCCGCTACATAGGCCACCTGCGGATTCCGCGGGTCGATCGCGATCCGGTGGATGTGCTCCGTCTTCTCAAGCCCCATCCGCTTCCAGGTCTTGCCGCCGTCCAGCGTTTTGAACAGCCCTTCGCCGATCGAGACGCTGTTGCGCGGGTTGCCCTCGCCGGTGCCCACCCAGACCACCGCGGAATTGGTTGGATCGATCGCCACCGCGCCGATCGAGGCGACCGGCTGGTCGTCGAACACCGGCTCCCAGGTGAGGCCGGCGCTCTCGGATTTCCAGACGCCGCCGGTGGCGGAACCGATCCAGATCACCGACGGATTGCGCGGGTCCGAATCGATCGCGGCGATCCGGCCGCTCATCGCCGCCGGACCGATCGATCGCGCCTTGAGCCCCGCGAGCAAGGCGGGATCGATTCCGGCAGTTGCGCCGAGCGATGGAAGCGAGAGCAGAGTGGCGAGCGCAAAAAAACAGCCGATCGTGCGGCGCATGGATCCTCCCGAAGATATTTGCGGGCCAAGCGTAGCGGGGGAGGCCGCCAGGGGCAAGGTGGTGGGTGCGGCGAACTCGCGGCGATCCGGGCCGCAACTTTTCCCCCCAAACCGGCGTATCCTCAAAAAGCGGCCGCCAGAGCCGAAGGGTGGACCTCCGGCCGGGTCCGGTAAGCTCGCCTGCCTACCGAGCCGCTTTAGAGGAGATTACAAGCATGCTTCGCAAATCGCTGATGACCTTCGCCGTTGCCGCGGTCTTTGCCGCTTCGGCCTTCGCACAGACCGCCGACGAGGTGATCGAGAAGAACATCCAGGCCCGCGGCGGGCGTGAAAAAGTCAAATCCGTCCAGGCGCTCCGCATGACCGGCAAACGCACGTTCGGTCCCGGGATAGAGGCACCGTTCGTGGTCGAAATCGCACGCCCGAACAAAATGCACCTGGAGTTCGTGATCCAGGGCATGACCGCCGTAATCACGTCCGACGGCACCTCCGGCTGGCAGTTGATGCCCTTCCTCGGCAAGAAGGACGCCGAGCCGATGTCGGACGACGAACTCAAGTCGATGAAGGACGAAGCCGACATCGATGGCTCGTTCGTCGACTACAAGGACAAGGGACACCAGGTGGAAATGCTCGGCAAGGTCGACCTAGAAGGCGCGCCCGCCTACAAGCTCAAAGTGACCAAGAAGAGCGGCGACGTCGAAACCCTGTATTTCGACGTGGACTCTTCCCTGCTGGTCCAGAGCGAGGGCAAGTCCACTGTGCGTGGACAGGAGGTCGAGACGATCACCACGTTCGGCGACTACAAGGAAGTCGACGGCGGGCTCTACTCTTTCTCCTCGGAGAGCAAGCAGAAAGGCGCTCCGGGTCCGGGCGGATTTTCGATGACGATCGAAAAGATCGAGGTTAATCCGACTCTCTCGGCCGACCGGTTCGACAAACCGGCGAGCCTCGCGGCAGCTGCGGCGCCGACACCGAAGTAACCGATTCGACGAGTTTCGGGCCCGCGCCGCTTAAATCTCGGCGCGGGCCTTATTGCGCCCATTGCGCTCGTGCCGCCCGCTTCGAGCGGCCGCAGGAAATCCAAGTCCCATCGCCGGAAAAGGGAGACCCCATGCCTTCGCTGAGCCAATCCATCGGGGGCCGCAAATCGGCCGCCGCTGCTCTGCTACTTGTCGCGACCTTCGCCCTCGGTGCTCACCGCGCCCCGGCGCAGGAGATCGATTCCAATACCTTCGGCGGTCTATCGGCGCGCTCGATCGGAACCGCCGCCACGGCGGGCCGGATCGCGGCGATCGACGCCGTGCCGACCTACCCGCTCACCCTCTACGTCGGCGCGGCCTCGGGCGGCGTCTGGAAATCGACCGATGGCGGCATCGCCTATAAGCCGATTTTCGACGAGCAGACGATGTCGATCGGCGCGATCCGCGTCGATCCGTCGAACCCGAAGACGATCTGGGTCGGCACGGGCGAGTCGTGGACCCGCAACAGCACCTCGTACGGCGACGGCGTCTACAAGTCGACCGACGGCGGCGACAGCTGGCAGAAAATGGGGCTCGCCGACAGCGAAAGGATCGCCCGCATCCAGGTGAGCCCGAAAGATTCGAACACGGTCTGGGTGTGCGCCACGGGCCACCTCTGGAACGCCAACGAAGAACGCGGCGTGTTCAAGACCACCGACGGCGGCAAGACCTGGAAGAAGACGCTCTACGCCAACCCCGATACGGGTTGCTCCGACATCAGCGTCGACCCGCAAGATCCACGGGTCGTCTATGCCGGGATGTGGAACTTCCGTCGCACCGCTTGGTCCTTCAGCTCGGGCGGCCCGGGCAGCGGGCTCTACAAGTCGACCGATGGCGGGGATACCTGGAAGCCACTCGGTAACGGTCTGCCCACGGGCCTCAAAGGGCGCGTCGCGGTGGCCCTCGCGCCGTCGAGACCGAGCGTCGTCTACGCCTTGGTCGAATCCGAAAACTCGGCGCTCTATCGATCGGACGACTCCGGCGGCTCCTGGACCGAAGTCAACTCGGCGTTCAACCTCCAGGTTCGGCCCTTCTACTTCGCCAACCTGTTCGTCGATCCGACCGACTTCAACACGGTGTACAAACCGGGTCTCTCGCTTACCGTGTCGCAGGATGGCGGCAAGACCTTCAGCACCGGCGGCTTCGGCGCCGGCCCGCACTCGGACCACCACGCGCTCTGGATCGATCCGCGCGATCCGAAGTTCCTGATTCTCGGCACCGACGGCGGAATCTACATCTCCTATGACCAGGGCACCCGGTGGCGCTTCGTGGGGGCGCTTCCCGTCTCCCAGTTCTACCATGTCACCTACGATATGGAGCGGCCGTACAACGTCTACGGCGGACTTCAAGACAACGGTTCCTGGATGGGGCCCTCGGAGGCGCCGGGCGGGATCCGCAACAAGCACTGGCAAAACATTGGGGGTGGCGACGGGTTCTGGGCGATGCGCGACAGCGCCGACGCCGATTACGTCTACTCCGAGTCTCAAGGCGGCTCGATCATCCGGGCGAACATCAAGACCGGAGAATCGCGCGACATCAAGCCCTCGCCGAAAAGCGGCGATCCGGACTACCGCTTCAACTGGAACTCGCCGATCGCCCAGTCGCCGACCAAGCCGGGCGTGCTCTATCTCGGCGGCCAGTTCCTGTTCAAGAGCCTCGACCATGGCGAGTCTTGGAGCAAGATCTCGCCCGACCTCACGACCAACGATCCGGCCAAGCAGAAGCAACGCCAGTCGGGCGGCCTGTCGATCGACAACTCCAGCGCTGAAAACCACACCACGATCTTTACCGTCGCCGAGTCGCCCAAAGATCCCAACCAGATCTGGGTGGGAACGGACGACGGCAACGTGCAGCTCACCCGCGACGGCGGCAAGACCTGGACCAACCTGGTGAAGAACCTTACCGGTCTACCCAAGAACGCCTGGGTTTCGACCCTTGAGCCGAGCCCGTTCGAGGCGGGGACGGCGTTCGCGACGTTCGACAACCACACGGTCGGCGACATGAAGAGCTACGTCTACGAGACGACCGATTTCGGGCAGACCTGGAAATCGCTCTCGACCGACGCCCTGGCCGGCTATGCCCACGTCGTGCGCCAGGATACGGTCAACCCCAACCTGCTGTTCGTCGGCACCGAGCTCGGGCTTTACCTCTCGGTCGATCGCGGGGCGACCTGGGCGCGGTTCACCGGCAACCTCCCGAAAGTCGCTGTGCGCGACATCGCGATCCATCCTCGTGAAGGCGACCTGATCCTCGCCACCCACGGCCGCGGCATCTACATCATCGACGACCTCACCCCGATCCGGCAGTTGACCCCGGAGATTCGCAACGCCGAAGTCGCCTTCCTGCCGGCCCGCAAAGCGGTGCAGAAGATCGAAGCGGGCATTCAGGATTTCGCGGGCGACGACGAGTTTTCGGGCGACAACCCGGACGACTCCGCGCAGATCGTCTACTACCTGAAAAAGCGCCACGTGGTGGGCGACCTCAAGATCGAAGTCTTCGACTCCGCGGGCAAGCTGCTCTCTACCCTGCCGGCGGGAAAGCGGAAAGGGATCAACCGCGTTCCTTGGTCGATGCGCCTTGCGCCGCCGAAACTTCCGGCTGCGACATCGTTGGTGATCTCCGGCGGTAACTCTTTCGCCGGGCCGCGAGTGCCTCCCGCCACCTACACGGTCAAGCTCACCAAGGGCGGCCAAACCCTCACCGAGGAGATTCAGGTCGTTTCCGATCCGCGATCGAAGCACACGCCCGAAGATCGGGCGGCGCAATACGCCGCGGCGCTCGAAGCCTACAACTCGCTCGCGACGCTTACCTACGTCGCCGAGACGGTGGCCGACCTGCGCGCCCAGGTCGACGCGAAGGCGGCGGAATCCAAAGCCGGCGATCCGGCCAAGAAGCCGCTCGAGGCGCTGTCGAAACAGATCTGGGAGCTGTACAAGACGCTGGTCGCCACCGGCCCCGGCGGCTGGCTGTCGGGCGAGGAGCAGCTGAGAGAGAAGCTCACGGGCGCCTATGGCGGGATCAACGGCTACGACGGCCGGCCGACCCAGGCGCAGCTCGATGCCAAGGCGCAGCTGGAAAAGCAGCTCGCCGAAGCGGGAGCCAAGCTCGAAGCATTCCGCACCAAGGACGTCCTCGCGGTGAATCGCGAGCTGGCGAAATCCAAGCGGGAGCCGCTCAAGGTCCAGACCCGCGAAGAGTGGGAGCAGAAGCAGAAGAAGTAGAGGCAGGCCGATCAGGCAGATGCGCCCCTCAGGGTCTCCCGGCCCTGAGGGCCTTCCGGTCGCCTTTGCCTTATCCCAGTCGGCAGCTCGGCCGGCTTGCGGCCAGGTACCTTGCGACTTCGCGGACCATCTCGATCGTGGCGCTCCCCGTCTCGACCGCGCGGCGCAGCATCAGGACCGCCCCCATCGTTCCCCGTTCAAGGTCGCGCGAGCGATAGGGCAAGAAGATCTCCCCGAACAGATCGAGCAGCTCTCCGTGGCGTCCTTGGCTCCAATAGAGCTGTACCAGGTCGAGCAGGACGCCCGCGGCGTCCTGACTGAGCCCCGCCACAAGGAGATGGCCCCGCACCGAGAGGAGCGCAGCCTCTCCCTCCGCCAGGCTGCCGATCGCGAGCGCCGTGCGCCCTCCGAGCCAGCGGACGCGGAGAACCTCGTCTTCCTCGTCGAGCCGCTCGAACAGCGAGCGGGCACGCCAGAGATGTCCTAGCGACTCGCGCGCCCGATCGGTTTCCAGGAGCAATGCGCCGAGTCCCTTGAGGCAGCAGGCGAGCCGCCGGGGTTCGCGCGCGGAATCGAACAGCCCGATCGCCTCGGCAAGTGCCTCGATCGCGAGGTCCGGCCGCTTCGCCCGCACCGCCATCGGCCCGACTTCGGCGAGGGTCGCGGCCAGTAGATCGCGCTCGCCGAGCTTTCTGTAGAGCGCCGCGGATTCGAGACCGAGGGCGGTGGCCGCCTCCGCCTGACCGCGAAAAAACTCGAAGCGTGCCTCGTACCGGGAAATCTCGGCCCATTCCCAGGGGTCCTGGGAGCTCAGGGCATACAGCGAGTGCGCCATTCGGAACGCCAGCTGCGCCTCGTCGCGAAGCCCCGCTTCACGGGCGACGTCTCCGCGATGCGCCCAGGCCCGGGCTTCGAGGTCGCGGACGATCGACAACCCCCATTCGGAGGCATCGAGACGCTCGGCGATCGCGAGCGCAAGGTCCACCAGCTGGCGCGGCTCGATCGGGGGCGCTCCGGCTTTTTCATACCCGCGGGTGGGGCCGGCAGCGGTCCGTCCCGCCTCGGCGCGTCGGCGGAGGATCTCTTCGCACAGCGGGGGAATCGCGAATCGGGGCTCCGTTTGAGCCAAAGCGAGTCGCTCCGAGGGAGGAGCGGCGAGCAACTCGGCGAGTAAATGGGGCGCTTTCTGCCGAGCGGCCGCCAGCACCGGCCTTCGCTCGCGCGCGATGCGAACCGCGCGGTCCATGCCCTCGCGGTATTCGGTTGGGTATTCGGTTGGGCCTTGCTCGGACGAGTCGCTGACGGAGGTCGGCGCGGCCGTAGGGGGTACCTGCCAGAGATCGCCGGCCAACCTACGGCAGGCTGCGCACCCTCCGATCAGGTGGCGAACGACACCTTTCCGCTCGTCAGCGTCCAGCTGGCCCCGCAAAAAGCGCTCCAGAAGGGATGGGTCAGGATGGCTCGCCGTCACTTTTCGGACCTCCTCTGCCGGGCCGGCCTCTTTCCAGGAAGGAAACTCGACGCCCCGGAAAGATAAAAAAGCGAGTCGTCGGCAGCATTGCGGCAAAAAATTTTCTCGTTGCCAGCAACTCTAGGCCCTGCATCTTGTCTTTGTCAAGCAACAAGTTGCGGTCGCAAGCTACTGCGGGCCAGGATGTAAGTTATTGAAAGAACTGATCTTACGGTTGCCAAGGACGATCGGTCGCGGTATCGTTGTCGCCATGCCAATCTTTCATGGTTTGGGGAGATCCTTGCGCTGGCTTCGCGATCGTCAGGGCAAGAGGCAGTACCAGGTGGCCGATACGGCCGGCATCACCAAGGCGATGCTTTCGGCGTACGAAACCGGCAAACAGAAGCCGTCCCTGGACACGCTCGAAAAGATCCTCGATTCGCTCGGTAGCGACTTGTCCGATCTTCACAGCGCGCTCCAGATCGTCAACGAGCGCCCTCTCACCGGGCGTCGCCCGGAACCGCAGAACCCAAGCGGTTGGGCCTCAGTCTGGCGCGGTGGGTTGGTCGGTGGCGAGCCGGGACCGAAAGTCGACGTATATCGCACGCTCGGGATCGACCGACCGCTGCCGGAAGAAGAGGAACAGGCGCTCGGCGAAATGCTCGCCGGCTTTCATCGCCTGCTGCGCTTCCTCCACCGCGCCGGCTCGCTCGCCGAAGTCGTGGACGACGAACGCGTCGACGTCTTCTCGGGCTGATCGCCGAGGAGCTGGGTTTCGTCGCCAAGACGTCCGGCTGCGTCCTACCGCTCTAGAGCGGTAGGAACGCGTAGCGCAGCACGAGCATTAGGGCGAGCCCCCAAAGCGCCGGGTGGACCTCTCGTCCTTTGCCCGCGGCCGCTTTGACCACCGGATAGACGATAAATCCGGCGGCTAAACCGTGGGCGATGTTGAACGTGAGCGGCATCAGCAACGCGGTAAAAAACGCCGGGGCCGCCTCGGTCGGATCGCTCCAGTCGATCTCGCGCACGGCCCCCATCATCAGAATGCCGACCAGGAGGAGCGCGGGCGCCGTGGTCGGATAATGACCGTCTACTCCTAAGCCCACGACCTCCACCAGCGGCGAGATCACCAGTTCATTCTTCGTCGGGGCCGGGTTCTTTCTCTTCGAAAACGTCGTTTCGCCGGCCGGTCCGCCCGCCTCGCGGCAAGGAGGGGTCGCGGCGGAACACCGCCATCTCCGGATTCACAAACACCAGGCTCGAATAGGTCCCGCGAGTATCCAGGACATCCCAGCGCGAGCTCCACTCGAAGCGCTTGGCGAGAAAATAGCCGACCTCCCCCGATATCAGCCGATCGTACGCCGCGCGTTCTGCGGGGGTCCGCAGATCGATGACGTTGACCGCGACGATCCCCGGCGCGCGACGTGCGAGCACGGCCGGAAAGCTCCCCCAGCCGGCATGCGGCAGCCGCGGCGCGTGTTTCGCCCGGCCGAGCGCCAGAGAATTCGCCAGGCCGCCGTTCTCCCGGGCGAAGGCCTCGGCGTCGTAGCGCGCGTCATGCATCATCCGCCAATCGACCGACAGGGCGTAGAGAACGCCGTAGGCGAGAACCGAAGCCGTGATCAGGATGCCGAGCACCCGTAGCGCCGGCCGAGCGGGGAGCGTGATCGCCGCCAGGATACGGCCGGCCGGCAGCGCGAGAAGCAGGGCGAGCGGCAGCACGTAGCGGTCGCGGCTGAACAGGATCGGCAACAAGAAGGTCAGGTAATACGAGCCGCCCAAAACCGCGAGCGCGCCGTACATCTTCCTTTCCCGGCCACGCGACGTGGCGAGCGCATGCACTACGCCCAACCCACCGGCCACGAAAGCCGGCCATCCCATGCAGAACCGCACGTGCGACAGGTTTTCGATCAGATTGCCGAAATGCCCCGCGGGGGTGTTGGCGAACGCTTTTGCCTCTTCCGACTGCGGCCCGAGCAGCGTGTGGACATGGGCGAGAAACCCGCCGAAGTTGAGGGCCCAGTTGTAGATCACCGCGGCCAGCCCGAGCCCCAGCCCGAGCACCGCGAGGATGCGCCGATCGAACAACGCGCCGACCCATCCCCCAGATCTCCCCTCTTGGGTCCGTGCCCGCATCAGCGAAGGAACTACGGCCAGAGGCACGAGGACGTACAGCCCATACGCCTGGTCTTTGCTGGTGATCGCAAACACCGCGCAGGCTCCGAAGAGCAGGTATTCGCGCATCCGGTGACCGTCCAACAGGCGGACGAAGAAAACCAGCGACAGCGCGAACCAGAAGAAAAAAGGCATCTCCACGTTCGCCGTCTTCGCGAAGTAGACGAACGGCGCACCGGTCGCGACCAGCGCACCGGCGAACAGGCCGGCGCGCCGATTCGAAACCGACCGGCCCACCTCGGCGATTGAGGCCACCGCGCCGAGCGCCATGGCGACGCTCATCAGCCGCGACAGAATGAACAGCCAACTGTTGAGATCGAGCCCTTTTCCCGGAACGGGTCCGACTCCGGCGAGCGCCCGAAGCGGCGCTTGTACCAGCGCCAAAACGTAGTAATGAAAAGGCGGATATTTCGTGTGCCAGCCGCCGGAAAACGCGCGATGGACCGCGAACGCCACCTGGTTCGGCCGGATCTCGTCACCCGCCCAGCCGCGCCAGCTCGGCAAGCCCCAGGTGATCCCGAGCAGGAAGAGCACGGCGGCCCCGGCGAGAAGTGCGAGCCAGGGGATGAGCCCGAATCGCGGACCTTCCCCGGTTCCCTGCTCGGAGGGCGCCGAACCGTCATCCACGCTCAAGAGCCCGCGCCCTCCTCGGGGAACCGCCATTCAGAGGTGAGCCCCTTGGCCGATCTCTCGATTCGCGCGGGGATCGGCGGCAGCAGATCTTCCGAATGAAAGCTCTCCGCGCTCGCCACGTGGCGCAGGTTCTGCCGCGGACTCCGTTCCGCCACCGCGCCCGGCGGAAAGGTCACTCGATCGCGCACCGCGATGCCGCGCTCGTTCGCCTCGATCTCCCGCTCGAAGCGCGGGGCGCTTGGGTCGTCCTTCTGCGGCTTGAAGATCAACAGGCGCCGCAGCGGCTCGAGCAGCCGCGCGCCGAGCACCTTCGAAGCGATCCGCAGGGCGGCGTGCTTCCAAGGCGTCGGCACCAGAAAGCTCGCCTTCCTGCAGGTGCCCGCGATCCGCAGGTGAGCGTCTCCCGCCCCCGCGGCCTCGATGCGCGCCTCCAATCCCTGCCACCAGTTGCTGGTCCAAAGGGTGGAGCCGTCACGAACCCGCCAACCATGATCGAGCAGCGGCGGTGCGTTGCGGCGATGGATGCGCACCAGCCCGCCTTTCCGCAGACCGATCGCGGCGCTCCAGCTCCGATCCTCGCTCCACACGATCCGGTAGCCCGCGCCTTCGAGCGTCACGCCGCTCCGCTCGGCCGGCGCCTCTCCGGCCAACATCGAATCGAGATGAGGCAGCGCCCGCACGACGCTCGCGTAGACGTAATGGCTGTGGTACCGGTCGTCGGTCGCCCAAAGAAAATGCGCGGGATCGTCGGCATCCCGAAACAGCGTCTCGACCAGCCAGGCCGCGCGACGGTTGCGCGCCCCCGTCCGGGCGAGGCCGTAGGGGACGACGTAATCGGTGTTCCGGCTGTTGAGGGTCGAAGGGAGCCGCCCGTCCGCGCCGACCAGGAGGCTCAGGAATTCGACCGCCCGATCGATCGCGGCGGGAGCGCGTGGATCATCCGTCGCGTCGTGGTAATCGACCAGCGCATCGATCGTCACGGTCAGATAGCCGAAGTCCGGGCCGCCATACTCGGGAAACCACCCTTCCGCATGTTGGCTCGCGAACAACCGTTCGGCATGCTCCGCTACACGCGCGGGCCGGGGAGAGATCTCCGGCAGGCGCGCCGCGAGCGAAAGCGCCGCAAGCCCCGCCGCCTGCTGGTTCGAGGCCTCCGTCTCCTGCCGGCGATCCAGATGCGCCGCGAGCCTGGACAGACCGCGCCATTCGATCTTGGGGAGGAGCCCCGGCCGCGAAGTCCGCCAATCGAGCGCCAGCCGAATCGCGGCGTAGAGCCCGAACGCCGCGGCCGGGTAGCTCCGCTCGTAGGGGAAGTACTCGTCCACCCCGCCGTCCCGCCGTACCTGGGCCGCGAGCGCGTTCACCGCCGCCACGGCCCAAGATTCGATCTTCGCCGGATCGCCCGGCATCTCCAGATCGTCGCGAAGCAGCGCATCGAGCGTAAAGGCGCCCTGCTGCAAGATCGCCGAGGAGAAATCGCGGATCTTGTAGTGCCAATGGTTGCGGTCGAAATTGCCGAACCGGGGCGAATCCGGATCGCGGTCCATCTGGGTCAGCACCCGCGGCAGCTGCCGCTCGGCATACGCTCGGAGCGCGCGCGACAGATAGCTCATTGATCCCCTCGATCACCCCGCCGGCCCGCGAAATCGGCGATCTCCGCCCACCGCTCCGGATTCGGCCGGAACGAAAAGTCGACCGCCGCCAGCCCCTTCCGCTTGGTCGGTTTGGAGATCGACTTCCACCCCTTGCGCAGCGCGTTGAACGCCGGGCCGACGAGCCCGAGCGGCAGCCGCGACACGATCCACCGCGCCCAGCGCTGGCGGCCGAAGCGGAACGAGCCGCTGATCACGGCCTCGACCACCCGGCGCTCCCGCGCGATCGAAGCGGGGCGGTAGCCGTACTCCGGCACCGGCAGCCCGCGGCGCGCCTGCGCATCGAGCCGCAAAAAAGCGCCGCGCTTCTTGAAATCGATCATGTGACCGTGCATCGTCGCGGCCTGCTGCCACTGGATTGGATCGAGAGCAAGCCGCCCGGCGTTCTTCATCTCGGTCAGCAGCTCAACCGCCGCCGGGCTTCTGGCCACCACGACCGAATGGCCGCCCCCGGCGGTCTCCAACTCCGGGCTCCAGGCGTCGCCCACCGACAGGTCGGTCGCCTCGTTCGTGAAGTCCGGAATGATCTGGCAGTTGCGCGAGATGAAGAACGGGATCAGGTAGTTGTAATAGAACTTGTGGGCCGAAAACACTTGGCCCTCAGCGGTCTCGACCCGCAGGTACCCCGGCCACTCGCCCGCCCGCCATTCGAGCTTCGCGATCGCCACGTCGTCTTTGACCCCATGGCCGCGCAGAAACGCCCGCACCGCGCCGCGGTACATGTTCGTGCCGACGTAAGGCCCGGCGACGAACACGACCTTCAACGCCGCGGGGTGCCCGGCCGCTTGCAGCAGGCGCAACGTGGCCACCTGCTCGGGCAGCCCGACGAACGCGAGCCGCCCTTTGAACTGCGCCATCTCGGGAAGGATCGAAAGCATCGGCGTCACCGCATAGACGCTCTGCGCCGCGGCGAGCACCTCGTCGCGCGTTCGGGCGATCACCGGGCTCGCGACGTCGGGAGCGGGTATCCCCTGCCGGCAGACGACCGCGCCGTCGATCTGACCTGTCTCCAGCAGGTGGATGAGCACCTGCGAGATCACGCCGCCCGAGGCGCCGCGCCGCCGTACCGATTCATCCGCCGAATGGCCGACGAAGATCTGCTCGAACGGCCCGATCAGCCAAGATTCCGGCGGCCGGCCGAGATGGGCGAACAGCTCCGGATAGGGAATGCCACGCCCCGGGCAGACGGCCCACGCGAGAGAGAGAGCCTCGTCAGGCCCCTCGGCTCCGATCCAACGCGGCAGCGGCCCGCGCGCCGTCTCCTCGAACCGCAACAGCTCGGGTGCCAGGCCCACGCAGGCGCCGCAATGCAGGCAGTTGCCCGGCTCGATCACCTCCCGCTCGAACCGATTCCAGAGCGGCGGGCCGCTCAAGGCCGGCGATCCTCGCCCTGGGGCGCGGAAGTGGGGGAGCCAAGCTCCAGGCGCCGCAGGCGAAGCTGGTTCTCTTCGAGCAGCCGGCGGTTCGCCGCGAGCAGGTCGGCCACGAAGCCGAGAATCCAGGTCTGGAAGCCGATGATGATCAACACCGCGGCGAGGATCAAAGACGGCGCGCGCACTCGGGTGGAGCCCTGAAGGTAGAACACCAGCCAACGCACCATCAGGAAAAACCCCGGCGTGATGAACACCGTGCCGACCCAGAAGAACGACCGCAGCGGCCGATAGAGCAGGAAGATCCGCAGGATGGTGAACACCGACCGCCGCACGTAGTCCGCGATCCCCTTCACCAGCCGCGAAGGCCGAAGATCCGCGTTGGTCCGGATCGGCACCCAGGTGATCGGAATCCCCTTCTGCCCCGCCTGGATGATCGTCTCCAAGGTGTAGGTGTAGCGCGAGAAGACGTTCAGCTGAAGGGCGGCATTTCTCGAGAACGCCCGGAACCCGCTCGGGCTGTCGGGAATCGTCGTCCCTGACGCCTTGCGCACGACCCAGCTGCCGATCTTCTGCAACAGCTTTTTGAACGGCGAGAAGTGGGTGATCTCGTCGATCGGCCGAGCGCCGATCACCATCTCGGCCCGCCCGGCGAGGATCGGCTCGATCAGCTTCGGGATGTCCGCCGCGTCATACTGGTTGTCGGCGTCCGTATTGACGATCACGTCCGCCCCCGCCCGAATCGCCCCCTCCAACCCCGCCATGAACGCCCGGGCGAGCCCCTGGTTGGTGCCGAACCGGACCACGTGGTCCACCCCGTGCGCCCGCGCCACCTCGACGGTCCGATCGGTCGAGCCGTCATCCACGATCAGCCACTCGATCCGATCGATCCCCGGCAACGAGCGCGGCAAGGCCGCGAGCGTAGTCGGCAGAGAAGCCTCCTCGTTGAGGCACGGAATCTGGATGATCAGCTTCATGAGTGTCCGGGGATTGCGATCGGTGGCCTAGCCTATCGCGGGGCGGTCAAAAAACGCCGGGGGCGGAACCTCTCCACCCCCGGAGCGGGGCTGCACGTTACGGACTCGGTTGCCTCTGCCGCTTACCCGACCTGGGCGACCCACTCCTTCACCGCCTTCGCCTTGCGCGGCCGGCGGATGTTCTCCGCGCGCGGCTTGACGCCGAACTTGAGCAGCTCCGGGCTCTCCAGGCCGAAATGGCTCTGCAGCGCGGCAGCGAGGACGTTGCGCAGCTTCCGGCCGCTTTTCACGAGCGCCTGGCGCTGCATCGCCACGTCCCGAAGGCCGGAGCGCTGCACCTCTACCCGCTCACTCAGAATCCGCATCTCTTCCACCACCTGCTTGAACTTGGCGTGGTCCTCCTGCGTGTGAACCACGTCGCCGAGAATCGGCTCCATGTTCATCGCCAGGACGCCCCACGTCTGCCGCATGTCCGCAAACGAGCTGACTTTCATGACCTGCTCCCTTCTGGACGAAAATCGTCCAAGAGTCCACCGACAAGATGCCGGAGGACGAATCCGCGTTTGGATTCACAGGGAGGGGCAGGGCGAGCGCGAGAAACGGCGGGGTGGGCTGAAGCGACCGCCGTACGCGGGGGCTGAGTTACGGATCTCGGGAGCCGATTACCGATACGCGACCCCGCATATCGGATCTACGGCCCCGCATATCCGATCCAAGACCTCACAAAACCGATCTGCGGCGCGAATTACCGATCCGCGGCTCCGCAAAAGCGATCCACCAACCAGAATACCGATCCGCCGGACCGCAAAACCGATATCGCGGTGCCAGATCGGTATTCTCGCGGCGGAATACCTACTGCGGTTTGATTTTTGGAGGTTTGGGTCCCGAAAGCCGCTATCTCAAGACGATAGCGGCTATCGCGGCTCAACATCAGCCCCTGCCAAAGAGCGTCCTCGACTGCCGGCGCCCCTGTGATCTTCAAAGAACCCCTGCTGCGAGGGGAAGTCTCCACGAGGGCCACGCCGCTTGTCAAGCCTGTTTAAGGACGGATCTCAAAATCGCCCGGCTCAGCCCTCCGCCAAAGCCCACTCCGCCGCCTTCCGCGCGTGGATGCTCGTCGTATCGAACAGCGGAACGGTCGAATCCCCCGGCCCCACCAGAAGCGAAACCTCCGTGCAGCCCAGAATGATCGCCTTCGCCCCCTCACTGACCAGATCCGCCATGATCCGCCGGTACTCCTCCCGAGAGCCGTCCACGATCCTGCCGAGACAAAGCTCCTCGTAGATCACCCGATGCACGATCTCGCGGTCCCCCGCCGGAGGAACCAAAACCGCCAGCCCGTGCCGCTCGCGCAGCCGGTCCTTGTAGAACTCCTGCTACATCGTGAACCGGGTGCCGATCAACCCCACCGTCCTAAACCCCGCCGCCTAGATTTCCTCGGCCGTGGAATCAGCGATGTGGAAAAGCGGGATGCGCGGTGCCCTCGATCGCCCCCGCGACTCTGTGCATCGTGTTCGTACAAAGAACCAGAAAATCCGCTCCAGCCGCCTCCACCGCCCGAGCCGCCCCGGCAAGCAAGGCACCCGCGGCCTCCCAGTCGCCGGAATGCTGCAACCGCTCCACCTCGTGAAAGTCCACGCTGTAGAGAATCAACTTCGCCGAATGAAGTCCGCCCAAGCGCGCCTTCACGGTCTCGTTGATTTGGCAGTAGTAGAGAACCGTCGACTCCCAACTCATGCCGCCGATCAGGCCGATGGTTTTCAACAGCTGTCTCCTCCTTCGAAGCTCGAAGCGACCGATCAATCGACGATGAACAACTTGGCGCCCGTCGCGGTGTTGGATCGGTGCGGAGATTCGTCATCCGCCACCTGGTAGCTCATCCCCGCCGTGAGCTTGAACACCCGCCCAACGGCCAGCTCCGTGTCAACCTCCCCGTCCAGACAAAGCAAGATGTGGCCCTTCGAGCACCAGTGATCGGCCAGATAGCCCGGCGAGTACTCCACCATTCGAACCCGAATTGCCCCGAAGTGCCGGGTCCGCCAGTAGGCCACGCCCGTTTCGCCCGGGTGTTCGGTTTGCTCGACTGCCGACCAGTCGGTGGTGCCGAAGGGGATGTCTGTGATCCGCACGCGAAACTCCTCGAAGAGTAGGGAGAAGTGGGTCAGGACAACCGATCAGCAATTCTACCGATCGCCGGGTGCTTGACGAGCCCCCGGCCCGCAACCACAATCGTTCCTCTTCAATTGGAGCGCAGAATGCCGACGACCCTCACGCTGAAAAACATCCCCGCTGACCTCTACGAGCGTCTGAAGCTCGCGGCGGAAGCTCGTCGCCGAAGTCTGAACAGGGAGGCAATCGTCTGTCTGGAAACGGTGTTGCCACCCAGAAAAATGACGCCCGGAGAGCGACTGATGCCTGCGCGCCAGTTGCAAGAAACTCTCCAGCCGAACGTGTTCCTCGCGCCCGACATCGAAAAGTTCAGGAGACGAGGGCTTCCGTGATCGCTGTGGACTCACGCATCCTCATGACGAAGGACCGAAAACTTCTACGCGCGTTCCCGGATCGCGCGGTCGCGCTTGCAGCGGGCCGAGACCCTAGTCCTCTGAGCGCTTCTTTTCTAGAAGTTCTGTCAACGACGAGACTTCTTCGTCTCTTAGCATGGTGCGAGGTGTTTATCACTCCGCACGCCCAAATCGATATTGTAAAGATCCTCGATAGTGGATGCATGGGTATCGCTCCTCTTGCTCCGTAGCGTCCCCTGACCCGTGCGCGCTCGCTCGCCGCGCATATTGGGGTCGTCGTGCCGAACTGGCGGTGCTTTAGCCATCGGAATTTCCTCTAGACGTGCTCCCTGGCGGGAACAATCGCGCCTCTAGGTTAGATCCTCAATCGTAGCGGTCGAGGCGTTCTGCTGCACAACGCTGATGCCGTGCTGGGCACTGGACTTGACGGTGTATCCTTGACTTTGGGCGACGATTTCGCCGTTCGGTGCCTTGAACCTCCAACGGTACTGCCCAGCGCTATCTTTGAAGATCTCGAATTGGTATGCCATTTTCTCGTCTCCATGGCCTTAGCCGTGATTGTGAACACTCCTACAACCAGAGACGCGACATCGCGGTAATTTTCGGACCGAGGTTCCTCACTCTGGGTAGGCCAGGCCAGGTTCGTCTGGATCCACTGGGTGCACGGTCCTTGACAATAGATGTAGCCGACAGGCTACACTTCCCTGGTGCGTGTAGAAAAGACCGACTACTATCGTGACTGGCTGGATGCGCTGAGGGATCGAGCGGGGCGGGCTCGGATTTTGGTTCGCGTTGAGCGCTTGATCGAAGGAAACCCGGGCCAGCATAGAGACCTGACAGACGGTGTTTCGGAGCTGAAGATCGACTTCGGTCCTGGATACCGCGTCTACTACCTCCAACAAGGAACACGACTTCTGCTGCTCCTCGCGGGTGGCGACAAGTCATCGCAGCAGAAAGACATCGCGAAAGCGATTCAGTTGGCCAAGACCTTCCAGGAGTAGTGCACCATGCCCAAGACCATCGCGAAGAATCCAACCAAGACAAGAACTACGCCCTACGACGTGGCGGAGCACCTTCGGACTCCCGAGGAGATGGCCGCCTATTTGGACGCTTGGCTCGAAGAGGCGCCGAATGACGCGGCGGGTATTGCCAGGGCGCTCGGGGACATTGCTCGGGCGAAGGGGATGACTCAAGTCGCCAAGGACGCGGGTTTGAGTCGGGAAAGCCTTTATCGCGCTCTAAGCGCGGACGGAAATCCGAGCTTTGCCACGGTTTTGAAGGTCGCCCGAGCGCTTGGGGTCAAGCTGCGCGCGCAGGCCGCATAACCGAACGACGACTTGACCCCCGAAAGCCGCAAATCACGCTCGCTCGTGGGCAGGCTTTAGTGGCTCGGAGGTCCCAGGCTTCCGACCTTGGGGGAGCAGAAATGACCTATCCGACAAGCGAAAAGTGGCTGGCCGGCGACGCGTATGAGGCGTACATGGGGCGCTGGAGCCGGCCGTTGGCGCGAGTGTTCATCGAATGGCTGCGACCGGCGCCCGGACTGCATTGGCTGGATGTCGGATGCGGAACGGGAGCGCTCACCTCCGCGATCTGTGAGCTGGGCGAGCCGGCAGCGGTCGTTGCCTGCGATCCGACGCAACCGTTCGTCGAGCATGCGCGGACTCGGCTCTTGGATTCCCGCGCCTCGTTCGTCGTTGCAGGGGCCGAGGATCTGCCCCGCCGAGAGGGTGGGTTCGACGCTGTCGTGACCGGGCTGGTTTTGAACTTCCTGCCGAACCCGGCCGAGGCCGTGACGGGCGCTCTTGAACGCCTTCGTCCGGGAGGCACTTTCGCTGCCTACGTTTGGGATTACGCGGAAGGGATGGAGTTTCTCCGGTACTTCTGGGAAGAGGCGATCGCCTTCGACCCTCGCGCGGAAGCGCTCAGCGAGAGTTTGCGCTTCTCGCTCTGTCAGCCCCAGGCGCTGGCTTCGCTTCTTGAGGTGGCCGGGCTGACCCAGGTGGAAACCGCACCTCTCGACATCCCGACCGACTTCGCCGACTTCGAGGACTACTGGTCGCCCTTTCTCGGCGGAACCGGCCCCGGTCCGGGCTTCGTCACGGCGCTCGATTCTTCAGAGCGGAACCTTCTGAGGGACCGGCTCAAGCGTCGCCTGGAACCAGGAGCCGAGGGGCGCATTCAACTCAAGGCACGCGCCTGGGCGGTGCGCGGCTTGGCGAGCTGAAGGGAACGAAACTCGCTTCACCCTCCGGGCGTATTACCCCAGGAACCTACCCTACCCGCCTGCCGAAGACTCTGGAGCCAGCCATGCCTAAAGTCGTTTCGCCGAAGGAGGTTGCTCTCGCCCTTACCGAGCATTGGTCACCGAGGGTCATCGGCGAGGTCGATGACGTTTACGTCAAGGTCGCGGCGGTTCGGGGTACTTTGGCGTGGCATAGCCACGAGAACGAAGACGAGCTGTTCTTGATCCTCAAGGGTCACCTTCGCATCGAGATGGAGGACGGGTCGGTCGAGCTGGACGAGGGCGACATGTTCGTGGTTCCAAAGGGTGTTCGCCACAACCCGGTCGCGGACGAGGAATGCCACCTCCTGCTCATCGAGAGAAAGACCACACAACACACAGGCGACGTGAAAACCGAGAGAACACGGTCGCTCGCCGACCAGCTCCGGCCGGTATAGACAACCCAACCGATTCAGGCCTTTCCTTTTCGCTGCGGGGGAGCACCTCGGCGGGGCAAGGCTTGCCCAATGAACCTGGAGTCACGCAAACAGGAGCGCCATGAGACCAAGCGCCATCTACTCGACCGAGCCAGCAAAGGGTTGGCTTCCCTGGGGCGCTTTCGCTCCGTTCCTTGGCGTCTTGCTCGTCGCGGTGCCCACGGTCTCGGTGGACTTCGCGCTGGAGCATTTCCGGCTGGAGAACGCGAAAGGTGATCCGCTGGGCTTGACGGGTCTCTTCGCGTTTTTGATCTTTCCTTTTGTCGCGCTTGGCCTCGTCGTTTTCGCCTGGGTTCTTCTGGTCGAGCGACGCCCCCTCGCGACGATCGGATTGGCGGGTCCTAAGAGAGCAAAGAACTTACTAATTGGCCTATCGATCGGAATGGCCACCGTATCTGCGGTCGTCGGGGCGATCTGGACGGCGGGCGGTCTTGAAGCGAGAGAGTTCGGACCAGCGCTGAGCTCACCGAGCGCGCTGCTGAACATAGGACTTCTGCTGGTTTGCTTCGCCGTGCAATCCAGCGTCGAGGAAATCGTCTTCCGCGGCTGGCTGCTTTCGGCGGTCGCCGGCAAGTTCAACGTTCCGATCGCCATCGTGCTCAACGCGATCGTTTTCGCCTTTCTGCACTACAGCCCGCATCAACCCGTTCTCGTCATCGTCAGCTCCCTCCTGTTCGCCGTGTTCGCCTGTTGCTGGGCGCTAAAGGCCCGCAACATCTGGGGGGTCATGGGCTGGCACGCCGGGTGGAACTGGCTCCTGGCGACCGGCTTCGAGCTACCGGTCACCGGCATTGATGCAAAGCAACCCGCACTCCTCGTGCGGATGCTCGTCCGCGGTCCGAACGATCTGACGGGCGGCGCGCAAGGCCCCGAAGGGAGCTACCTGTGCAGTGTCTTTTTCGTCTGCGCGAGCGCCTTCCTGCTCTATCGCATGAAGCGCAATCGCGAGGCTTTGAGACAGGAAAAGACACCAGGACAGGACGCACACGACGAAGCGGATTCCGAACGCGCCGATCGACGCCGGAGCTTCCCCGAGCCGCTCCTCGAACCCGCTGGCCCACTCCGTGGACACCCGGAAGATGTGCCTGAACCCCCCGGCCAACTTCGCGGACGCACCGACCCGGTTTCCGGACGCGCCGACCGGGGAGTTGAACGCTGGGAGGTGGTTCCCGAACGCTATGCACCTCTGCACGGACGCAAGGCCGAGAAGTTCGAACGCAACGACCCGGATCGCGACAGCTAGGGAGCGCAACGCGAACGCTCGGACCCGGAGCCGGAACCTCCGGAGCCGCTGCCGCCGTTCTGCGAAGCGGTCCCCGTGTTCGCTGCAGCGATCCCCGCGTTCTCTGAAGTGAGTGTAGCGTTCGGCGTAGCGCAACTTGTGTTCGGCGGACCAGGTCGCAGCGTCTTTGCGCCACTTCCCAGCGTCCGTGCAGTTGTGCTTTGCGTCGCAACCCTGATTCTTGCGCTCGGCGAGCCCGCTCCCTGCGTCGACGGGGCACTCCGGCGGCTTCGCCTTCCACTGTTCTTTCCAGCGATGGAACTCGCCTCGCCGGGCCACCAGGATAGCCGTGCTCTGCGTTGACCCAGCGTTCGAACGGATCGAGTCGTTGTGCTCGGAGAGCCCGAGCGCGACGAACGCAAGAGCACAACCGGGCCGGCCGCCCCTGCTGATTCGCGTGGTGCAGCCGACCCGACCCGACCCTTCCCCAAGTAGACTCCGCGAGAATGCGCCCGGTCCTCCGATTTGGTCTGCTTGGTGTACTTCTGATCTCAGGTTGCCCAGCGACCGAGAAGGAGTGGACCGAGCCGACCGACCCTCGCGAAGCGGACTGACCGGTCTTCGCTGTGGCACAATCTTGCTCTGGAGGCACCTCATGGCCCAGCCGATGAAACAACTCAAATCAGAGCTTGAGCATCTCTCAGCCAAGGAAAAGGCCGAGCTGGCCTGTTTTCTTCTGGACTCTTTGGAGCCCGAGGAGGAGGGGGTAGCCGCCGCCTGGGACGTGGAGGTCGCGAGGCGCGTCGAGGAGATTCGAAGTGGCCGGGCATCCGGGATACCGGCGGAAGAGGTTTTTGCCCAGCTGCGCCAAGAGTACCCGTGAAACCGGTCTTCTTCCAGTAGGAACCGCGAAGTAGCCCTGACCCCTCATGCAAAAGCCCACTTCCCCCGCCCCCGTCGCCCGGATCCGCGTCACCCAAGCCGAAGGCGTCCAGGCCGCCGTCAAGCGGGCGATGGAGTTGGCCTCCTGGCGCGAGCACATCCAAGGCTCGCGGATCTTCCTCAAGATCAACACCCTGTCGTTCCCCCTGGTGCCCGGGACCAACACCTCCCCGTGGGTGCTCGAAGGGGTGCTGCAAACGATCCGCGAGGCGATGCCGGACGTCCGGCTGCAGATGGGGGATTCGCAGATCGTCGGGGCCGACAACGTCCGGCGGGCGGAGAAGATCTGGGGGTACGACCGCTTGGCGGCGAAATACGGCGTCGAGTACGTCGATCTTTCACGCGATCCGCTGGAGGAGATCCAGGTGGATGGCATGCACGTCAAAAAGCTGGTCTTCCCGAGGACGCTGTTGGAGGCCGACTGCCTGGTGACCCTGCCGGTCATGAAGTGCCACCACCTCTCGACGATCACCGCCTCGCTCAAGAACCAGTGGGGGTGTTTGCCCACCTTCCGGCACAACTTCCACCCGGTCCTCCATCAGGTGATCGTCGACATCAACCAGGCGCTCGCGCCGCGGTTCACGGTGATCGACGGCACGGTCTGCCAGGAGGGGAAGGGTCCCCGGACGGGAGACGTACGGATCGCCGATCTCGTCATCGCCTCGCCCGATCTCGTGGCGGCGGATGCTGCTGCGGCGCGCTATATGGGGTTCGATCCGCGGGCAATCGGCTTTATCACCAACGCCGAGGCGCGCGGGTTGGGATCGATCGAAGGCGAGATGGTGGGGGACGACGTCGGCTCCGAGCAATTCGCCACGCCGAAGTCGAACCTGCTCGGCGGCATCCACAAGCGGTTGCGGGCGTCGTTTCTAAAGCCGCTGTTGTTCGACACCCCCCTCGTGCAGGTGCTCGCCAAGGGGGCGCTGGTCTACAACTCGCTCCTCTGGTACCCGTTCGTCGCCCGGCCGAAAGCGCAGAAGCTGATCCGCGAGAGCTGGTACGGCCCGCAGTTTCCGTACAAGGGTTAAGGGGCCGCGGTGGACCAGCCGCCGGCCTCGGCCGAAACGCCGCAAGTTATCGCGCGCCCTTCCGCCGCCGCGCGGCGCAATCGGTGGATTTCGATCGCCGTGAGTCTTGCGCTGCTCGCCCTGATCTACCGGAAGATCGACCTCCGCGCGATCGGCGGCGTGCTCGCCCGGTCGAACTGGGGGTGGATGCTCGTCGGCCAGCTCGCCCTCATTCTAATCAAGGCGGTCCAGGGGTGGCGCCTGCGCCGCTTGATGCCCGCCGGCACGACGCTCGGCGTTGCAGAATCGGTGCGCTTGATTCTGGTCGCCGACGTGATGAACATGGTGCTCCCGTCCAAGATGGGGGACATCGCCAAATCGTTCTTCTTGAAGTCGCGCGGCCACCTGCCCGGTTCGCTCGCCCTGTCGCTCACCGTGTTCGAGAAGGCCTACGACGTGCTGGCGCTTTTCCTCTGGTGCGCCATCGGACTTCTGTTCCTGCCGGGAAAGGGAGCGATCCTCTGGCTCGCCGCGGCGGGGATCTCGGTCGCGACCGTGGTCGGCTTCCTCACGCTCAATTCCGAGGTTTTCGCCCGTTTCGTCTTCGGGCTCGCGCTACGCATCGCGCCGGGCAAGCTCAAGGGAAAGATCGAGAAACTCCGCGACGCCTGGGCCGAAACGCGGAGCACCTTCCGCCGCGAGCCGGTCCGCCACGCGCAGGTGGTGGCGATCTCGATCGGTCTATGGCTGCTCCACTTCGTCCAGCTCTGGATCTTCATCCTCGCCCTACGCGCCTATGTGCCCTTCCTAGCCCACATCGGCCTTGCGGCGCTCGCCATCCTCGCCGGCCTGACCCCCTTCACCTTCGCCGGCCTGGGCACCCGAGACGCGGCGCTGGTCGCCCTCTATGCCCCCTACTTGAACGCCCAAACCGCCGCGGCGCTTGGTCTGCTGTTTACTTCTCGTTACCTGGTTCCGGCACTCGCTGGGTTGCCGTTCTTCCGGCGGTATTTGGAGGAGATGCGGCGGGGGTGAGGGGGGCGTGAAAAGATGCTCCTACTCTTCGCCGATGCGAAGAACGAACGAGCCGGTCTGACGAGCGCTTAGTGCCACGCTGAGAAAAACTGTCGAGGCAGAATATCTATGAGACCAGACCTTTTCGAGGAACTGCTCGAGAGCGTGAGGGAAGGAGGGGCCATCCTGCGAGGAGAAACTGCGCCCTCGCTCTCGCTGGAGGTCGAAAGTAATACCGGAGCCGTCTTCAAGGTTGTCGGAGGGATGCCAAGCCCACGAAAAGAGGCGCTGCAACTCAAACCGCGCCGCACGACCGCGCGCAGATAGGGCTGGCTGCTACGCCGGTTCAGCCATCGGCCTAATGAGCCGGTTCTGGTACTGCTTCTGAAATTCCATGTAGTACGCCACCAACCGAGCCGGGTCGTGGTCGAATCGTGCCGAGATCCGGTGCCGCACATCTCGAATCTCGTCGATGGTCGGATCACACCGTGTCTGGGTTGGGCGGCGTTCGGCGAGCGACATGAGAAGGGGACTCGGGCCTCAGCCTCACTCGGCCGTCTCGAACCGATACCGCCAACTCCCCCACGCGGTGCGCTCGCGCGAGAGTCGGCAGCGCAAGCCGAGAAGGGGGGAATCGATCCAGCCGTCGGAGTCGGGTTCCTGGCGCCGGTAGAGCACTCCGGCGAGTAGGTCGATCGAGAACCGTACTTTCGGGCCGCGGGCGTCAATCGTCCAGGACTCCGGCACGCCCGCCTTGGCGTAGAGGCGCGGCAGGCGGGCGGTATCCTTCTTTTCGGAAGAGTCGCTGACAATCTCGACGATCAGATCCGGTGCGCCTTCGATCTCGGAGGATCGCGTCGGATCTTTGGCCGCCGGCACGAACCGGACCCGGCCCGCCGCGAGCGATTCGCCGAGGACGACCACGATGTCCGGCTCAACCGACAGGTTGGCCGTCGCGGAGACCACGCGCGTCCGGTCGATGAACACTTCGCCGCGACCTGGATCGACCACCAGAAGCTGAAGTCGTGTCGCGACCTCGGTCTTCGCCGTGCCGTGGGTGTGGAGGTCCTCCGGGCTCATGTCCACCT
Source organism: Thermoanaerobaculia bacterium (assembly GCA_038250865.1). GTDB lineage: Bacteria > Acidobacteriota > Thermoanaerobaculia > Multivoradales > UBA5704 > DASYKS01. The sequence continues at coordinate 62,719 of JBBSBW010000022.1, read as the reverse complement.
CCACGTCGCCGGCCAAGAAATCGATCCGACCCTCTTCGGGAAACTCGTCCCCGGCGCACCAAAGCCGGAACGGCGCGAGCCGATGCACCTCGCTCGGAATCCGCAGGCGCTCCTCGAAGATGACGGCCGGTAAGCTCATGGTGTCCTCGCCGGAATCGTACTCGCCCCGACCCCCTTAGCGCCAGTTGGAACACTTTCCGTCGTATGATGGTTGATCTTCCGCCCTCCGGGTGGGGAGCATCGAACCGTGAAAAGCCGCTGCAACCGGTCCCTTGAGGCAAGCCGGGTAACCGTGGACCGGTGCGCTCGTGGCCTAGCGGAGAATTCTGCTTTCTCCTTCGGAGGACTGGAAAATTTCGATCCGCGACAAGCTCTGGCGGCTTACGGAATTCTGCCGAAGGCTGGACGAAGCTCCTGCCGCTTCCTCTTTCGAGGAGGCACTCGAGCTGATCACCAACGTCCTCAATGCCATCGAGAACGAGTTCTCGGGCTTCCCCTTCGATCCCGGTTACCGCGACTGCGAAGAGCGGATGTGCCCGCCCTTGCGAGATGGGTTCCGGCCGTCTGCAGGGGACTCTCGGGTCCTTCGATATCGACACACCGGCCACCTGACGTTCATCGCGCCCAATGGCGCGTTTGAGCTGGTGACCGTAAAAGCAGGTAGAGTCCAGCTCCTCAAGCGAGGAGCGGATGGCCAGGAGGTTTGGAAAGATGCATCCAATCGAGAATCTAGCATCCTCCCTCCGTCGCGAATTCCCTAGCTCGCAATACCACCTTGAAGTTCCGGTCAATGGCGGCGTCGCCTCGGCGTGGCTCGATTTTCGCGACGGCGAGCGTCACATCGTCGTGGAGTACCGCCGCGACGGAAAGATTGGCGTCACCCTTCTCCCCGAAGCTTCTGAGAATCCCCTGGCCGACGCCTTCGTCGCAACGGGCGAGCTTCTCGCTTCGGAAGGCGATGCGCAGAGGCGAGTTGTCGAGCTTCTGACGACGACGGGCTCGCCGGCAGGATCTTCCGTGGATCTTCCGAGAGCGGTGTTGACGCGCTGAGCAGGCGAAAGGCAGGCCGCAGGGAGCGGAGTTTGTTCCACCCCCTGTTGGAATCGGATAGGCAGGGCGCCTTCGCAGCCGCTATTTCTTCGCCGCGGCGGCTTGCTCGGCTTCTTCCTCGTCGTCTTGCTTCTTGTCCACCGCATGACGCAGGCCGATCAGGTTGCGCAGGGCGTTGAACCAGAACGGGGCGCCCAGGCCGAGCAGAAACATCGAGACGATCAGGCCGAGGAAGCTCTGGATGCTGTCGAAGGCCGAGAGGCGCCAGGGTCTCGGCACCAGTTGAAGCTCGGTCTTTTTGATCTCTGACGTGACCTCGTCCGCTCGGGCCTTGAGGTCTTGAAGGCCCTGTTCCGTTCCCGGAGCCGGCGGCGCTTCGAGCACCTTCTGGCTGGTGGCGAGCACGGAATCGCTCATCGCGACCAGCCGGCCGCGCAGCTCGGCGTTGGTCGAGATCTGCTTGAACAGGGTGATCGAATCGAGCTGGAGGGCGAAGGCCAGGAGCACGGCGAAGACCGTGGTCACCCAGCGGGTGTTCATCTTGAAGCGCTCGCCCGCGCGGTCCATCACCGTCTCGAACCAGGCGTCGATCTGGGCGAAGAGTTCTTCCTTTCGCTCGTCGAGCGCCGCTTGGATCTGTGGGTCGCTTGCGGCAAGCGATTCGAGGACCAGCTTGAGCTCGTTCGGACGGAGCGCCGAGGCCAGCCGCTTTTCCCCTTCGGCGATCGCCGGATGATTGAGAACCCTGTCCGCCAGGGCCTTGGCCTGGCTCTTGAAGCTTGGATCGACCTCCCGGAGCAGGAGCTCTACTCCGCGCAGCAGGCTTTTGCCGCGCAGCTGGAGAAAAACGCCCACCATCTGGACCAAGACCGTGATCAGTAGACTGAACATCAGGATGACGACGATGAAGCCGATGGCCGAATCGAGGAAATTGAGCACGGATCTATTCCTCCTGTCTTGAGCCTCGGGACCGGGAGCGGAGCCCTGGGCTGGAACTTGTGACGGACGCGAGGGCGCAATTGTCGCGCTTTTCGTCCCCCGTTTCTCCTTGTTGAGGCGATCTTTCGGAGCCGGGCGTAACATTCTCCCGGGAGGTGCGTTCCATGAGTGGAGACATCAGGAGGGACGACACCGTGCAATCGGCAACCGCTCCAATCGCATCCACTGCCCCCCCCGGGGGATCCCCGGTCGCTCGGGCCGCCAGCCAGCCCATCGGCCAGCCCGTTCCGGCGACCCTTGAACGACTGTTCGAGCTGCATCACCAGGGGGTTTACCGGGCCGCCTACCGCATCACCGGCAATTCCTCGGACGCCGAGGATGTGATGCAGACCGTGTTCTTTCGCCTCGCCCGCCGGGAAGAGCTGGACCTCACCGAACAGGTGGGGAGCTACCTTCACCGCGCGGCGGTGAACGCGGCGCTCGACCTGGCCCGCAGCCGGAAACGGGCCAAAGCCGTGGCGCTTGACGACGTGGCCGAAACCCTCGCCGACGAGCCGGGCAAGAGCCCCGAACGCCGCCGCGGCAACCGCGAGCTGGCCCTGGCGCTACGCGCCGCGGTCGGCCAACTTTCACCGCGCCAGGCGGAAATCTTCACGCTTCGCTACTTTGAAGGGCAGAGCAATCTGGACATCGCCCGGATGCTCGCCTGCTCCCAGACCGCTGTAGCCGTCATCCTGCATCGTGCTCGCCATCGGCTGCAGAAAGAGCTTTCGTCGCACCAAGGAGGTCAGTCATGAGCCTGTTTTCCAATCGAATCGATGAAGCCCGCCTCGACGAGGCGATCTCCGAGATCGCATCCACTCCAGTCGATGAGCACGAAATGGCTGCCGCCGCCTCCCGTGTGCGAGGCAAGCTCGCCCAGTTCGCCGCGACCGGCATCGCCCCCGAGGAGCCGATTGCTCCCCTGGCTCCTACCCCGACGATTCACGCGGTCCACTCGCCGCTGCGCGGCTGCGAAGACTTCCAGGCGGAGATCCCGGCGTACCTGGCCGGAGAGCTGCCCGCCGCCCGCGCCCTGTTGGTCGAAGACCACACCCGCAGCTGCGTTCCCTGCCGCCGCGCCCTGCGCACCGCCCGCGAGGGCAAACCGCTATCGGGCAACACCACCGCTCCGGTTGTCGTCCAGATGCCCCAGCGGCGAGACCGTCGGACGCTGTACGCCCTGGCCGCGGTGCTGGTCGCCGCGCTCGGCACGGGCATCTTCCTGATGCAGGACTTGCTTATCTCGGGCGGCCAGATGGCGCGCGTCGAGGCGATCGAGGGAAGCCTCTATCGGATCGACGGCGAGCGGACGGCGCAGCTCGGCGCCGGGGCCGCGATTCAAGAGGGGGACGAGATCCGCACCGCGAAGGGCTCGCACGCCTTCGTCCGGATGACCGACGGCTCGGTGATCGAGATGAGCGAGCGCGCCGGTCTGTCGCTCGACGCCGGCCGCAAGGGGAACACGATCGAGCTGGAGCGCGGCAAGATCATCGTCCAGGCCGCCAAGCAGCGCCCGCGCCACCTGTACGTCGAGACCGACGATTGCCTGGTCGCCGTCACCGGCACCATTTTCTCGGTCAACCATGGCACCAAGGGTTCGCGTGTCGCGGTGGTCGAGGGTGAGGTTCACGTCAACCAGTCCGGTCGCGAGAACATTCTGCACCCGGGCGGCCAGGTGGTGACCGCCGCCAGCCTCTCGACCGTTCCTGTGACCCAAGAGATCGCCTGGAGCAAGAACGCCAAGCAGTACGACCAGTTGCTCGCCGAGCTGACCGCGGCCAGCGCCGACATCGACTCGCAAATCGAGCGTCCGGGCCTGCGCTATTCGACCCGCCTGCTCGACCTGTCGCCCGCGGACACCAAGGTGTTCATCGCGCTGCCGAACCTCGCCAAGAACCTCGGCGAGACTCAAACGTTGCTCGACCAGAAGCTTGCGGAGAGCGAGACCCTGCGCCAGTGGTGGCAGGACAATTTCTCTTCCGACGCCGAGCGCCAAAAGGTCCACGACCTGATCGACCGGATCTCCGAGCTGGGCAGCCACCTCGGACCGGAGATCGCGATCGCGGTGGGCAAGTCGACGACCGGAGCGGACTCCGACGCCGAACCGGTGTTGACGGCCGAGATCGAGAATCAAGCGGCCTTTCGCGCGGCGCTCACCGCCGAGATCGATCGGCTGAACGGTGAAGGCGGAGAGCACCCCCACAAGATCCGGATCGTCGAGACCCTACCGGCCACGGCGACTCCGGGCGAAGACCACGAGCTGCTGCTCTGGATCGGCTCTGACCTGTTCGTCGCGAGCCCGAGCGCCGCGCTGATCAATCAGGTCGCGGCCAACGGTTCGGGATCGAATCCGTTCGTCGCCTCGGCCTTCCGCAATCGCGTGGCGGCCTCCTATCAGGACGGCGCGGGCTGGCTCTTCTCGGCCGACCTCGCCTCTTTGATCGGCCAGAGCGCCACGGTCACGAACGGCGAAAGCACCGAGGACCACCACATCGCCGAGACCCTCGGCATTCTCGACCTCGACCAGTTCATCGTCGAGCGGCGCGACGTCGAAGGCCGGACCGAAACCCGGGCCGTCCTGACCTTCAAGCAGGCGCGTCGCGGCGTCGCGGCCTGGCTCGCGGAGCCTGCTCCCATGCGGGCGCTCGACTTCGTCTCGCCGGACGCGAATGCCGCAGCGGCTTTCGTGGTCAAGAACCCGGCGATGCTTCTCGACGAGCTGCTCGCCGCCAACCCGAAATTCGCCGCGGAGCTTGAGAAAGCCGAAGCGAAAGAGGGCTTCCGGCTGCGCGACGACGTGGTCGCTCCGCTCGGTGGCGAGTTCGCCCTGGCGCTCGACGGGCCGGTGCTTCCGAAACCGTCCTGGAAGTTCGTGGCCGAGGTCTACGACCCGAACACTCTAGAGCACACGATCGAGCTGACGGTCGAACGGCTGAACCGGGAGCTGACGAAGAACGGCAAGGGTGGGGTGACTCTCTCCACCGAAACCAGCGGCGGCCGCACCTGGCACGCGATCAACTCGGAAGACCTGGGGATGTCGATCCACTACGCGTTCGAAGGGGGCTTCCTGGTCGCCGCGCCCTCTCGGACGTTGATCGAACGGGCCTTCGCCGGCCGCGACTCGGGCGCCACTCTCGGCCGCTCCGAGCGTCTGCGCAATCTGCTCGGCACGGACGGACAGGTGAACGTCTCGGCCCTGGTGTTCCAGGATCTGGGAGCGCTCGCCAAGCAGGGTGCGAAGTTCATCCCGCAGAAGGCGCTCGACAGCAAGGAGGCCAATCCGCTCCGGTCGTTCCTCGGCCAGGGACCGAGCGCGATCTACGCCTACGCCGAAGAGAATCGCATTCTGTTCGGCAGCAACGCGGTGAACGGTCCGCTGGGGGACAACCTGAAGCTGCTCACCGGATTCTCGAGCATCCTTCGTTCGATGGGCGGCCACGACGGAGGCGACTCGTAAAATCCCGAGTCGAGTAAGATCAGAAACACCCCAACGTAAATACCGTAGGTAGAGGCGCAGTAGTTTGCGCCTCTACCCGTTTCTCAGGCCTGATTTTCGTTCGCTTTGTTCGCCTGTCGAGGAGAAGCACCCCATGACTGAAACCACACCCGTGATCGACCTCGAAGGTCTGGAGGTCACCCTCGGCAAACGCCGAATCCTCCACGGGCTCACCGCGAAACTGACCGGGCGCTCGATCGGTCTGCTGGGGCCGAACGGCGCCGGCAAGACGACCCTGCTGCACACCCTGCTCGGTTTCTACGCGCCTTCCGCCGGCACCGCACGACTGCTCGGCCACGACATCCGGAGCAAAGGGCGCGACATCCGCGCGCTGATGGGCTACATGCCGGAAAACGACGCGTTCGTCGCCGGACTCTCCGGCGTTCGCTTCGTCCGCCTGATGGCCGAGCTATCGGGCCTGCCGCCCGAGCAGGCGCTCGAACGGGCGCACGAGTCGCTCTTCTACGTCGGCCTCGGCGAGGCGCGCTATCGCCCGGTCGACAGCTACTCGCTCGGCATGAAACAGCTCGCGAAACTCGCCCAGGCTCTCGTCCACGGACCGAAGGTCTTGTTTCTGGACGAGCCGACCAACGGGCTCGATCCACCGGCCCGCTCCCGCATGCTCCACTTGATCCGCGACATTCGCGACGCGGGGCAAGTTCGCGTGATCCTCTCGTCCCACCTGCTGCGCGACGTGGAAGAGTGCTGCGAAGAGGTCCTGGTATTGAAAAACGGCCAGATCGCCACCTACTGCAACCTGGAGGCGGAACGCAGCGCGAACCGCAGTTTTCTGGAGCTGGAGCTGCGCGCCGACAACGGCAACGAGCAGAAATTCCGCACGGTGCTCGACGGGCTCGGCTGCGAGGTGGCCGAAGGGAGCAGACGGCGGATCAAGCTCGTACTTCCCCCGGGTGTCGAGGTCCGCGCTCTCTACCAGGCGGCGGCCGATCATTCAGTCCAGATTCGCCATCTCGACTATCGCCGCGATTCGCTGGAAGACATTTTCTTGAAGGCGATGGAGGGGTAGCCCGATGGCCGTCTTCGAACGTAGTTATCGCCCGTATTCCGGAACGCTCACGCCCGAGAAGCGCCGGTTCCTGATCCTGCCGCGCTACGCGTATTCGGACGTGTTCAAGAGCCGGATGTTCGCGATCTTCTTCGCGCTCTGCTTTGGCGTGCCGTTCGCCGGGCTGTTGATCATCTACCTGCACCACAACCTCTCGGCGCTCAAGATGTTCGGGATCACGGCTGAAAAGCTGAACGAGATCCTGCCGATCGACGCCCAGTTCTTCTTCCGGGGAATGTCGCTCCAAAGCGGGCTCTGCTTCATCATCACGCTGTTCGTAGGTCCCGCGCTTGTCGCGCCCGACTTGCGCAACAACGGGTTGCCGCTCTATCTCGCAAGGCCGTTTTCCCGTGCTGAATACGTGCTCGGCAAGCTTTGCGTCCTGGCGATCCTGATGTCGCTCGTCACCTGGGTGCCCGGCCTGCTGCTCTGGGGATTCCAGGCTTACCTCGAACCCCACTGGGCGGCTCAGAATCTACAGATCGCCTCGGCTCTGTTCTTCGGCAGCTGGATCTGGATCCTCTTCCTTTCGCTCTTCGCACTCGCGATCTCCGCCTGGGTGAAATGGAAGCCGGTCGCCCGCATCGCTCTCTTCATGCTGTTCTTCATCGGCCAGGCGTTCGGCCACATCGTGCGCGGAATTCTCGGCCTCTCGTTCGGGAAATTGTTTGACGCCTCGGGAGCGAGCGCCACGGTCTGGGCCTCGCTGTTCGGCGTCCGGCCGCCCGACGACCATCCGCTTATCCTCGCTTGGATCACGATGGTCGGCGGCTGCCTGGTCTTCCTCTGGCTGCTCAAAACGCGCCTGCGCGCCTACGAGGTGGTGCGATGAGCGCGACGAGCAAGAACACGAACGATCAGATCGTTCTCGACAACGTTTCGAAGTTCTACGGTGAGGTGCTCGGCGTCAACCGGATCGACTTGACGATCCCGCCCGGCATCACCGGCCTGGTCGGCCCGAACGGTTCGGGGAAGACCACGCTGATGAACCTCCTGGTGGGACTCCTACGGCCGAGCGCGGGCACGGTCAGCGTCCGCGGTCTGTCGCCCGATCGGCCGGAGACGATGTTCCGCGAGATCGGCTTCGCCACCCAGGTGGACGCGTTCCCCACCGGCCTCACCGGCTTCGAGTTCGTCGAGCTGCTGCTCCGCGTCTACGGCTTTTCCGCTTCGGACGCCAAAGCCCGGGCGGCCAAGGCGCTCGACCGGGTGGGCCTTACGGAAGCCGGCGGCCGAAAAGTCGCGGGCTACAGCAAAGGCATGCGCCAGCGGGTCAAGCTCGCCCAGGCGATGGCGCACGATCCGTCCGTCCTGATTCTCGACGAGCCGTTGAACGGACTTGATCCCATGGCCCGCGCCGAGGTGATCGCCCTGTTCCGCGAGCTTTCGACCGCGGGCAAGCACGTCCTGGTCTCCAGCCACATCCTGCACGAGGTAGATCTCATCTCGGACCAGGTGGTGCTGCTGAACGGGGGCTACGTGGTCGCCGAAGGCGAGATCGGCGGAGTGCGCGACGAGATGGAAGAAGAGCATCCGGTCCAGGTGATGATTCGCTGCGACAAACCCTCGCTGCTCGCCTCGCGGCTGTTCGAATACGACCACGTGGTCGAAGCGCGAATCACCAACGACCGCCGCGGCCTGCTGGTCAGCACCAAAGACGCGGATGGATTCCACCTGCTGCTCAACCGCATCGTGCTCGAAAACAATCTGGCGGTCGAATCGATCGTCCCGGCCGACGCCGACGTCCACGCGGTCTACCAATATCTGATCGAACAAGGGGGCCGGTAATGAACGCCGCGATTTCGAACCCAAACCCGGCGGTTACCCCGGTGACCACTATTGCGGTCGGTGAACCCGCCCCGGGCAGCGCGGCGCTCCGCCGCCGCCAGCTCGCGGCGATCATCCGTATGGAGCTGAAAAAAGGCTTCTTCGGCAAGCGCGCGATCGGCCTCTGGCTGCTCGCGCTCGCTCCCCCCGCGATCCTCTCGCTCCGCCTCTTCTTCGCCCCCGGCGACTCGATCCGCGAGATGTCCAACCTCGCTGATGCGAAGGCCATCTTCGCTGGCGGCATTTACCAGGCCTTCTTGCTCCGAGTCGTGACATTTCTCGGCTGCGTCGGAATTTTCGGCAACCTGATCCGCCGCGAGGTGCTCGACCGCACCCTCCACTACTACTTCCTCGCCCCCATCCGCCGCGAGTTGCTGGTGGTAGGCAAATACCTCACCGGTCTCACGGTTGCCGGCTTCCTCTTCGGCCTCTCGACGGCCGCGTCGTTCCTGCTCATGTTCGTGCCGATCGAAAACGGGAAGATTTTCAGCGGCCAGGGCGAACACGGTTTCCTCTACCTGTTCCTCTACGTCGTGACCACCCTGCTTGCCTGCGTCGGCTACGGAGCGATCTTCCTTACCCTCGGCTTCTTCTTCCGCAGCCCGGCGGTCCCGGCACTGCTGATATTCGGTTGGGAAGGAATCCATTTCCTCCTCCCGCCCGTGCTCAAACAGGCGACCGTGATCCACTACCTCCAATCCCTCATGCCCCCCATCCCGTTCTCCGAGGGCCCGCTCGCGATTCCTTCCGACGTCCCGAGCGAACCGGTTGCGGTGATCGGCCTGCTGATCTTCGCCGGGCTGCTGGTCGCGCTCTCGGCCTGGCGGGCACGGGGGATGGAGATTAAGTACGAGGAGGATTAGGTTAGGCAGGCGGCAAACTGGACTCGGACTCGATGGGGACGAAGAATCCCTTCTCGGGACAGGCGAGCAACCAGTCCAAGAGCCCCTCATTTCGAGACGAAACCAGCCGAGGCAGGTACTATCCCCGGTCGACGCGCTCGACTTCAAATTCGTCACCCGCCTCTATACGGTCGGGCCGCCTGCAGACGGGCTGATCACGTCCGGAGATCCCGAGACGCGCGAGTGCGCTGCGATCGCCGAAAATCAGTTACCTGCTGGTGCGAAAGAAATCCCTCGACGAAGCTCGCTGGCCAATATAGTTGACGAAGTCCGACCACCGCTCTTCCCAGAGGTCAACAAGGTCGTGGAGTTCAGACAGAGAGTAACTCCGCCCAACTTCCTCGGGTGTTTGCTTTCCGTGAGCGATTTGGTTTCGCTGACTGACGATTGTGTCTAGGCGCCCCCAAACCTCCCGAAGAATCAGCCCTGGGTCGCCGAGCCCAAACAAGTCACAGAAAAGCTGTACTTGGGACGCTTTCATAAACGATCCATCAACGGGGAATAAATTAGTGTTAACTGTGCATGTTGTCGACAGAGCTAGCTGCTCCAACAGCCTTGTACCCTCTTTCCAGATCTTTCGCTCCGATGTCTTGGCGACTGCTTGGAGATGGCCAAACACAGCAAACAAGCGCAATCCTGCTTTGAGACGTCGATTTCCAACGCGAAGCTTGGCCGCAGTCTCTAGAAGACCACGACAAACACTAGTGAGCAGATTTTCGTACGACGCGAAGAGCAGTAAAATGGCCAATCCGCGTGCCTCTCGGCTGATGTCGGGGAGAGCGGGTGGTTGCTGGTGAGACGCGATAAGTATCCGGCGAATCGTGTCAGCACGTCGCGAAAGCTCCGAGAGATAAACCTCAACGTCAAACATGGCCACTTAGGAAGCGGTCCCGGCAGAATTCGATCCTTCCCTTAACTCTCGGCAGGCTGTTGGTGGCTCCTGTGGTCAGAGTTCGAAGCTCAGGTGAAGTCAGCCAGGAAACATCTGTTTGCGGCCTCAAGTTAGGAACCTCTTTGAGTGCAAGGGCGGCTCCTACCGCCACAGCTTCAAAGAGGTTAACAGTCGTCGTGCCCTTTGGAGATTTGACGCCCCGAGGAAAGACTTGTGCTAAGAAGTGAAAGGTGGCCTCGAATTCGCCCCTCCGTTCCGCAAGTAAGGGGTGCTGAATAGTCGATTCCGTAAAGCTGTTCAAGAAATCCTTTACCGAATGCCTGAAATCCATATATCGATCGAGGAAAGCAAAAAACCTCAGGACATAGTCCTGAGGTGTACCATCTTTCGACCTGCTCTCGGGAAGACGTACTACTGTACTGAAATCTTGCGCGACAGCGAGATGAGTAAGAAGGTCCATGAAAGGGCCACGAAAGACACACTCGCGAACTTCCTGATCAGTAAGGGCGACTCCACCCGTGTTGAGCCTTTCAAAAAGGTCAAATCTCACCTGTAAGTCACTTTTGTCGTTCAATACGATGACCTTTGCGGGCCTGTCCTCAAGCGTGGCTCGTATGTCGACCGGCAGATCATGGAAGTGCATCTCAGAGAAGCTCTCGAGCTTCTCGAGGCCAGTGAGGCGAAGTGGAATGTCTTTCAACTTAGCCGCCCGGCGCGCCTCAGAATCGCCGGCAAAACTTACAAGTGTCAGGAGTCGTTGAAGGCCGTCAACCACCTCCCACTGGGTTTGGGCCCCAGAAACTTGGTTCGTCGCCATGAACAGCGGAGGAACTGGAATCCCGAGCAAGAAAGACTCGATCAGGCGTGATTGCCGGAGTGCATCCCACCTGAATTGCCGCTGGTAGATTGGAGCGATGTCAATTCGACCGCGAGACACCCTTCGAATCAGTTCGTCCACGGTAACGTCATAGGTGTCGAAATCAACTTTTCGTCGTTGGTCCGCGAGTTCGCGCCTCTGCTTTTCTGCGTTGTGCATTCTGCGCCTCGCCTCGTCGTCATTCGAGAAGTGACCTGCGCCGAGTGTAGGCGGCCAGAGAGCCTCAGGGCTCTGTATTGACCTCGAATTCTGTGCCCACGTACACGGCCCGCAACTACAATACTATGTCTGCGAGGGGGCGAACGGCCAGTCGGATAGGAGCCATGCCCGGCTGATGCCGAAGAGGGGTTTGCGCCCATTGAGGGTCACGAATAAGTAGAGGAACGGCTACGACGGGAGAGCTGGTGACCGATGGCGTTCACCGCCTGCGGCTCTTCGGCGCCTTTGCAGGCCGGGAAACCGAGGACTCGGAAGTCTTCGTCGAGGCCTCGGACGCCCCGCGCGAGTGTTCGAAGGCCTGCTCGCCTACTTTCCTCCGAACGATGGACTTTCTGGGCTGGTGCCGTCTATAGGTTGGGTTGGATTGCATCCTCAGCGTGGAGGTTCCGGAAATGGACGTCACCGAGATGGAATTTCAAATTATCATAAAAGAGCTGGACCATGCTGACAGGCAGATCGAGTCGTACATGGACCTACAGACGAAGATTCTGGGCGTTGTCTTCACTTTCCTGGGAGTCATACTAGGACTTCTCCTGTCAAAGGTCACCAAGGTCGAGAATCCTCAAGATTTGGCCAAGTTGTTAATCGTCGCTTCCGCTCTGGGGTCCTTCGGCGTGTTACAGAGTACGATCGCGTACGGCTCGGTGATCGGGTACATCTACGGCAAAGTCCACCTCATTGCACCTAGGCTCGTAAAGCTGCTCGACCTCAAGGAGACCCCGCTCCTTGCTGTTCGAGCTTTTCGAGAAAGCCCTGCCATGCGTCCGGTACTCCTGTCGACTGGAGTTTTGGCTGTAGGTATTTCGGCCCTGAACGCCGGGGTTCTTTGGTCAGCGCTAAGGGTTGCAGCCAGCGGGTCGCTAACTCAATACCTCGCCGTTGGAGCATCGACCCTACTTGCGGCCGTGCTCGTTATACAAGTCCAGATGGCCCTCGCAATGAGATCTGTCGGCGTTGCGAGCCGAAAAGATCAAAAGGCTGGAAAGGTCTAAGGCCAGTTAGTTGCGGCGGTAGTCGGGTTCGCAGTCTGGTAGGGTAATTCGAAACAGATCTATCTGAGGCCCTGGGCCTACTTGCCTTTCAAGGCTGCTTCTTTCCTACCGAACCGACAAATCCCCGCGCCAAGTCCCCACCTTGGTCTGGAACCTGTGCGACAACCCGACCGTCCGGGCCATCAGCGCCTGCCACTAGGCTCCACCGGTTTTGACGTTGGCGGCCCAGGCGGTCGTCAGGTCGGTCGCGTACCGGCCGGGGGTGGCGACAACGAAGAGGGGCCGCTCGCCTCCGGTGACGGTTTCGAAGACCCGGTAGCCGTCTCGGATTCCTTTCGCGGTGTAGAAGGCGCGCTAGTCTTTGGCGAGCTGGCCGAGTGGACGCCGTAGAGCTGACCGACGGGGGCTTGGGCCTGGGTGGATTGGGCGACGAGCGCGGCGAAGCCCAAAGCGATGCCACAGAGACGACGAAGTCGAATCATTTCCTTATTCCTCCGAAGGTTAGGGAATCTGTCGGGTTCAGGGGGGCTCTACGGCGGGTTTTGGAACTCGTAGGAGAGGCGGCAAAAGAGAGGGGACGCCCCGGCCGGGAATGTGGCGTAAACCCGGCGGTGTTTTGATCCTCGAAGGGTCGCGGCCCCCTGCTATACTGCCCGGGCAACAGCCGGGTACAACCCCGTGAGGGCCGCCCCGGGAACCCCTAGGAAGCCCCAAGGAAGCCAGAATGCAGAACCCTGAGATCCAGCCGGAACGTTTTCCTTCGAGTCTCCGCCCTCTCGCCGAGAAGGTCCGCGACGGGGTGCGGCTGAACGAAGAAGACGCTCTGCTCTGCTTTTCCACCCCCCACGTCGTTGCGCTCGGCCGCCTGGCGGATGCGGTGCGGCGGCGGATGCACGGCAACGTCACCTACTTCAACGTCAATCGGCACATCAACCCGACGAACGTCTGCGTCTATACCTACAACTGTAAGTTTTGCAGCTTCGCGGCGCTCAAGGGCGAGGCCCATGCTTGGGAGATGTCCCACGAGGATGTCTATAAGCATGCCGCGGAGCAGGGCGGGCAGCGGGCGACCGAGTTCCACATCGTCGGCGGCCTGCACCCCGACCTGTCGCTCGAGTGGTATCTCGAAATGCTCCGCGGCTTGCGCGAGCGCTTCCCGAACGCCCACTTGAAGGCGTTCACCGCGATCGAGATCGGCTGGTTCGCCAAGCGCGAGAAGCTGTCGATCGAGGAAGTCCTGCGCCAGATGCGCGACGCGGGACTCGGGTCGCTGCCGGGCGGCGGCGCCGAGATTTTCCATTCCGAAGTGCGGGAGATCATCTGCGACGGCAAGCTCGACGCGGACGAGTGGATCGAGGTCCACCGCATCGCCCACCGGATGGGGATCAAGAGCAACTGCACCATGCTCTACGGCCACGTCGAGAAGCCGATCCACAAGGTCGACCACCTGATGCGTCTGCGCGCGCTGCAGGACGAGTCGGGCGGCTTCAATGCGTTCATCCCGCTCGCCTATCACCCCGAGAACAACTACATGGGGTTGAAGTACCACACGACCGGGACCGACGACCTGCGCCACATCGCGACCTCGCGCCTGGTGCTCGACAACATCCCGCACATCAAGGCCTACTGGATCATGATCTCGCCGAAGCTCGCCCAGGTGGCGTTGCGTTTCGGGGCGGACGACCTAGACGGCACGGTGGTCGAGGAGACGATCTACCACATGGCCGGGGCCGGCACTCCGCAGCAGATGACCCGCGCCGAGCTCGAACGGATCGTCCGCCTGGCGGGATTCGAACCGATCGAGCGCGACACGCTCTACAACCCGATCGCCGCTTCGGCTACTTCGGCCCCCCTGCCGCCGGTTCCGCCGACTCCAAACGCCGCTGAGTTGGCGGCTTCCGCGGCGCTCGCGAGCGGCGCCTAAAAAAGCCTTGAGCGGACCGAGCCTTCCGTACCATTACATCGCGGTCGACGGACCGATCGGGGTGGGAAAAACCACCCTGGTCGAGTTGCTCACGCGCCACTTCGAGGGGGTCAAAGTCCTCGAAGACGTGAACAACCCGTTCCTCGGCGATTTTTACCAGGATCGGCCGGGCGCCGCGTTTCAGACCGAGCTTTACTTCCTGCTCTCGCGGTTCAAGCAGCAGCAGGGGATCGCCCAGCGCGAGTTGTTCGAACGGATGGTGGTTTCGGACTACACCTTCCAGAAGAACCGGATCTTCGCCTACCTGAACCTGTCGGACGACGAGCTGATGCTGTTCGACAAGCTCTATGCTCTGCTCGAACCGCAAATCCCCAAGCCCGATCTGATCCTCTACCTGGTGGCCGACGTGGATACCTGCATGGATCGGATCAAGAAGCGGGCGCGGGCCGTAGAGAAGACCCTGGCGCGCGATTACGAGGCCGAACTGATCGACGCCTACAACCACTACTACCACTACTACGAGAACTCGCCGCTCCTGGTGGTCGACACGCGCCACCTGAACTTCCCCGACCGGCCGGAGGACTTCGGCGAGCTGCTCAACCGGCTCTCCCGGCCGATCAAGGGTACGGAGTATTTCGTGCCGATGGGTTCGCGCTAAGACGTTTGATCTAGCCGATTTGATCTGAACGATTAAGGCGCATATCATCCGCGCCGTCGGAGCCCGCAAGGGGTCCGACAACCGCTGGGATCCTGCGAGCGGCCTTGAGCCCCCCAATTGTGAGAGGGCCGGCCGCCGGGACCGAGACGGAAAGAACCGAAAGCGCCCCGACGAGGGCGCGACGGTCGCGGCGAGAGGGTCGTACCGAAAGTTCCGGATCAGCATCAAACCGGAGGACGACACCTCGATCCAACCGACGATCGACGCGCAAACCCTCGACTCAACGGGTAACGTGCGCTTGCCGGCCCTTCCGCCTCCCTGGCGCGAAGGGCTTTTCGCTTTTCGGGGTTTCTCTTGAGGGGGCCCCGGGCGAGAAATCGGAGCGCGAACGAATGGCTACGAAGCGCATCACGGTTCCCTCGATCGTCGAAGCCCCAACCCGCGGCGAACGGTTGGTCATGGTCACCGCCTATGACTTTCCCCAGGGCAAGACGGCGGATGCCGCGGGGGCCGACATCGTCCTGGTCGGCGACTCGCTCGCGATGGTCGTGCTCGGCCATCCGGACACGCTGTCGGTCACCCTGGACGAAATGATCCATCACACCCGCGCTGTGCGCCGGGGGGTAGAGCGCGCCCTGCTGGTCGCCGACATGCCCTACGGCTCGTTCCACTTAGGTCCCGACCAGGCGGTGGCTTCGGCGATCCGCTTCGTTAAAGAGGCGGGCGCGCAGGCGGTGAAGATCGAAGGCGGGCGGCCCGAAGTGGTCCGCGCGCTCAACCGCGCCGAAGTGCCGGTGATGGCGCACCTCGGGCTCACCCCCCAGTCGGTCCATCGCCTCGGCGGATACAAAGTCCAAGGCCGCAGCCAGGATGCGGCGCGGGAGATGGTCGATGCCGCGCTGGAATTGGAAGAGGCGGGCGCGTTCTCCCTCGTTCTCGAATGCGTGCCGAGCGATCTCGGGGAAGAGATTTCCGAACGGCTGACCATCCCGACGATCGGCATCGGCGCAGGTGCCGCGTGCGACGGTCAAGTGCTGGTCTACCACGACCTGCTGGGCCTGGAAGAGCGGATCGCCCCCCGTTTCGTGCGGCGCTACGCCGAGCTGGGGGTGGCCTCGCGCGAGGCGATCGAGCGCTTCGCCAAAGACGTGCGCGAGGGGCGCTTTCCCTCGGCGGAAGAGACCTACGGTGCGCTCGAACCGAAACCCGAGCTGCGCAAGATCTACGGCTAGGTCCGGACGAGCGAGAGGCTAGAGGTCAGATGCTGCAGATTCGCGACAAGGCGGGGCTCCGCCAAGAGATGGCGCTCTGGGCCGTGCGCGGCCGGACGGTGGGGTTCGTGCCGACCATGGGCGCGCTCCACGAAGGGCACCTGTCGCTCGTCCGTTCGGCGCGCGAACGCTCGGACCGGGTGGTCGCTTCGGTGTTCGTCAATCCGACCCAGTTCAACCGGGCTGAGGATCTGTCGAGCTATCCGCGCCAGCCCGAGCGCGACGCCGAGATGTTGGAAGCCGCAGGCTGCGACCTGCTGTTTCTTCCCGACGTCCAGACGATCTACCCGGAAGGGCACACCGTGTTCATCGAGCCCGGCGGTCCGGCCGAGGGGCTCGAAGGGGAATTCCGGCCCGGCCATTTTCGCGGCGTCGCCACAGTCGTGGCCGCGCTGTTCAACCTGGTGCGGCCCGATCTCGCGGTTTTCGGCCGGAAGGACGCGCAGCAGCTGGCGGTGATCTGCAAGCTGGTTCGCGACCTGCATTTTCCGGTCGAGATCATGCCCGGCGAGACGGTGCGCGAGCCGGACGGGCTCGCGATGTCGTCGCGCAACGTGTTCCTCAATGAAGAAGAGCGCCGCGCCTCGACCGTGCTCTACGGCTCGCTGGTAGCAGCGCGGGACGCGATCGAAGCGGGGGAGCGGAGCGGGGACGAGGTGCGGCGGATTCTTCGCGCAGGGCTCGCGAGCGAACCGCTGGTGATTTTGGAGTATGCCGAGGCGGTCGATGCCGAGACGTTTCGTCCGGCGGCGACCCTCGCGGGAGAGATCGTCCTGCCGCTCGCGGTTCGCGTGGGCGGCACCCGATTGATCGACAACTTCCATCTCTCGATCGAGAGCTAGGGGGCGAAAAAGGAAGCCATGAAGCGCACGATGCTCAAGTCGAAGATCCACCGGGCGACGGTGACCGAAGCGAATCTCCATTACCAGGGTTCGGTGACAATCGACCCGCTGTTGCTCGAAGCGGCCGACATCCTGGAACACGAGCGGATCGAGATCTACAACGTCACCAACGGCGAGCGCCTTGCGACCTACGCGATCCCGGGCAAGCGGGGCCGGGGGGAGATCTGTCTGAATGGAGCGGCGGCGCACAAGGCCTCGGCGGGAGATCTGGTGATCCTCGCGACGTTTGCCGAGTACGAGGCCGAGGAGCTGCGCGATCATCATCCCAAGCTGGTGTTCGTCGACGAGAAGAACCGCAACGTCGCGGCGCCCGGAATCGAATCGACCATCGAAACCGCCGAGCCGGTCGAAACGCTCGCGGCTGCGTTTTGATCGCCGTCCCTGGAGAACCTATGGAATCGATCCTCATGCCGCCGGCTTCCGCTTCCGAAGTCGCACCGCTCACAATCGCCGACCGGACCTTCCGTTCGCGGCTGATCCTCGGCACCGGAAAATACCCGAGCTTCCCTTCAATGGTGGCAGCGCTCGACGCTTCGGGCACCGAGGTGGTCACTGTGGCTCTTCGCCGGGTGAACCTGGATGCTCTGGGCAAGGGCTCGCTGATCGACTACATCGATCTGGAGCGGTACCTTTTGCTGCCCAACACCGCCGGCTGCTACACGGCCGACGAGGCGGTCCGCACGGCGCGCTTGGCCCGTGAGCTGGGTGGCTGGAACTGGGTGAAACTCGAAGTAATCGGCGACAAGAAGACGCTTTTTCCGGACACCGTCGAGCTGCTCAAAGCGACCGAGATCCTGGTCGCCGAAGGGTTCATCGTCCTGCCCTACACGAACGACGATCCCGTCGTCTGCCGTCGCCTGGAAGAGTTGGGCGCGGCGGCCGTCATGCCGCTCGGCGCGCCGATCGGCTCGGGAATGGGCATCCGCAACCGGGCGAACTTGAGGATCATCGTCGAGCAAGCAAACATCCCGGTGATCGTCGATGCGGGAGTGGGAACCGCAAGCGATGCGGCACTCGCGATGGAGCTGGGCGCGGACGGCGTCCTGATGAACACCGCAGTCGCCGAGGCGCAGGATCCGGTTCGGATGGCGCTCGCGATGAAGCTCGGCGTCGAAGCCGGCTGGCTCGCCGCCCACGCCGGCCGGATTCCCAGGAAGCTCTACGCCAACGCTTCCTCTCCACTCGAAGGGCTGATCGAGTAAGGGTTCGTCCGGGTTTCGTCCTGCCTAGAATTGACAACCCCTCCGGGCGCCCCTAGAATCCGCCCTCCGGTGCGCCCAGGTGCCCCGCGTAGTTGCTTCGATATTCCTCGGTAGCTCAATGGTAGAGCGTTCGGCTGTTAACCGAAATGTTGGGGGTTCAAATCCCTCCCGAGGAGCCACCCCCTCCGCAGGTCGCCGCTCCCGCTGCAAACTCCGCCGGTTGATAGAGTCCCCCCAAACTTTGGGGAGAGCCTCATGAACCGCACCGCAGGTCGTCGCGTCCCGCTCGCCGTTTTGGGCTTAGTCCTCGCGCTTTCTGCGATCCCTGCAGTCGCCGCCAAGTCATCCGCCGGCTCCTCGGCCGACCTCGCGGGTGCGAAGAAGGTGTTCGCGGCGAACCTCGAAGCGATCCGCAAGAAGGACAAAGACGCCTATCTAGCCTGCTACCTGCCGGAAGAGAGCTTCGCGCGCACCGGGCCGGACGGCATGTCGGTCGGTTTCGCCGAGTTCGCCAAGGGCGTGGGCACCGGATGGCCCGACCATATCGAGGCCGAGGACATGCACTTGACGCCGGTGCGGCCGGGCCTCGTCTACGGCACCTACCGCTACCGGGTACGCTACGGCGCGGTAGAGCAGTCGGGGATTTCCGAACGCTTCTTCCTGGCGACTCCGAAAGGCTGGAAGATCGGCGTCTCGACCGCGTTCGAGGCGCTTCCTGGGGTACCGCCGGCCCCCAAGGCGCTCGTCGGGGCGACGTTGATCGATGGCACCGGGGGCGCTCCAATTCCCGATTCGGTGGTCGTTCTGCGCGAAGGGAAGATCGATTGCGCCGGGACCCGCGCGGTCTGCCCAGTGCCCTCCGGAATCGACGTGCTCGACCTCAAAGGCCAGTGGCTCACGCCGGGATTGATCGACGCCCATGTCCATTTTTCCCAGACCGGCTGGGCGGACGCCCGGCCTGACGCGCTGGACGTGCGCGATCGCCATACCTACGAGGACACGATCGCCGATCTCGCGGCTCACCCCGAGCGCTTCTATCGCTCGCAGCTCTGCTCCGGCGTGACCTCCGTGTTCGACGTCGGCGGCTTTTCCTGGACGCTCGGCCTGCCGGCCCAAACGGAAGACGACACGCTCGCCCCTCGGGTGAGGGCGGCCGGACCTCTGCTCACCACGATCGACCATTGGCTCAATCTGCCGGGTGAGCGGCAGATGATCTATTTAAAGGACGCGGAGGCCGCGCGCGAGGGGGTGCGCTATCTCGCCGCGCGCGGGAGTCAGGCCGTGAAGGTTTGGTTCATCGTCGACGACAGCCGCCCGTTCGAAGAGCTGGCGGCGGTGGTCCGTGCCGCGGCCGAAGAGGCAGCGGCGAAAAAGCTTCCCCTCATCGTCCACGCGACCGGTCTCAAGGAGGCGAAAGAATCGCTCCGCGACGGGGTGGCGGTCCTCGTCCACAGCGTGACTGACGTGGCCCTAGATGACGAGTTCCTTCGCCTCGCGAAGGAGAAGAACGTGGTCTACGTCCCGACATTGACCGTCGGCGCCGGCTACCAGCGGATGTTCGAAGGGGCGCTCGCCGGAAAGGCCCCCGAGATCGACGATCCGAACGGCTGCGTCGATCCGGTGACCCGAGCCCGGGTTGCGGAGACCGCGAAAGTTGCCGCCGGCCGAACCGCCGAGCAGATCCAGGTCCGTGGCGAGCGCAATGCCGCGCGGGAAAAGATCGGCGCGGAGAATTTGAAGAAAGTGGCCGCCGCCGGAATCACGATCGCGATGGGCACCGATGCGGGCAATCCCCTCACCCTCCACGGGCCGTCGATCTATGCCGAGATGAAGGCGATGCAGGCGGCGGGCATGACCCCGGGCGACGTCCTGATCTCTGCCACCCGAGGAGGAGCCCGAGCCCTGGGGCGCTCCGCCGAAATCGGCACGGTCGAAAAAGGCAAGCTCGCCGACCTGCTGATCGTCGGCGCCGACCCGAACGCCGCGATCCGTAATCTACGTCAAGTGCGCTACGTCGTTCGCGGAGGGGTCGTTCGCTCGATTGCCGAGCTCTCGGCGCTGGCCACCGCCCCCTCGAGCCCCCTTCCGTGATCCCCTTCGAGGTGTTCGGCAATTCCTGGCAGAGCTGGTCCGCGGCGCTTGGGTTGGCGCTCGGCGTCTTCGGACTCGCCCTGCTGATCCGCCGCCTGATCGTGCTCCGCCTCGGGCCCCGCGCCGAGCGGACCGAGACGCCGCTCGACGATTTCGCGGTCGTGCTCGCCCGCCGCACCCGCCGCATCCTGCTGCTCGCCGTCGCCCTGCGCCTCGGCGCGCTCGCCGTTCACTTGGCCGCCCGCTTAGAGCGGGTGCTCGGCACCGTGGCGGTGATCGCAATCTTCCTCCAAGCGGCCCTCTGGGTTTCGGCCGCGATCGATTTTTGGATCGACCGGCGGCAGAAGCGGACGGGATTCGATCCGGCCTCCGCGACGACCCTTTCGGCGCTCAAGTTTCTCGGCAAGCTGATCCTCGGCGCAGTGTTGGCCTTGGCGGCGCTCGATGCGCTGGGCGTTCAGGTGACGGCCCTGATCGCCGGGCTCGGGGTCGGCGGCCTGGCGCTCGCCCTCGCAACTCAAAACATCCTTTCCGACCTGTTCGCCTCGCTCACCATCCTGATCGACAAGCCGTTCGTCCTCGGCGATTCGATTCAAGTGGACGACCTGTCGGGCTCGGTCGAATCGATCGGTCTGAAAACCACCCGGATTCGCAGCACCTCAGGCGAGCAGTTGATCTTTTCGAACGGCGACCTGCTCAAGAGCCGGCTGCACAATTTCGGGCGCATGGCCGAGCGGCGGGTGGCGCTTACGTTGTCTGTGGCGCTCGATACCCCTGCGCCTGAGTTGGCGGCGATCCCCGCCCGTTTCCAGGCGATCGTCGCGGGCCAAAAAGATCTGCGCTTCGATCGCGCTCACGTCAAAGCGATCGGCCGGTTCGGGATCGAGATCGAGCTGGTTTACTTCGTCATCGGCTCGAACATGAACCTGCACATGGATCGCCAGCAGGCCGTGCTGATCGCCGTGCTCGAAGATTTCGCGGCCCACGGCATCGCCCTGCCGGCTCCGCCCGTGGTTCGGTCCGATCGGCCCGAGCCGCCGGATCAGGCTCCTGGCTCGCGCGGCGTCTGAACCATCGGCGGGGAGGGGCGCAGGTCTCCCACGTAGTAGACTCCATTGTGGCCGTTGGCGATCTCCGGGTAGATCTCGATTCCCTCTGCGGGGATTCCCGCCCGCCCTTTGACAGTGCGAACCAAACAGCTGGACGCCTCGGCGGTCAGGCAGGTCCAGGCCTCTCCGCCGCGATAGGCAACGTCGAGCGCCTTCACGTGAAGCTCCGGCTTCTGCTGTAACAGGACGGAGCCCGCCGTCTCGTAATTCGGATCCCAAGGAACGCCGCGGCGAATCCGCGTATGGACATTGCCGAGCAGGCCGATCACCAGCCCTTCCGGAGTTTTGTCGAACGCTTCGCCGAGGGCATCGGCGAGCCGCCGATCGCGCTCGATGGACGTGGCCGTAGGGACGGCGCGGTCCAGCAGTTCGGCGCGCACCGGTTTGCCGCTCTGGTGGAACTGCCGCAGGCGCTCCAGCAGGTCGAACATCGCCCGGCTGCGCCGGCCATCCTGATAGTCGGCGCGCCAGAACGGGCCGGTCAGGAGCGCTGCGCGATCTTTCTCGCCGCCGGAGGAGGAGAGAAACGCATCGATCCTCGAAGTCTCCTCGCGCGGGATCTCCAGGGCCACGGTGACCGGCAAGCCGGCTTGAAGGGCGAGGCAGACGGTATTCGCCAGGAAAGCCGGGCTCTGTTCCGTGCCGTGCATCTCGCCGAGCAGCAGGCCGGCGCCCGGCGCGAACAGGGCATCGAGCCCCGCGACCGCCTGGCATTCGAGCGCAGCGGGAGCGCGTAGGGCTCGCACCACCACGGGAGGCGGTTTCGGCGAGCAGGCCCCCAGCCAACCCGTGACGGCGAGGCAGGCGGCCGGTCCAGCGATTCTTCGAACGACGCTCATTGCGCATCCCCCGGCGGCGCTCCCCTCTCGGGCGGAGCATCCGCATGATGACGGACATGCTATCGCCTTCCGCAAGCCCGCCCTTCCAGAAAAGGACGCGATTTTTCTAAGGGGTGTAGCCCAGCCACCAGCCGACGGCGGTGTTTTCGGGGGCGACCGAGTCGGGTTCGAAGCGCCAGACGCCGGGGTTCGCCTCCGGATGCCAGAGGAGAGTATTCGGCAAAAGCGCCAGCGCCTCGCCCTGATCGGGGACCCAGCGACCGGCCGCTCGGGCGAATAGGCCGCGATGGGCAAAGTTCTCCGCCCAGGGCTTGGCCGCGTACGCCGTGGTCATGGTGCCTCGTCCGTCGGAGATCATCAGGTTCAAGTCGAGGGTCGGCCCGTCGACCAGCTGACAGCCGGGAGACCAGGCCCCGTCGAACCGTAGAGGATCGCTGCCCATCGAAAGCCGACGCTCCTCGGAACCGAACCGCAGCACCACGCCCTGCCCGGCCACCACGGCAAACCAGCGGGTGACGCCGTGAAACGAAGAGAACGGCCCATCGCTCCCAATCTCGGCGACGCTCACCCGCAGGCGCCACCGGTCGCCTTCGGGCCAAGCCAGAAGCTCGCGGGTCTGTCCCCCGCCGTTTTTCCAGGGGTTGGGGGTCACGTCCTGGAGCCGCACGATCAGAGGGGTCTGCATGAGGGCCATCCTACCTGGGGATGGCAACTTGCGCTTCGGCGCCCCGTACAGACAGGATCAGCCGGTTCGCGTCACCCCTCCGGAAAGGAACGTCTTGTGAAGAAACGCCCGTCGCCGCTCCTCGGCCTGTTCGCATTGCTCGCCGCGTTTGCCGTCGCCCCGCCCTCCGCGTTCGCTCAACTCGACGGCGGCACCCGCATGCTCCATACGCCGGACGTGTCGCGCGACCGGATCGTCTTTGTCTATGCCGGCGACGTTTGGATCGTCCCCCGCGCGGGCGGCGAGGCGCGGCGGTTGACCTCGCACCCCGGCCAGGAGCTGTTCCCCAAGCTCTCGCCCGACGGCAAATGGGTGGCATTTTCGGGTGAATACAGCGGCACCCGCCAGGTCTACGTGGTCTCGGCCGACGGCGGAGAGCCCAAGCAGCTGACGTTTCGAAACGACATCGGGGAGCTTCCGGCGCGCGGTGGCTACGACAACGTGATCCTCGATTGGACGCCGGACGGCAAGAAGATCGTCTTCCGCGCCAACCGGACGGGCTACGACGAACGGGTCGGCCGGCCCTATACGGTGCCCGCCGCGGGCGGCATGGAAGAGCCGCTGCGCATGCCGGAAGGGGGCGCGGGGTCGATGTCGCCCGACGGAACGCGCTTCGCCTACACCCCGATCAGCCGCGAGTTCCGCAACTGGAAGCGCCACCGGGGCGGACGGACGCCGGATGTCTGGATCTACGATTTCGCCAAAGACACAGCCGAGCAGATCACCAAGACGCCGGAAAACGAGATGTGGCCGGTTTGGATCGGCGATCAGATCTTCTACGCCTCCGACAAAGACCACACGCTCAACCTGTTCTCCTACGACGTGCGCTCCAAAGCGACCGCCAAGGTGACGAACGGCGACTGGGACGTTGAATGGCCGAGCGGCGGCCCCGACGCGGTCGTCTACGAGGCGGGCGGCTGGATCTGGCTGTTCGATCCGCAGCGGGGCGAGACGGCGAAAGTGCCGATCCACGTCTCGGGCGATTTCCCCGAGGCGATGCCGTCGATCGTCGATCTGTCGAAGAGTGTCGAGGCCGCCGTGCCTTCCCCTTCGGGCAAGCGCGCTTTGCTCACCGCGAACGGCGATCTGTTCACCGTGCCGGCCGAGAAAGGCGAGATCCGCAACCTGACCGCCACCCCCGGAATCCGCGAAATGTCGGCCAGCTGGTCGCCGGACGGCAAGTGGATTTCCTATCTCTCCGACCGTACCGGCGAGTACGAGATCTGGGTCCGTCCGAGCGACGGCAACGGCGCCGAGCGGCGGGTGACGACCGACGGCGACATTTGGCGCTTCGCGCCGGTCTGGTCGCCCGACTCCAAAAAGCTCGCGTTCGGCGACAAGAAGTCCCGGCTGCGGATCGCCGACGTCGAAACGGGCAAGGTGCGCGACGCCGATTCAAGCCGCTACGGCACGCTCGAAACCTACCGCTGGTCGCCCGACAGCCGGTTCCTCGCCTACCCCAAGCTCGGTGCGAATCACCTGAGCTCCCTGTGGGTCTACGGCCTCGAAGACGGCAAGGCCCGGCAGCTGACCGACAGCGGGGCGAACGACTTCGAGCCGGTCTGGGACCCGCGCGGGCACTATCTCTACTTCCTCTCGAACCGCGATTTCACGCTCACCTTCAGCGGCTTCGAGACCCAATATCTCTACACCGACCCGACCCGCGTCTACGTCGGCGCCCTGGACAAGAACGAGCCCGCGCTCTTCCCGCCGCAGAGCGACGAAGAACCGACGGGGGCCCCCAAGGCGGCCAACGCGGCCGAAGCGGCGAAGCCGGTCAAGCTGCAGGTCGACTTCGACGGCTTCGACGGCCGGGTCCGGGCGATTCCGGGCGATCCGGGCGCCTACCGCTCGCTCTCGGCGTCGAGCGACGCCCTCTACTACTTGAAGCAGTTGAACCCGCGGACCACCCAGCTGTTCCGCTACTCGCTCGAAGCCCGCGAAGAAAAGAGCGTCCTGGCCCGGTTGAACGACTACACCCTGTCGGCCGACGGCAAGAAGATCCTGTTCGCCCAGGGCGGCGACTTCGGATTCGTCGACGCCGCGTCGGACCAGAAGCCGGACGCCAAGCTCGATCTCTCGCACCTGCAAGTCCGCAGCTCCCCGCGCGAGGAGTGGGCGCAGATCTACCGCGATGCCGCAAGGTTGGTCCGCGACTGGTTCTACGACCCGAATCTCCACGGCCGCGACTGGCCCGCCCTCATCAAGCGCTACGGCGAGCTTCTTCCCTACGTTTCGAGCCGCAACGATCTCGACTGGATGTTGAACGAGATCATGGCCGAAATCGGCTCGGGTCACGCCTACGTCGAGCGCCGGCCCGGCTGGTCGCCGGTCGAGCGGAAAGACGGCGGCCTGATCGGCGCCGAGGTCGCCGCCGATCCGTCTGGCTATTTCCGCATCGCCCAGATCTTCCCGGGTGAAAACTGGCACGAGGACTTCCGCTCGCCGCTCACCGAGCCGGGCGTCCACGCTGAGGAAGGCGAGCTGATCCTGGCCGTCGACGGCGTCTCGACCCAGGGAATCGACAACTTCTACCGCCTGCTCGAAAACAAGGGCGGCCGGACCGTCACGCTGCTGCTCAACAAAAAGCCGACGACTGACGGCGCGCATGAAGAAAAAATCTCGACGATCACCAGCGAGCAGAACCTCCGCTATCTGGTCTGGATGGACGCCAACCGCCGCCGGGTGGAAAAGGCGTCAGGCGGCAGGATCGGCTACATCCACCTGCCGAACACCGCGGTCGAAGGAAATCGTGAGCTGTTCAAACACTTCTACCCGCAGGTCGACAAAGAGGCGCTGATCGTCGACGACCGCTACAACGGCGGGGGTTTCATCCCCGACTCGATGATCGCGTTGCTCTCCCGCCCGCTGCTCAACTATTGGGCGCGCCGCGGCGAAGAGCCGGGCACCACGCCCGATTTCGTCAATCCGGGTCCCAAAGCCTGCCTGATCAACTGGAGCGCCGGCTCGGGCGGCGACGCCTTCCCCTACTACTTCAAAAAGCTCGGCCTCGGCCCGCTGATCGGCACCCGCACCTGGGGGGGACTGATCGGCCTCTCGGGCAACCCGCCGCTCATGGACGGCGGATTCGTCCTCGTCCCCCAATTCCGTTTCCTCGACACCGACGGCAAATGGGCGGTCGAAAACGAAGGGGTGAGCCCCGACATCGAAGTCATCGACCGTCCCGACCTGGTCGCCAAAGGCCAGGACCCGACGCTCGAAAAAGCGATCGAAGTCATGCTCGCGGAGCTGACGAAGAACCCGCGGAAGAAGGTCGTGGTGCCGAGCATCCCGGCGCCTCGGGAGTAACGACGGCGGGCACAGGACCGCGATGCCGGGGAGCCGATTGTGCTCCTCGGCGCTGCCATCACCGTTCCTCGGACTTGAGATCCATTTACCGGACGCATGCCGCAGTTGTCGGACGCATTTCGCCGAAATCGGACGCATTGCCGTAGTCCGGCAGCTGAGAAGCGCTATCCCCGGCGCACCGAACCAGAAATCGGACCGGCTATCGAATCTTCGGACGCACTGTGCGGAATTCGGACGCACCGCGCAGAAATCGGACGCGGCGTCTGTCCGATCTCACCACGGCGCGTAGGGATTTGCGGGGAGCTATTTCGCCTTGCCGCGCGTCCTGACGGGCAACGAGGCAGCGATCTCTTCGCGCACCACTCGCCGCAGGCGCTCGTCGTCGGCCTCCGCTTTGGCGCTCTCCTGTTCGGCGCGCCGCGCCGCGAATGGCGGCTCGACCGGGCCGATCCAGTCGGCCAGGCGGCGGCCCGCCGCTTGGGAGTGAGGACATCCCGCCGCGAGAATTTCCGCCGGTGGAACCTCCAGAAGCTCCGCCAACCCCACGAGATGGCGCACCTTCAGCTCCAACTTGCCGGCCCAGAGATCCTCCATCCGGCCGTGGCTAACTCCCATCGCCGCTTCCAGATCGTGCTTGCGCGCCCGGGATGCCTGGGCCGCGCGCCGCATGACCGCCGTCAGCTCTCGCAGATCGCTCTCTCGCATGGTGCGGGAATGGTAGGCAGGAGGAGAGGGGAGGGCAAGGGGGAGTTTCGCGTGCCTGCGCATCGCGGAGGGCCGAAGGCCCGTTCTATAACAGCCTAGGGCATCGCCCTAGGTAACCGGTTCAGTCCGGGAAATTCGAGGGCTGTAGGCCCGAGCCATTCGCCTATCCCTCGCGCCAGCTCTCGATCGTGTGTCCGTCGCAGCGCAGCCAGGCGTATTGAATCGCCCCTGGCCGGTCTTTCAGTTGGGCGAACGCGGCGCGGTATTGGCGCTCCATTTCGGGGCGGCCATCGGAGCCGAACTCTTCGTTGATCGTGGCGCGCACCGCGGTACCGTGCCAGAGGATGCCCTTGCCCTTGTTCTCTTCCCAAAAGCCAATCAGGTATCGGGTCTGCGGCAGGCGTTTCTCGACGCGCTCCAAGAGCCGAATCAAGTCGCCCCAGCCCCAGCGGCGGCCGACCAGTTTTTCGCGCACGATGAGAGGGTTCTCGACGATCCGTTGCAGGCGATAGCCGTAGATCGATTCGAAGGTCGGCGCGTCGAGCAGGCCCTGTTCGAGCATTTTCTCGCAGTGCTCGAACAGACCCATGTAGGCCTCCAGCCGCGCCCAATCGTCCTCGGCGGGAAAGTTTGCATCGTCGTTCGACCATTTACCGTTGCGCAGCTGAAGGTGGATCTCTTGGTGCTTGTCCGCAAACATCTCGCGCAGATCGAGCCAGAACTGCGCCTGGCTCACCCGGGAGGAGATCCGGAGTTGCCTGGCCGAATAGAGGAGCGCCGCGCCTCCGATGATCACGCCGGCAATCGTCGAGACGTTCGCCCATTGATCGAGATTCAGGCCCAAGAAAGTCATGCTCCGGGTTGGACGTACACGAAACTCAAGTTCCGTCCGCCGCCCTTGCCTTCGCGCCGGTAGCTATGAAGGTTCTCCTCGTCGCATCGGGTGCAGTTGCGGAGCATCGAGATGCGGCGGATTCCGAGCGAGCGCAGTTGGCGTTCGGCGGCGGCGAATAGGTCGAGGTGCGGTTTGCCCGAGGGGCCGCGACGGGCGATCGCCACCTGGCTCTCTCCCGCGCCGCGAGCGACCTCGTCCGCCACCTCGGGGCTCACCTCGTAGCAGCAGGGACCGATTGAGGGACCGATCCAGGCGGATAGCGTTTCCGGTGGATCGGGCAGACGGCCGACGGTCGCGGCGAGCACGCCGTTGGCCAATCCACGCCACCCGGCGTGGGCGGCGGCCAGATGGGTCGGTCCGACGAGCAGCACCGGAACGCAGTCGGCGGTCGAGAGGGTAAGGGCCAGGCCGGCGTCGCGCGGAGCGACCAGGGCATCCCCTTCTCCGGCGCAACCGGGGCTCGCGGCGAGGGCGCGATCGGAGTGGATCTGTTTCGCCCAGGCGACCAGAATCCCCGCGGCCACGGCCTCCGGCGCCACCCGGGCGAACACTTCCTCGCGTTCGATTCGTTCCGGTGTCGGGCCGCTTCCGACGAAAAGGAGACGTACGTCCCCCGAGGCGGCGCGCCAGAACGCCCTGTCGTCTGTCCGGAACGGTCCTTCGATCGTCGGCCAGCGGATCGGGCTTCGGGGGGGTGAGGATTCGGTCGTCATTGAGCGGTACGCCGTTTCAAGATCGGCGCCAACTCCTCGGACACCGCCTCCGCAAGTTTCGTGTAGCCGGCGGCGTTCGGATGCCGTTCCGGATAAGTAGTGCCCGGTCGTCGGCGCCATATCCCGCGGTGATCGAATCTCCGAACACAACGATCGTTATTCCGGGCGAATCGAGGTTCGGGATTTCGCGGCGGCAACCGGCTAGTAGGGGAAGCGTAAGGAGAAGGAATTTCAAAAGGCGTTGCACGGGGGGTATTCTAGCGTCCGGTGCAACCGGGGATGACGGGTCCGTATCCTGCGCCGATCCTCTGCACGCCGGACGAGCTCATGGGAGAAGACGATGATCGACGAACGACCTGGTGACGAGCGGTGGCGTGATCCGATCGTCGAAGAGGTCCGGGCTGCCCGGCAGTCGCTGTTTGCCGCAGCCGGGGACGACATCTTCGAGTTTTGCCGCCGACTCCGAGAGGAACAGGCGTCGTCGGGCCATCGCGTAGTCACACTCTCGCGGAACTCGAAACGAGCCGAGCCCGGCGAAGCCGCCTAAATCCCTACTCTTCGCGAGCCGCCTCCAGCGCCAACATCGCGGCGCGAATCTCAGCCGGAATCTCTTTCGATGCCCCAGTCGCAAGATCGACCACCACTTGGACCGTGCGTGCCTCGGCCCAGAGGGTGGCTCCGTCGGGGGATTCGAGGCGGTAGACCAGCTCCCAGCTTTTGGTGCCGATGCGCGAGCAGCCGACCCGGGCGTGAACCACGGTGTTGTAGGGGATCGGCTTCCGAAAATCGCACTCCACCCGCGCGAGGAGAAAACCGAAAGCGGAGATGTCGACGAACTCCCCGATCTTTCGGCGGTAGGTCTCGCGGGTGATTTCCAGGTAGGTGATGATCACCGCGTTGTTGACATGACCCAAGCCGTCGATGTCGCGGAACCGAACCGGGATCTCGGCGCGGACGGGATAAGTGGTTTCGGCGCCTTCACTCATCGGTTTCCCCGCCCTCGAAGTCCTCGTCGTCCTGTTCTTCCAGTTGCCCACCGACCCCGCGCACCGCCGCGAGCAAGCTTCGCTCGCCGAGCGGATGAAGCCCCACATTCGCGCCCTCGGCGAACCAGGCTTCCAGGCGCACGATGGGCCGTCCTTCGGCGACGAACTTCGCTTCGTAGTGGGTGCGCGGCCCTTCCGGCCATTCGTCGATGCGGCGGATTTGCAGGCCGGGCACGCCGGAAAGGATCTTGATCACTTTTCCGCCGTACTCCAGAAAATCAGTCGCGAAAGACAGTTTGCCGCCCGGCGCGAGCAGGCGGAGCACGAGATCGACGGTCTCGGGGTCGAGTAGCCGTCGTTTTTTATGCTTGGTTTTGAACCAGGGGTCGGGAAAGTAGATGTGGACGACCTCAGCAAAGCCCCAGGGAAGCGAGGTCGCGAGCAGGGCGAGGGCGTCACCGTGAAGTACGAGGAAGTTTTGGAGCCCCTGCTTGCGGCTTTTGCGGACCCATTCGCGCAGGTACTGGCCGGCGATTTCGATGCCGAGGAAGCGGCGGCCCGGTTCGGCGAGGCAGCGCTCGAACAGGTAGCGCCCCTTGCCGAATCCGATCTCGACCTCCCAAGGGGTACCGGCCGCGGTGGGCGGCACCAGCCGGTCGAGGTGGATCGGCGCGCCGCTTTGGGCGAGGGTCGAGTCGCCCGCGGCGGTGTGGAGTCGGGCCGGTTGAATCGGCATCGCGGGGGAGTGGGCCTTACAGCAGATCGCCGCGCTGGCGGGAGGCAAGCTCGGCCACCAGGCGGCGAACCTCTTGCGAGCGCGCCTTGGGAAGCACCACCACGGTGTCGCCGGTCCGGACGACGACCAGGTCGGAAACGCCGAGCACGGCGACCAGCCCCCCTTCGGAGACAATCAGATTGCCGGAAGCATCGAGCGCCAGCGCATCGCCGCGCAGAGCGTTGCCCGCCTCGTCCTTGGGCAGGATCTCGTGCAGGGCCTCCCAGGAGCCGAGATCGCTCCAGCCGCAGTCGAGCGGCAGGGTCGCGATGTCGTCGAGCTTCTCCATGATCGCAACGTCGATCGATTCGGCCGGCAGCGACGCGTAGATCTCGGCGGCGCGCGACGGGTCGGGGGCGATCGCCGCGATTTCCGAGAGCCCGGCGGCCAGCTCCGGCTGGTGCCGGTCGAGCAGTTCAAGGAACGTTGTGCCGCGGAAGACGAAGATCCCGGCGTTCCACAGATGGCGTCCGTCGGCAAGGTATGCCTCGGCCGCCGGGAGATCGGGTTTTTCGACGAAGCGCAGGACGTGCCGCATGCCATTGGGCAGTTCCGCCCCCAGCTCCAAATAGCCGTAGCCGGTCTCGGGCCACCGGGGAATGACGCCGAGCGTCATCACGTAGTCGTGCTCTTCGGTCGCCTGGGCGGCCCGGCCGAGGACGGTGCGAAATGCTGCGTCGTCGGCCATCCGGTGATCGGCGGGGAGGACTGCGATCGGCTCCGTTCCGGCATCCATCAAGCCGACGGCCCAGCCGATCGCCGGGCAGGTGTTGCGCCCCATCGGCTCGGCGAGCACTTGAGCGGCCGGCACCTCCGGCAATTGCTCGCGCACCGCCTCGGCGAGCGCCTCCGTGGTGCAGATCCAAACGTCGGCCGGGGCGACCAGCGGTTGCAACCGGTCGACCGTCTCCTGGAGCAGGCTCCGCTCACCTTCGAGGGCGAGCAACTGCTTCGGTCGGGCTTTGCGCGACAGAGGCCAGAATCGGGTGCCGCTGCCGCCGGCGAGGATGAGGGCTTTCACGTGGGGTTTAAGTCTCCGAAGAATTGGGCCGGCGAGTATAGCGGGTGGCGAGAGCAGCCCCGAATCTGGACGAGATTCCCCGACCTCCCGCGATGTTAGGCTCTTTCCATGCCGAGATTCCCGGAGGTTGCCCCCACCGTCGCCGCCATTCCCGGAGCGGTCTATTCCAAGCTCGCCCATCGGCTCGATGGGTACAAAGGCGAGATCTACCCTCTGTCGGTCGGCGACACCTGGATGGAACCGCCGGTCGGCTGCCGGATGGAGGATCAGCGGGTCGCCGACCACCCCGGGATGCATCGCTACGCTCCGGTGCAGGGCATCCCCGAGTTGGTCGCGCGTCTGGCGGAAAGGGTGGGACGGCGATCGGGCGCTCCGACCGGCCCGGAAAACGTGTTGATGACTACAGGGGCCACCGGGGGCTTGAGCACCGTAGCCGGCGCGATCGTCGCTCCGGGGGACGAGGTCTTGATCCTTGCGCCCTACTGGCCGTTGATCTCGGGGATCGTCCGGTCGTTTCATGGCACGCCGGTGCCGGTGCCATTCCTGGCCGCTCCCGATCCGTCGTATGCCCTGCCCGATTCGCCGGAGTCGGCAGTCGAGCAGGTCGCGCGGTTTAAGACCGACCGGACGATCGCGCTCTACCTGAGTACGCCGAACAATCCGAGCGGCCTGGCGATCCCGCGGGCCTGGATCGAGGCTCTCGTCGATTGGGCCTGCCGGGAGGATCTGTGGCTGATCGCCGACGAGGTCTATGAGGATTACCTCTACGAGGGGGAGCACGCCTATACCCGGCCGCTCGCTCCGGAACGGACGTTTGCCGCACATTCGTTCTCCAAGGCGTTCGGCATGGCGGGCAACCGGTGCGGTTATATCGTCGGGCCGGCCGCGACCATGGCGGAGCTGCGCAAGGTGAGCACTCACGGGTTTTACAGCACGCCGACCGCCTCGCAGCTTGCGGCGCTCGCGGCGCTCTCCCCGGCGGGCGACGCCTGGATCGCGAACTCCCGGGCGCTCTATACGGAGACCGGGGCGAAGGCTGCCGCCCGGCTGGGGGTTCCCGCGCCCCAGGGGAGCACGTTCCTATTCCTGGACGTCGCCGAGCATCTTCAAGAGGACGGGCTCGAAGGGCTGCTCGGAGACTGCGCCGATCAGGGGCTGCTGGTTTCGCCCGGACCGAGCTTCGGCCCCTATCCAACTCATGCCCGGGTCTGTTTCACCGCCGCCCCGCCCGACGTGGTCGAGCGCGGAATCGAAATCCTCGCCCGCCGGCTCGGCCGCTGAAGATAGCGATTTCGTTTGCCTCCTCGCTCCTTCGGACGCCTTCGGCAGCAGCCAGTCGCTGCGGGACAAACGAAATCGCTACCTTCCAGGGGAGGGAACCCGTGCTCCAGAGCTGGAACGAGAAGAACCGCGACCTGTTGGTGAACATCAATGGCCGCCTGATCCATCGCGACCAGGCCGGGATCAGCCCGTTCGACTCCGCGGTCCAGGGGGGCGACGCGGTCTGGGAGGGGTTGCGGGTCTACGACGGCCGGGTGTTCAAGCTCGCCGAGCACCTGGACCGGCTGACCGGCTCCGCGCAGGCGCTGGCGTTTGCCGAGATCCCTTGCCGCGAGGCGATCACCGCCGAGATCCGGAAGACTCTCGAAGCCAACGGCATGCGGGACGAGGTGCACATCCGCTTGACGCTCACCCGCGGGGTGAAGATCACCAGCGGGATGGACCCGCGCCTGAACCAGAGCGGGCCGACGCTGATCGTGCTCGCGGAGCACAAGGCGCCGGTCTACGGCCGGGCGGGGCTTTCCCTGATCACCAGCACGATCCGCCGCTTCCCGCCCGACGGGCTCGACCCGAAGATCCACCACTGCAATCTGATCCAGTCGATCCTGGCGAAGATCCAGGCGAATCTGGCGGGCGCCGACGACGCGGTGATGCTCGATCCGCGCGGTTTCATCGCCGAGACCAACGCGACCCACCTGTTCTTGGTCCGCCGCGGGGAGGTGGTCACGCCTTATTGCCACTCCTGTCCGGAAGGAATCACCCGCGCGACCGTGCTCGATCTCTGCCGGACGAACGGCATTCCGCACGACGAGCGCGACCTCTCGCTCACCGAGGCGTACCGCGCCGACGAGGTGTTTTGCACCGGCACCATGGGCGAACTGGCCGCGGTGGCCGAGATCGACGGCCGGAAGATCGGAGGGCCGGGGGCGACCCTTCCCGGTCCGATGACCCTGCGGCTCTCCGCCCTTTTTCGCGACCTGACCGCTTCGGAGGGGACCCCGATCGTCTGAATTTCCGACTTTTTTTGCGGCTCCGACAAATTGTTGTCCCGAATTGCCCTTCTGCGGTAACTGATTCTCTTTGGCGACACTTTTTCTAAGGGAACAGACCGTTTCCTCTTTTGAGGAGGGCAGCACCTTGGCCGAACCGCTTTCAGAGTTGCATTTGGACATGGAGGCTCTCGCTCGCTGGCTCTCAGGCCGCATGGAGCACGACGAGGTGCTGCGCTCGATCGCGCCGCATCTTTTCGCCTCGTGCCCGGCCTGCCAGCAGACCGCGAACCAGCTGGCAAAGAAGCTCGACGAGGTAGGGCATTGGGACGAAATGGTGGCGGTGGTCGAAGCGCAGGACGCCGACGAATTCCTCGCCGAGCTCGACCGGATGCCCTTCGAGGAGCAGCATCGCGCCGTTCGCGAGCGGGATGATCTGCAAACCTGGGGCCTCTGTCACCTGCTGCTCCAACGGAGCCGGAACGAGGTGCTCGACGATCCTGCCCGTTCGGTCGATGCCGCGGAGCTGGCGGTCCAGATCGCCCTCCAGCTAGGACCGGCGTACGACCCCGCCTGGGTGCTCGACCTGCAGGGCCGTGCCTATGCCTACCTGGGCAATGCCCGACGAGTACTCGGCGAGCTCCGAAGCGCCGAAGGCGCGTTCCGCCTGGCCGAGAACCAGGTGGCCGCGAGCGGTACCGGCAACCTGCGCATCGAGGCCGAGCTGCTGGGCTTGAAGGCGACCCTCAGGAGGGACCAGCGCCGTTTCGGCGAAGCTCTCAGCCTGATCGATCGCGCGATCATGATCTATCGGGAAGATCCCTCGGCGCGCGACAGCCACCTCGCCGGGCGCGCCCACCTCAACAAAGCACACACGCTGCTCGAAATGGGCAAACCTGCCCAAGCGATGCCGCATCTGCGTCGCGCGGCCGCGATGATCACGCCGGAGCGCGAGCCGCGCCTTGACCTGGTTCTCCATCACAACCTGCTCGAAAGCCTGGTGCAAAGCGACCTGCTCGACGAGGCGGAGGCCCTGCTACCTAAGGTCCATTCGCTCGCCCAAAGGCTGGGCAGCGACCTCGATCTCGTCCGGCTCACCTGGCACGAGGCGAAGCTTCGCTTCCACCGAGGTCAGAACGATCGAGCCGAGCATCTCCTCCGCGAAGTTCAGCTGGAATTCCTCACCCGCCGACTGGGCTACGACGCGGCAATGGTCTGTCTGGACCTCGCAATCCTCTTTGCCCAGTCCGCCCGGCTGGGTGACTTGAAACGCCTGGCCGTCGAGGTCCTGCCGATTTTCGAAGACCGCTCGATCCATCGCGAGGCGATCGCCTCATTGATGCTGTTTCAGAAGGCTTGCGAGGAGGAGCGGCTGACGCTCAGCCTTGCGCTTCATCTGTCGAACCATCTTTCCCGCGAGAGAAGACAGCCGGGAATTTGATTCTGGCGGGATACTTAGAAATGCACCCAAAGGATTCACCTCGCCCATGATGTTACCGAAATAGGATACGATGGCGACATTAATTCCCCGAACTGGGAACAACTTGTCTCCATCGCGAGATCGCTCTGTACCCGGCCAATAGCGACCGGTTACGAGCCTCTCTCTACAAAAAGGAGCCGCACGATGATCCGCCGCAAGCTGCCGCTGGCCTTAGTCTTCACGAGCCTTGTTCTTCTCCTAGCTGCTGCGCAACCGGCGGCGGCTCTCCCCTTCGGTCCGGAACAACCGGGTAGAGGCCTTTGGGCCGAAGCGAGGGAGTGGGTCGATGGAATTTTTCGTACGATCGGCTTGGGCGCCACGGAGCGTAATCAACCCACGGCGATTTTTTCGAATGTAGGCAGCATTCTGGATCCGGATGGAACCCCCAACGCGGGCCAGACCGGAGCGGGAAACCTCCCGGTCAACGAAACGCACTGAGGTTACCGAAGGGATTGCGTCAGACGGCGGGCCGAACCAGGCCGAGCACTTTCATCTTCTTGCTCAAGCCGACCCGGCTCAAACCCAGACCGCGGGCGGCGGCCGAGACGTTCCAGCGCACCCCTTCGAGCGCCTCGAGGACCAGGGCGCGCTCTTGGCGTCTCCGGTATTCGCGCAGGTCACCGGGGGTCTCGGCCGTCGAGACCCCCGGGCTCGGTTCGACTTGGGCCAAGACGCCGCGGCCGATCTCTTCGGTGAGCTGGGAGAACAGATGCGGCAGATCCTCCGGCCGCTCGGCGAAACCAGGGATGCGGAGCAACGCACCGCGGAGCCGATAGTACAGGTCGGCTCGAAAACGTCCGCGCGTCACCTCGGTGCGCAGCTCGCGCCGGCTGGTCGAGATCACCCGGAGGCGGCCCCCGCTCTCGGCGGCCGCGATCTCATCGAGGAGGTGCACCAGGGCGCGCTGGCGCTCCGGGCTGAGCATCTCGACCGATTCGAGGACCAGGGTTCCGCGGCTGCGCCGGGCGAACGAACGAATTTCGTGAATCCCCACGTCGAACGGCGAGCCGGGACCGGCGAGATCGATTTCCAGTCGGGGATAGCGCGCCCACAGGCCCAGCTCGCAGAGCGTGAGAGCCGCAAGAGTCTTGCCCGTTCCCGGGCCGCCCTCGATCAGGATCGGCAGGTCCGAGCTGGCCAGGGCCGCCATTTGAGACAGCACCTGGCGCATCGCTTGAGAAACCGCGACCAGGCGCCCCAACCGAACCGTTCCCGGAGCCGCCGCGCGCCAGGCTTCGCGGCCCTCTCTCGCCTCGCCGATCTCGGGTCCCGTGCCGCCGCTGCGGATCGTCGTCGATTCCATAGGATCCTCGCGTGGGGAGCAGAGCGTACGAAAACGCTTTGTGCCCTCGAAAATCGAGGTGCGCACCAGGGGGGGTAGCGGGACAAGACCGGTCCGCGGGAAACTGGCAGGACCGAATCGCTCGGACCGGCGGCTCGGAGGCACGAACAAATAAGCTTTCGCGCCGAGGCTCGAATTGCGCTACTCTACTTCCATCCTTTGGTTAGGAACGTGAGGTGAACGAATGGCTGCGGTCACCCTGGAGCCGGTCGGCTGGCACCATGAGCGC
Source organism: Thermoanaerobaculia bacterium (assembly GCA_038250865.1). Lineage (GTDB taxonomy): Bacteria > Acidobacteriota > Thermoanaerobaculia > Multivoradales > UBA5704 > DASYKS01. Next base: position 25,972 of record JBBSBW010000022.1, on the reverse strand, counting down.
GAGATCCAGGCTCTGGCGGAAGATCCGGCGATCGGTGCGACGACCAACCTGCCGGTACCCTATCCGCCGGACGGGGCGGCGCAGTTCGTCCAGGCCGCGATCGAGAAGTGGATCTCCGGCGAGGAGCGCCTGTTTGCGGTGATCGCCGAGGATGCCGGCACAGAGGACGCCCAAGGGCCGCGTCTGGTCGGAGTTTGCGGTCTGTTGAAGATCAAGAGCGGAGGGGAAGAGCCGGGCCAGAGCGCCCAGGCCGAGCTGGGTTACTGGATCGGCCGTCCGTATTGGGGGCGAGGTTACGCGACCGCCGCGGCAAAGATCGCGATCGACCTCGCCTTCCGCGATCTCGCCACCGAACGCCTGATCGCCATGTGCCTGGATTCGAACGCGGCCTCCTGGCGCATCCTCGAAAAAGTCGGGTTCCGTTTCACCGGCTACGGCTGGAATCCCCATCCCAAATGGCCGCCTGAGACCCGCTTCGCTCAATTCGAGCTGCCGCGGGAGGTCTGGCGGCGCGGCACGGAGAGCTGAAGGCCGAGCGCTAAGCGCCGTTCTGGGGCGGCTTCTTCCGGACGTAGAGCAGCTTTTCCACCTCGGCGATCACCTGGCCTTCGTCGTCGCGCACCTCGGCGAGGAACGTCGGCTCGACCTTGCCGTCGCGATCCGCGGCGGCGCGGATCTCGGCCACCCGCTCCGGACCGATCTCAAACCGTGCATGCACCGTTCCCCGCCCCGGGCGGCGGAAGCGGATGGTCGCCGCCTTGTCCCAGACGATGTAGCCGGGACCGAGCGCCTCGAACAAGATCAGCATGAAGAACGGATCGCACAGCGAGTAGAGCGAGCCGCCGAAGTGGGTGCCGACGTAGTTCCGATTCCACCACCGGAGCTTCATGCGGACCTCGAAAGCCGAGAGGTCGGCGCTCGGGCGCACCCGGATGCCGGCTCCGAGATAGGGCGGAAAGAAGTTCATCACGCGGATCAACCAGCGACGGCTGCGACGGCGGGGTGCGGGGGCAGGCTCGGTCATGGCAGAGGCGCTCAGTGTTGCCCGTTCTGACAGTTCACGGCAAGAGGCGCGCGAAGCTCGAACGACCTTCAGCGTCCACCGCGCTACGCTACCCACGGTGTGTAGAATAAGCCTGGCCATGAAACTAATCCCCACTCCACCCCCTCCGGCCGGCTCCCTTGAAGAGATCTTCGTTCTCTTTGACCCGACGCTTGAGGTCGACCCGTCTGGACCGCTCTATATTCCGAGGACTGAAGTCGGTCTTCAGCGGCTTGCGTTCGACCTCCGCATGTGCCGAACTCACATGCACGCTTTTCTCTGCGGGCACCGAGGAAGCGGTAAGTCGACCGAACTTCGGCGGCTGATTCGCGATCCTGCGATCGAACAGAACTTTTTGACCGTCTTCCTGAGCGCAGACAAGTTTGGAGAAATCGTCCACCTGACGCACGACGCTCTCTTGCTCGAGATTGGCCTAGCCCTCACCAAGGAGGGCAAGAAGCACGGTCTGGACGCCAATCTCGAAAAGGAGCTTCAGGCCTGGGGCCGGGAAGTCGTCAAGACGTTTCTCCACACGGAAGTGGCAGAAACGGAAGCTGGAGCCGGCGCCAACGCATGGATCGCCTACTTCAAAGCTCTCCTCTCCTCTCGGCGCGAGTGGACCACGGAGCAGAAGCAGACGCTTGAACCGCGCGTGCAGGATCTGATCGGCATCGTGAACCGCATCGCCCAAGATCTCAAGAATAGAACTGGACAGCAGATTCTGGTCGTCGTTGATGATCTCGAAAAGGGCGAGTCCGACGCGCACAAAGAGATGCACACCCGACTGTTCCAGGAGAGTTATGACGTGCTGGTGCAGCCGCGGTTCTCGATCGTCTACACGCTTCCGATCTACTTTCGCGCCCTGCCCGGAAGCCGCGTCCCGGCTGAGCAGACCTACGCCTTTTCGGCCGCCCGACTTTACGGGATCGAGGAGAAAGCAAAGCCGCATCCGCCGCTCGATCATGAATCGACCGGCTATCAGCTGATGCGGCGGTTCGTCGAAAAGCGGCTCGCCGCGCCTGACGCGCTGATCGCATCCGAAGTATTCGACGATCTGCTTCTGATCGGCGGCGGGCTGTTTCGCGAAACCGCAAGGGCGGTGCGAGACGCCGCCTATTTCGCCGAACTGCGAGGTGGCACACGAATCGAGGTCGGTGACGCGGAGCGGGTTTTCGATCAGGTGAAGAAGGAATATCAGCCGATGATTCGTGGTGAGGCGGTGGGGATCTTGAAAGCAGTCCTAGCGCGACGCGAGGGCTGGGTTCCCGGCGTCGAACCATTCCTCCAGTCGCGCGCGGTGGTCGAGTACGAAAACGGTGACCTCTGGCTTGACCTGCGCTCGGTGCTTAAAGCGTACGTCAAGGGGCTCGAGGACGATGCCTGAGACCCTCGAAACCACCGAGATTGAAACGACCGCGCGCGAGATCGACGCGCAATGCCGCCGCTCGGTGGATCAAGGGATGCCGGTCTTTTTGCTCGTCTTCTATCGGCACGAAAACCAAAAGCTCGCACTTCTCGAAACTCTCCGTCGACTGCTCGAAGCAGGTGGCTTGACGACCCAGACGCTCGACCCGCGCCATCGCCCCGAGCAGGGAGCGGGGCATCTCTACGACGTGGTAGCCGCTTCCGGACCGCGCTGCATCTCTCTCTTGTTCGATCTTCCGCTGCGGCCCGAAGGACTGGGCTATGACCCCGACTTCCTCGCTTACCTGAACCTCCACAGAGATCGCATCGCGAAAGAGAAGCTGCGCTTGGTGCTCCTGCTCCCTTCGACCGAGGCCGACCTCTTCACCCGGGTCGCCGGTGATCTCTGGGACTTCCGTCAACACACCTGGTGGCTCGAGACCGGAGGGGAGATCCGAGGCGACGGCCTCTGGAGAGAACTATCGATTCGAACAAAAGAGCTGCCGCTTTCTCCTGAGCAAAAGATTGAGATCGATGAACAGTGCGAACGGGTTCGAGCCTTGGCTTCGGAGACAGAAGAACCCGAGGATCGAGCGGCTCTTCTCCGCGATCTCGCTGCTTGGCTCGGCCGGCGCTACGTTGCAACCCTCGCCCTCGAGGTAGCCCTTGGAGCTCTCGCAGAAAGTCCGCGACTTTCACCCCGTCTTCTCGCCGAAATCGAGCATGAGATCGGGTATGCCCTTCAAATCTCGGACCGGCCAGCGGAAGCGCTCACCCATTACGAGAGAAGCCTTGAAGCGCGTCTTGAAGCAGGAAACGGGAGCGGGAAGGCTACGACCCTCAACAACATTTCGGAGATCTACTCCTCTTGGGGTCAATTGGAAGTGGCCCTCCGGGTAAATGAAGTGGGCCCACAGTCAGCACGCCGAGGGCCGCTTAGATCAGGCACTCTCTTCTCTCAGAGAGAGCCTCGATCTTTCACAAGAGGTCGGTGATCCCCTTGGGGCGGCCGTTGCCTTCGGTAATGTCGGAGCGATCTACTATGAGCAGGGGAGGAACGAAGAGGCGCGACGGGCACTGCTCGAGAGTCTAAAGATTCGCCGAGCTATCGAACGTGATTCTCCTGGCCTAGGGTCTCGGAGTCCTATCGAGTTGCAGGAGTGACAGGGGCGCGAGAAGCTATGGCGACCGCCGCCGGCCCAGTTTCGTGCTCCCGTTTGCTGAGCGCTCGATAGGCCGACTTCTTGATTTGAGCCTGATCTCTGCCCACGCGTGTCGGCGCGTGTCGGATTGTTATATTACAATCCGACTTCGAGTTCGATATTATCCGACACCAAGTCGGATTTAAAGGTGACTCCCCCATGCTTTTTAGGGCACCACAGCTGGACGAGACTGAGCTTCGGGTCATCTCCGAGGTCGATCAGCTCAGGGCAGATCTCCAATATTTGACGCGCCAACCTCGGCGGTGGACCGGTTTGCTGCGCCGCAATGCCCTGGCTCGGGCGGTCCAGGGGTCCAACAGTATCGAGGGGTACAACGTCTCGCTCGATGACGCGATCGCCGCGGTGGAGGGAAGCGAGCCGGAGGTCGACCCCAAAGAGGAGAGCTGGCTGGCCGTAGCGGGCTACCGGCTTGCCCTCACGTTCGTTCTGCAAAAGGCGGAGGACCCCCACTTCAAACACTCCGAAGAGGTCCTCAAGTCGCTGCACTTCATGATGGTCAACTGGGATTTGACCAAGAATCCGGGCCGCTGGCGACCCGGAGCGATCTTCGTCCGCAACGACGCCACGGGCGAGATGGTCTACGAAGCCCCTCCAGCCGCGGACGTGCAGGGCTTGATGGCCGAATTGGTGAGGGACTTGAACAGCGAGGAGCCGCTCCCGCTGATCGTTAAAGCCGCGATGGGCCATCTCAACCTGGTGATGATCCACCCGTTTTCGGACGGGAACGGGCGGATGGCGCGCGGGCTCCAGACGCTCATTCTGGCGACCCAAGGCGTCGTGGCGCCGCAGTTTTCGAGCATTGAAGAGTACCTGGGGCGAAACACGCTCCCGTACTACGCGGTCCTCGCCGAAGTGGGAACCGGTTCGTGGCATCCCGAGCGGGATGCCCGCCCGTGGGTAAGATTCTGTCTTAGGGCGCACCTCCAACAGGCCCTGACGCTGCTGCGTAGATCGCGCGAGATGAATCGCCTTTGGGATGCCGTCGAGGAGTTGGTTCTTCGGTCGAAACTCCCGGATCGGATGGTGCCTGCGATCGCGGATGCCGCCTACGGGCGAAAGGTGAGGAACACCAACTACCGTACGGCCACCGGAGTGAGCGATGCCGTTGCCGGGCGAGATCTGAAAGCCTTGGTGGAAGCAGGTCTCTTCGAGAAACAGGGCGAGAACCGCGGCCGCTACTACATGGCCACTCCCGCCATTTTGGATCTTCGCAGGAAGACATCCGAAACACGGGTTCCCCTGCCCGACCCGTTCTCGCCCAACTAGTCGGGACTTCACCCGACCGCGGGTTCGCCCCGGTCCCGGCCGCCCAACCGCGGTGATACTCTCCCTCCCTGGATTCTTGCAGAAAGGCGTCCCCGGACCATGGAGTGCTTCGGCGCGGTACTGACTCTCGGCGTCATCGGACTCTTCGCCTGGGTGATGCGGTTGTCGCGCCAGAAGCAGGTGGCCGATCCGCGCCTCGAGGCGCTCACTCGGCAGCTCGTGCAATTGGAGCAGCGGCTCCACCGGCTGGAGCGGCAGGGGCTGGTGGGGGTCGTAGGTGAGGAAAGGGACCTAAAAGACGTCAGGGAAATGAAGGACGAGGGAATGGAGCTGCTGGCCGCTGCGCCGGTGGCTCCTATGAGGGTTCCGGTGCCACCTGCCGCAGAAGCCCCCGGTGTACCCGTTGCCGAGCCTGCGGGTTTGCCCGTCTCCGAACCTGTCGTTTCGGCTGCGCCGCCCTCTCCTCCGCCGATCGTCGTTGCCGCGCCTGCCGCTCCAGCACGGCGGCCGTTCGACGGTTGGGAAAAGAACCTCGCGACCAAGGCGCCGATCTGGCTGGGGGCGATCGCGCTCGCCCTGGCCGGCGTGTTCCTGGTCAAGTACTCGTTCGAGCAGGGATGGATCTCGCCCGCGATCCGGGTGGCGCTCGGCATTCTGTTCGGCCTTGGCATGCTCGCCGGGGGCGAATTCCTGCGCAAGAAGAACGCGCGGATCGGCGAGGCGCTCTCGGCCGCGGGAATCGCCGACCTGTTCGCCTGTTTCCTCGCCGGCATACACCTCTACCACCTGATCTCGCCGGGCGTTGGTTTCGTCCTGATGGTGTTGACCACAGCGGTCGCGGTCGGTTTGTCTCTACGGCAGGGGCCGATCGTCGCAATCGTCGGCTTGATCGGCGGTTATTTGACTCCCCTCCTGGTGCGCACCGGCTCGGGCGAGGCGGGCAAACTGTTCGCCTATCTGCTGGTGCTCCAGATCGGCCTGCTCGCGGTCTCCAAAAAACGCGCTTGGTGGCCGATCGCGGGAGCCTCGCTCGCCGCCGGGCTGCTCTGGGTAGGGGTCTGGCTCGCCGAGCCGTACAAAGCTGGGGACGGGCTCTGGCTCGGCCTGTTCCTGCTGATTTCCGCGGCGTCAGCGGTCTACGCGGTGCTGGGCATTGCGAAGAACGACGGATCTTCCGGCGCGGTGCCGCGCGGGCCGATCGCGATCGGCGGTCTCGCGGTTGCAGCGTCGCTCGCGGTGCTCGCCTTCGTCGCAGGCCGGGGAGATTTCGCGCCGACCGAAATCGCGATGTTCGGTCTACTCGGCGCCGGAGCGCTCTTTCTCGCCCACCGCCGGGCGGATCTCGAACCGCTCGCCTGGGTCTCCGCCGCAATGACCGCGGCGCTCACCCTCGCCTGGGCCGGCTCGATCTCCGCCGCGACCTTGCCCGGTGACCTGGCGCGCTTCCTGGCCGGCGTCGCGGCGCTCGGCGCACTGTATTCGCTCGGAGGGTATGCCGGGCTTTGGAAGGCGCGCCGCCCGGGTCGTTGGGGCAGTCTCGCCGCGGCCGCGGCTGTCGTCTTCTTCCTAATCGTCGGAGGGGTCACCAACGAGCACTTCCCCCAGGTTCATCTCGGCGCCTGGTCGCTCGGCCTCGCCGCGCTCTGCCTGTTTGGCGCGCTGCCGCTCGCGAAACGTCGAAGCGCGCGGCCCGAGCTGACCCCTGCTCTCGCCGCTCTCGCGGTGGCGATCACCACGTTTGTGAGCCTGGCGGCCCCCCTGGAGCTTGAAAAGCCGTGGATCGCTGTCGCCTGGGCGCTCGAAGTGGCGGCCCTGGTCTGGCTCGTCGGCCGGTTCGATCTGCCGGCCTTGCGTCATCTCGCGCGGATCATGGCCGGCCTGGTCGTCTTGCGGCTGTTGTTCAATCCGCTGGCGCTCGACTACCCGATTGGCGAGCGGCCGATCTGGAACTGGCTTCTCTACGGCTACGGCGTTCCGCTGATCGCCTTTGCGGTCGGCGCTTGGCTCGCCCGGCGCCAGGCGATCGGCGCGCCGGAAGGCACCGGTCCGCACCCTTCGGCTCGCTTGGCGCTGCAGTTGGAAGCCGGCGCGATCGCCTTTGGCTTCGCGCTGCTCACGCTCCAGATTCGCCAGCTGTTCCATCCCGGACATTTGAGCAGCGGCGGCCCGACGTTCACCGAATGGAGCAGCTACGATGCGGCGTGGCTGCTGCTCGGGCTCGGCCTGCTCTGGGCCGAGCGGAGCCGGGGACGCAAATCGCTTCGGTGGGGGGGCTCGTGCGTCTTGGGGCTCGGCTTCGTCTCGACGCTCCTCGGCCCGCCGTTCCTGCTCAATCCCCTCTGGGACGGGAGCGACGTGGGCGCCCTTCCCGTGCTCAACCTGCTCCTGTTCGGGTTCGGCGTGCCGATCGTCCTGTTCCTATTCGGCCAACGCGAGCTGAACCGGCGCGGCTGGGACAAGCCGGCGAAATTGTTCGGCGTCGCGTCGCTGTGCCTCGCGTTCTTGCTGCTCACACTCGAAGTGCGGCAGGCGTTCCACGGCGGCCTATTGAATCAGGGCGACACGACCACCGCCGAGCGCTACGCCTACTCGGTCGCCTGGCTGATCTTCGGCCTGGTTCTGCTTGCGCTCGGCATCCGGAAGAAGAGCACCGCTCTGCGCTGGGCTTCTCTCGCCGTGACCCTGATCGCGGTGGCGAAGGTCTTCCTCTACGACGCCTCGAATCTAACCGGCCTCTACCGGGTGGTCTCGTTTCTCGGCCTCGGCGCTTCGCTGCTCGGCCTCGCGTTCGTCTATCAAAAATTCGTCTTTGGTCGCGCCGAAGAAGAGGGCGCAGGAAACAGCGAATGAGGCTCAAACGCATTTGGGTCCCCCTGGCGGCCGCCTGCCTGTTCGGGTTGGGCGGTCCGCTTCAGGCGCTCGAACCGGCCCGCATCTACGAACGGGACCTCGAAGTGGCGGCGGCCGGCTGGGTCCGGGTGCCGCTCGACCTCGAAGCACTGCGCCACATCACGCCGGATGGCGGCGATCTGCGCGTGATCGGACCGGACGGCGCCGAGGTGCCGCGCCTTCTCGCGAGCCCGCCGGCCCGGCCGGGGCGCCGCCCGGCGCAGGTGATCGACGTCAAGCCTGAAGCGGGCGCGGACGGCGGATGGCGCCTGACCCTCGACGCGGGAGAAGGCACCCCGGCGCACGAGCAGCTGATCTTCGACCTCGATCGGCGCACCGCGGCGACGGCGGTCAAGCTGGAGGGGAGCACCGATCGCCGGACCTGGCAGCCGCTCGCCGAGGGCGATCTGTTCCGGCTCGGCGAAGGGGACGGCGGGCTCGAAAGGAACGCGCTCTCTTATCCGCCCACCTCCGTCCGCTATCTGCGGCTCGCGTGGCCGAAGGCGGCCGGATTTCCCGAGCTGCGAAGCGTCGCGCTGGAGCTTTCGGCCGGGCCGTCGATCGCTCTGGCGACCGGCGACACGACCTGCGAGCGGGGGGGCAACGGCGCGGTTTCCTGTCGCGTGGACCTACCGGCCCCGGGAACTTCCGTGCGGCGGATCGAACTGTCGCTCTCGGGCGCCGGACCGGTCGGCTACCTGCTCGAAGCGCCGGATGGCGGGCGATGGAGCGTGATCGCCCAGGGGGTCTGGCAGCGGCCGAACGTCGAGGGGAAGCTCGAGACCCGGCACCTCTTGAGCCTCGACGCCGGGATCACCGCGGGCGATTTCCTGCGCCTCACCCTCTATGCCGCGGGAACGCCGCCGGAACTCTCCGGCGTGCGGCTGGAGATCGCCCCGCGCGAGGTTGCGTTTCAGGCCGCGAGCTCCGGCCGCTACACCCTGATCTATGGCGCGGGGACCGGCGCCCCGCCGCAGGTGGAAACGGCGGCCGAGGAAAATCCCGCGGAGCTGGCAGCCGGTCCCGAACGGGCACGCCCCGCGCCGCCGCTTCCCGCCGCGGCAAATCCCGGCGCGACGCTCAACCCGGAAGCCTTCCCCTCCTCGTGGGTGGTCGCCGCCCCCGGCGCCTCGGCGGGCGACGTGGTGCGTTTGGAGATCCCCGACGGGGTCTATGCCGCGGCGCATCCCGATCTGGGGGACCTTCGCCTCGCGATCGGGACCCGGCAGATCCCGTACGTCCGCTGGACCTCGCCCGAGCCGGTGCGCGCCGCGGTCGCCTGGGGCATGCGCGCCGAACCGGAACGCCTCCGCGGCTGGAGCCGGATCGAGCTGGACCTTCCAGCCGCCCGCGCGCCCTGGACCCAGGTCTCGCTCGCGACGCCGGGCGGGCCGCTCCGCCGTCCGCTGGAGGTGCTTGCGGTCCGGCCGCGCAATCCGGAGCCCTCCGGCCGCGAAACGACGATCGCCTCGACTCTCTGGGAATGCAATCCGACCCCGCCGTTGCCCTGCCGCTCGCTGCTGCCGATCGAAGGCCCGGGTGCCTCGCGGATCGCGGTGCGCTTCGACGACGGGGACAACGCGCCGCTCGGCGAGGTCGAGCTTGCCGTCTGGCGGCGGCGCGACGCGCTGGTCTTCGTCTGGCCCGGCAACTCCGCCAAGGTCCAACTGCTCGCCGGGGCGGAAACGATCGCCGCGCCCGACTACGATCTGGCCGCCCTGTCGGGCGAGCTGCTCGGGCGTCCCTGGCAGGCGGGCGAGCTGGCCCCGGTCGTCCACGACGAGCCGCGCGGCCTACGCTTCCTTCTCCCCGTGGTGCTCGGCCTGGCGGGCCTGGGACTGCTGTTTCTGCTGCGCCGCATCCTGGCCACCCCCCCGTGAGCCCGGCGGTCCTTCCGCCGGCCGATGGCTCCAGTGGCTCCAGTGGCTCCGATGGCTCCAGTCGCCGGTCGAGGACCGCCGTTCGCCGCCCGGCCGGAGACTTCTCCTTCGTGGCCGCGTAACTTGTGGTCCGACAGAGGGCGGCTTTTGGGCCGCCCTTCTCGCCAAGGAGAATCGACGATGGAACCCCTTTCCCTTCCTCCTCCTCCCGCGGACAACCGCGCTGCGGACCGTTGCTCCAGCTCTTGGTTCGGCGGCCGCGTCGTTTTCGGCCTGGTTCTGGCCCTGTTCGGCGGCCTGCTGCTGCTCGACCGATTCGGCTGGATCGATGCCGACCGCTGGTTCTACCTTTGGGCGCTGTTTCCGATCGCGATCGGCGTCACCAAGATCGTGCAGCCTCGCCGCGATGGCGATCGGTTCGTCGGAGCGCTGCTGATCTTCATCTTCAGCGTGATCCTGCTCCGGAATCTCGGCTGGCTCGATTACCGCCTCGACGGCCGCCTCATCCTGCCCGGAGTGCTTCTGCTGGTCGGCATCCGCCTGATGACTACTCCGCGCCGCGTGGGTCGGCGGCGCGATCGGTATATGAGGGAGCCCGGAACGACCCCGTCCTCGGGCGACGAGATCAACACGTTCGCCATGCTCGGCTCGTCGCGCGTCTCCAACACCTCCACCGCCTTTCACGGCGGCCAGGCCTCGGCGGTGCTCGGCGCCTGCGAGATCGACCTGCGAGGAGCTTCGATGCCGGCAGGGAGCGAGGCCGTGCTCGACGTCTTCACGATGTGGGGTGGAATCGACATCCTGGTGCCCGAAAGTTGGGCGGTGGTCGTCTCCGGAACGCCGATCCTCGCCTCGTTCGAGGACCAGAGGCAGGCCCCCGCGGCACCCAACGGACGGCTGATCGTCAAAGGGTTCGCGCTGATGGGCGGGGTCGAGATCAAAAACCAACGGAAGCGCGACTTTTAGGCTCTGGCTCCCCAAGGAATCGGTGCGGGGGAACTAAGACGTGCATCCGATCTTCGCCGGCCGCGGACGGCTCGGGCTCTACCTCCTGGGGTGGAGCCCGCTCGCCGCGCTGATCGTCGTCCTGCTGGTCTGGCGGGGAGAGCTTTTGTGGGGCGAGGCGGCGCTGGTCGGCCTGCCGCTCGCCTATCTCTTCGCCTACCTCTGCCTCTCGGCCTGGTACCTGTGCCGCGCGCTGCCGCTCCGGCCGGGCCAAGGGGCCAAGCATGCGTTGGAGGTGCTCTCCGGCCATCTGCTCGCGGCGCTCGCCTCGGGGGCATTGCTGGCGCTCGCCGGGCGCGGCTGGCTGCTGCTGCTCTCCTCAATCGCCGGGCTCGACCGGCTCGACCATCGTTTCCCCGCGGTGGCACCAATGCTCTTCGCGCTCGGCGTGCCGCTCTTCCTTCTGGCGGTCGCGTTCCACTACCTGCTGCTCGCGCTCGCGGCAGGCGACGCCGCCGAACGGCGCGCTCTCACCCAACGGGTCCTCGCCCGCGAAGCGGAGTGGAAGGCGCTGCGCGCGCAGCTCGATCCCCACTTCCTGTTCAACGGGTTGAACACGATCGCGGCGCTCGCCGCCACCGACCCTCCGGGTACCCGCCGGATGGCGATCCTGCTCGCCGAATTCCTCCGCCGCAGCCTGCATCTCGGATCGAACGAAGAGATTCCGCTCGCCGAAGAGGCGGCGCTCGCCTCGTCCTACCTCGCGGTCGAGCGCGCCCGTTTCGGCGAACGGCTCACGGTGATCGAAGCGCTCGATCCGGAGGCGCTCCGCCAAAAGGTGCCACCGCTGTTGCTCCAGCCGCTGATCGAAAACGCCGTCCGCCACGGCATCGCCCAGCTCTTGGACGGCGGCGTGATTCGGATCGAAGGGCGGATCGAAGATCGTCGGCTTCGCCTCGCGGTCGAAAATCCGTGCGATCCCGATCGGGCGGCGCTGCCCGGGCAGGGAGTGGGGCTCGCCAACGTTCGAGCCCGCCTCGCCAGCCGCTACGGCGAAGCCGCCTCGCTGCGGATCCTCAAAACGCCGGGTACCTTCCGCGTCGAGATCGACCTGCCGGCGGGCGTTCCCTCCATTTTCGAAATGCGTTCTCAATCGGCGTCGGATTAACCTGTCAGCTCGCGCCAGTGGCTCGCCGAAACGTAACGGCCCAAGTGCCCGACATTCTCGGTCGCGACGACCCCATTCACGGAGATGGCTTGGGCTGCCAGGATCACATCGCAGTCGAGAGCTTTGGGGTCAGCAGTCGGCAAGCCGCGCTTCCTGACATCGGCCCAAAGCACTGCCGCTTTCTCCATGACGGGAGTGGTGATCGGTAGATACCAGATCGAGGACTTGAGAAGATCTAGCCGGGCGAGTCCTCTCACCTTTTCGCCACGGAGTAGCTCGCGCCGAACTTCATAGTCAACGATTTCTGGCAGGCAGAACCGGACACCGCGAGCGGTAAGTTCTCTCATCCATCCCCGACATTCGTTGGCAATTTGCAGCGCCTTGGGATTCGAGATCAATCCCAAGGGACCGGCATCGAGCAAGACGATCATTCAGAAGGAGAACAGCTTGCGGTTGGAGGGAGGGTTCTGGTCCAGAGATTCCTTGAGAAACGCGAAGGTCTCCTGCTGCTCCGCCTCATCTCCCTCGAGCAGGGCATCCAGAGCACGAAGGGTTCGTTCCCGTTCGTCGGGGTCCAAGAGGTACTCCGCCGTTTCCTCTGGTCCGCGGGCCTGGGTGATCGCTTTCATTCGGGTCACCTTTCAGACGAATAATACCATGGGATATCGACTTGACTGCGCCGCCGAGTCGCGCGCTCCTGCGAGGCGCTGGGCCGATTCGATCACCGGACCGTCGCTACGCCCGGAGCGCGCCTCCCCGCAACAGCCCGCCGCGCCGGGAGAAGATCCAAGCCAATAGGTAAAGGACCGCCACCAGTCCGAGAAGCGCGCGATAGCCGGTCACCAGAGAGAGATATTCGAGCGTGCCGCCGACCATCGCGCCGAGCAGGTTGGCGCCGAAGTCGCGGGTCGAATCTTCGCTGTCGCGGAAGCGTTCGGCAAAGATCAGGTTGGCGATGAAGATGGGGAGGAACGCCAGCGCGGTCGCCGCGAAGAATCGGGGAAGCGGCGCAAGAGAGAGCAACGCGGCCGATGGAACCAGCGCGGCGAGGAGCAGGCCGCCGAACAGCAGCGCGAACAGCAGGGCGGGCCGGCCGATGCGCACTTTCCGCTCGACCTCGATCGCGATCAGCACGGTGGCCAGGATGCCCGCGAACACCAGCGCGTTGACGAACCATGTGGTGCCGAACAGCAGTGCGAACTGCACCACGCTCTTGGTTTCGAGCACCATGAATGCCGCGCCCATGCAAAACAGGTCGACCGCGCCGCGCATCGCTCCGAGCCGCCCGCCGGCCAGGCGGACCAGGATGAACGACGCGAGCAGCACCAGGCCGAGCGTGATCGCGTAGCGGCTCGGTAGCTGGCGCTCCTTCAAGTAGACGTAGGGGTGGTCGTCGGTCGCCGAAACGATGGGTACTTCGGGCGGCGTCCAACGGGCGGCGCAGTGGACCCCTCCCGCTTCGCGCCCCGCGAGCAGCATCGAGAAGCGCCCGGTGGACTTTTGCTCTCCCTTGGGCTCCGGCCCCAGCTCCAGGCAGGGCGGCGCGCCGAAGGCGTTCGCCACCGTGCCCGCAATCCGATCGAGCAGCCAGTCCTCCCGGTAGTAGTTGTAGAGGACGAACGCGCCCCCCGGCCGCAGCCGTTCGCGCGCCGCGGCGATCGCCTCGGCGGTGAACAGATAGCTTTCGAGGCGGATCGCCGATTGGCCGCTTACCAGAGTGAGCGAGTCGGGCAGCGCGAAGATGATCAGGTCGTAGGTCTTTTGGGTCCGGCCGAGGAACGCCCGGCCGTCGTCGATGATCCCTTGAACCCGCGGGTCGGAATACGGGTGCTCCGGATGGCGCGCGCGCCCGACCGCCTGAATCTGCGGATCGATCTCGACCGCGTCGACGTGCGAAACCCCCGCGCGCAGGGCCGCCGCGACGTCGTTGCCGTTGCCCGCCCCGATCACCAGCACGTCGTGGATCGGCCCGGTCGCCATCTTGTAGGGGGTTTCGTAGTAGCTTCCCGCGGTTTCGATCATCGCCTGGTGCGGAATGCCGTTCACCCGGATGTATTCCGGCAGGACCTCCACCCGGTAGTAGGGCGACCAGGTCTGATTCGGCCGGAAGCTGGCGTAACCGAACACGCCCACCAGGGCGACCAGCGCCACCAGATTGAGGACGAAGACCCAACCGCGCCGTTCGAGCAGCGCCAGGAAGAGGAGCGCCACTACGACGGCCCAAGCGAGCGGCGGCGCGCCTAGCAAGGCGATCAGAGCGAAGACCACCACCCCGACGAACGATCCGAGAATGTCGAACCGGTAGGCGTCGAGCGGCGCGAGCCGGCCGAATCGGACCGCGACCCCGTGGGCGATCGCCGCCATCACCGCGGTCACCGCAAGGAACACGGCAGGCAGCACGAACCAGGAGGGCAGGCCATGGAACGTGACCGAACCGAAATAGATCAAATCGCCGCCGCTCCGGTCGATGACCACCGGCTGGAACATGATCGGGGCGGTGACGACCGCGAGCGTGAGCGGCGCCCAGCGGAAGAGGTCCGGACCCTTGGTCGCGCGCAGAAAGCCGAGGCCGATGCCTAAGAAGCTGCCGAGCAGGACGAAGTTCGAGAAGTACGACAGGTAGACCACGTGCGCGCTCGTCCAGCGGATTAGGACCAGCTCGGCGAACAGCATCAAAAAGCTGGCGAGAAACAATTCGAGACGATCTCGGCGCATGGGGGGCCTCGGGCTGAAACCGATCAGAGGTGGGGTTCGATGGAACGCGGGAGTATAGCGTCGCCCGCCCGGTCGATCAGCTCCCCGTATCCCTCCCGAAACGTTGGATAGAGGAATCGGTAGCCGGAGCCGACCAGCCGGGCGTTCGAGCAGCGCTTGCTCCCCCGGCCCAGGCGGCCCTCGCCGGGCGCCGAAGCTGTGGCAGGCTCGGGCAACTTCAACCGGCCTGCGATCCAGGAGTAGATTGCGCCGAGGTCGGCGGGTTCGCAATCGACCCCCAGATAGATCCGCTCCGGCTTTGGGAGCGCCAGCAGATGGGCGATCGCCTCGGCCGCGTCGTCGCGATGAATTCGATTGGTGAACAGGGGAACCGCCGGCCGGGTCGCGCGCCCCTCGGCCACTTCGCGGATCAGCCGCTCGCGGCCCGGGCCGTAGATCCCGCCCAGGCGCAGCGCCACGGCGGAAGCCGGGCCGCCGAGCGCGATCCGCTCCGCTTCGAGCAGAAGGCGGCCGGAGAAATGATCCGGCTCGGCCGGCGACTCCTCGTCGATCCAGGCGCCCTGCCGGTCGCCGTAGACAGCGGTGCTGGAGACGAAGATCAGCCGGCGGGGCGCGACCCTCGCAAGCAGGTTGTCGAGACCCCGCACGTACGCCGCCTCGTAGGCTTCGGGTGTCGAGCCCCCGGCGCTTGCGGCGTAAACCACGCCGTCCAGATCGGCCGGCAGGCCGGCGAGGGTGGCGGGATCGGTCAGGTCGGCTGAAATCGGCAGAATGCCCTCGCCCGGCTCCGTCGGCATAGAGCCCCGCCGCAGTCCCCAGACCTCTGCTCCCTCCGCGGCCAGCCGGACTCCCAGCGCCCTGCCGACGTAACCGCAGCCGGCGATCAGGACGCGCATTGGCTTCATACCCCTTCGAGCCCCAGGTCTTCGTAGAGCGCGTCGAGCACCGCGCGGGTCCTCTGCTCGTGCGCCTCGGCGCTCGGCGTGCCGTTCGGGATTAGGGCGACCGCCAGGCCATGCTCAGGATCGACGAACGCCGTGGCGCTCCGGTAGCCGCTGTGGCCGAACGTCCGGAACGAACAGCGCCGACCGTAGCCGTACGGCACGGTCTCGATGCCGTGGCGCTTGCCGTCGAGGATGAAACCGAGCCCCCAGTCCATCTCGTGGTGGAACGTGTGATCGAACATCCCCACTCTGTGCCGTGCGGTGAGCGCCGCAACGGTCTGCGGACGGAGGATCTCGCTCCCCACGGGATCGCCGATCCGCCGGCCGCCGCCGAGCAGCATCTCGTAGAACCGGCCGAGCTCCCGGGCGGGTCCCCAGCCGTTGCCGCCCGGCGAACAGGAGATCACTTTCGCCTCCTCTTCGAACCGGTGGCTCGGGTGGCCCTCCCGCTCGGTGTTCCAGCTCGGCGCGAGCCGCCCCGCGTCGCGGGCCGCGGCGAAGCGGTCGGGCGCCATGCCGATCCACGAGTCGGTCATCCCGAGCGGCTCGAAGATTTCCTTGCGGACGTAGCGCGCAAACGGCAGGCCCGACAATTCCTCCACCAAAGCGCCGAGCACGAACCAGCTTGAGGCGTGGTGATAGCCGGCCTTTTGCCCCGCCACCCAACGCGGCTCCGGCTTCATCGCGCAGATTTTCGCCACGATCTGCTCGAACGGCAGATCCGGCCAGCCGGTCTGCAACAGCCGGATGCCCGCGGTGTGGGTGAGCAGGTGGCGAATCGTGATCCGCTCCTTGCCGTTCGCCGCGAATTCCGGCAGATGATGCGCGACCGGATCGTCGGGATCGAGCGCGCCGCGCTCCCAGAGCCTGCCGATCGCCACCGCCGCGACCGGCTTGGACGCCGAAAGCCAGATCATCGAATCCGTGGAGCGCAGGGCAACCCCCGGCCGCGCGCTACCGATCGCGCCGTCAAACAGGACCACCCCGCCCAGCGATACATAGAGCTGCGCCCCGGAATGCAGCCCCTCGGCGATTCCGGCGTCGAGCGCCGCCAGGGCGCGCGGCAGGGTCGAATCGGTCGGCACGTTCATTTGCGGCGGGGAGCGTACGAGAAACCCGCAGGGAGAGGTAGTTCGTCCCCAAAGCGTCCCGTTTGTCCCCCTTTGATGGCACTCTAGCTTCTGAAGGGGAAGATTTCTCTACCCATGGCTTCTCGTGCACTGCGTGCGCTGCAACGACTCCTCCACGAGGCGGAGGGTACGCCGGCCGATCCTCGGACCGGGCGCGACGCGTTTGCCTCCTCGACGCTCGAAAAGTACTCGTTCGACGATTTCTCGCTCGACACCGGCGCCCTGCTCGACCGTTTGACCCGGGCCGGCGAGGTGCTCGAACGCGAGCGCCAGGATCTGGGCCTGCTGCTCGGCGAAATCCTCGACACCCCTCCCGCAGAACGCGCGGCGCTTCTCGCCGACTCCCGTTTCGCGAGCTTTTCGCTCGCCGACGCTCTGCTCGCCCATGCCGAGATCCAGTCCGAAGGGATAGGTCTCGGCGACGCGGCGTTGATCGAGGAGGCCGATCCGACCGACCTTCCCCATCTCGCGCTCCAGATCGCGAACCGGCTCGATCTTGCCCGCCATCCCCCCGCGCTGATCGAAGATTTAAAGGCACGCGCCTGGACCGCCCTCGGCGACGCCCACCTCCAGGCCGGCGATCCGGAAAGCGCCGGGCAGGCGCTCCGCGAAGGGGTGAAAAGCCTCGTTCGAGGCAGCGGCGACGTATTGATCGAAGCGCGCATGTTGGAGCTGGAATCCGACCTGCGCTTCGATGCCGGCTCGACACTCGAAGCCGACTCGCTCCTGCGTCAGGCGATCTCGCGCCTGCGCGAGGTGCACGAGATCGACCGGATCGCCCGCCTGGACGCGAAGCGCCGCCGGGTGGCGGAGCAGGCCCAGGCCGCCCGGGCGATGAGCGGCCGGCTGAGCCACTCGCGGCGGTAGGGGCACCAACCCACTTAATTGAGAATGGAGTATCATAGCGGCGTGCGCGCCCGCCTGATCCGCCTTGCCCTCGTCGTTCCAGCCCTTCTGGCCGGCTGCATCGCCGGTCCGCCGAACGTCGGGGCCGGCGCCGAAGGCCGCATTCAGGTCGCGGTGAGCGTGCCGCCCCAGGCGTATTTCGTCGATCGGATCGGCGGCTCCCGGGTGGCGGTGCAGGTGATGATCCCGCCCGGCGCCTCGGAGACCAGCTATTCACCGAGCCCGCGCCAGCTGGTGGACCTCACCCGGGCGCGGCTCTACGTCAAGGTCGGGCATCCGGCCTTCTTGTTCGAGGCGAACCACATCGACCGCTTCCTCGCCGACCATCGCGAGATCCGGGTGATCGACATGTCCGCGGGGATCGAGCCGATTCTGGAAGGCGAAGAGGAGGGCCGTCCCGAGCTTCCCGGTTTCTTCGGCGAGGAGCACGAGGCGAAAGCCGCCCACGCCGGAGGCGACCCGCATGTGTGGGTGGCCCCCGCGACGGTTCGGGTGGCGGCGGGAAACATCGCCCGCGCTCTCTCCTCCGTCGATCCCGGCCACGCAGGGCAGTACCGCCGGAATCTTTCCGCTTTCCTCGCCGAGATCGATGCGCTCGACCGCGAGATCCGCGCGGACCTCGCGGCCGGCTCAACCCGCCGTTTCATGGTCTACCATCCGGCGTGGGGCTATTTCGCCCGCGAATACGGTCTCCAACAGGTGGCGATCGAAACGGGGGGGCGCGAGCCTTCGGCCGGCCGCCTGATCGAGATGATCGACCGCGGCCGGCGCGACGGGGTGCGCGCCGTCTTCGTCCAGCGCGGATTCGCCCGGAAGAGCGCCGAGGTGATCGCCGAGGCGCTGGGCGGCGAGGTCGTGGTGGTCGATCCGATGGCCTATGACTGGATCGCGAACCTGCGCTCCGCCACCCGCGCCTTCGGCCGGGAGATCCATCGTGGCTGAGCCGATTTCTCCCCGCGCCCCAGGCAGCCCCGCCGACCCGGGTGAGCCGGGTGAGCCGCTGATCGAGGTGCGCGAGGTCTCGTTCGGCTACGGCGCGGATCTCGTGCTCGAAGGGGTGAACCTCGCGATCTACCCGCGCGACTACCTCGCGATTCTCGGGCCCAACGGCGGCGGCAAGACGACTCTGATCAAACTGCTGCTCGGTCTGCTCACGCCGCGCTCGGGCTCGATCGTCGACCGTCTGCCCGACCGGCCCGGCAAGCTCGGATACGTGCCGCAGTTTTCGACCTTCGACCGCGGGTTCCCGCTCCGCGTGCTCGAAGTGGTGCGCATGGGCCGGATCTCGCGCCGCGGCCTGCTCGGCCCCTACAACCGCGACGACCAGCGGGCGGCCGAGGCGATGCTCGAACGGCTCCATTTGGGGAGTCTCGCCCGCCGGCCGATCCGCGAGCTGTCGGGAGGCCAGATGCAGCGCGTGCTGATCGCCCGTGCGCTGGTCTCGGAGCCCGCGATCCTCTTTCTCGACGAGCCGACCGCTTCGATCGACGCCGAATCGCGCGAGACGCTGCGCGAGCTGCTGGTGGAGCTGAACCGCACGATCCCGATCGTCGTCGTCACCCACGACCCGACCTCGATCGCCTCCGCGGTCCGCCACGTCGCCTGTGTCAACCGCGGCCTCCACTATCACCACGAGCTGACGAACGAAGCGCTCGAAGAAGCGTACGGCTGCCCCGTCGAGCTGCTCGGCCACGGCGTGCCGCATCGCGTGCTGCACTCGCACTAAAGCCTCCCGCCCATGCCCGCCCCCTCGCTCCTCCACGCGCTGTCCTACGCCTTTGTCCAGCACGCGATCCTCGCGGGGGTACTCGCGGCGATTCTCTGTGGCGTGATCGGCCCGTTCGTGGTGGTGAAAAGGCTGGCGTTCATCGGCGGCGGTATCAGCCACGCGGCGTTTGGCGGCCTAGGGCTCTGTTTCTTCTTAGGGGTCAACCCCATCTGGGGTGCGATCGGCGTTTCGCTCCTGTTCGCGGTCCTGCTCGGCTTGGTCGACACCGAAAGAGTCCGCTCGCAGGACGCCCTGATCGGCGTGCTCTGGGCGGCGGGCGTCGCGGTTGGAATCGTCTTCATCGCGAAGACCCCGGGTTACGCGCCGAACTTGATGACCTATCTGTTCGGCAACATTCTGCTGGTCACCCGGACGGACGTCTGGATCACATTCGCGCTTTCGGCCGTTGTGCTCGCGACCGTCGCGCTGTTCTTCAAGGGGCTGGTCGCGGTCGCCTTCGACGAGGTGTTCGCCCGAGTTCAGGGCGCCCCGGTCCGCTTCCTCCGCACTCTGCTCCTCGTTCTAATGGCGCTGGTCGTGGTGATCCTGATCCAGGTGGTGGGCATCATCCTGGTGATCGCCCTCCTCACCATTCCGCCGGTCATCGCGCTCATGCTCTGCCGCGATCTCAAGTGGGTGATCCTCACCTCCGTCGGTCTGGGCGTTACCATGACGCTCGCGGGGTTGGGGCTCTCCTACGAGGCGGACCTCCCTTCCGGTCCGGTGATCATTCTGCTCGGCACCGCCGTCCTGCTCGCCGTCTACGCCGCCCGCCGAACCTGGAAAAGGGGGGGCCTCGAAATCCGCGGTCCGGGCGAGCGCGCTTGAAGGCTACAATCCTCCGATCGCGACCTCCGGTGCGCCCCAAGGACTTTCCTCCATGACCGCTCGATTCTCGCCATTTTTGGGATGCTGATCATGCTTGCGACGCTTTCTTCCGTTTTGCCTCTTCCGACCCACGCCCAATCGTCGATTTCTTCGGCCGCCATCGATCGCGCGATCGAAGCCTCGGTAGCCGCGCATGGCGAGCCGCAGAGGTCGCGAATCTCGCGCGGCGTGCGCCAGGTCGCTGCCCGCTGGTGGGCGGAGGATGGCGACGAGGCTGCGTTCCAGACTTTCTGCCGCGAGCAGCTGATCACCGACCCCGCCGAGCTTTACGCCACGTTCGTCCGCCTGGAGACGGCGTTCGAGCAGATCTACGGCCACCTGTACGAAGTGCGCCGCGACCTGCGCCGGATTTTCGATCTCGACCTCGGTCCGATCGGCAAGGCCGACGAGTTGCTCGGCCAACTCGACCTTTCGGCGCATGCCACGGACGATCTGTTCAAGACCAAGGTCGCGTTCCTGGTGCTGCTCAACTTTCCGCTCGATTCGCTCGGCGACCGGCTCGCCCGGGGCGCCTTTTGGGACCGCGACACGTGGGCGACCTCACGCCTGGTCGAGACCTTCGAGCAACGCGTGGCTCCGGCCGCGATCCAAGAGACCTCGCGTGCCTATTCGAACGCCGACAGCTACATCTCGGCGATGAACGTCCGGCTCGACCGGTTGGTTGACGGCACCGGCGCGAAGCTGTTCCCGGAAGGGCTTCGCCTGATCTCCCATTGGGGCCTGCGCGACGAGCTCGCCTCGCACTATCAGGAAGATCCGGACGGCCGCGCGTTCGATCGCCAGCAGACGATCTACCGCGTGATGCAGCGAATCATCCGTCAGGAGATCCCGGCGGCGGTGATCGACAACGGCGACCTGCTCTGGAATCCGGGCACCAACGAGGTCCGGCCGGTCGATCCAAGCCAGCCGTTCGATCGGGAAAAGGCGCAGGTGCGCGAGGCCGACATCCGCTACGCCAAGCTGCTCGAAGTGTTCCACGCCGAGCGCGGCATCGATCCCTACACGCCGAGCGTGCCGACCCTGATCGACCGCCAGTTCAACTCAAACCGCCAGGTGCCGGAGGCAGAGGTCGAAGCGCTCCTGATCTCGGTGCTCGAATCCGCGGAGGTGGGCGATCTCGCGAAGCTGATCCGCCAGAAGCTCGGCCGGCCGCTCGCGCCGTTCGACATCTGGTACGCGGGCTTCAAGCCGAGGAGCGGCCACACCGAGGCGGATCTCGACAAGGTCGTCCACGCGAAATACCCCAACCTGGAGGCGTTCCAGACGGGGCTGCCCGCCCTCCTGGGCCAGATCGGCTTCGCCCCCGACAAGGCGAAGTTCCTCTCCGACCGGATCGTCGTCGATCCCGCCCGCGGCGCGGGCCACGCCATGCCTGCAGTGCGGCGCGAGGACAAGGTCCACCTGCGCACCCGGGTGCCCGCGGGGGGGATGGATTACAAGGGATACAACGTCGCGCTCCACGAGCTGGGCCATAATGTGGAACAGGTCTTCTCGCTCCACGGCATCGACCACTGGACGCTCGCCGGGGTGCCGAACAACGCCTTCACCGAGGCGCTCGCCTTCGTCTTCCAGCACCGCGACCTGGAGCTGCTCGGCTTGGTCACGCAAGATGAAGAAGCCCGCCGCGCCGAGGTGCTCGCGACCCTCTGGACCACCTACGAAATCTCCGGCGTCTCGCTGGTCGACATGCGCGTCTGGCGCTTTCTGTACGCCCACCCGAACGCCACGCCGGCCGAGCTGCGCGAAGCGACGGTCACGATTGCCCGCGAAGTCTGGAACCGCTGGTACGCGCCCCACTTCGGAGTCCAGGATTCCGAAATCCTCGCCGTCTACTCGCACATGATCGCCTTCGGCCTCTACCTTCCCGACTACGCGCTCGGCCACCTGATCGCCTTCCAGGTCGCCGAGCAGTTCCAGAAGGGCGACTTCGGAACCGAATTCGAGCGGGTTGCGAAGCTTGGCCGCCTCACGCCCGACGCCTGGATGCGCGGCGCGGTGGGTGCCCCGCTCTCGGCCAAACCGCTACTGTCCGCGACAAGAGCCGCTCTCGCGGCCGAACCGGCTTCGGACACCGGGGCGATGTCGTCGACCCCTTGAGGTAACCATCGGTGCCATCCGACGATCCCGTCCGGCGAAGCCTTCAACCGCCCAAGCGCTTCTACGCCCTCGACGCCTTTCGCGGCGTCGCCGCCCTCTCGATCGTCTTCTGGCACTGGCAGCACTTCTTCTTCCGCGGCGGAGTCCCCGGCCCCGGCCCCGGCGCCCGGCCGTGGCACGGCTTCTTCCTGCTGTTCTACGGCTACGGCCAGCTCGCGGTCGAGCTGTTCTTCGCCCTCTCAGGCTTCATCTTCTTCTGGCTCTACGCCCAAAAGATCGCCGACCGCACGGTTTCGGCGCGGGACTTTTTCCTCCGCCGCTTCTCGCGCCTCGTGCCGCTCCACCTCGTCACCCTGTTCCTCGTGGTCCTGGGACAGCTCGCCTACCGACACCACTTCGGCACCGACTTCGTCTATCCGAACAACGACCTCCAACACTTCGTGCCGAACCTCCTCCTCGTCTCCGCCTGGGGACTCGGCTACTCGCACTCCTTCAACGGCCCGATCTGGTCGGTTTCGGTCGAAATGGCTCTCTACCTCCTCTTCTTCCTCCTCTGCCGCACGGTGCCGATCCGCGCCCTCGTCCTCCTAGGAGTTTCCGTCCTCGGCTATTTCCTCCTCGCCCAATGGGAGATGCCCATCGGCCGCGGCATGATCGCGTTCTTCTTGGGCGGCTGCGTCTACCGCGCCTACGCCTGGAGCTTGAAGTCAGGAGCCGCAGAGAAACTCGCTCGCGTCCTACCCTGGGTGACCGCCGCCCTCTGGGCCGGAGCGATCCTCGCGGTCTACACGCCGAGTTTCCACCTCGACGCCTGGCCCTGGGTAAAGGCAAATCCCCTGGTCACCACGATCGGTCCCGCGGTGCTTCTGTTCCCGATCACCATCCTCACTCTCGCGCTCGCAGAAACCCACCGAGGCACCTTCTGGAAACGAACCGCCTACCTGGGCGACCTCTCCTACTCCTTGTACCTGATCCACTTTCCGCTGCAGCTCACATTTGCGCTCGTGGCGGGCTGGCTCTCGGTCGATCGGGCGTTTTTCTCCAGCCCGTGGGCGCTGGGGATCTTTTTTGCGGTCTTGCTTCCGGTGTCGTGGGTGAGCTATCGGTTTTTGGAGGTTCCGGCTCAGCGGTGGATGCGGGGGCGGTTGGCGGGTTAGTGGCCCGCCCCGTTCGTCGTAGTATTCTCGACGCTCCAGCTATTCCAACAGAGCCGCATCCCGACTATGCCGAGCCTCAACCCATCGAAGCCAAAGAAGCGACTGTTCCAGAAGGGTGCGGTGCAAGGCGCCGTGGTTGGAGCTGTCCTTACCGCAGCATTCGGAATAGCACAGCTCATTTACCTGCGAAGTGCCCCTGTCCTCGAGCACAACAATCTGCCAACGAACGCAGGATCCCCAACGGTTACAAGACTTGAAGTTCCTCCTTCGAGCCCATCGGTCCAAGAAGGTGTTTTGATGGCTCCGGCCGTGACCGTTCCAAAAGCGTCGGAATCCACGGAGCAACCTACGCGGAGACCGAAGGCGACTCCTTCGCCTATGGTGGAGTTCGACAGACCCCTCCAGATCAGCGAACTGAAACCTCTGACCTTCCGAACTTTGAGGGCGACGGTCGCCGTAAAATTCCGTGAGACCCTGGGCACCCAATATGCGGAGCTTACGATCTCGACACCAGACCAGGCCCCGAAGCGGTGCGCCGCTCGTAACGCTGGCGCCCGTTGCGAATTCCAGACGGGCGAGACCGCGGCAGCGCTTGACGTCCTTTCTGTGGATCAAACGCACAGGACGGCGAAGATCATTCTTCGCAACAATTCAATTCACACCATTGAGGAAGGAACATGCGAAAACCAAATGCACACTTGAGGTCGGTCCTGCTCATCACCCTGATTGTCGCGCTCTCTTTACCCAAAGGGGCGGACGCGGCGCAAGATTTGGAGCAGGGAACCGTCGATCTCGCCCAGCAGTTGGCAACGGCCCTTCAGGGCCAGACCAAAAAGGTCGCAATCGTTGAGTTCACTGATCTCAGCGGCTTTCAATCAATTCTCGGACAGTTCATCTCGGAGGAGTTGGTGACCCAACTCACGAGCGGAACGAACGCGGGAAAGTTCGATGTTGTCGAACGTCGGCTCCTCGCGCGGGTCCTTCAGGAACAGCAGCTTACGGACAGCAGCCTCTTCGACGCCGCCTCGATCACGAAGATCGGCAAGATTCTGGGCATTCAGGTGCTGATCACCGGTTCGATTGCCGACCTTGGCACGGAAATCAAGATCAACGCGCGGGCGATTTCCGTCGAGAGCGCGAAGGTATTTGCGGCAGCGGCGATCAAGATTACCAAGACTGAGTCCGTGCGACTGATGATGAACCAGAGTGCCGGGCGACCGACCCTTGCGTCACAGGACGCTGGGTCGCGGAGGCAGGTCCAGGGTAGCGATGTCTTCTTCCAGAACGAATTTCTCCGGGTTGATGTGTCCGCGGCTTCGGTCTCGAAAGATAAAAAAACAGCATACCTGACGTTGATGTTCTCGAATCTATTGCAGGAAGATCTGCTGATTTCCTTGGTGAGCGATTACCCCTACTGCTCATTTCATCTCTCGGACGAGTCAGGCTTAACAGCTTCTCAAGGTTATGCAGGTGCCATAGGCCTTCCGTGTGAGCGGCAGTATGTGGACAACATAAGTTCTTTTGCAGTACTAGGGTCAGGATCTAAGACTCCAGTCAGCTTCCAATTTTCCACCACCGGTAGTTGGGGCAGTCTATTTGCGTTTGGCGGGTCTTTCATGCGCGGAAAGAATAGAGAGCTTCAAATGTTCACGGTCGGGATCTCGGGCATCGAGGCTCGGAATAACTAAAGTGTTACAGGAAAGGCCGATGGGATGAGGAGTGCCATGGCGAGAAGTTCGATATGGTTCGTTCGTGGGGTCAAGAGGTTTGGCGTTGTGATCGCAATTGTGGCCATCGCGATTGCTTGTAGGCAACGACGCGAGCTTAAAGAAAGATGCGCCTCTTGGCCCGGATAGCCTGCTTAGATGGCCCCGGCCTCAGTGTTCTGCGCCCGGACAGTTGTGGCGCGGTCCGGTTTCGAGGTGATCCCGGCCAGAGCAGGGGTCGTCCCACCGGGCTCAGCAGTGGTACCGCCCAGGCCCCAGGTGATTCGGTTCAGTCCACTGCTGTTCCGATCCGAAGCGGCGGTAGGCCGATCCGGCTCGCTGGTGGTTTCGTCGAGTTCAGGGGTGGGTCTGGCATGGAGACCTATATGTCCTGCCCGGCCCACCGGTGATTCGATCCGGCCCACCCGTCACCCGGTCCAAGTCCGCGGTGGTCTGGAAGAAAACGGCTCTGCTCCGGGACCGGCACATCGGCCTGGGGCGAGGGGGCTTCAACCCGACGGCCTAAGAGTAAGGGAGGAGGGGCCGAGAAAACGACACTTTTCGGGCGGCCTTCATTTTTGAGGACGGAAATGGGGGCCTCCCGGGGAATCGCCTCTGTGCGGAATTTCGATCCGGCGCACCTTCCTTGGCTTCTTGGACAGGCATCTTGAGAGAGTCAGCCAAAAGGTGTCGTTTTCTCGGCTCCCCGACGTCAACTACTTCTGTGCGGTAACGACAATTAGATCTGTGCAGCCTCCTCCTCTCTCCTCGCCGCCGTGGCCGGTGGGCTGTGGGAAACGCGCAGCGTTTTCCAAGGGGTGTGGGAGGGTGCCGGGTGGCGGGC
>JBBSBW010000021.1:0-97872 GCA_038250865.1 Thermoanaerobaculia bacterium | reverse complement strand
TGGGCAAGCGCACCTCTCGCGGGGGGGGCGTCCGGATCGGACGCCCCGCCGGTTCCGGTTGTCTCAGCCGAGCTGCGGACCGGCGGCCTTCACCGAGGAGGCGACGCCGCTCGCGTACTTCTCGAAGTTGGTCACGAACATCTGGGCCAGCTCGGTAGCCTTGGCGTCGTAGTGGGCGGCATCGGCCCAGGTCTCGCGCGGGCGGAGCACCTCGTCCGGCACTCCTTCGACCTGCTCGGGAACGCTAAGGCCGAAGACCGGATCGATCCGGAACGATCCGGCGTCGAGCTCGCCGCTCAAGGCGGCCTGGAGCAATCGGCGGGTGAGCGAAAGCTTCATCCGCTTTCCGGTGCCGTAGGGGCCGCCGGTCCAGCCGGTGTTGACCAGCCAGACCTTGGCGCCCGCGGCCAGCCGGTCGCCGAGCATTTTGGCGTAGACCCCTGGGTGGAGCGGCAGGAACGGCGCGCCGAAGCAGGCCGAGAAGGTCGCTTTTGGCTCGGTGACTCCCCGCTCGGTGCCCGCGACCTTCGCGGTGTAGCCGGAGAGGAAGTGGTACATCGCCTGGTCGCCGGTCAATCGCGCGATCGGCGGCAGGACCCCGAACGCGTCGCAGGTGAGGAACACGACGTTCTTCGGATGCCCCGCGGTGCCTTGCGGGTCGACGTTCGACAGGTGGGTGATCGGGTAGCTGCCGCGGGTGTTTTCGGTCTTGCCGTCGTCATCAAGGTCGAGCGTTCGCAGCTCGCGGTCGTAGGTGACGTTTTCGAGGATCGTGCCGAACCGGCGGGTGGTCGAGTAGATCTCGGGCTCGCTTTCAGCGGAAAGGCGGATCATCTTGGCGTAGCAGCCCCCCTCGATGTTGAACACGCCGTCGGGTCCCCAGCCGTGCTCGTCGTCGCCGATCAGCGTCCGTTCCGGATCGGCCGAGAGAGTCGTCTTGCCGGTGCCCGAGAGGCCGAAGAAGAGCGCCACGTCGTCCTTGGTGGCGCCGTAGTTGGCGCTGCAATGCATCGACAGGACGTCGTTTTTGGGCAGCACGTAGTTCATCACCGAGAAGATGCTCTTCTTGATCTCCCCGGCGTAGGCGGTGCCGCCGATCAGCACGGTCTTCCGGTCGAGGTCGAGCAGGATGAAGGCGCCCGACCGGGTGCCGTCCCGCGCGGGCTCCGCTTCGAGGCCGCAGACGTCGAGCACCAGGAAATCGGGCTCGAACGCTTCGAGCGCCGCGCCGTCCTCTTCGCGCACGAACATGTTGCGCGCGAACAGGCTATGCCAGGCCTTCTCGGTGATCACCCGGACCTTGATCCGGTAGCGCGGATCGCAGCCGGCATAGCCGTCGAAGACGAACAGATCCTTGCCCGCCACGTGCTCGCGCGCACGCTGGTAGAGCGCCTCGAACTTTTCCGGGTCGATCGGCTTGTTGACGTTGCCCCACCAGATGTCGGCTTCGCTCGCGGCGTTCCTGACCACGAACTTGTCCTCGGGCGAGCGGCCGGTGAACGAACCCGTGTCGCAAAGAAGCGGCCCCTCGGCGGCCAGAAACGCCTCGTCGCGGCGCACCGCCTGCTCACAGAGAGCGGCGGGAGAGAGGTTCCAGTAAGCGGCTCTAGCTTGCTCCAGGCCGTGGCGGTCGAGACCGAAACGGCTGACGAAAGGTCCTTCGCTTAGCATGCGTTCCCCCGGTGCGAAATTTGGGATGGACGTCAAAGCCCGATCGGCGGTGGATCTTAGAGCATCCCGGCGGAATTGGTAGAGTCCCGCGAAATGGTCAATGCCAGAATTCCACCCGCCGTCGTCCTGGTGCGCCCGCGCGAGGAGGGGAACGTCGGCGCTTCGGCCCGCGCGATGGCCAACACCGGCCATCATCAGATGCTGCTGGTCGAGCCGGCGGCGCCGTTCGGCGACACCGCCCGCCGGTTCGCCGTAGGCGCCCACCACGTGCTGGACTTTGCCGCCCGTCACGCCACTCTCGCGGAGGCTCTGGCCCCTTTCCGCCGGGTGGTGGCGACGACTTCCACCCGCGATCGCAAGCTGGAGGTGCCGCTGCTCACGCCGCGCGATCTGCCGGCGCTCCTCGCCGAAGATCCGCCCGATCTGCCGACCGCGCTCGTGTTCGGCCCCGAGGTGGGGGGATTGACTGCGGACGAGCTGGCCCTGGCTCACGTGATCGTGCACATCCCCTGCGCGCCCGAGCAGCCGACGCTCAATCTGAGCCAGGCGGTGTTGATCCTGGGGTACGAGCTGTTCCAGGCCCGCCGCTTGGCTGGGGAGTCGCCGAGCGCTCCGCCGGGCGCCGCCGCGCCGTTCGAACCGGCGACGGCCGCCGAGGTGGAGGGGTTGTTCGGGCACGTGGCCGAAGTGCTCGGCGCGGTCGGTTTCGCTCGCGACGACAGTTTCGACGGGGTCATCCGCGACTTGCGGCAGCTGGCGGGCCGCACCGATCTCTCGGTGCGCGAGGTGAAGATCCTGCGCGGCATCTGCCGCCGGACGGCGAACGCGCTCGCCGGGAAGCGGTGATTTTGGGAGCGCCGGAGGCGCCTAGTCCGAATCGGCGGGGTTGAACGGCTCGGCATCGACCGGCCGCTTCGTGTAGCCGCGCAGGAACATCCGTTCGGTGAGCGCGGCCATGCAGCGCCGGGCCACTTTCCGCACGCTGGACGGGTGGTACCCCATCTGGACCGCGACCTCGCCGGAATCGAGCCCCAGGCGGTAGCGCAGACGCAGCAAGCGGCGGCAGCGCGGGGGAAGGCCCTCGATCAGGTTGTCGAGATCCCAGCGGACCTCGGCCTTCTCTTGGGGCGCCGCTTCGGGCTCCGAAAGCAGCTCCAGAATGACCGCGTCGACCGAGTTGTAGAGGTTCGTGTGCTTCTTGCGCCAATAGACGACGCAGCGATTGCGCAAGGTGACCAGCAACCAAGCCTCGGGATCCTGGATCTCGCTCCATTTCTGGAGCGTCGAGACCAGCGCTTCCTGGACCAAGTCCTCCGCGTCGTGCGCGGGCACGCGATAGCGCGCAAGGATCTGCTTCAGCCGCGGCCGCAGCCGTTGCAGGAGATCCTCAATGGACTCCCGAACCACGCCGAGGTCGGCGGCGGGCGGGTCGGAAGCGGCTGGGTCGGATGCAGGTCGATCGCCAGCGGGTTGATTGGAGGCTGCCATTCGAACGCCCTGAGCTCAACTCCGCGAACGGTGGTTTCCGCCGCGAGCCATTGATGATACCGCTTCACACCGTAAATACTAGTTGCTGCTCGATCATTCCCTCCGATTCTTCGTCCTCTGAACCGACCGGAGCGCCGGTGATATGCTCACGCCGTATGCTTTCGACCGTGGCCACGACCCGGGCGCGCGTTGCGCTCTCGCTCTCGCAATCCCCGGTGATCGGCGTCGTTCGAACCGACGATCGATCGCTTGCTCGCGCGCAGGCGGAGGCGTTCCTTGCCGCCGGGCTGGAACTGGTCGAGATCACGTTCACGGTTCCCGGCGCCGCCGACCTGGTTCGCGAGCTGCTCGCCCGGCGCGGCGGCGACGGTCCGGCCTGGATCGGAATGGGGACGGTCACCACCGCTTCCCGCGCTCGCGAGGCGGTCGAGGCGGGCGCCGAGTTTCTGGTCACGCCGAACGTCAGCTCAGAGGTCGGTGCGGTGGCTCGAACCGCGGATCTTTTCTGGGTCTGCGGCGCGCTCACCCCCACCGAGGTGGTGGCCGCGCACGAGCTGGGAGCCGACCTCGTGAAGGTGTATCCTCTGCCCCCCGTGGGCGGCGCCGCGTACCTTGCGACGATCCGCCAACCTCTGGGAGACATTCCCATGCTCGCTGCCGGCGGTTTCGGCATCGAGGAGATTCCCCACTATGCCGCGGCCGGGGCTTCGGCTTTCGGAATCGGCGGCCCCTTGGTGGGCGCCGACGAGGCTGAAACCCGGCATCGCGTAACGCGAGCACTGGAGCTTGCGCGCGCATCGCGGAACCCCCGCGCGGAGACGAGATGACCAACCCTACCCCGCCCCGCCAGTTGCTTTTCGATTCGACCCCCGAGATCTTCGCGACCGACACCGCGGGATCGTTCGTGTTTCCGCTCGCGGTGGCCGGCAGTCTCTATCTCGCAACCCAGTCGTATGACGAAATCCGGTTCGTCTTTTCGCTCTGGCATCCTTCGGGCCAGCGGACGATCGACTTGGATCGGGCCTACGTCGAGCTGCGCGCCTCGTTCGATCCCGACGACGAGCACTGGACCAAGCTCGCCGAGATCGAGCCGGTCGTGCCGCCTTATGCGGGAAGCGACAGCTTCGACGGCTGGATCGTCCTGCCGGTGCTCGCCGCGAACTGCGCGTTCGCCTTGGCCGGCAGCGGCTTTGAGACCCGCGCCCGAGTGCAGGTCCGCGCCAGCGCCTATTTCG
The DNA here is from genome assembly GCA_038250865.1 of Thermoanaerobaculia bacterium. GTDB lineage: Bacteria > Acidobacteriota > Thermoanaerobaculia > Multivoradales > UBA5704 > DASYKS01. Next base: position 93,478 of record JBBSBW010000021.1, on the reverse strand, counting down.
TCGCCTGACGCCCTCTCGGCGGGAGCCTCCATGCGCCATCTCGACCTGCTGCGGCGACTCGCCCAACCGCACGACTCGAAGATCGTCCTCCTGGTCCTTGACGGGGTGGGCGACATCCGCACCGCCGACCAGCCGCAGACCGCGCTCGAAGCGGCGAACCTGCCGCATTTGGACGCGCTCGCCGGCCGCTCGGCGCTCGGTCGCCTGGTTCCCGTCTATCCCGGGGTCACCCCCGGCAGTGGACCGGGCCATCTCGGCCTGTTCGGCTACGACCCGAGTGACCCGGCGGCCGACATCGGACGCGGCATCCTGGAGGCGATCGGCGAGGGGCTGCCGATCGGGCCGGGCGATGTCGCCGCGCGGGGAAATTTCGCCACCGCCGATCGCGAGGGCCTCCTGACCGATCGCAGGGCCGGCCGGATTCCGACCGACGAATGCCAACGGTTGTGCAAGGTGATCAACCTGGCTCTCGGCGCCGCGCTCGACGCGGCGCCGATCCCGGGCCTCACCGTTCACGTGGCGCCCGGCGAAGGGCACCGGTTCGTCCTTCACCTTCAAGGCAAGATCGACGGCGCTCCGCTCTCGGCGGCGATCACCGACACCGACCCCCAGCAGCTCGACGTGCCGCCGCTTCCGGTCCAGGCGACCGCGCCGGAGGGTGAGGCCACCGCCGCGGCGATCGCCCGGATCGTCGAGATCGTCGAGCGGGCCATTGTCGAAGAGCCGCGGGCGAACCGGGCTCTCCTCCGCGGTTTCTCCCAGCTGCCGCACCTGCCGCAGATCCCCGAGCTGTACAAACTCCGCGCCGGGGCGTTCGCCGGCTATCCCCTCTACCGCGGGGCGGCGGCTGCGAGCGGCATGGAGATCGTCCCCTGCGGCAAGAAGTTCGCGGAGATTTTGGAGGTCGTGCGGGCGGCATGGGACCGTTTCGACTTCTTCTTCCTCCACGTCAAGCAAACCGACCAGGCGGGCGAGGACGGCAATCTCGCGGCGAAGATCGGGGTGCTTGAAGACGTCGACGCGCACCTGCCCGACCTGCTCGCCTTGGGACCGGATGTCATCGCGGTGACCGGCGACCATTCGACCCCAGCGCCGATGAAGGCCCACAGCTGGCACCCGGTGCCGCTGCTGATCCATTCGGCCATCTGCTCGTACGGGTTCGCCGACGAATTCTCCGAGCGCGCCTGCGCCCACGGCGAAATCGGCACGATCCCTTCCTATCAGATGATGTCGCTGCTGCTCGCCAACGCCGGCCGGCTGGCGAAGTTCGGGGCCTGACCTACCCGCTCGGTATAGAGGAGCGGCGGCTAGGGCGCCTGAGGACGGAGCGAAACTGTTTGAGCCGAAGGCGAGTTTTGAGTCTCCGCCCGCAAGGCGCTCTGGACGTCGCGCCTCCTACCGAAATCCCCGGCGCAGCTCCCGCCGGAAGGTTCCGAAGGCCTCGTTGTCGTGGAGGACCACCACGACCCGTTCGAGCTTCGTGCCCCCTTGCAGGTAGCGATGCACCTCGGTGAGCAGGATGCGCGCGGCCCGGTCCATCGGGAAGCCGAAATTGCCGGTCGAGATCGCCGGGATCGCGATCGAGCGCAGGCCGGCGCGATCCGCGAGCGCCATCGCCGAGCGGACGGCCGAGGCGAGTTTGCGGTCTTCGTCCCCTTCGCCCATCTGCGGCCCGACGGCGTGGATCACCTGTTTGACCTTCAGATGGCCGGGGCCGGTCATCACGGCAGAGCCGACCGCGGCGTGGCCGATCCGGTTGCATTCCTCTTGGATCGACGCGCCCGCCCGCTTCAAAATCGCCCCGGCGACGCCGGTTCCGAGCTTCAGATCTTCGTTCGCGGCGTTGACGATGGCATCGACATCGACCAACGTGATGTCACCCTCGATCAGCTCGAGCTGGGTGTGTTCTAGCGTCAAGGTCACCCTGTTCTCGATCGTGGTCACTGCCTGGCCTCCATCGGGGAACCGCCTGCGGTGGCCAAATCATATCAAGGACGGCGTAGAACGCCGAAAAGGGGCCTGGATGAGTCCCTGAGGTAGACTCCCGCGACCATGTGGAGAGACCTCAATTCGCACCTGAAACAAGAGATGGCGCGTGCGATCCAGGCCCGGTTCGGCGTCGAACACGATCCGGTTCTCGAAGTGCCGCCGCGCCGCGAGCTGGGCGATTTGGCGTTTCCCGCCGCGCTCCAGCTCGCCCGGACGCTCAAGAAGAACCCGAAGGCGATCGCCGAGGAGCTGCAGGCCGAGTTTCGGCTTCCGTCCGGGGTGCGCGACATCCGCATCTTGGGCGCCGGCTACCTCAACCTGTTCCTCGACCGCCCGGCGTTCGTCGCCCGGCTGCTCGACGCGCCGATCCTTTCGGGCACCTCCCGGACGGAGAAGGTCATCGTCGAGCACACCAACATCAACCCGAACAAGGCGGCGCACATCGGCCACCTCCGGAACGCCGTGCTCGGCGACGTGCTCGGCCGGTCCTTGCGCGCGCTCGGCTTTCCAACCGAGGTGCAGAACTACATCGACGACACGGGGGTCCAGGTGGCCGATGTGGTGGTCGGCTTCCTCGATCTGCGCGGCGTAACCCTCGCCGAGGTCGCCGCCCTGCCCGAGCCGTTCGACTTCTACTGCTGGGATCTCTACAGCGAGGTCGGCCGCTGGTTCGGGGAAGACCCGGCGCGTCAGGCGCTCCGCCGCGCGACGCTCCACGAGCTGGAATCGGGAGAGGGGCCACGCGCCGAGATGGGCCGCTTGATCGCCCGGCGGATCGTCGGCCGGCATCTCGCGACCATGGCCCGCCTGGGCATCGGTTACGACCTGCTCACCCACGAGAGCGACATCCTGGCGCTCCACTTCTTCAACGTCGCGTTCGAGCGCCTGAAGGTCTCCGGCGCGGTTCGGCTCGAAGCGGATGGCAAGAACGTCGGCTGCTGGGTGATGCCGCTGTCCGAGAGCGACGAGTTCTCCGGCCTCGAAGATCCGGACAAAGTGATCGTCCGCTCCGACGGCACCGTGACCTATGTCGGCAAGGACATCGCCTACCAGCTCTGGAAGTTCGGCCTGCTGGGCCAGGATTTCGAATATCGCCTGTGGACTGAGCAGAATCTCTGGCAGACCTGCCATGAGGGCGGCGTGACCGAGCATCCGCCGTTCGGTGGGGCGAGCCGGGTGATCAACGTGATCGACAACCGCCAGTCCTACCTGCAGAAAATCGTCCGCGCCGGGCTCCAATCGCTCGGCCACGGAGAAGAGGCGAAACGCTCGGTCCATTTCGCCTACGAGATGGTCGCCCTCTCCCCGGCCACCGCCCGGCTGCTTGGATTCGCGGTCGAAGGGGAAGAAAAAGCATTGGAGATGTCCGGCCGGAAGGGGATCGGCGTCAAAGCCGACGATCTGATCGACCAGCTCCAGGCCAAGAGCCGCGAGGAGATCGCCTCCCGCAACCGCGAGCTCGATCCCGCGACGCTCGACACCCTCGCGCACCAGATCGCGGTCGCGGCGATCCGCTTCTTCATGGTCAAGGCGACCACCAACCGGGTGATCGCGTTCGATTTCGACGAGGCGCTGTCGTTCGAAGGGGAGTCCGGCCCGTACCTCCAGTACTCGCTGGTGCGGGCGAAAAACATCCGCCGCCGGTTGGTCGACGCGGGCCTCGCGGCAGAAGTTTCGGCCGGCGAGGCCGCCGAGATTCCGGCCGAGGCCTACGCCGACGACCTGTGGGACTTAGCGCTCGCGACCGCCCAGGTGGAAGAGGCGATCGAACGCGGCGCCCTCGGGCTGGAGCTGTCGATCATCGCCCGTCAGGCGCTCGACCTGGCGCAAAAATTCAACCAGGCGTACCACAAGCATCCAATCCTCCACGAGACGGACGAGACGCTCCGCACCGCCCGGCTCGCCGCCGTGCAGGTGTACCAGAAAGGGCTGGAAACCCTCGCCGATGTTTTGGGAGTGCCGGTGCCGGACAAGATGTAGCGCGGCGCGAGATCTCCGTTTATGACGACTTTTACGATCCTCGCTCCCACCGCTCCGGCCGCCCCGGCGGCTTCCGCGGATCCGGCACCTTCCGCGCCGTGGGACCGCCGCGCGCCGGAACGGGCGGGGCTCCCTTCGGCGTGGGCGCTGCTGCCGGACCAGCTTGCGGATCTCGGCTGTCCGGGGGCTCCCGAGCATGCATTCGGCCGGCTTCAACGGGTGCTCACCTGGGGCCGCGCTCCGGGTACCCCCGCTCCGGATGCGAGCACTCCGGACGGGCAGTTGTTCCTCGCCCGCAACACCCGAGCTTGGCTGGTGGAGAACGCGGATCTCTCGTTGCCCCGGGTCGTCGAGCGCTTTGCCTCCGACGACGGCGCGACCAAGCTGGTCCTGGAGCTTTCCGACGGCCATCGGATCGAGGCGATCCACATGCCGCGGCGGCCGGACGGCCGGGTGACGTTCTGCATTTCGAGCCAGGTCGGCTGTGCCCTCGGCTGCACCTTCTGCGCGACCGGCGCGATGGGTATCGTGAGGAACCTTTCCGCCGGAGAGATCATCGGCCAGGTGCTCGTCCTGATGCATGAGCTGGGGCCGAAGCGGGGCGACCTCGCAACTCTCGTGTTCATGGGCATGGGCGAGCCGCTGCACAACCTCGATCACGTCCACAGGGCGATCCGCGTGCTCTGTCATCCGGGCGGCGCGGGACTCTCGTCGAGGCGGATCACGGTCAGCACAGCGGGCCTCGTCCCGGGAATCGAACGCCTGGCGAAGATGACCCCCCGGCCGCAGCTCGCGGTGTCGCTGAACGCCACGACCGACGCCCGGCGTTCCGCGACCATGCCGATCAACCGGGCCTTTAACCTCGCCCGGCTGCGCCAAGCGCTCGCCGACTGGCCGCTCGAAAAAAACGAGCGCTTCCTGTTCGAGTACGTGATGCTCGCCGGGGAGAACGACACCGACGAAGACGCCGACCGTCTTGCCGCCTGGCTCGGCGACCTGCGCCACCGCCACAACGTGAACCTGATCCCGATGAACGAACACACCCGCTCAGAGTTTCGCGAGCCGGCAGGGAATCGCGTTCAGCGATTTTTGCGCAGGCTACGCGATCACGGCTGCTTCGTGAGCGTCAGGAAAAGCCGCAGCCGCGACGTCCAGGGGGCGTGCGGGCAATTGGTCAGCTGATTACGCCGCCGCCCGCCCCGCGTTATCCGCCATCTTCTGCGCCTGGTAGTGGGCGACGAGCGGGTCGATCAACCCATCCATGCCCCCTTCGAGCACTCCCGGCAGGTTGTGGACCGAGACGCCGATGCGGTGGTCGGTCACCCGGTTCTGCGGGAAGTTGTAGGTGCGGATCTTTTCGGACCGGTCGCCGGAGCCGACCATTTTCTTCCGCTCCTCGTCCATCTGCGAATCCTGCTTCTGCTGCTCCATCTCGAACAGGCGGGACTTCAAGACGCGCATGGCCTTCGCGCGGTTCTTGATCTGGCTCCGCTCGTCCTGGCAGCTGACGACGATGCCGCTCGGCAGATGGGTGATGCGCACGGCGGAGTAGGTCGTGTTGACTCCCTGGCCGCCCGGGCCCGAGGCGCAGAAGCGGTCGATCCGCAGGTCCTTTTCTTCCACCGAGATCTCGACGTCTTCTGCCTCGGGCAGCACGGCGACCGTCACCGCAGAGGTGTGAATGCGCCCGGACGCTTCGGTCTCAGGAACCCGCTGCACCCGGTGGACGCCCCCCTCGTATTTGAGCCGGCTGTAGGCGCCGCGCCCCTCGATGATGGCCGAGACCTCTTTGATGCCCCGGACGCCCGACTCTGAGATGTCGATCACTTCGACCCGCCAACCCCTCACCTCGGCATAGCGGCTGTACATCCGGAACAGCTCGCCCGCGAACAGGGACGCCTCGTCGCCGCCCGTTCCGGCGCGGATTTCGAGCACGACGTTTTTCGCGTCGTTCGGATCCTTGGGGGTCAGCTCGACGCGCAACGCCTCTTCCGCCGCCAAGAGCTGCGGATCGAGCGCGCCGAGCTCCTCTTCGGCGAAGGCGTACATCTCGTCGTCTTTGGGGGTGCTCGCCAGAACCTCTTTGGCTTCGCGGATCTGGCGGGCGATCTTTGCGTGCTGGCGGTAGAGATCGACCAAGGGTCGGATCTCCACGATGTGCCGATTGGTGTCGGCATACGCCTTGTGATCGCCCAAAATCGTCGGATCGGCGAGCTTGGCGTTTAAGTCTTCGTAGGTTCTTTCGATATCGGCCAGGCGTTCGAACATGGGCTACCTCGCTCCGTTGGGTCTTGTGGCGACCCTTTTGACGACCCTAGAAACGGCGACGCCGCGGCACTTGCTGGCCGCGGCGCAAGGGTTCGTACGCGAGCGAAGCTAAGCGGCTTTGTTGTAGCGCTTTTTGAAGCGCTCGACGCGGCCGGCGGTGTCGATCAGCTTCTGCTTGCCCGAGAAGAACGGGTGGCACACACTGCAGATCTCTAAGCGCAGGTCCTTCTTCGTCGAGTGAGTCTCGAACGTGTTGCCGCAGGCACAGACCGCGGTGACCAGGTTCAGCTGGGGGTGGAGATTTTCTTTCACTGGAACGTCCCCTCTCTGCTTTGGCTTGGGACGACACCTGGCGGCGATGTACGCCAGGGACGCCGTAAGAGCCCGGGAGGATACCCGAAAGCGGGCATCTCCCGCAATAACCGGGATCGGCGCCGGAATATTGCCGTGAACCAAAAAAGCCGGGGATGGTAAAGAGTCCTGGCGCAATTGCCTCCGGTGTGTCACACTTTGGGCAGAAATCTACACCCTGACTATTGTCTATACGCCACTGCCCAGGATTTGGATTGCTGGTCTCGCCGGAAAGTGATTCTCGCTCCTGAAAATCGTTTGAACGGCCGTTCTTTAACCATAGGAGTACATCGTATGAGCACCGAGCAGGACGAAACTCAAGCGCCGGAGAGCGCCGAGATCCCCAACGTCAATCGTCGGCAGTTCCTGGGCGGTGCGGGCGCCGCAGTGATCGGCGTAAGCGCCGGAGCGCTCGCTTTTGCGCCAAAAAGCGAAGCGGCCGGAGCGGCTGAAGCGGCCTCCGAGGTCGAAGGTGATGCCATCGTCACCGGCGAAGGAAACATCGGCCGCACGCTGGCCTCCTACAACTTCCGGGTGAATGCGGCCAAGAAGCGCCGGGATGCGCCTCACCCCCAGCATCGCTCGAACAACGACGAAACGCGCTACCCGAACCTCATCGGTTCCTACTCGAAGGGCCTGCCGCACAACGAGTTCGGCGAAGTCAGCGCGTCGGCGTACAACAAGATGTTGAAGGCCCTCCAGACCGGTTCGCCCCTCGACTTCGAGGCTATTCCTCTGGGCGGCCCCCGCTTTCTGACCAACCCGCAGTCCGGTCTCGCCTTCGATCTCGAAGGCCTCGACGCCCAGGCCGTCACGGCGCCCCCGGCGCCGCAGCTCTCCTCCGCCGAGGAGGCGAGCGAGGCCGTCGAGCTCTACTGGATGGCGCTCCTGCGCGACGTTCACTTCGACGACTATGCGACCAACGATCTCGCGATCGCCGCGGCGGCCGACCTGACCAGCCTGGGGAACTCCTTCAAGGGCCCGAAAGAAGGGGGTGCGGTCACCGCCCAGACGCTCTTCCGCGATCCGCTCCCCGGCACAACGGTTGGCCCGTACCTTTCGCAGTTCATGATGAAGGGTACCCCCCTCGGTACGGAGTTCGTCGATCGCCGCTCGCGCGTCTTCGCCGCGGGTTCCGACCACATGACGAACTTCGATGACTGGTTGACGGTGCAGAACGGCGGCGTCAACGAGACCACGTCGTACGACTCACAGCGCCGCTTGCTGCGCAACGGCCGCGACGTCTCCTCCTGGGTGCAGATGGACGTGCTGTTCCAGGCCTATTTCGACGCCCTGGTCATCATGGGTACCCCCCCGAGCACGTTCGACCAGAACGCCGACGGCATGGGCTGTCCGCCGAACGCGACCAACCCCTACCTCGGCTCAAACAACCAGCTCGGCTTCGCCACCTTCGGCCCGCCAAGCTTCGCCGGTCTGCTTTGCGAAGTCGCGACGCGTGGGCTCAAGGCGACCTGGTTCCAGAAGTGGTTCGTGCATCGCCGGCTCCGGCCGGAGGCGTTCGGTGGCCTGGTCCACCTGCAGAAGACCCAGAATCGCTACCCGGGCCTTCTTCACAACAACATCCTCAGATCACCGGTGCTCGACGCGACGTTTGAGAAGTTCGGCACCTACCTGCTCCCGATGGCGTTCCCGGAGGGGTCGCCGACCCACCCGTCCTACACCGCGGGCCACGCCACGGTGGCAGGCGCCTGCGTGACGATCTTGAAGGCTCTGTTCGATGAGACCTTCGAGATTCCAAACCCGGTGCAGGTGAGCGCGGACGGTCTGGCGCTCGTGCCGTATACGGGACCGACGCTCACCGTCCTCGGCGAGCTCCACAAGGTCTGCTCGAACATCGGCACCGGCCGAAACGTCGCCGGCGTCCATTGGCGCAGCGACGCGATCCAGTCGTTCAAGCTGGGCGAGAAGATCGCGATCGCCATCCTGGAAGACCAGAAGGCGAGCTACAACGAGAACCGGCGCGGCTTCTTCAAGGAGTACACCTTCACGAAGTTCGACGGCACGACGGCCCACATCTAGCCCGGGCCGGCAAAGCTCCCGAACGAACCCACGCGGCCGCTCCTTTGCAGGGGGCGGCCGCGTTTTTCATTGAGGCGAAGATCCTTACCCGTTGAATTCGGGCAGCTCGTAGAGGCAGCGCTCGAAATTGCCGGTGACGGTCCCCTTACCCGCGTCGCCCTGGTAGGGCCCGGAGAACGAGCCGGAGATCGCATCGGGCCCCCCCGGTTGAGCGGATTTGACGACGGTGATCGTGGTCTTCGCCACGCCGCGCGATTGGCGGACGACCTCTCCCGAGAAGTTCGCGCGAACCCGCGCGTCGCTGTCGTAGACCCCTGCGCCGTGAAAGTTCTCGATTCGCAAGACGAAGAAGGGCGCTCCCGGGATGTTCAAAGCGATTTGGAAGGTTTTGTTCGGAAACAGAGCGCAGGTCGACCGCGCGTCGCCTTCGTACTTCTGATCGCCGGTGAGGGCGAGGTGAGCCGACTGGCTCGTCCCGCGGGCCTGCGCCTGCACGGGAGGAAGAGCGGCCAAGCGAGGATCCGGAGTGACCTCCGAGGTGGCGGCAGTCTCCTGATTTGGCACGGAAGTTTCGGCGGAGCCCGTTGGCGCCGCAGCGGCGGGTTCCGTTGCGGCGGGTGCGGCGACCGCCGGGGTCTCTTCATGGCCGGTGCCCGATCCGCAGGACCAGAGCCCAAAACAAAGGACCGCACCGACGACCCAGGGGAGGCTCGCGCCCATTCGTAATGTTCGTGGCGAGACTTCGCCCCGCGGTTTCGTTGAATTCATCGTTCGCTCCTCGTTTCACCCTCCGAACGGCGTTTCCGTCCCGGGCGGCAAGGGGTTGATTCTACTTGAGGGCGATCCTGGCCGGTCGCCAGATCGATCAAACTTCGGACGGTTCGGAGCCCCTGCGCAGGCCCCACCCGCCGTTCGAACCGCACGGCGAGTCGCATGATCTCCCGCCGCTGTTCCGCCGCCCACTCGCAAAGCCGCCGGTCGGCAGGATCGAGCCCGCCGAGCGTGCGGAATCCGCAGGAAGCGCAACAGCGCCGTCTCGCGCAGCAGCCCCATCCGCCGAACTCTTGCACGCCCGGCCCCGAGAAGCCCGGGGCGAGGGCGTGCCCTCGCCGATCGTTGCGGCGGTTGGGTGGGCTTCGGTTTGTTGAGAAGGAGGAAAAGGAGGGCGCGCGTCGATCCTTCCTGCCCGCGCGCCCCGGGAAACGGAGGGCCGACGCCGGCTCGAATTGCGGTTGGGGGCGTCGGCCATGCGCCGAAGGGTAGTGCCCGAAACGCACGAATGTGCAAGATGTCTTTCGCGCACATGATCTGTGATACTCCAGGTGGGAAATCCCGGAGATCGAATACCGCGAGAGCCCTTTGCCTTGCGAAATGTTGGCTTCCAGGTTTAGATTGTCCCCAAAAAGCCTTCAGCGGCAACTAAGTTCTAAGAAACCCCTGACCGGAATCGGACGGCAATGGCCAATCCTCGAATCCCCGCGACGAACGCCGCGCTCAAGAATTTGCGCCAGGCGAAAGGTTTGACCCAGGCCGAGCTGGCCACAGAGACCGGTTTCGCGGAGGGCACGATTTCGGATTACGAATGCGGCGATCCGACTCTCCCCAAGCCGCGCCTCGACGAGATGATGGGATCGATCGACATCGCGCCGGAGCTGGTCGACCTGTTCGTGGAGGCGCAGGAGATCTTCGACCGGCAGTCCTTGGAGCTGTCGATTCCGCTCGCCGAAGGCGTTCCGGCCGCGATCTGGACCGTGGCGACCGCCTCGGGCCGCGCGATTCACGAAGCGCTGCGCGAAGGCATGATCGCGGCGCGCGCGCAGTTGGATCGCCAGGAGGCGGCGGAGGTCTGGGAAAGATTGCGCGCCGTCGACGAGAAGAAGCGCCGGCTGGTGATTGAGCGCATACCGGGTGTCGCCACTTGGGCCCTCGTCGAACGTTTGTCGATCGAGAGCATCGAAGAGGCGCCCCACCGGCCGGACCAGGCGCTGCATCTGGCCTGGCTCGCCCTCCGATGCGCCGAGCTGGCGCCGGTTTCGGAGAAGCTGCGCGGCTGTTTGGTGGGATTTGCGCACGCCCACATCGGCAATGCCTGGCGGGTCGCGGGCGATCTTCCTGCGGGGAAAGCGGCGTTCGTCCAGGCCCGGCGGTTCTGGCCCGTGGGGGGTATCGCGAAGGCCGATGACTTTCGCGTCTGAGGATCGGCCCATTTCAGCCTATTGCCGGCAGCTACCGTCGGAGATTGGGCACACTAGGGCACGGTACACTCCGCCCGATGCGATTCCACGACGAATGCCTGGTTATTGACGGCCACACCGACGTGCCGACGCGGCTGTGGGAGGAGCCTTCCGACCTGCGCAAGCGGCAGCGCGATCGGCAGGTCGATCTGCCCCGGTTGAAGGAGGGCGGCGTCGATGCTCTCGTCTGGGCGCTGTTCCTCCCGGCGAGCCTCGACCCGGAAGCCGGGCGCGAGCATGCGCGGCGCCTGTACGAAGCGTCGCTAGAGCACCTGGTGCCGGGCGAACTCGAAGGGGCGCGGAGCGCCGAGGACGTCCGACGAAACGCCGCGCGCGGGATCGTTTCGGTCGTGTTCGGGCTCGAAAACGGCCGGCCGCTGCCCCTTCCCGGCATGATCGACGAATGCGCGCGCTGGGGCGTCCGTTACGTGACGCTCACCCATTTCGGCAGCCACGAATGGTGCGACGCCTCGACCGACGAGCCGCGCCACGGCGGGCTTTCGGCCGAGGGGCGCGATCTGATCCGCCGGCTCAACCGGGCGGGCATTTTGCCGGACGTCTCTCACGTGTCGGATGCGGCGGCCGAGCAGGTGCTCGACGTTTCGAAAGTCGCGCCGATCGCGAGCCACAGTTCGGCGCGGGCGCTCTGCGACCATCCGCGCAACCTTCCCGACCCTCTGATCCGCGAGATCGCCCGGCGCGGCGGGGTGGTGATGGCGAACAGCTTCCCCCCGTTCGTCGACGACGAAGCCGCCGAGGCGCTTACCGAACGCGAGGCGAGCCTGGCCGAGGAGCGCCGCGAGCTGTCCGCCCGGTATTGGGACGAGCCCGGACCGGTCGCTCGCGAGTGGGCCAGGATTTACGCCGATCGCCCGCTCCCTGAGGTGACGCTCGACCGGTTCGTCGACCATCTGATCCACCTGATCGAGCTGGGCGGCGAAGAGCACGTGGGGATCGGCAGCGATTTCGACGGCATCCACGAGACGCTGCGGGGCTTCGAAGACCCGTCGAAATTCCCCGATCTCACGGACGCGCTGCTGGCCCGGGGAGTGGACAAGGGCGGCGTACGGCTGATTCTTGGCGAGAACTTCCTCCGCGCGCTCGTCGCCGCGGAAGAGGCGGCGGACTGACGCCCAAATCGCAACCCAGGGGCGGACCTCCACGCGTCCGCCTCCTGGCGAGGCCGATCAGCCTCCGTACACGCCCTTCGCGGCCTCTTCGAGCGCCCTCATCGCCAGCCGGTAGGGCCCCGGGCCGTGGCTGATTCGCCCGACGCCCAGCTCCGCCAGGCGCCGGGCCTCCGGTACGCCGGAAAAGTACATGACGTTCACCGGTAGGGGAGTGCCCTCGCACACCTGGCGGATCAGCGCTTCGTCGACCAGCCCCGGCACGAAGAATCCCGAGGCTCCGGCTGCCGCGTAGGCCGCCGCCCGTTCGAGCGCTTGATCGACCAGCGCGCCGTCATGACGGCCGGGCTCGGTTTCGAGGAATAGGTCGGTCCGTGCGTTGATGTAGGCCGGAACGCCCGCCCGTTTCGCCGCGTCGCGCAACGCGCGAATCCGCGCGGATTGATCCTCGATCGAGTAGAGACCTTCCCCCGCCACCACCCGGTCTTCGAAGTTGCAGCCGACCGCTCCGGCGTCGAGCGCCTGGGCGAAGGTCGCGGCGACCGATTCGGGCGTCGCCCCGTACCCTCCTTCGAAATCGAGGGTCACGGGCAGATCGACCGCCGCGACGATGCGCCGGAGGTTTTCGAGCGCCAGATCGAACGGCATCTCCTCCCCGTCGTCGTAACCGAACGCCGCGGCGACCGACCAACTGCCGGTGGCGAGCGCCTTCGCGCCCGATCGGGCGACGACCCGCGCGCTGCCCGGGTCCCAAATGTTGAACAACACCACGGGCGATCCCGGGACGTGGAGTCGGGCGAAGGTCTCGGCTTTTTCGATCTGGCTGGGCATGGGGACGGTCCCTCCTTCGGGTCGAATCCAGGTTTCTCCTCAATGATATCTTTCGCCCTCGTTTCGCTCCGTCTTTTTCTCTCCGAGGATCAACGCCCGTGTCCGACACCTCTTCCGACGTTCCCAACGTTCCCAACGTTCCCGGCCGCGACTTCATCCGCGACCTGATCGACCGCGACCGCGCCGAGGGCAAATACGGCGGCCGGGTGGTCACCCGTTTCCCTCCCGAGCCGAACGGCTATCTGCACATCGGCCACGCCAAGTCGATCTGCCTGAATTTCGGCTTGGCAGAGGAGTACGGTGGCACCTGCCACTTGCGTTTCGACGACACCAACCCCGAGACCGAAGATCAGGAGTACGTCGGCTCGATCCAGCACGACCTGCGTTGGCTCGGGTTCGATTGGGGCAAGAATTTATTTCACGCCTCGGACTACTTCGAGCCGCTCTACGATTTCGCGGTCGATCTGATCAAGCTCGGCAAGGCGTACGTGTGCAGCCTGTCAGAAGACGAGATCCGCGAGTATCGCGGGACGGTCAAGGAGCCCGGCCGCAACAGCCCCTACCGCGACCGGTCGGTGGACGAGAACCTCGGTCTGTTCGCCCGCATGCGGACCGGAGAGTTCGAAGACGGCGCCCACGTCCTGCGCGGCAAGATCGACATGTCCGCTGCGAACATGAAGATGCGCGACCCCCTGCTTTATCGGATCAAGCACACCGCGCACTACCGGCGGGGCGACTCCTGGCACGTCTACCCGATGTACGACTTCGCCCACCCGCTTTCGGATGCGATCGAAAAGATCACCCACTCGCTCTGTACCCTGGAATTCGAGAACAACCGCGACATCTACGATTGGCTGGTCGAAACCCTGCCGATCGAGGAGCCGCCGCGGCAGACCGAGTTCGCCCGGCTCAACCTCACGTACACGATCATGAGCAAGCGGAAGCTCTTGGAGCTGGTCGAAAAGAAGCTCGTCTCGGGCTGGGACGATCCGCGCATGCCGACCCTCGCGGGCCTTCGACGCCGCGGCTTCACCCCCGCCGCGCTGCGCGATTTCTGCGATCGGATAGGAGTCGCCAAGGCGAACAGCACGGTCGACGTGACGCTTCTTGAACACTGCCAGCGCGAGGCGTTGAACCTGGAGGTCCCGCGCGTGATGTGCGTTCTGCGCCCGCTCAAACTGGTGATCGAAAATTATCCGGAGGGCGGGCCGGAAAATCAGGTCGAACAGCTGGATGCCCCTCTCTATCCGCACGACGTGCCGAAGGTGGGGAGCCGGGAACTGCCATTCTCCCGCACGCTGTATATCGAGCGGGACGATTTCGCGGAAGTTCCGCCGAAAGGTTTCCATCGCCTTTCGCCGGGGCGCGAAGTGCGCTTGCGCTACGCTTATTTCGTCCGCTGCGAAAGCGTCATCAAAGACCCCGCGACGGGAGAGGTCACGGAAGTCCGCTGCACCTACGATCCCGCCACCCGCGGCGGTTCCTCGCCCGAGGGCAGGAAGGTGCCGGGCACCCTCCACTGGGTCTCGGCCGAGCACTCGCTGCCGGTCGAGGTGCGTCTCTACGATCGATTGTTCAAGGTCGAGCGCCCCGATCTCGAAGAGGGGGGCTTCGAAACCACGATGAACCCCAACTCGCTCGAAGTGCTTGCCGATGCCCGGCTCGAACCAGCCGCCGTAAAGCTGAACCTGGGTGATCGCTTCCAGTTCGAGCGGCAGGGATATTTCTACCGCGACCCGATCGATTCGACGACCGCCCGGCCGGTGTACAACCGCACCGTCCAGCTCCGCGACTCCTGGGCGGCGGAGGTGCAGAAACAGGCGCCGCAGGCTCCTGCGCCTCCCTCGCCGCCCGCCGCCGCCAAAGCACCTAAGGTGGTCGAAGAAAAGACGCCCGAACCGCTGACCGCCGAAGAGCAGGAGCTGCTCGATCGACTGCGCCCGGAACTCGCGCCGAGCCTCGCGGGCGTCCTCGCCGCGCATCCGGCCGAGGTCGAAAAGTACCGCGCAGGAAAGACCGGCCTGCTCGGTTTCCTCGTCGCCCAGGCGATGAAGCAGGTCGCGGCAACAGGAGCCGGCGGCGGCCAGGCGAGCCCGAGGTGGATTAGTGTGCTGCTGCTGGAGGCGATGGGCGGGGGGTAGTGATGGAATTTAAGGCCGCCCGCACCCCCAGATCCCTCGCTCTCGCTCGGGATGACGGTGGCGGGTGGGTTTGTGTCGGGAAGGGGTAGCGGCCCAGTACTCCCAGGAGAGCCCTGCTAAGCCTGACGTTCACGAGATCGCCAGGTCGCCTTTTCTGAAATCGATCATCAACCTCAGGTCTCGGAAGAAATCTAGGCCCAAAAGGCCGTCGACTCCAGTGCTCGGCGGCAGCGTATGGCAGAGAACGAGAAAGTCATCGCGCACCTGTCCGAGCGCGACCAACTGAGACAGTTCCACCCGCGCAGCAAACTCGACGCCACTTCCTGTCGTAACCTGGACGCGATTTGGGGTAAGAGCCGGGTCGTACCCTATCGCCACCAATGGACCGGCGTTCACGATCGTGCCTGTCGCGCCCGTATCCAACGCCAACCGCAGTAAAGCTTTGCCCGAAGGCCCGGTCAGCTCGGCGCGAACGATCACCAAGCCCTGCTTCCGGTCGAAGGCAAAGCTCACAGGATGATCGCCGTGCCTTCGGGCATCCTTCCGGTGTAGAGCATTGCGAATCGTCGCGGTCGCAGCTCGACGGCTTTTCGGTAGACCTCGTCCCGGTCCTGGCTGTGCCAGAGCACTTCGCCGCTCCGGACTTCTAGGGCATCGTCGGTTTCGGGGTTTCCGACGAGGACCCACTCGGAATCGAATTGCTTCTCGATCTGGGTAAGGGTCATGGCGGTGGGCATTCGCGCTTCCTCCGGTTGGCATTATACGGGCGCCGAGCGCATCGGCTAAAAACGCTTATCGTATGGAGCCCGGCGGCCGTCAATCTGCTGGTCGGGGAGATCCTCTCGATCGCCCTGATGGTCGGCCTGACGTTCTGGCTCCAATCTCGGAAGACGGACTTCCTCTGATCCGCCCGGATCTGAGAGCAAAGCCATGAAAAGAACTGCCAGAATCCTCCGCCGGTCCCTCTTCGTCCTCGCCGGGCTCGTCGCGCTGACCTTCATTGCGGCGTTCGTGATGATCTTCCTCGGCGACCCGCAATTCGGCCCGCCGCCCCCGATGTCACCGGAAGCGATGGCCGCCTTCGCCGCCCGTTACGAACAGGTCTACCCGAGCGAGGCGCGGCGCTTTTCGATGCGGGACGGCGTTTCGCTCGCCGCCCACCGATTCGCCGCGAATTCGGAGACCTCGATCGTCCTCGTTCACGGCATCCTCGGCGGCAGCCTGGAGATGAACCGCCCCGCGGGCCTCCTACGCCAGGCGACCGGAGCTATCTGCTGCTCGCGCCCTACCTGAGCGCCAAATCGCCCACCACGCCGCAAGAAGCGCGACCCGGTGAGGACTCCTTTATCCGGCTGAACGTCCCCCGGACGATCGGTCTCGCGCTGTGGAACCAGGTCGGCGTCACCCGTTTCAACGGCCTGCGCACGTTGTTCTTCAATCTGCCGCCGGAGCTGCCGCTCACCTCATACAGCTATCGGGCGATGGTGGGCAATGCTCCGGAGGATCACGCCCCGGCGCTCGCCCGGATCGAAGCGAGCGGCCGGCCGCTGCTGGTGGTCGTCGGCACCCGCGACGAAGCGTTCCGGGCGGACCGCTACGCGGCCGCGCTCGGACCGGAGAAGAAGGCGCTCCGCCTCATCGACGGCGCGAGCCACGATGGAGTCCTCATCGATCCGCAGGCGCTTCAAGCGATCGGCCGATGGCTCGGCCGGCTCGCGCCCTCCGCACCACCGGTCGCGCAACCCGCCACCTGAACGACGAAATCGCCCGGCCCCGCCGTCGGCTCCGTGCTGCTGGGAGCCGACGGCCGGGACCGGGCGACGAGGTCGACCCCCTAGGGAACCGTTACTTCTTCTTGGTGTCCTTCGGTTTGTCGGCCGCACCCTTGACGGCGGCCTTCTTCGGCTTCTTGGTCTCTTTCTTCTGCGCGTTGTTGCCTTTTGCCATGGTCCCCTCCTGGCGGTCGCCGTCAAGGTGTCGCTTACGTTGGGCACCGCAGAGCGATTCTACACGGAGCCCCCTCCGTCACCTCTATACTTCTTTCGGATGACGTCGCCGCCCGCGGGAACCGAGGCCCTCGATCTGCTCCGCTCGGCGCATCGGATTGGCTACGTCTTTTCCGGCGGCTCGATGCGCTGCGCCTTCCAGGTCGGCGCGCTCGCGACACTTCGCCAGCTCGGAATCCAGCCGGCTCTGGCGATCGGCGTTTCGGCCGGGGCCTGGAACGCCGCAGCGGTCGCCGCGGGAACCGACGACCGTCTGCGCTCCTACTGGCGGGCGTTTCATCGCATGCCGCCGGTCGATCTCCGCAACCTGCTGCGCGCCGGCTCGCCATTCCGCTATGCGGAAATTCACCAACGCAATTTCCGGCGCTATATCGGGGCCGTCCGGCTTGCCGCACCCCAGGCCCTGCCGCTCTTCGTCGGGGTCACCCGCCTCGCCGACCGGGCGCCCGTGCTGTTCGAAGCGCGGCAGCTGGCCGATCCCTTCGCGCTGCTCCTCGCCTCGAACTACCTGCCGCCGTTCTATACCCGGGCGCCAAGGCTCAACGGCGTGCGGTACGGCGACGGAGGTTTGTCCGACAACCTTCCCTATGAGCGCGCGTTCGAGGAGGGGTGCGACGCGGTCGTGGTGTTCGCCAACAAGGGGGAGAGCGAGGGAGGTCTGTGCCGCAGCCCGCGCGATTCCGAGCATCATCCGCCGGCCGATCTAGCCCGGAAGATGGTGGTCCTGCGTCCTCGCCACCGGCTGCCGATCGGTTTCATCGAGCGCGACTGGACCGTGATCGCCCGCATCATAGAGATCGGCAGACTGCGGGCGCGGGAGTTGCTGCTTGGCGAGCGCCACCCGGAGACCGAAGCTCGAGCCGAAGGTCGCGCCCCGACCGCGATCCTCGCCGACCTGTTCGGCCGAGGGCGACGGCGCCCCGCCTAAGGCTCCATCCAGGCCGCTGTTCGAGCCCTCCTGGGTGGCGCGGGCGTCTCGCCCGCAACGACAGGCCGAGCAGGCGCGCCAAGCCACGATTTGACCGCCTTCCCGCGCCTGCTCTATGCTCAGCTGCGCGTTTCCGTCGGGGCGTAGCGCAGCCTGGTAGCGCACCTGCCTTGGGCGCAGGGGGTCCCCAGTTCAAATCTGGGCGCCCCGAATTCAATCGCAGGGATACTCTCCCCACGATGACGGTGACGGGCTAGCGTGCCTCGGCTGCCTGTAGCTCAGATGGATAGAGCGGCGGCCTTCTAAGCCGCGGGTCGGGGGTTCGAATCCCTCCAGGCAGGCCATGCTTCTCGTGGCACGGTTCTTCAAAGCTGAACGTCCCAAGGTGAGCGATGCCTCTCACTCGAACGTTCTCCCAAGGCGCCCGTAGCTCAGCTGGATAGAGCGGCAGCCTCCGAAGCTGTAGGTCGCAGGTTCGACTCCTGCCGGGCGCACCATCACTACCCTCCCTGTACAATCAGCACTTAGCGCGAAGTCGACCCGTCTTCGAGCCAACCCGGGAAGGTAGGGATTGCAACGCGAAAACCCTGCCCGCCGACCTCGTGCCCCGGAGCTGCATAGTACCGATGCGCCAATCGCGCTCCAACGGCATCGAGCCAAGCGCTACCACCACGCAACACACGTTTTGGGTCGCCACCGCCCTCGCGCGCGATTTCTTCGAGATCGACGGTGACTGGGTCGAGGGCCGAGGCGCCACCCTCGTAATTACCCTTGAAGGCGCTCAGGGTCCACTCCAGGATGTTGCCGTGGACATCGTAGAGGCCCCAGGGGTTGGCTTCCTTCTCGCCAACTCGATGAGTGCGATTCATCGAGTTCTCGCGGTACCAGCCGACCCGCTCGAGATCCTGATCTTTGTCGCCACTCCAGTAGCGCGTCTCGCTTCCTGCGCGGCAACCGTGCTCCCATTCCTCCTCCAACGGTAACCGCGCGCCCCGGGCCCACGGAAATAGGCTCGCCAGCCAACGACAGAACGACACAGCCTCATGCCAGGTGATTTTGAAGACGGGGTAAAAAGGGAACTCTTCTGGCAATGCCGTATTCCACCAGGACGGCGTACGGCTGGGGTCGAATGCGCGAAACTGAGCGTTTGTCACCGTAACGGCCGAAAGTGCAAACGGCCGTTCGATTTTCACTCTATGCCTTGGCTTTTCGCGGTCGTAGCCCTCATTACCGGCGCTTCCGATCCAAGTTTCACCTGCAGGGATCTGGCACCAGAGCGGGATGCGACCGTTCTTCGGCGTTTCGATCCACCGGAATAGTTCCTCGTCCGGCTTCGGAAGATGGTCGTATAGCCGCTCTGCGAGTTCCGCCGCTTCTTGCGAATGATTTGGGAATTGGCCTCCGACCTTCCGCATCACGCGGTCGAGGAAGAAAAGATCATTTCCGTTCGTCGTTCTCTTTCTTACCTGGTCGAGCAGCGCGAGAGCCCGCCGGGGCTCGCCGACTAGTTTTGGAATGCTCTCATAGACCTCAGCTCGCTCTGCCCAACTTTCGCTCAGCTCGAGAATCTCGTGTACCGTCCCGGGTGCCAAACTCTGCGCCGTTGCGAGTGATCGCAGGCCAAGTGCGGGATTTATCTTCACGAGATCCTTTACCAATTCGTCCGGCGCTTCGAGCCGCCCTGCGAGCAACGCGAACGGCTCGGCCCACGCGCTTAGGTCCTCCTCTCTCGTGAGAGTGTGCGCCCGCGCGAGGACGGCTTCTTTTCCACCTTCAGCGCGATATTGAGTTTCCAACCTCTCGGCTGTTAGAGCTTCGCGAAACGAGCGGTGCCAGAAGCGCCAGTCCGAGTCCGGCCCGTCGTGCGGTCCGAGGATCCCCGTTTGCTCGGAGAGGTCGTCAAGAAACCGGCGCATCCTGTCGCGCCAGCGCGGAACGCGCTCGAGCTGCCGGCGCTCCTCATCCATCTCCTCGCCGTACAGGCGTGTGTCAAGACCGGCCACCGATTCGGCGTCGCGATTATCCTCGGTCATGCCGAGGGCAAGGCAACGAATGGCAGCCCGCACCGCTTCTTGGCGCTCCATCGGTTGTCCCTCGGGCCGGTGCTTTCCTTCTAGGAGAAAAC
The DNA here is from genome assembly GCA_038250865.1 of Thermoanaerobaculia bacterium. Lineage (GTDB taxonomy): Bacteria > Acidobacteriota > Thermoanaerobaculia > Multivoradales > UBA5704 > DASYKS01. The sequence continues at coordinate 73,458 of JBBSBW010000021.1, read as the reverse complement.
TGAGCACTTGGTCGTAAAGCTTCGTTCGATGTCGAGCGGGTTCCGCCTCCTGCTCGAACAAGAGGGCCATCAAGGTCAGATAGAGAGGATTACCCGCGAGGTCTCGCAGCTCCGGGGCATCGAGCACGACGAGCGCCGACTCCGCGCGCGCCTCGTCCGGCTTGCCGGCGACGCGGCACAACCAGCGGGCAAGAAACTCCCGTCGGCGCTCGCGATCGAGCGGCAACAGGCGCAGCTCACGGAAGTTGGCTCCTGGGGGGCGATAGCCGATCCGGCGGCTCGTGACTACGATCGGCGTTGTCGGCCATCGGATCGCGAAGCCGCGCAAGAGTTTCTCTGCGTCCTCCAGATCATTGCGCGGTACTTCGTCGAGTCCGTCAAGGAGTAAGAGCAAGCGCCCGTCTTTTCCTTCATGATTAAGTGTGGCAGCAAGTTCTTGCGCCGGATGGCCGGCGCGCTCCATCCGGCGCACGACGCGATCGAGCAGTGAATCGTTCTCGCGGAGAAGCCTCGGTACCGACTCGAATATCGGAATCCAGGGGCGATTGACTTGGCGTGCAAGGGTCGCCGTGAGGTGGCGCAAAAGTGTTGTCTTGCCTGCTCCCGGATCGCCCAACACGATCCAGCGTCCGCTAATCCAGGGGTTTCCTTCCCGGGACAGAGCGAGCACCTCGCGTAGACCAAGAGGACGCCCTGGCAGAGGGGCGTCTGAACCAAGGACGGACTGATCGAGATGGCGCCCTTCTTCCGAGCGTAATTCTAGCTTCACGTAAACGCGCTCCAAAAGGCCTATCTCTGCCTGCTGTTGGAAATACGGAACGAGCCGCTCGTGATCCGACACCACTTGCGCAAGCCAGATTTCCAACAACCCGCGCTCCGGTGCTTCCTTCTGCCGCGCAACGAGATCGGCGCGCAGGGAAACCAGTTCCGCGACCCGCTCTGGTTCGTCCTCCTCTAACGTTTCACGTAGCGTTTCGATTATGCGCACTGCCGCCGCTATCGGCTCTTCGTCGCCCGTCGCCCAAACCAAAAGTGCTGACGCCGCGCACTCCGACGACGGCTGTCCTTCAAACACTGCCGACTTGAGCTGAAGCTCGGATGCAATCGCCTTACGGTACGCCTTACTTGCCAAAACAGGCGTCAACCAGTTCACTAGCCGTGAGCGCAGCCGAGGATCTAGACCTGAATCGGGCGGCGAGGGAACCTCGACATCCTCGGGCAGCGCGGGCAGGTTCCGTCGATCGGAGTGGCCGAGAAGGCCTGCGACCAGTTCGCTTAGCGCCAGTCGGTACTTCACCTCTCCTGCGTTGCGGAAATCGACGCGTTGGATTCGCGAAAGAAACGACGGAAGGGGAACTTCGAGCAGATCTACGACATGAAACCTCCCCGTCGTCGACCACTCCCGGCGCTTCGCCACGAAGCCTTCCCACTCATCCCCTACCCGAGGCGATGCGAGCGCTTCTGGAGTGGCCACCAGGATGAAGTGCTCGCACCTATCGATCCCCGACTGAAGCTGTGTCACCCAGGAGTGCCCACTCCCGAGGTCAGTCTGGTCGAGAAACACTTCCCCTGGCCGGCCCGCCGCGGCGAGGCACCGCTCCAAATTTCTTTGGAGTACGCGAACCCAGGGCGTGTAGCGGTTCGCGTAGCTGATGAACGCGGCGTATCGATTGGACACGGTCTCGCGGATTCTAGCGCCTGCCGGGCGCACCATCGTTTTTGCCAGAAATTCGAACCTCGTTGTGAATGGGCGACTTGCCGGCCTCGGCTCACTCCGTCATGGCCGGCCCCCTCCGACGCCCGCCGGAGCCGGCAGGAGCAACGGATGACCCGGAAAGGCTTCCTCGGCCTCCTTGCGGGCTTCGGGCGTACCGAGGGCGAGGAGCCGGCGGATGTACTGCTCGACGCGGCATTGTCGACTGCAGCGAGACGGAACGCTCGAACCGCGGAGTGAAGTACCAGCGGATGAACGAGGCGATGGTGGGCTGATCGGTAGGCGCCAGTTCGGCCATTTTGCGCAGGTCGGCCGCCTGAATCGAGGGCGCACATCTTGCCAGTCGCTAAGAAGGCTTTTCCGGATTCACCCAAGCGTCCGGGCATGCGGCGAGCGCGGCTGCGCGATCCTCAACGAGGAGGAGGCTCCAGCCCTCGGTAGGCCGAGGAACAGGCTTTGCACCCCGAGCCTGCTGCCGAAGCCGGCGAAACGCTCTTCGCTCTCTCGAGGTGATCCGATGCGCCCATCCGTCCACTCCCCCTTCGCATTCGCCACGACCCTCTTGATCCTCGGGCTCTCGGTGGGGTGCGCCTCCTCGGCGAAGCTCCCGGTCTCTGCCGGCACCGGGACGAATCCGACGATCCCTGCGCCCAGCAAATCGCTGATCCCGACGGTCAACGTCGTCACCGCCATAGGTTGGCCGGAAGGGGCAAAACCGGTGGCGGCCCCGGGGACCGCCGTGACCGCCTTCGCCAAGGGGCTCGATCATCCGCGATGGCTCTACGTGCTGCCGAACGGCGACGTTTTGGTGGCCGAGACCAACGCGCCGCCGCGCCCCAAGGACGGCACGGGAATCAAGGGGTTTTTCTTCAAGAAGTTCCAGAAGAAGGCGGGCGGCGCCGTGCCGAGCGCGAACCGGATCACGCGCTTGCGGGACGCGGACGGCGACGGGTTCGCCGAGGACCGGACGGTCTTCCTTTCCGGCCTCAACTCCCCGTTTGGCATGTCGTTGGTCGGCAACGATCTCTACGTGGCGAACAGCGACGCGATCGTGAAGTTCCCCTACACGCAGGGCGCCAAAGAGATCACGGCCAAGGGGACCAAGCTGCTCGACCTGCCCGCGGGTCCGCGCAACCACCACTGGACCAAGAACGTGATCGCCTCGGCGGACGGTTCGAAGCTGTACGTGGCGGTCGGCTCCAACAGCAACGCGGGAGAGAACGGGATCGAGGAAGAGGTGGATCGCGCCGCGATCTGGGAGGTGGACGCGAAGACCGGAAGCCATCGCGTCTTCGCCTCCGGGCTGCGCAATCCCGTGGGACTCGCCTGGGAGCCCGAGAGCGGAGCCCTGTGGACGGCGGTCAACGAACGCGACGAGCTGGGCAGCGACCTGGTCCCCGACTACCTCACCTCGGTGCGCGACGGCGGCTTCTACGGCTGGCCTTACAGCTACTATGGCCGGCACGTCGATACGCGGGTCAAACCGCAGCGGCCCGATCTGGTCGCGAAGGCGCTGGTTCCCGACTACGCCCTCGGGCCGCACACCGCTTCGTTGGGCCTCGCCTGGTCAAAGGGCACGACGCTGCCCGAGCCCTTCGGGCGAGGCATGTTCGTCGGCCAGCACGGCTCATGGAATCGCAAGCCCCGGAGCGGCTACAAGGTAATTTTCGTGCCGTTCTCTGGAAGCGCCGCCGCGGGAGACCCGATCGACGTCCTCTCCGGATTCGTCAAACCGGACGGTGAGGCGATGGGACGGCCGGTGGGCGTGGCGATCGACAAGCAAGGCGCTCTGCTGGTGGCGGACGACGTCGGCAACGTCGTCTGGCGAGTCACCGCGGCGGAGACCTCGACGACGGCGGCGGCGAAGATTTCTCCGCCGCGCAGCGAAAGGTGACCGTCCGGGGAATTGCGATCGGAAGGGTTTCCCGTGAACCCGGGAATCTTGTCCTCCTCCTCTGGCCCCAGACGGCGGTGCAGGCTGTGGTCTCGGTCCGGGCGGCGCCAGCCGCACCTGGTGCTGTTCGATCGTTGCGGCCATTTCCAATGTTTCCCTTGGACGCAACTTTGTGGCGGACAGCTGGCCGGTAACGAGGCGGAACGCACCTTTTCTGTTACGACCTTCCAGAAAATCCGTGCTTCTACCTCAACTCGGTCGCAATCTACACCTCACAGGCGGCCCCTCATCCTGAGCGTCAGGAAGCGAGTGGAAGCCGTCTCGAAAGGTGTTCGGGATGGTCCGTCGCGGAATCGTGCTCATCGCCCTCTTTCTCGGTCTTGCTTCGGTAGCCTCGGCTCGTGCCTTCAAGGAGCCACCCCAAGAAGCCAGTTCCAGGAACTCCCTCCTCGAAACCGCGCGTGCCGCGCTTGTCGCAGTAGTCCTTCGTGGCGAGGATGCGGTCAGGTCGATCTTCGCGCCTCTTGGCGCGGAGACCGATCCGAACGGTCGGCCTGCTCCTCCGCCTTCAGGTCTTGGCGCCGAAACCGATCCTGACGGACGGCTGTACCTACCCCTCTGTCACCTATGACGACCATCGGCGAGAGATCCGGGTTCGGGGGTTTGCAACAGTGAAGACGAGAGGCGGAGCGCCGAGGCGCTTCGGTCTCCGCCTTTAACTCTCGTTCTTACCTTTTAGATCTTTGTCCCGTCCAGGCCCTTGCAGCTCACCGGAGGAAGTTAGACACTACAGCTCTCGAAGGGACACAAAAGGACGGGGAAGATGAACGACCTGCACCTTAGCCGGGAACTTCTGCGGTCTGTTGCTACCGGCGGCCTGCCTCCGCGTACGTTCTTGGACATGGCCCTGAATCACCTCTTTGAATTTTGTCCGCACTGCGCAGCGGAGTGGGAGGCCTACCAGCGAGAACTACGGGCACGCCCCGGAAGCTACGCGCGGGTCCTCACCCTGCTGCCCGCCCTCCTCAAAGAGCAGTTGCCCAAAGCGGCGGCAGAACACCAAGCCGCCGCCCGCGACTTCAAGGAGTTAATGCGCCTTCCAGAGGAGCAGCGCTCGGCGCGAATCGCCCGCTCATACCGGAGGTTTCGTACTCCGACCCTGGCGCAACGACTCATTTCCGAATGCCGATCGCGAGTCAGGTCCGCTCCACGCGAGGCCTACCACTTCGCTGACCTCGCTCGCGTGGTCTCCAACCAGACGCTCGAATCGCCCTTCGCTCGTGATCTGCACGTTCTGGCCATTGGCGAGATGGCGAACGCCGTCCGAGCGACCGGCAGGTTGGTCGAAAGCGAACAGCTCTTCGGCAGTGTTCGCAAACTCACCCTGCTGGGGGGCGTATCGGACCCGGATGTTTTGGCGCGCCTCGATTCGCTCGAAGGATCTCTCCGAAAGGACCAACGCCGGTTCCGGGAGGCCGAGGAGGTGCTCACCCGGGCGCGGTTCCTCTATGAGCTTGCCGGCGAGCGCCGCCAGATGGGATGCGTCTCGATGCAGCTCTCGACCGTCCATTTTCAGTCCGGGCAACTCGCGAGAGCCCTGCGACTCGGCCGCGAAGCCATCGGATACTTCGACCCCGAGGCCGATCTTTGCCTTTTTCTCGCCGCCCGCCGAAACCTGGCGCTCTACCTGGCCGAGCAAGGTTCTTACGAGGAAGCTCTAACGCTCCTCAACAGCGACGAAGAGCGCCACCGCATTCTCAAGGAGCCCCACCTACAGATCCGCTACGAATGGATTCGCGGCAAGGTCGCCCTTGGCCTCGGGGACACCGCGAGCGCGGAGCGTCATCTCCTGGCCGCACGCGAGGTCTTCCTCCAGTCCAAGATCGCTTATGACGCCGCGATGGTTTCGCTCGACCTGGCTCGTGCCTATCTTGCCGCGGGGCGCACGGCCGATACCAAGAAACTCGCGTCTGAGATCATGCCCATCTTCAGCGCTGAAGAGGTCCACCGAGAGGCGATCGCAGCACTCATCCTGTTCCGAGACGCCGCCGACCGCGAAGAGCTTACGACCACTTATCTTCGAGAGCTGACGGCGTTCCTCGAAGCGGCCCAGGCAGACCCAACCCTCCGCTTCGATCCTGCGAAGCGCTACGCCGGGCGGCGCGACAGCGACGAGTAGGACCGCGGGCCGACGAACGGGTTGGGGCCGACGGCTGCTCGCTTCGTCATGGCCGGCCAACTCCACCGCCCGCCGGAACCGGCACGAGCAACGGATGACCCGGAAAAGCTTCCTCAGCCTCCTTGCGCGCTTCGGGCGTACCGAGGGCGAGGAGCCGGCGGATGTACTCCTTAACCGGCATCGTCGATTGCAGCGAGACGGAACGCTCGAACCGCGGAGTGAAGTACCAGCGGATGAACGAGGCGACGGTGGGCTGGTCGGTAGGCGCCTGCTCGGCCATTTTGCGCAGGTTGGCCATTCGTTCTAAGCGCTTCTGGGCGGGGAGCGGCTCCACTCCCAGATCGGTCATCCGGTAGCCTCCAATCGTCTCGGCCACTTCTGCGAGGTTCTCCGAGGTTTCACTTTCCCGAACAACACATCCCAAACGCGCGCCGCACGACCGGATCCGGTGGAAGCGGCCGCAGTTTCCACTGCATTCTGTCGCCGAACCCACTGGAATCCAGGAAGTTTCCACTGCAATCGACGGTCGCTTCCACTGGAAACTGCGGTCGCTTCCACTGCAATCGACGGTCGCTTCCACTGCAATCGACGGTCGCTTCCACTGCAATCGACGGTCGCTTCCACTGGAACTGCGACCGCTCCCACTGGAAACCGCCGCCGAATGCACTGGAAGCCGGGGCGCGTTCCAGCCCGAACGGTCTTCGTTCCAACCCCGCGAAAAAGAATTTCGTCGGACCTATCGTTTTCTCGGAACCTCGTCTCGTACCCTTGCGGCGTGGGGCTGATCCCACACTTACGTCGAGAGACGAAAAGGAGTCGCAGCATGGCCGGAAACGGTCACACCCTCGGAGCCCGCATCAGTCGTTGGAACACGCTGGTCAGCAATCTCGAGCCCGACCTCCCCGACATGCAGCACCTCGCCGAGGACGTCGCCCAGCTCAAGCAGATCCTCCTGCGGAGTCGGGAGTTCGAGGCCCACCAGGACAACCTGCGTGCCCAGGCGCAGGGCACCACGGCGACCCGTAAAGATCTGGCAGCGGAAGGCGACCGCCTTCGCCGCCGGATTGGCGCGAGCCTCCAATGGAAGCACGGATTCGGCCAAGGCGTAAGGGTCGGCGTGACTGGTGGTGTGCAGAGGCCGGGACGGAGGATAAGATTTGTCCTCCATTCAACCTTTCACCCCCTCGGAACAGGAAGCGCACGCCCATGGAAAGGAAGCTCTCGGCCATCTTCATCCAGATGGCGTCTACGATTCTCGCGAACCCGGCGACTCCGCCTTCTCATGAGGCGGCGGCCGTGGCTCTTTATCTGACCAACGTGGCTTGGATGAGGGTGCTGGGAGTCGAGTCGCTGGCTGCCGGTGACGAAACTTTCTTGAGCCGCATGGGACAGGAGAACCGATCGCTCTGGCGGGAGCTGAAATCCCGGAACGTCGAGGCCCTGATCAAGGATCTCATGGCCTACAAGCTCGCCCACCATTCCGACGATCGGCGGCACGTCACGTTCTGCGGCGTCTCCGAGCAGAAGGTGCGCGTCGAGTGGACCGATCCGCCCGCCGCCTGATCGCAAAACCTTCGGGGCCAACCCACCGTACCGATCTGGGCATGGCCGTAGAAAATGCTAGGCGGCGGCGGGCTTCGCCTTGCGGCCGCGCTTGGCCCGGTGCTCGGAGCGGATGTTGAAGCTCTCGATCATCGGGTTGTCGAAGCCGAACTTGGCGCGGACGGCCGCCGCCAGGTGCCGGAGGGAGGTGCTCGCCTCCCGGTCGCGCTGCTGGCGGATGATCACCGCCTCCGTCAGCTGGCCGCGCAGCGATTGCACCCCTTCCTGCGAGGCGCGAAGAGACACGACCCGTTGCCGGACTTCGGCAACATAGGCCTCGCCGCCCGGAATATTGGGCAGCTCGCTAAAGGAGACGCTGAAGCGTGATCTCGCACCGGCTGAACTTGTCCGCGAAACAGGTGTCTCTCATGGCACTACTCCTTTTCCGCGTGACGGGGCGCCTCATGCGACCGGAAAAAGCCGTAAGGCGACCGGGGGAGCCGCCGCGATGAGCGCCGAATTCGGTTTTCTGAGTGCGGCGAGCGGTTTTCTGGGAGAGCGGAGCGTTTTTCTGACCGCCGAATTCGCTTGGCGGACTGAAAATTGACGTTTTGAGCCGGCCGAGGGGTTTCGGCGATCACGAAATCGAATTCGGCACACGGGAAAGGGGTTTTCCCGGCGAGAAAATGCCTGGCGCCGGCAAGAAAATGGCTTTGCCGGTCGCGAACCGGCTTTCGGACTCGGAAAATCGAATTCGGCGGCGAGAAAATCGCTTCGCGCACCGAGAAAACCGAATTCGGCGGTCAGCTTTCCGGGCTCGGCGGGCGACTCGCGACGGCGACGAGCTGATTCAGCTGGGGGCGTGTCAAGCCAGCCAAAGCGCCGCCACCATCGCCACCCCGATGATCGCGTAGAGCGCCCGGTAGCGTGCCTGGAGCCGGCAGGTGCTCGCGTAGGTGAGGCCTTCGGCCAGGGCTTTGAGCGACCAGCGGAGGTGAAAGGGATAGAGGACGATCAGGACCGCCAGCGGCCGGGGGAGGATGCCCTCAAAGGCCAGGACGACGAGGAGGGCGTAGGCCAGGGTGAAGAGGGCCAGGCTGGCGACGAAGGTGGGGCGCCGGCCGAAGATCACCGCGTTGGTCTTTACGGCATTGAGGACGTCGCCCTGGTGGTCGCGGATCTCCTGGGTCAGGTGGCCGGCGGCGAAGGTCAGGCCGAAGAAGGCGGCCAGGGCGAGGCCGCGGGGGTCGATCGTCCCTCCCAGGGAGTAACCGAGGAGGAAGTGGAGGGCGCCGCCGATCAGGTGGGCGGCCGAGCTTAAGAGCGGTTTGCCCTTCCCATCGAATCGAGGCAGGGAGTAGAGGGCGCTTAAAGCGGCGATCGCCAGGGCGAAGTAGAGGGAGGCCGGTCCCAGCCAGCTGAAGAGGAAGAGACTTACAGCGAGCAGCGCGGCCGTCAGAGCGCCGATCTCGTGACGGCCGACCCCTCGGGCCGTGAAGACTCTCGCAGCCTTGTTGGGGTCGCCGAGGTCGGTGGCGAGGCCCGACCAATCGTTGAGCAGGAAGATGTGCGCCACCAAGAGGAGGTTGGCGACGACGAGAAGGGCCAGGGGCGCCAGGTTTGCCGCCGTCGGGTGCCGGATCGCGAAGGCGGCGCCCAGTAGCGGCGACCCCTGAAGAACGAGGATCTCCGGCAGGCGCAGGCAGGACAGGTAGCGCGCCGCGGAAGCTTTCGAGTTAGGGACGACCCGAGTGGGAATATTGATCATAAAGCCTTAACCAGAGCGCGTAGCCGACGTCTTCCGACCAGTAATAGCGGGGGACCGTCGCGGTGAGATCGTTGTGGTAAAGAAGCGGTGGACTCTTTCGCAAAAGTGCGAAGTCGTCCTCAGAGAGCTGACGCAACATCGATTCGATCCGTGCCGCCTCGGCCGACCCGCGGACAATTCGCCCGCGCCCCAGAGATCGGACGGTGGAGATCCAGATCTCCTGGCCCGCCACCGACGTGCGCATCCGGGATGCGGGTAGATCGAGCTTGCAGCCGACGCGCTCCAGGTCGGTTAACCGCAAGATCGGTACCAGCGGCGTTTTTGAATAATAGACCCAGATTCGATTTTGATCGACAACCGGCCGGAGCGCCTTGCAGAGCGCGCGGCCGGCCGGCGGCTGTTCCTTGGACAGCAGCAGAAGCAAGTGCATCTGAATGGCGATGTCGGCGGGGTTTGGATCCTTGCCCGGATCGAGGCACTGGTAGGCCTCCCGCGGGGCGAGCCAGGTGCGGTAGAGCCCTTCGGGGGTGCGATATTCGGCGAGGGTCTCTAGAGCGGCCGAAAGACGACGGCGGTCGGGGTCGGGTGCGAGCCTCCAGACGAGCGCCGTGTCGTCGGAGTCCGGCGTGATGGGGCACCCGAGGGTGCCGATTCCCGGGGCGTCCGGCAGGCCGTGGTAGCGCACGAGGCCGCCGGCTTCGATCTGGCGGGTAAGGTGATGCCGGGCGCGCTCCACGCTCTCTCCGAGACCACCAGAGGTCGCCAGCGGATCGAGCAGCTCGACCAGGAGAGAGGTGAGGAAGGTGTTCATCTCGGGGTGCGGCTCTTCGAAGCGGGCCGCGTTCGTGTAAGCGGTCAGCCAGTACCCCGGCTCCTGCTGGTGGGCACGAACCCGCGCCGCCGCCGTCTTCGCGAGAACCGCGAGGCCCCCGGCTTCGGCCGGCGTCCCCTTTTCTCCCTCTCGCCGCCCGGAAGGTTGCCCGGAAGGTGGCCCGGAAAGTTGCCCGGTGCGGACCGGCGGGGCCATGCCGGCCGGCGTGGTTGCCGCCTGTACGGTCAGCTTGCGGTCTCCCAGGTAATACCCCTCGCCGTTGTCGGAGGCCCAGGCGAAGGCGGTCAGATGATGCTCGCCGGAAGAGAGGCCGGACGTGTCGAGCGGGATGCGCCAGCCGGCGGGGCTCGACGCGCGCTGTGCGGCGCGGAGGTCGGGCCGGTCGAGGAAGGCGCGGGAGGCGACGAGCGGCTGGCCGTCGAAGGAGGCGGCCACCTGACTGGGCGTCGCCGAGCCGGCCAGTGCCCACCCGACGGCGACGATCTCCTGGCCGGCGGTGATGGCTGAGGTCGCCGAGGTCGCCCGGCCTCCCATCTCGATCGCTTCGAGGTCGCCTCGCATCTCCACCCACAGCTCCGCCGGAGCGGGGCCATGCTGCAAAGAGGCGACGAACGGCGCGTTTCGCCAGTCCCACGCGGAGGCGATCAAACCGTCCGTCGAGCTGATGTACCAGAAGGCCCCAATCGCTTCAATCGCGACCGCCAAGCCCACCGCGAGCAGGAAGCAGAGCCGGCCGAGAACGCGCAACGAGGTGACGACCGGCACCAGCATCCAGAGGAGGATCGGCAGGAGGTCGGTCAGGTAGCGCGAGCCCCAGTAGATGCCGGTCCGCCAGTCGGTTTTGGCATAGAGCAGGATCTGGAGGACGACGGCGACTCGAAGCGCCAGGGCGAGGCCTCGGTCTTCCGGCGGAAGCCGCCAGGCCAGAAAGAGGAACAGCAGGAAGGGCGAAAAGACGAACAGCCCACGCGTCGGGCTGAACAGCAATCCGCCGAGGCCGGACCACAGGTCATGGCGAAAAAATGCGGCCCTGCCCATCCGGCCGTACGCCCCGGCGAAGTTTTCGGCCACGCCGAGGTTGTATAGAAGCACCAGGCCCATCGGCAGCGCCGCAGCGGCGGCGAGTAGCACCGCCTTGCGTCCGGCCCAGAACAGACCGTAAACGCCCAGCGCCGCCGCGAGGAGGGCGTCGGGAGGGCGGTTTCCGGCGAGGAGCCCGCACACTATTCCCACCGCGACCACCCGCGGCCAGGTGCACGTCCCGGTGAGAAGCAGCAGCGCGACGACCACTAGAAGCTCAGCCATCCCATGCTGCCAAAGGGCCTGGCTGCCGATCATCCAGGTGGTGGTGCCGAAGGCATAGGCCAGGGTGAGCAGCACTGCGAGCGAAACCGATGCCTGGCGCCGCAGCAGCAGGTAGAGGAGCGCCGCGGAGAACGCCGCCATCAGCGAGGCGCAGAGCTTTTCCATCACCCTGGCCACGTGGTCCAGCCGCGCGTCCGTCCAACCTTTCAGGTTCAGGTAGCCCACCGCGGGAAGGTAGAGCGGCGCCAGAATCACGGGCTGCACCACGGGATAGAGCGAGATCGTATGGCCTCCCGGCAACGGCACCATCCAGAACGGCGCATCGCCTCGGCCCTGGGCCGTGAGCCGCGCGATCGGATCGAGAAGAACGGTGTGATTCCGCCAGATCGAGAACGGCAGGTAGCGCGCCGGGTAGGTGTCACCGGCGCTGATCGCCCGCCCGTTGGCGTTGTAGACCAGCAGGCAGCAGAGCCCGATCAGCAGGCTGGCCCACAGCTCACGCCGGCCGCGCAGGAAGCGCACTAGAGGACCTGCCGACTTCGGATCATCCATCGTTTTATTCACCAATGTACTTTTTCCAGGACTCGATCGCTTTCGAAAATAGCACGTCGCGGCCTTGCCGGGAGCCTGCAAGAAGGGCGCCCGAGAGTTCGGTAGAACTCGGCGCTCAGGACGCGGGACAATTTTCACCGGCCGGTCACAGGTTCGTTGCATCTCTGGCGGGGCCGTCCAAGTAGGGTCCGCCGTTATGGCCAATCTCGATTGTCGTCGCCTCCGGCGCGTTTTGTTCGGTGTTCTGCCCTTGCTCCTGTTCGTCGCCAACGCCTGGGCGGCCAGCCCTCCGGCTGCCCCCCAGGCTCCCGTCAAACTCGTCGTCGTGGTGGTGGTCGATGGGTTGTCGTGGCCGCGCCTCGAAAGTTACCGGAGCTGGCTCGACGGCGGGCTCGCCCGGCTGCTTTCCGAGGGGCAGGTCGAGACCGAGTGCCGGTATGCGCATTTGAATACCGAGACCGGCCCGGGGCACGCCAGTTTGGGCACCGGGGCGCCGCCGCGGGTGCATGGCATCGTGGCGAACCGGTGGTTCGAGGCGAACCCGAACGGCCAGGGGCTGCGCCGTCTCTACTGCACCGACCAGCCCGACCTCGCGCGGGTTCCGGGGCAGCCGCCGCTGTTCTACCGCGAGGTGGCGAGCGACGGGCGGATCTACGTCTTCGCCCGCCAACGGGCGCTCGAGCTCTGGCGGCTCTCGGGCGAGATCGGCAACCAGGCGACCACCCGGATCGGCGAGGGACCGGCGGGCGAGTCGATCGTCTTCGACAGCGACGACGCGATTGCCCTTTACAACTTCCATCGCGGCCGGCCCGAGGAGAATCTGCCGCCGTCCGGCACCGTCCCCGGCCCAGCGAACCTGCGCGTCGCGACCCTCGGCGACCGATTGATCGAGTCGAGCCCCGAGTCGCGCGTGGTCGCGTTTTCGGGCAAGGACCGCGGCGCGATCTTTCTCGCCGGCAAGGACCCCCGCCACGCGGTCTGGTGGTACGACCGGGACGCCGGCCGTTTCGTCAGCTCGACCGCGTTCGACCAGGACGGCCTCTGGGGCGGGGCTGTGCGCGACGTGGTGAAGAAATTCAACGGGGCGAGCGCGGGAGCTATGCTGCCGGGCCGGTTCGGCCTGCTGTGGCGTCCGCTGCCCGAACCGGACAACGCGGCGTCTCTGCCCCAGCCGGAGCCCAACCTCGGCCGGTTTCAGACGCCCGATCTGGGGATCGGATTCGGTGATTTCGGCCATGATCTGACCGGTGACCCTCGCGGCTATTTCGGCGGCATCTACGACAGCCCGTACCAGGACCAGCTGCTCGCCGATCTGGCGCTTGCCGCACTCGCCGATCCGGCGCTTAAAGTGGGGCGCCGCGGCGTGCCCGACCTCTTGGCGCTTTCGTTCTCCGCGCACGACGTGGTGTCCCACGCCTACGGCAACGAGTCGGCCGAAGAACTCGACGCGCTGCGCCGGCTGGACCGCCAGCTGGGGCGCCTTCTCTCGGCGCTCGATGCCCTCGCCGCCGAGGCGCCCGCAGGGGGGGTGGTTCTTGCCCTCTCCGCTGATCACGGCTTCGCTCCGCTTCCCGAAGTCGCGCGGCGCCGGGACGCCCGGCGGTTCGGCGGCCGGCTGATGAGCGACTCCGCTCCTGAGAGCGCTTTCCCGAGCTTCCAGGAACGCCTCAACCGGGCGCTTTCCGAAGAGCTTTGCCTCGCCCCGGGGAGCCAGCCGATCTACGGTTCGGAGGGGTGGATCGTCTCTTACGATCGGCCGACGTTTCCCAAGGTCTCGGTCGACGGACCGTGCGGGCCGGCCGGGCGAGCGGTGACGGCCGAAGACCTCGATCGGGTATTTCCAGGCGTCGTGCAGCGCCTGTTCGGCGAGGAGATCCAGGAGGTGCTTCTGGCGTCGCAGCGCGACCGCTGGCCGGCCGAAGATCCGGCCGTCGCCTTCGCCCGCAATGACTGGGATTCCTCCCGCTCCGGCGACGCTTTTCTCATTCCGCGCCCAAACGTCCTGATGCATTGGGACCCTGAGCGCGGTTCCGGCCACGGTTCACAATACGACTACGACACCCACGTGCCGCTGATCTTTTGGGGCTCGCCTTTCCGGTCCGCGGTCCGTTCCGAGCCGAGTGCGCCCTACGATCTCGCGCCGACGCTGGCGGAAGTTCTCGGAATCCGCCTCCCTGACGCGACGGGCACCTCTCGGCTCCCAGGGGCGGGGAAGTAGAATCTGCGCCTCGCCGGATCGGGGGAGCCATCCCTTCGGCTGAAAGGTCACTTATGAAGATGACGGGCCTCGGTAAACTTCTGCTCTTTCTGATCGGCCTCGCGTTGGTGGCGACGGCGATCTTTCGCTTCGGTCCATCGCTCTGGCGATCGAGCGGTTCCCGCTTCGGCAGTTCGGACGCACCGGCCGGATCGACATCGGCCGGATCGACATCGACCGGATCGGCATCGGCCGCGGCAGGCTCTCGGGCCCTGCCGCGCTTGCGCCTCCATGGTTCGAACACGATCGGGCGCGATCTCGCGCCGGCACTGGTCGAGAAGTTCCTGAACCGGCAAGGCGCCACGGACATTCGCCGGGTACCCGGCGCGGAGGACGAGGTCGCCGTCGAGGGTCGTCTACCCGGCGAAAGCGAACCGGTCGTGGTCGAGATCGCTGCGCACGGCTCCGGCACGGCGTATGAGGACTTGGCGGCAGGAACCGCGGACATCGGCATGTCGTCGCGCCGGATCAAGCCGGACGAAAAGGTTCGGCTCGCGGCCCTGGGCGACATGACGTCGCAAGCGGCGGAGCATGTGCTCGGCCTGGATGGCGTCGCGGTCGTCGTCTCGCGAGCCAATCCGCTCGAATCGCTGACGCTCGACCAGATCCGCGACCTGTTCTCGGGGCGGATCGCCGACTGGGGACTGCTGGGCGGTCCGGCGGGTCCCGTCCAGATCTACTCCCGCGACGACCGCTCGGGCACGTTCGACACGTTCAAGAGCCTGGTCCTCCGCGACGCCTCGCTCGCGTCGAGCGCCAAGCGCTACGAGGACAATCGCAAGCTTTCCTCCGACGTCGCGGCCGACCCGCGGGGGATCGGATTCGTCGGCCTGGCCTATGTCGGCGACGCCAAGGCGCTCAAGGTCTCGGAAGCGGGTTCGGTCCCCTACCGGCCGACCGTGTTCACGGTCCGCACCGAGGACTATCGCCTGTCGCGGCGGCTGTATCTCTACGTCTCCCCGGCCTCTCCGAACCCTTGGGTCGCCAAGTTCGTCCAGTTCGCGCTCTCTGACGAAGGGCAGGCGGTGGTCGACGCCGTGGGTTTCGTCGGCCAGTCGCTCCTCGATCCGGTCAACGAGGCTGCACCGGCCCTGCCCACCGAGGTGCCGGCCGAATACGCCCGCCTGACTCGGGCTGCGACCCGGCTTCCCCTCGTGTTTCGCTTCGAGACCGGCAGCGACCGGCTGGACAACAAGTCCCTGCGGGACATCGGCCGCTTGCTCGAAAGCTTGAGTCAACCCGCCAACCGGGGCCGGCGGGTGCTGCTGTTCGGCTTCGCCGACTCGCTCGGCAGCCCCGAGGCCAACCGCCGCCTGTCCGGCGCCCGGGCGACCGCGGTGGCCGGCGAGCTGCGCTCCGAAGGGGTAGACCCGGAAGCGGCGACCGGCTTCGGCTCCGCGCTGCCCGTGGCCTCGAACGAGACCGAAGAGGGAAAAGGGAGAAATCGGCGCGTGGAGGTCTGGCTCAAGTAACCCGTCCCCGCCCGGTCTTCACGCCGCCACGAAGACGTCCGGCGGGCAGGACCGGCCGACCACCTGCTCGACGCTTTTAAGCAGTGCGCTCTTCAAGTCCGGATCGGTCAGCAGACGATCCTCCTCGAACCGCAGGGTGGTGATGCCGTTACGCTTCAACAGTTGGGGGTCGAGGCGCACGAAGGCGCGGTAGACGTCGAGCTGTCCTGCGTCGGCGTCGGGGGCTTGATCGACGACGAAGCGCATTACCGCCTGCAAGCTGAGCGGCGGGGGAAGTGTGGGGATCGGAAGGTCGGGAGTCATGACGATCTCCTGTTCGGGAAGGGGAAGCGGTTCGAAGTCGCTGATCGCAAGATCGGCTGAAGGGTCGGTGGCGGCCGAGGCGACCGGCTGGAAGGGCGGACCGGCCAGACCGGCGGTGAGAAAGCCGGAGAGGGTACGAGGCTCGCCGTTTACGGTCGATGCGGCGCGCAGGTATTCACCCGCAGAAAGCGGCCGTTCGGCAAGCAGGCCGAGTTCCACGAGTCGGGCGAAAGCCTCGTCGCGGTCGGCCGGCCTGAGGCAGAGGTGCTCGCCGATCTGCGCGACCGTGTGGCGGCCGGTGACCGCGAAGAAGACGCCCCATTCAAGGCTCCGGAGCCGGAGATCCGCGGGCAATCGATCGACGGCCAGAGCCAGCTCGAAGACCGCGGCGGCGGGGACTTGGGAGGCGGCGCTCATGGGTCGCTCACCGAAGGTTCGAGTCCCACGACCAGGAGCGCCGTTGCGCCGCACCAGCGGATCGGCATCACGAAGGCCGACGCGGGAAGTTTGAGGCCGGTCAGCTCTCCCGGTCCGAGCGACCGGGGCACGGAGATCTCCCAGCCGCCCTGGAACGCTTCGCTCGCGTTGCCGGCGAGCACGTTCGACAGCTCGCGGCACATGTCGCGCAGGGTCCGGTCGCTCACCTCGGCCTCGCCATGGATTTGCAGCAGCCGGTGGAGCAGCCGGACGGGCGACGTGAGATAGAGGCAGCCTTCCTGCTCGCCGCGAATTCGGACCAGACTCGCATAATCGAGCAGCGCCGGTGCGCCGAACTGCATATAGGGCGGTTCGAGCACCGGCTCGTCCGTCGGCGAGAGCTTGGAAAAGTAATCCACGGTGATCCTCTTGAACAGCTGAAGCTGCTGCGGGTCCATGAGCGGTCGGTCTCCTTGTCGCCGCTCAGCGGCGGTGATGGTCTTCGCGGACGTAAAACTCGAGCAGAAGCTTCTGCGCGCCGCCGGAAAGAGTCGTCTCCTCGTCGCAGCTCTCCTCCAGGGAGATGCCTGGCGCGGGCCAACCCAGGATCGTAAACAGCGCCTCCCGGCCGGTCAGCGTTCCCACCTGGGCGTGGATCAGCTCGCCGCCGCGCACCGCGATCCGGCCATGGTTTTCACCGCCGCCCACGCGGACCGTGCAAGTCTTGCGTTCGAGCTCGATGACTTGCAGGAGGCTCGCGAGGGAAATGCCACGAACCACGCTCTGGCGGCTGCGGCGCACCAGACGGTCGGCCTGGGCGAGCAACTCGTCCATCTCCGGCGGGCGCCGGACCCGGGCGTCATAGGTCGACGCTTCGACACCGCTTGCCTCGTCGGCGACCAGCAACACCGGAACCGACGGAAACACCTCGCGCAGCACCTCAAGGAATCGGAGCAGGTCGGCGGGCGGCGGGGACTCCAGCCCGGCGAGCACCAGGTCGTGCTCCGCCGCGGAAAGCGCGGCGTAGGCCGACAGAGCCTCGGCGACCGCCGTCGCCCGGTAGCGCCGGTTGTGCAGCTCCAGGCCCGAAGCGAGGATCTCGCGCAGCAGCGGGTCGGCCTCGATCAACAGGATCCGCCCGGGGGATTCGCCGAGCGGCGCCCCCCTCTCGCGCGCGATAGGCGGTTCAAGCAACTCGGACGGGGGCATGGCGCACCAACTCCTCCAGAGCTTCGACGATTTCACTCTCGGTAAACGGTTTGGTCAGGAAACCGCAGGCGCCGCGCCGGATGGCGTCGAGCGCAACGCGGTGGCTGTTGAGGGCGGAGATCACCAGGATCGAAACCTCGGGTTCGATGGACCGGATCTCGGTGATCGCCGCCAGGCCGTCGAGGTTCGGCATCGTGAGGTCCATCGTGACCAGCTCGGGCCGGTGCGCCGCGAACAGCTCGACGGCCTCCCGGCCATCCTCGGCGCGAAGCACCTCGGTGATCGCTTGAGCGGCGGCGCCGCTCCGGGCGATCGCGTTCCTCACCACCAGCGAGTCGTCCACCACCAGAAGCTTCATCGGCGGGACTCCGCGCCTTGCCGGGGCAGCCGGATCTGGAAGGCGCAATAGCGGCCCGCCTCGCTGTGTACCGCGATCCGCCCGCCCGCCGCTTCGATCCGCTCGCGGACGAGATCGAGGCCGACCCCTCGCCCGGCATGAAGGGTCGTCAGGGCGGCGGTCGAAAATCCGGGCCGGAAGATCAAACGCCGCAGCTCCTCGTCGGAGCCCGCGGCCAGGCCGAGCCGTTCGGCTTTCGATCGCAGTGCGGCGAGGTCGAGGCCGGCGCCGTCGTCTTGAAAGATCAGATCGATCGAGTCCGCTTCCGGCCGGTGGCGCGCCGCGAGTTGAAGCGTCGCCACGGCCGGCTTGCCTCGATCGCGGCGGACCTCGGCCGACTCGATCCCGTGCACGAGAGCGTTCCTCACGAGTTGCGCGAGCGTTTCCCGGAGAATCGGGGCGTAGCGTTCCGGCAGCTCCACCCCTTCCAAGCGCCAAAGAAAACGCGCCGGCTTGCCCAGCTCGGCCGCGAGATTCGAAACCCAGCTTTCGGCCGCGGTTTGAAGCGACGAACCGATCGCGGGGCGCGGCTCCGCCGATTCCCGAGGGAGCGTGCGGCCGAAACGGGCGAGCTGTTCGAGCACCGACCGGGTCGCAAGGAGGATCGCGTCGACCCTGCCGATTGCCTCCCGCGTTTCGGCCCGCGCGGCCTCTGCCTCCGGCTCTCCGTCGCGGTAGGCCACGAGCGCTCCTTCGAGGCCATGGATCTCCCGGCCGAGCGGCGCAAGGCCTAAAAAGCCCGCCTCCCCTTTGGCCCCGTGCAGCTCGCGCAGGAGAGGATCGAACGCGGCGGCGGGCGGCGCCGTGGAGCGAGGCCGTTCCAAGATCGACTCCATGCGGCGGAGCTGCCGGGCCAACCGGTCCAACAGGCCGACCATCGCCTCCGGATCGGCCTGCATTGCAGCCACCGCCAGCTCCAGGTGCAGCTCGCCGCGGCGCCGATGCCCTTCCAGCTCGCGGGCCAGTTCGTCCTCGCGGGTGAGATCCTCGATCCGCACCAGGACATGCCGGATCGCATCGCCCACGAAGCCGCGCACGAACCGGAAAGCGAGCACCTTGCGGCGACCTCCGGCGAAGGTCCCGGTCACCTGAAGCAATGGATTGATCTTGGCGATCAAACTTTCGATCACCCGCGGATTGAACAGCAGGTCGAGGTACTCCGCGGCGAGCTGCGTCCGCTCCGGATCGAGGCAGGAGGCGAGAACCTCCGGCAGCGTCCGCCCGGCGAGCCCGCGCGTCTCCAGAATCGTCTCGGCCGAGCCGGCGTATTCCAGACCTATGCGCTGCTCGCGATCGATCAACAAAAGCCCCTCGCGCACCGTGGCGAGGATCTGCTTCATCTGCTCGCTGCGCAGCAAAGTCACCCGGGCGTCGGCGGCCAGCAGATCCTCGAAATCGATCAGCCGCACCTTTCCGGGCGCCCCGCCGTTTGCAAGGTTTACGGCGAGAGGCTCGTAGACCAGGGCTCTCGGCCGCTCCAGGCCCTGGCGGACCGCCAGTTCGATCGGCGTCTCTCCGGGCAGCGTGAGAGCGCCCCCGTGCTCCTCCATTCGCTCCATCATGAAGCGCAGCGGACGCGGGTGATACAGGTCCATGCCGCAGTACTGGCCGACGATCTCGTGGTAGTACCGGCGCGACAGGACGGCGCGGAATCGCCCCTCTTCGGTCAGGAGCAGCCCCGGAGCCTCGCGGTGGGCATGGAAGTAGTCGCCCGCCTTCTTGGCCCGGTCCGACATTTCGAGCGCCGCCTCGTAGCCCGGCAGGTCGGCCAACGTCGAACCGGTGTCGATCCGGGTCAGGAACTCGGCGCGTGCGGTGGAGGTTTGGGCCATGGTTGAAGGAACCGACAGGCTGCTTAAGCCCTCGGCAGACGCCCAACCTATCCGGCTCGTGCCACGCCGACGCGACCGGCGTTTGACGACTGCGCGGCGGTACGGCGCGGCAGCCGGTTCGGTCGCAGCCGTAACCCGACCGCAACCGATGCGCCACCCGTGCTTCGCGCCGGCTGCGCACACTCGCGGCCGTGGCAGAGGATCGCGTCGTTCCCCATCTCCGGCCGGTGGCACGGCTCACCGAGGCGCTGTTCTTTCCCCTGGCCGTCCCGGGCGGCAGGGCGCGTGACGGCGCATTGCGCGCGCTGCTCGCCGCGTTCGGGAGGATGCTCGAAGTCGAGGGGGCCGAACGGCTCTCCGCCTCGACCGCGCCGGTCCTCTTCGCGCTCAACCATGGCAATGCCGCGGAGGCGCTGCTCGCGCCGGCCGCGCTGATCTGGCTCACCGGCGGCCGCCCGGTCCATTTCCTCGCCGATTGGATGTACCTGGAGCTGCCGTGGGTCGGGCGCCTGCTCCGCCTCTCCGAGCCGATCCCGGTGTTCGGCAAGCCGGCTCGTTGGCGTTGGCGGGAAGCGGTCCGCCGGGCGGGGCAGGCCGAGCCGGCGCTAGAGCGCGCGCTCGCACTGCTTGCGCGCGGCGAGAGCGTCGGGATTTTCCCCGAAGGGACGCGCAACGGCGATCCCGATCGCCTCCGTCCGGGGCGCTTGGGTCTGGGCGAGCTGGCTCTCCGTTCCACCTCGGCGATCGTGCCGATCGGTCTCCACGACCCGGCGGCCGCGCGGCTCGGCCGGATTCCTCATCTCGGCCGGACGATCCTCCGCATCGGCGAGCCGCTCGACTTCGCCGAGGAGCGGGAGCAGCTCCGCGTCGCGGGATTCGAGCGATCCGCCCGGCGGGCGCTCGCACGCGCGGTGGTCTCCCGAACGCTCGCGGCGCTCGCGGAGCTGGCGGAAAAGCGCGTAGCCGACGCCGACGAGCGGCCCGCCCGTCGCCCTCGTTCCGCGACCGCGCGGAAAACCCGCACACCGTTCGATTCCTCATTTCATCCCGGGAGGGACTCCGCATGAGAAACCCCGTTTCGATCGACAAGGTCCTAGACCCTGTCTCCCGAGCCGCCGCGCTCGCGGTGCTCGAACAGGTCTACTGCCAGGAAAAGCGTTGGATCCACGACGTCGAAAGCGAAATCCCCGCGGTATTCGACGAGTTCGACCCCCGGTCCTGGTACGTCGCGACGATCGGCGACGAGCCGGCCGGAGCGATCCGACTGGCGTACGACCCCGATCTGGCGCTGCCGGCCGATTATGGGGTCACTCTCGAACCGGGGATCGATCTGGACCGCCTGCGCGCAGCCGGCCGGTTCGTCGACATCGGCCGCTTCATGATCGTGCCGCGCCACCGCCGGAACGTCCGGATCGCCCTCCAGCTGATGCAGGCGGCGATCGCCGAAGTGGTCGAGCGGGGCTACACCCATTTCTTGACCGACGTTTTCGAGAGCGATCCGCACTCGCCGCTCGGTTTCCATACCCGGGTGCTCGGCTTCGAACGGATCGGCACCCACCGGCGCGGCGAGCTCGCCTGCGAAAGCGTCCGGGTGCTGCTGATTCTCGACATTGCCCGCGCCTACCGCCGGCTGAAGGTGCGCGGCAACCGGATCTTTCGTCAGGTCGCCTCCGGGCTCGATGAATCGCTCCTCGCGCCCGCGCCTTCCGGTACCGAAGCCTGGGCCGCCGCCTAAAAGCCTAAAAGCTTCCGCCTCGTCGATCGGCCGTCACGCCCGCGCCCTCGGCGCCTGCCATCCTGATCGCCGTATGCACGCGAAGCCGCTCCTCAACTCTCTTTCCGAGCCGCTGCCCGCAACCGGGATTCGCACCTTGCGCGCCCGGCTCGATCGGTGGGATCGTCATCTGCTCCTCGGCGTCTGCCGTTTCCATTCGCGGCTGGCCACGCGCATCCTTTCCGCACTCACGCGGCTCGGCGATCCGGCCAGCTGGATCGTCGTTTGCCTGGTGCTCGCGGGCTCCGGCGCCGAGGGCCGAAAGAGCGCCGCTCTCCTTGCGGAGGCGGCGATCGGCGCACTTGCCCTCTCGCAGATTTTGAAAAGGTTGTGGAACCGGCCGCGTCCGGCCGCCTCAGGACTCCAAGGGTTCTCGGCCCTGATCGAAAGTCCGGACGCCTTTTCCTTCCCCTCCGGTCACACCGCCGTGGCGTTTGCGATCGCCGTGGCGCTCGCCGGAGCCGGTCAAGGGCTCGGCGCGCTGATGCTCGGCCTCGCCCCGGCCATCGCCATCTCCCGGGTCTATCTCGGCGCCCACTACCCGCTCGATGTCCTCGCGGGCTCTCTGGTCGGAACGGGAGTCGGGTTGCTCGTGCGGGCGCTCGCGGCTTAAGTGCGCGAAGCCCGGAGACTCTGGTCGTTGGAGATCTGAAAGCTAGCGATCGAACGAGAAGGTCTCGGCGTAGGGATGATCCTTTCCGAGAACCTTGGCCGCGAGGATCTCCGCGGCGATTGCGCTGTAGGTGATTCCGTTGCCGCCGAAGCCGAGCGCAAAAAGGATGCGCGGATCGGCTTTCGGGTGGGCGCCTATGTAGGCCAAGCCGTCTTCGGTCTCTGCGAAGGTCCCCGCCCAGGAGTAGGCGGGTGTCGTCGGGATGGCCGGAAACATCTTGCGCGCCTGTTCGATTAGTTTTACCGCGGTTTTCGGCACCAGCGCGTCGCGGAGCGCCGGGTTGCGAAACCGCCGGTCCATTCCTCCGACCAGCACGCGGTCGTCCGCGGTCGTTCGCAGGTAGAGGTAGGGTCGCGCCGATTCCCAGATCAAGCAGCGTTCGGGCCAGCCGGGAAAGGCCTCGACCGGCTCGGTTACCAGCGCATACGTACTATGGAGGCGAGAAACCTTTGTCGGCAGGAAACGGTCCGATTCATAGCCGGTCGCCACGACCAGGTGCTTGGTCCGGATGCGACCGCGATTCGTGGCGACCTCCAAGGCGCCTTTCCTCGCGATCACGCCCGAAGCCTCGGTGCGGCCGTAGAGAGCGAAATCGCGACCGGCGCTCCGGGCGAGAAGCGCTTTCGTCAGGCGCCAGGGATCGACCTCTGCCGCGGCGGAATTCCAAAGGGCACCGGGAGCGTCGAAGCCAATGCGTCGGACTTCCTCGGCGTTCAAGAATTCGCAAGGCAAACCGGCGTCGCAGCGGGCCTCGGCTTCTCTTTGCAACGAGCGAACGTGACGGCGGCGAGAGGCAAGGTAGAGGCTGGGCCTGCCTTTGAACTGGAGACGCTCGGCTCCCAATTCCCCCGCCAGGCGGCCGATCGTTTCGACGCCGTCGAGGCAGGCCCGATACGCCGCGACGGCCCGCGGCCGGCCGAGGCTCTCGATCAGATCCGCGAGATGGCGGTCGATCTCATATTGCAGCAGGGCGGTCGAAGCCGAGGTGGAGCCCTCGCAGGGGTGACGTCGGTCGATGACCAGAACCGACAGACCTGCGGCGGTCATCGCGTCGGCGATCAACGCTCCGGTAATGCCGGCTCCGAGGATCAGGACATCGCAGCCGGCATCGCCCGGCAGCGGCGGAGGAACGTCGCCGATGCCGTTCTTTAGAAGCCAAAAGGCGTGAGGGGAAGTTAGATCCAAAGTAGACTCTTTCCAAGTGGACTCGGTTCGCGGGGAAAAATGAGAAGCCCGGAGGTTTCGACCGGGTCCTGGAAATCGCAAGAAGAATGCCACCGCGAAGGGTAGGGAGCGAAACGTAGTTTCCCGGAACATCCTGCGGCATCGACGGAATCGGCTCGGCAGGAAATTCCAGGGCCTCGGCAAGGGTCGGTGCATCGGGTCTCGGTCACTTAAGGCCGATCGGCATGAACGGTGCAGTCACCCACCGCGGATGGTTGTGGCTTGTTAAGGAGGCGTGCGCATGGCTGCTACGGTGGAGGTTCCCTCGAAAGCTTCTGCAGGAGGAAAATCAAAGGTGCCGGCGAAAGAACCCTCAGTGGCTAAGGGAGAGACCGAGGTGGCCGGAGTCCGCTTGAGCCATCCGGATCGCGTGCTCTACCCGGAGCAGGGGGTGACCAAGCTCGACCTCGCCCGGTACTATCAGGCGGTCGAGGAGTGGATTCTTCCCCATGTCGCAAAGCGCCCGTTGACGCTTGTTCGCTGCCCGGAGGGCCGCAAGAAGGCGTGCTTCTACCAGAAGCATTTCCGCGACGGGATGCCGAGTTCGATCCGCTCCGTGCCGATTCACGAAGAGGGGGGCACCCCGGAACCGTACCTCTATGTCGACGATCTGGCCGGCCTCGTCGGCCTGGTCCAGTTCGGCGTCCTGGAGCTGCACGGATGGGGCGCCTTGATCGACGACGTCGAGCGCCCGGACCGCCTGGTCTTCGACCTCGACCCCGACCCTACGGTCGCTTGGACGCAGGTGATCGAAACGGCGGAGCTGGTGCGCGGTGGCCTTGCCGATCTGGGCCTCGAAACGTTCGTCCAAACCACGGGAGGCAAGGGCCTCCACGTCGTGGCGCCGCTCCAGCGCGGCCGGCCCTGGGGCGAGGTGAAGGATTTCGCCCAAGCCTTCGCAGAGCGGCTGGTCGGCATCGCCCCCGACCGCTTCGTCAGCAGGGCTTCGAAAGCGGCCCGGACGGGGAACATCTTCATCGACTGGCTGCGCAACGCGCGCGGCGCCACGGCGATCGCCCCTTACTCCAGCCGGGCCTGCGAGGGAGCCACGGTCGCGACACCGCTCACCTGGAAAGAGATGAAAAAAGTATCGCCCGGCGACTTGACTGTCGCCACGGTCCCGGCCCGCCTGGCCAAGCTCAAGAAGGACCCGTGGGAAGGATTCTGGACCACCCGCCAGACGATCCGGGCGGAGGCGTTGCGCGCGCTGGGCTTGTAGCGGATTGCCCGTTAGGCCCGATGCTGCTCGGGATCAGTGCTTCGCCTCAATAGCCTCATCGGTCCCGTCGCCCGCGAGGGCATGGTCGACGATCTCCTGCGCTTCCTCAAGAATGTGGCGCAGGTGATCCGGCCCACGAAAGCTTTCCCCATAAATCTTGTAGATGTCTTCGGTGCCCGAAGGTCGCGCGGCGAACCAGCCGCCGTCCGCTACGACTTTCACTCCGCCGATCGGCGTATCGTTGCCGGGGGCACGACTGAGAACGCTTCGGATCGTCTCGCCGGCGAGCTGGGTGCAGCTCAGCTGTTCCGGCGAGAGGGCGGCCAGGCGCCGCTTCTGGTCGGGGTTGGCGGGCGCTTCGATCCGGTCGAAGAACGGTTCGCCCAGCTCGCGCGTCAGCTCGCCGTAGATCTCGCCGGGGTCGCGTCCCGCCCGGGCGGTGATCTCCGCCGCCAAAAGCGTCATGACGATGCCATCCTTTTCCGTCGTCCAGACCGTGCCGTCGCGGCGCAGAAACGATGCCCCTGCGCTCTCTTCGCCGCCGAAGCCGAGCGATCCGTCGAACAGACCGTCGACGAACCACTTGAATCCGACCGGTACCTCGTAAAGCTTGCGTTGCAGTTTTGCGGTCACCCGATCGATCAACCCGCTGCTCACCACGGTCTTGCCCACCGCCGCGTGCTCGGGCCATTGCGACCGATTTGAAAAAAGGTGATCGATTGCGACCGCCAGGTAATGATTGGGCGGCAGTAGCCCCGCGCTCCGGGTGACGATCCCATGCCGGTCGTGGTCCGTGTCGCAAGCGAAGGCGACGTCAAAGCGATCTTTGAGCTCGATCAATGGCTGCATCGCGTAGGCCGACGACGGGTCCATTCGAATGCGTCCGTCCCAGTCCACCGTCATGAAGCCGAAGGTCGGATCGACGGTCTCGCGGACCACCGTGAGATCGAGCCCGTAGCGCTCGGCGATCGGAGCCCAATAATGGACTCCCGCCCCGCCCAGCGGATCGACGCCCAACCGCAGGTTTGCGCCGCGGATCGCCTCCATATCGACGACCCCGCCGAGATCGTCCACATAGGGGTTGAGAAAGTCGTGGCGATGGGTCGTCGCGGCGCGGAGCGCGCGCTCGATGGGC
Organism: Thermoanaerobaculia bacterium; assembly: GCA_038250865.1. Taxonomy (GTDB): domain Bacteria; phylum Acidobacteriota; class Thermoanaerobaculia; order Multivoradales; family UBA5704; genus DASYKS01. The sequence continues at coordinate 47,760 of JBBSBW010000021.1, read as the reverse complement.
ATTCGCTTCACGCCCTCAAGGCGACGTTCGAGAAACTCATTGGCCTGCGCCTCGATCCAGCGGGTGACCTCGGCTTCCGCCGGCCCCCCGTGCGGCGGGTTGTACTTGAACCCTCCGTCCTCCGGCGGATTGTGCGAGGGCGTGACGACGATGCCATCCGCCCAACCGCTGGTCCGCCCCCGGTTGTAAGCGAGGATCGCATGGGAGACCACGGGAGTCGGCGTGTACTCGTCGTCCTTGGCCAGCATGACTTCGACACCGTTGGCCGCCAGCACCTCCAGCGCACTCTGGCCGGCCGGCAGGGACAACGCATGGGTGTCGAGCCCAAGAAACAGCGGCCCGTCGATCGAATGCTGCGCACGGTAGAGGCAAATCGCCTGAGCGATCGCCAAAACGTGCCATTCGTTGAAGGTCCGGAGGTACGAGGACCCCCGATGCCCCGAGGTGCCGAACGCGACGCGCTGAGCAGCGATCGCGGCATCGGGCACCTCGGTGTAATAGGCATCGATGAGCCGGGGCACGTCGACCCACATCGCGGCCGGAGCCGGCTTACCGGCGAGAGGACTGATCTTCATTGCGCCTGCGGCTGGATGCCGGCCGGTCGAGTCTCGATCGGCCGCAGATCTAAGACGCCGACAACTGCTTGACGATTTTGTCCCAGGTTTCGGCATGCACCGCTTTACGCGTCAAAACATTACCCAGCGACCCGGTGTCGTCGTTGGCGCTCTGAACGCCTTGGTCGAGGTTCTCCAGATCCAGATACTCCTCCCCGTACGCGAGGCTCGCGGCCGTCTCTGCCGTGCTGACGCTCGCAACCTCGTCATCGGAGAGCAGCTTCAGGATCGCTTCGCGGGTGATGTATGCGGCCTTTAGATCGGTGTCGCTCATGTTGGTCTCCAGTCGGTCTAGCGTTCACCGGCATTCGGCGCAAGAACAATGCCACCCCGATGGGTCGGCGGCCGGCTCACCGCCGGAAGATCGTGCGGCCGGAGGGGGAGGAGCTTCGGCAGGAAGTGCGATCCAGGATCGGCGATCTCATTGCGCGGTTGTTCCCCAGACCCAATTGCGAACCTCCTGCAGATCCTGGCCGTTCTCGCAGATGAAGGCCCTGTGCTCCGCCAGTTTGGCGCGGAGTTTCTCTTGGAGAGCGGCGCCTTGGGTGCCGGTTTGCGGTAGGCGATCGATGGTGTCGATCACCAGGTGGAAGCGATCGATGTCGTTCAGTACCGTCATGTCGAAGGGGGTGGTGATGGTCCCCTCTTCTTTGTAGCCGCGGACGTGGAGGTTGTCGTGGTTGGTGCGGCGATAGGTCAGCCGGTGGATCAGCCAGGGGTAGGCGTGGAAGGCGAAGATAACCGGCTGGGTCCTAGTGAACAGGGCGTCGAACTTTTCATCCGAAAGCCCGTGGGGATGCTCCGATTGGGGTTGGAGCTTCATCAAATCGACGACGTTGACCACCCGGAGTTTCAGCTCGGGCAGATGCTCGCGCAGGATCGAGACCGCGGCGAGGGTTTCGAGCGTCGGCACGTCGCCGCAGCAGGCCATGACCACGTCGGGCTCGCCGCCCTGTTCGTTGCCCGCCCAATCCCAGGTGCCGATCCCTTGGGCGCAATGTTTTTCCGCCGCTTCGATCGACAGCCATTGCGGCGCCGGATGTTTACCCGCGATCACCACGTTGACGTAATGGCGGCTCCTGAGGCAGTGATCCATCACCGACAGCAGACAGTTGGCGTCGGGCGGCAGATAGACCCGCACGACCTCGGCCTTCTTGTTCATCACCACGTCCACGAACCCGGGGTCCTGGTGGGTGAAACCGTTGTGATCCTGGCGCCAGACGTGCGAGGCAAGCAGATAGTTCAAGGAGGCGATTTTCTTGCGCCAGGGCAGCCGCGCGCTCACCGCCAGCCATTTCGCGTGCTGGTTGAACATCGAATCGACGATGTGGATAAACGCCTCGTAACAATTGAATAGCCCATGGCGGCCGGTGAGCAGGTAGCCTTCGAGCCAGCCTTCGCATTGGTGCTCGCTCAACATTTCCATCACGCGGCCGGTTTTGGCCAGGTGCTCGTCGTCCGGCACCGTCTCCGCTTCCCACTGCCGTTCCGTCACCTCGAACAGCGCTTCGAGGCCGTTGGAAAGGGTTTCGTCCGGACCGAAGACCCGGAAGTTGCGTTGCGGGTCGTTCCGCTTCGCCACGTCGCGCAGGAACCGCCCGAGCACATGGGTATCGCCGATGCCGCGCACTCCGGGTTGGGGAACGTCTACCGCGAATTCTCGATAGTCCGGCATGTCCAGGTCGCGCAGCAGCAAACCGCCGTTCGCTTGGGGGTTGGCGCCCATCCGCCGGTTGCCCTGGGGGGCCAGCTCGGCCAGCTCCGGCAGCAGGCGCCCTTCGGCGTCGAAAAGCTCTTCCGGCCGGTAGCTCTTGAGCCACTCTTCCAGCTGCGCCAGATGCTCGGGGTGGGCGGCCGGATCGGAGAGCGGCACCTGGTGCGAGCGGAACGAGCCTTCGATCTTCTTGCCGTCGACCACCTTCGGCCCGGTCCATCCCTTGGGCGAAGCGAGGACGATCATCGGCCAACGGGGACGCGAGCGGACGCCGTTCGACCGGGCCTCCCGCTGAAAGGCGCGGATCTGTTCGACCGCGGTGTCGAGCGCCGCGGCCATCGCCTGATGCATCTTCTCGGGCTCGTGACCTTCGACGAACAGGGGCGCCCAGCCGTAGCCGTGGAACAATTGTTCCAATTCCTCCCGGGGGATGCGGGCGAGCAGCGTCGGGTTCGCGATCTTCCAGCCGTTCAGGTGAAGGATCGGCAGCACCGCGCCGTCGGTCGCCGGATCGAGAAACTTGTTCGAATGCCAGGCGGTCGCGAGCGGCCCGGTCTCCGCCTCACCATCGCCGATCACACAGGCGACGACCAGCTCGGGATTGTCGAACGCCGCGCCGAACGCATGGCTGAGCGAATAGCCCAGCTCTCCCCCTTCGTGGATCGACCCCGGGCACTCGGGCGAGGCGTGGCTGGGTATACCGCCGGGAAACGAAAACTGCTTGAACAGCTTCTTCAAGCCCGCCTCGTCCTGGCTGATTTCGGGATAGACCTCGCTGTAGGTCCCTTCGAGATACGTATTGCCCACGACCGCCGGCCCGCCGTGCCCGGGACCGCAGATGTAGATCATGTCGAGGTCGTATTTTTGGATCGCCCGGTTCAAGTGAACATAAATGAAGTTCTGGCCCGGCGTCGTCCCCCAGTGGCCGATCAACATCCGTTTCACGTCGGCGAGCGCCAACGGCCGGCGGAGCAGCGGATTGTCGCGCAGATAGATCTGGCCGACCGAAAGGTAATTCGCCGCCCGCCAATAGGCGTCCATCTTGTCGATAAGTTCGGGGGCGATAAGATCGGGGGCGGCAAGCTTTGGATCGAGCGTCGGGGCATTGCTGCTCATCGGGTCACCTCGGGGAAGGATGCGGGAGTTCGGCGGCGGAACCGGACCCATTTCACCATCTCCAGCGTCAACAGGGGAATGGCGCCGAGGGCGAGGAGCCAGAAGCCTTCGGCGAACGACAGGGGGGTCGATTTCAGAAAGCGTCCGAGGGCCGCGTTATGCTGGCTCCACACCTGGAAGCCGATCGAAAGAACGACGACGATCAACAGGTTGACGTTGGTCAAGAGGGAGATGCGCCAGATGGGCTTGCTTTCGCTACGCGCGCCGAACGACCGGAGAAGTTCGGCGAACACCAGCACCGCGAAGGCCGCGCTGCGCGCCATTTCCAGGGTTCCCTTATGCCGCGCAAAGAGGAACACCGCGAACGCCACCCCGGCGGTGAGAAGCCCGGTCAACGTCATCGTGCGCAGAAACGCGCGGTCGGTGAGCCTTTCTGAACGCTTGCGCGGGCGGCGTTTCATCACGTCGGGGTCGGTGGGGTCGGTGGCCAGGCAGAGCGCGGGCACCCCGTCGGTGACCAGATTGATCCAGAGCAGATGGATCGGCAGAAGCGGTGCGGGCAGCCCCACCGCGACACAGATCGTCATCAACAGCAGCTCCCCCGAGTTTCCCGCGAGAAGGTATTGGAGCGTCTTCCTGATGTTGTCGTAAATGCCCCGGCCTTCTTCGACGGCGGCGACGATCGTCGCAAAGTTGTCATCGGTGATGATCATGTCCGCCGCCTGCTTGGTCACCTCCGTGCCGCTCTTGCCCATCGCGATCCCGATATCGGCTCCCTTGACCGCCGGGGCGTCGTTCACTCCGTCGCCGGTCATGGCGACCACGGCTCCCGCTGCCTGCCAGGCGCGGACGATGCGCAGTTTGTGCTCGGCGGTGACGCGGGCGAAAACGGCGATCTCAGGGACGCGCCGCTTCAGCTCGTCGTCGGACAATTTGTCCAACTCGCGCCCCGTAAGGGTCCCTTCGGCCTCCGAGGCGATTCCGATCTCCCGTGCGATGGCCGTGGCGGTGTGCGGATGGTCGCCGGAGATCATCACCACCCGAATCCCCGCGGCGCGACACTGGGCGACGGCGACCTTTCCTTCGGGCCGCGGCGGATCGTACATTCCCGTCAAACCGACGAACACGAGATCGCGCTCAACGGCGTCCGGCGTGGAGCCATCGAGCGGAGTCTGGCCGGCGGGGAAGTCGCGATAGGCCGAAGCGAGCACCCGCAAGGCCTGTTTCGCCATCGCGGAGGTCTCGTCCAAAATCAGTTTCCGGTCCGTTTCGGCGAGCGGCACCACCCCGTCGCGGGTATACCGATAGGTGCAGCGCTCCAACAGCGGCCCAGGCGCGCCGTTGACGAACGCGCGCAGGAGCCCTCCCGGGGCGCTGCGGATCACCGCGCTCCGCTTGCGGTCGGAGTCGAAAGGAAATTCGTACCGTTTCGGAAACTCCTGCTCGACGAGCCTTCGATCGCCGCCGGCCTTGGCGCCCGCGGCGAGCAGGGCGCTTTCGGTGGGATCGCCGATCGCTTTCCAGCTCCCGTCTTCCTCCACCAGGTGTGCATTGTTGCAGCCGAGCAGAAGGCTCGCCAGCGCGAGCAGCGGCGCCGTGTCTTCCCCTTCCACCTTCTTCCCTTCGTACCGGACTTCGCCTTCCGGCCCATACCCTTCGCCGGTCACCTCGTACCTCCGCCCCGAGACATAAAGGGCGCGCGCGGTCATCTCGCCGACCGTCAGGGTGCCGGTCTTGTCGGTGCAGATCACGGTGGTCGAGCCGAGCGTCTCGACCGCGGCCAGTTTGCGCACCAGGCCACGGCGCCGGGCCATCCGCAGGACGCCGAGCGAGAGCGCCACGGTGACCACCGCCGGCAAACCCTCCGGCACGGCGGCGACCGCCAGGCTGATCGAGGTCATGAACAGCTCGAACGGCCGGATCCCGCGCAGCAGGCCCAAGGCAAACAGAAGCCCCACGATCCCCAAGGCCACCCAAACGAGGATCTTGCCGACCGCGTCGAGCTTCTGTTGCAGAGGAGTGCCTTCCTCCGCTCCCGCCTTCTCGATCAGCCCGGCGATCCGGCCCAGCTCGGTCGCCATCGCGGTCGCCACCACGACCCCCTGCGCGGTGCCGCCCGCCACGCTGGTGCCCTGGAATACCAGGTTTGCGCGGTCGCCCAGCGGGATGGCTCCCGGTTCGAGCGTCGCGGTGTCCTTTGTCACCGCTTCGGATTCGCCGGTTAGCGCGGACTCGATGCAGCGAAGCGAGGCGCTCGCGAGCAGACGGGCGTCCGCCGCGACCAGATCGCCCGCCTCCAGGAGGAGGAGGTCGCCGACGACGATCTCCGCGGCGGGGATCGAACGAACCGTCCCGTCGCGCTTCACTTTGGCCAGCGGCGCGGTCATCTTCCGGAGCGCCGCGATCGACTTCTCCGCCTCCAGCTCCTGATAAAAGCCGATCAGCGCGTTCAAGACCACGATGGCCAGGATCGCAACGGCGTCCAACCTCTCGCCGAGCGCGGCGGAAACGACGCCCGCAGCGATCAGTAGCCAGATGATCAGGCCCTTGAATTGGCCCAGGAGGATCCGCAGCCGGCCAATTCGCTTGCCTTCCACCAGCTCGTTCGTGCCGTCCGCAGCGAGGCGCCGGGCAGCCTCCACCGACGAGAGCCCGACGGGCGTCGAGCCGACCTCGGCCAGCACCTGGTCTGCGGACTTTTGGTGCCAGGCGCCGCCTTCGGAGAGGGGGGCTTTGGGGAGGGGTCGGCTCATGAGGGGCCTTCGAAGAGAGAGACGACCCGGCGCACCGAGCGCGCGATCATCAGCTCCTCGTCCGTATGGATCACGCGGACCTTCACCCACGAATCTTTGACCGAAATCAAACCATTTCCCTCGGCATTCTTTGCGGGGTCCAAAGCGAGCCCCAGGAATCCCAGCCGCTCGCAGATCCGGGCGCGGATGGGCGGCGCGTTTTCGCCGATTCCCCCCGCGAAAACCAGCGTGTCCAGCCCGCCGAGAGCCGCGGTGAACGCGCCGATCCCTTTGCTCGCCTGATAGCAGAACATCTCGACCGCTTCGGCCGCCCGCGGGTCCGTCGCCTCCTTGTCGAGCAATTCCCGCATGTCCGAGCTGATCTCCGAAACGCCGAGCAGGCCGGATTCGCCGTTTACCATCCGCTGAAAACTCTCGGCGGTCATGCCCTCGGTGCGCGCAAGGTACCCCACGAGCCCGGGGTCTAGATCGCCGGAGCGGGTGCCCATCGGCAGTCCCCCGGTGGGGGTGAATCCCATGGTCGTGTCGATGCTCCGGCCGTTTCGAACGGCGGACAGGGAGGCCCCGTTGCCCAAATGGGCCAGCACCACCCGGCCGGCCGTGGCCGCCGGGTCGCCGAGCCGCGCCAGCTCCTCGATCAGATAAGCGTAGGAGAGCCCGTGAAAACCGTAGCGCTCGACCCCCGCCGTAAAGTAGCGGCGCGGAATGGGAAGCATCCGCGCGACCGCCGGCAGCGTGCGGTGAAACGCGGTGTCGAAACAGGCGACCTGCACCAGATCGGGAAAACGCTCGCGGAAGATCCGGATCAACTCGATCTCGGCCGGCATGTGCTCGGGATCGAACGGGCTGATCCGTTCAAGATCGGCCAGCAGCCCCTCCGAGATCACCTCGGGCTCGGTGTGGCTCATCCCATGGACCACCCGGTGCCCCACGGCGCGGAGCGAAGCGAAGGCCCCGCGCTTCTCCAGTGCATCGATCAGAAAAGTCGCCGCGCCGCGGTGATCGGAACCCTCCAGGCTGAATCGCTCCGGAAGAGATCCGGGCCGCCCATCGATTTTCATGGCGGTTCCGGGAAGGCCGATTCGATCGATCTTGCCGGAGAGTTGCTGTTCCAAGGGGGCGCCGACCTGGTAGAGCGCGAACCGAAGGCTCGACGAGCCGCCGTTCAGGGTGAGGATGTGGGGGAGGGGCAGCATAGGCGCTAATCCGAATTGGCCGAGTCAGCCCGCCAGCAACTTGTTCCACATCTCGGAACACCCCGCGGGAAGGTCAGAGAGGCGAGGCTCGACCTCTTGGACCCAAAGATTCCGGGTGGGCGCGAGCAGAAGCTGTTGAATGTCCCAGGCGTCCTGAGGGCCACCGGCGTAGAGTTTGAGTAGGATCAGATCGGCGGCGCGAACCACACGCTGTTCGCCCAGAGGCTCGGCCCGATCGAGGATTTTTCGCTGCCATGCGAATTTCCCGACCACGACATCCAGCGGGCTTTCTCCCGGCGCGTCGCACCTCACGACCCCGGCGAGCGGGTCCGTGAAATCTCCCTTGCGGATTCGGACCTCGATCCCGCGGCTCTTCAGGTCGGACCAGAAATCGGGCTTCAGACATGCCGAGTCGATCGTCAAGAGATCGATATCGGCGGTTGCGCGGTTGACACCATAGGCAGTCAGCGCCATGGCGCCGATCAAAGCGTTACGGATTCCCGCGGCGTCCAGAGTCTCCGCAACCTGGGAAAGGAGGCTCATCCGATGATCTCGGACATGCACTTCGATGGCTGGCGTCCCGCTTGGCGTCGGCGCTGGAATTCCCGCAGTGCCGTCTCTCGATCGACTCCATTCGCTTGGGCATATACCTCCAGGCCGCGCTCCCCCAAGCGGAGAATCAGCTTAAAGCGCTCCTCCAGCGGAAGTTGAGCCATCTCCTCGCGAAGCTCGTCTCTCAAATCGTCGGCTACGGATCGCATAGTGGAAGTATAGCCCTGGATCGGAGGGACTCAGGTCGCAAGTCGATCAGCCACCACATCGATTATGATCGATGGGAGCCAAGTGGTTGAGCCCGAGGAGACAGGCCATGAGCGCAATTCGAGTTGAAGCTCCCGACTAGCTAGGCGCTACGTAGTCTCGAGACAGATGCGGAGACTTTCGCGCGGCGACGTGATGACGCTCGCCGCCGTGAAGCCCTTCGAGCTGGGCAGGCTTTCCTCCGGCGGAGCCGCGAGACTCGCGGGCATGGAGAGGGTGGAGTTCCTCCTCGCCCTTTGCGATTTTCTCAGACGACGGCCGACGAGCTAAGGCAAGATGTTGCCAATGCAAGAACGAATGGCAATCAGCAACACCTTGCCTCTGTTCAATATTTTCCAGATCGGCCGGTTCAACCTCCTCCCCGATCTCTCCCGGGGCCTCTCAGCCAGCTTTTAGGGCTCGCAAGTCTTCATGCCGTTCCGGAAGGCCCTGCCGCCGACTGACGAACTTGCGGAATGGAATGGTGATCGGCCTCACCAAAACTAGCGAGGTCCGCCTTGCAGCGAAGCGTACGAGACGACGAAGCGTGACAGAGAGGCTCATGCGAAAGACTCCTCGTGTCACTTCAAGCTAAGAACGTCGCGGTATAACGTCCGCAAATGGTCGTCCGACATGTCGAGAATGGGCTCGTACATGAACGCGTTCAAATGAATGTTCTCAGGCGTCATCAGGGCGACGCTCCGAAGAATACGCAGAGCTTCCAGCTCCGTCGGGAAATCGGTCTGAAACCGCTTCAATAGGGCAAACCCCTGGTTCTTCGCTATCGTCTCCAGCCACGGACCGTTATTGATCTTTGTTGCCATGTAGCGTTCTGCTGCTAAACGCGCCGCTATCGACAAAACAATCTTGTTTTCAAAGTTCGCACCGTCGCCCGCTGTTAGACAGGCTGCCGCTTCGGTATGGATCATATCCACGACGATCTTGTCCGGGTTTATCGCCTTATTTTTGCCATTGAAAAGGTTATTATAAATGGCCTGTAGGTCACCTTGCGTGATCTTACTAGAGTCATGGCGCCAATGTAGAAGAGATGTTAGCGTGGCGTACTCCGCCACGTTGTCGCCACGAGTGTACTCAATTAGGTTGCGCATAAAAGGAATCGATGCGATTCGTTTCCGCGCGTCGATGTTGAATTTGCCTTTTAAGTCGTTGACGAACACGTTCTTAATCCCTTGGAATTGTGTCAGCATGATGCCGTCCCTGCTCTTTGTGGCCATCAAGGAATTGCTGTAGCCGACGAATCGGCTGCTAATTGTTCGGAAGAAATCGAAGTTGTGCGTCAGGATCACCTGTTTAAATAACGGCCCCTCGGAGATGTCATTTAGGTACTGGATGATCGCGTACTTATTTTTATAATCGAACGAGTCTGCAATGTCGTCTACAACGAACAGCGTCTCTTGGCCAGCCTGGCGCCTAACCTCGATCTCAAAGATAATGTTCAGGATGTAGAGCGCCTTCTTCTCGCCTTGACTGAGCGACTTTAGCAATGCATCCCGGGTCACTGGCGCAGATTCCATCGCATCATTGAATGTGTAACCGAGATCTAGCATTGGCTCCTTCCCGAGGCAAACCCCGATCTTGTTCTTAGCTTCAAGCCGAAACGGTACGAAAAAGCGATCATTGAACAGGTCGATGGCTGTTTCCCAGTGCGTTTGTTCCTTACGTGCTTGCTCCTCGATCTCCTTGCGTCGCGCCCTCGCCTGTGAGTACTTCGTCATTAGGTCTTCGTACAACGACTGGTTTGCCTTCAAATACGACTTCCACACGTTCTCTTTGAAGAGGTCAATATTAGAGAGATGCGGGAGCAGGTGCTCTTGACCGGAAATGTAGGTGTGAAACTCTCGTACAGTAACGTTCTTCTCGAAGAGTTTCTTTATCTCGGCAAACGTCTTTAGCAGCTCTGTGTCCCGTGCTAGATTCAAAAGCTCTTTCTCAACAAGATCTTCCAATTGCCGCTGTGAAGTGATCTCGCTCAGGACTGCGTTAGAGCGGAGGGTTATCGTGTGCTTAGCTTTAAAGAATCCGTTGTCAGAGAGCGCCTTCGCAATCTGGCCAGCATTGTAGTATTCGAATATTCCGCTTTTGAAAAAGGTGGAGGCTGCCAACAATTCATTCCTACGCTTGACATAATCCTGAATCGCGGTCTTGAAGTCCTTGGTTGCGAGGGCACTTAGAACCTTCTCGTCAAAGATGATGTCGTAGGGGACGTCGGCAAGAGGAGCGTCCTTCTGGTCGGCTAGCTCGTTCTTGATGCGATCAAGTGCTCGATAGAAGTCTTCATCGGTCGCCATCCTCATAAAAGTCAATGCAATCTCATCTGCTATCTTCTTCTTGGAGCCGGACTGCACGGCCATCGCCTTCAGGAAGGTCGCCTTAGACTTTTCGACCTCAGTGTATAGTTGTTCGAACTCTTTGCGGAGGGTGGCGTTTACGAGGAGGGTCGAGGTCTTTTCGGTGGGGCCAAAAAACTCGTCATACGGAGGGAGCACCAGGATGCTCGTCGGCGGAAGGTCGGCACCCTTTTCGTCGGTGATCTTCCGAAGAGTTGCGCGTGTGGGAAAAATTCTGTCTGACGAGGGCTTCCCTTCGGCGACGTTCTTGAACGTCTCGGCAAACGAGGACTTCATCGATCCATTAGGTGCATATACGGCGTAAGCGCGGCGCTCAGAGAAGTTGAATTCGTGATCTAACTTCTTGATCCCGTAGCAGTTCGCAAGCTGAACACGTACCCGATCCATGACAAACCTCCGAGACAGGCCCCTTCATTAAACTCCCGAGCGCAGGAGAAGGGCTCATGGCTTGAGTCCTCCGCCGCGCTTACGGGACACGCAGGGGTGGAAGACGAACCTGTACCGCTTAGTCCTCTATCCCCAGCAACCGCCGCACTGCCTCCCGCACGACGGGTACGAGAACGGATGCAAGCTGGTCGAGGAGATCGAGATAGCCCGCTTTGGCCAGCGTAATGATCGGCGAGGCGTCCACGACCCAGAGTTCAGGCAAGGCCGGCGTCCGCGAGGATTTCTTCGGCTCCGTATTGGAAAGGGGTCACTCCGAAGCGCCCCAGAGCCTCCAGAAATTCACTCCGTGGAACCCCCGCGATCTCCGCGGCGCGCCCCTGGGAAATAGTCTTCATCTCGTACCACTTCACGGCAGCCGCCAGCCGCATCTCGTTAGCGAAAACCTGCGGGTCCTGATGCAAGGCTGCCAGAGTTCCCTCGGGCATTTCGATCATCATTCGGACCATTTTTCTCTCCCCTAGTCTAGGCCTGCCCAAGTTTACTCCATCTCTCTTAGGCGCCCCGAAACTGATCGCCGAAGCGAGGAAATCAAGCCTGCCGCCCCCGCGCCTCAGCCGCAGATGACTCTTATTTGCAGGATCTTCCCCGCCTCAACCTCCTCAAGCACTCCTCCGGGCAGCGGCCGGCCATCGACCTCCACGACTACCTCACCCGCTCGCAATCCCACCTGCCGTTCGATCTCAATCTCCAGCGTCGCTCCCCGGTACGGCCGGCGCATCTTGGCACCTGGCCAGGAAGGCGGCAGACAGGGATCGAACAGCAGGCCATCCCAGGTCGGCCGGACGCCGAGGACGTTTTCGGCGAGGATGCGCGGCAGCCAGGCGGCGGAGCCGGTGTACCAGGTCCAGCCTGCTCTTCCGCGATAGGGGGATTCGGGGCCGTCGACGTTGCCGGGGAGCACGTAGGGCTCGGCCCAGTAGGTGTCGGGATTGTGGAGCGAGGGGTTGATCCAGGTGAGCAGCCGGCCGACGGTTTCGGCGTCGTTCATCGCTGCCGCCGCCGAGATCGCCCAGGTTGCGGCGTGGGTGTAGACCCCGCCGTTTTCGCGCAGGCCCGGCGCGTAGCGGGTGATGTAGCCGACCGTCTCGTCCGGCTCGCTCCAGGCGGGTGCTAGCAGTAGGGCGCCCACCCCTTCGCACAGGAGGTGGCTCCGGACGGCGGCCCAGGCTGCTGCGGCGCGCTCGGGACGGGCGGCGCCGGAGAGGATCGCCCAGGTTTGGGCGTTGAGAAAGATCCGTCCGAAGCGGTTCTCCTTGGCTCCTATCCAGGTGCCGTCGTCGCGCGTGGCACGGCGGTACCAGTTGCCGTCCCAGGCGTGCTCCTCAATCGCCGCAAGATACGCCGCGCGGCGGGTAAGAAGATCCTCCGCGCGTTTCGGATCGCCACGGCGGCGGGCGATCTCGGCCCAATCGTCGAGCAGGCCGATCAGGAACCAGCCGAGCCAGACCGATTCGCCGCGTTCTTCGAGCCCCACCGCGGAGAGACCATCGTTCCAATCGCCCTCGCCGATCAACGGCAGGCCGCGCGGGCTGGTGCGCGAAAAGACCCGGGCGAAGGCCCGCTCGACGTGCTCGGAAAGCGGGCTTGGCTGCGCCTCGTCGAGAAAAGTCGATTCGTCGTCGAGCAGCGAAAGGTCGCCCGTCTCCTTGGCATAATTGGCGGTTACGAACCCGAGCCAGAGCAGGTCGTCGGTCATCTTCGTGACGTGACCTTGCTCGGTGAGCGGATGCCACCAATGGACGACCGAGCCGTCTTTGAATTGGTGCCCGGAGTGCAGTGCGATCTGCGCGCGGCAGCGCGGCGGATCGATCGTCAGCCAGACTTGCGAATCCTGAAGCTGATCGCGAAAACCGAACGCGCCGCTCTGTTGGTAGTACCCGGCCCTTCCCCAAAGCCGAGCCGAAATCGCCTGATAGCGCAGCCAGTCGTTCGCGAGCCGGTCGAGCGATGGCTCGGGCGTTTCGATCCGGTGCGCGGCCAGCAGATCGCGCCAGCCCGCCACGGCGCGAGCGAAGGATGCGGCCATCGCGGAAGGCTGAGCGAAGCGGGCCGCGAGCGCCGCAGCCGATTCCGGATCGGCGGTGGTCGCCAGCACGAAGCCCCCTTCGAAAACTCCATGCGGGGCGAGATCGATCTCGGCGCGCAGAGCGGCGATCGGGTCGTAATGCCGGCCGAACAGCCCTGCCCAAGGAGCGTCCGAATCGAGCGCCGCGGGTCGTTTCCAATCTCCGCCGCGCCCTAAGAACGACGCCTTGTCACCTTCCGCCCCAGCGAGCGGCTGAGCGGAGGAGAACGCGCTCCAGAACGGAAACGGTGTGTTCCAGTGGCCCCAACGGGGATTTCCGACGTCCCACATATGGCTGCCGGCGACGATGGCGGAAAGATCGGGGAGCCAGCGCGTTTCGAGAAACAGCTTTTGAAACTCGCGCCGCGGCGCGGGCGAGGTGCCGCAGTTCCATTCGAGGAACGGCACGAGCGAGAGCTTGCGCGCCCGGCCCTCCTTTTCGGCCAGCGAGACGCGCCAGATCTCGACCGTCTCTTGCGGGTCGACGTACAGGGTCCAGCTCGCCGCGACGCCGTCGTGTTCCGATTCGAACGTCGTATAGCCGAGGCCATGGCGGCAGACCTGGCGGGCCTCGCTTAAACCGCAAGGGGCCGGAGCGAGCGAGGAGACCCGATCGGCGTCGCGATCGCGCAGGTAAAGGAAGCGCCCCGAGCGGTCGTCGGCCAGATCCTGCTGCCAGCGCACGATCGCGCCGAGCTGCGAGTTGTCGATCCAAGAGAAACCGCTGCCGGTCTGCGACACCGCAAGGCCGATCCGGGGATTGGTAATTACATTCGCCCAAGGACGCGGCGTGTGCGGATCGGTGATCACAAATTCGGAGCCATCGGCGGAAAAATGGCCGTAGCGATTTTGCCCTGCGCTCATCCTTGAAACCCTTTCTCTGCCTAAAATTTTACCCCTGGGGCAACAGATCGACCGCCGCCGGCAGGGTCCGGAGCCTGAACGTCCCGTCGGGGTCGATTGGCGCGGTGGCTCCGTTTACCCGGACCGAACCCGCCTGTCCTGGCAACGGCCAGGAGAGCACGAGCCCCCCGGGAGGCAGCTCCAGCCCTTCCCCCGCGATCTCGAAGCGGACGCCCGCGCGATGGCGCGTCAGGCGATAGGTGAGCTTTCCCCAGGGGGTTCTTAGATCGCGCACCGCGATCCCCGCGGGTCGTCCCTCCGTCGGGTCGAGCCATGCCGCGGGAACGCCCGCCGCAAGCACGAGAGCTTGATCGCCGCGCCGCTCGTAGGCGAAGAGGTCGAGGGCGGAGCGGATGAAATCGGTTGCCACCCAGCCGTGCGGCAGGTCGCCGATGAAATGCGCCTGGCGCGGATCGCGGCTCACCACCTCCGGCCATTGGTTCCAAGGCACGGGGCGCCGATCGGCGAGATAGAAATCGAGCGCGGAGAGCGCCCGGTCCTTCCAGCCGAGCCGCAGGAAGGCCCCGACCGAGCGGATCTCGTACGGCGTGTAGACCTCCCACTCCCTGGTGCCGGAACGACGTGCCGACAGCTCCTGATAAAACCTTTCGAACGTGGCTTCGAGCGCGGGGCGCGGCAGATACCCTTCGAGCCCCGCGGGATCGAGCGCGATCGTCGTCGCGGTCGAATCGAAATCGGCGAGATCTTCCGAGCCGGGGATGTATTCGATCTTCGCTCGCTCTCGCGTGTGCTCGATCGAGGCCAGCAGATCGATGCGGAATTCATCGCGCCGCGCGCCCCACTTCGCTGCGAGATCCTCGTGCTCCAAGGCTTGCGCCAGATCGGCCGCGTCGTCCAGTCCACGGTAGGCGAAGAAATCATCCCAATAGGAATGGACCGCTTTGGCCGAATATCCCTCGTGGCTGATCGATTCGGGCAGCAGGCCGAAGGCGTCCTTGCCTTTCCAGTCTTCCGTGCGCCGCGACTGGCGGAGGGTTTCGATGTGATCGACCGCGCGGGCGACGACCGGCAGCATCTTCTCGGCCCATGCGCGGTCTTTGCCGTAGCGATAGACCTCGGTGATCAAATGGACCAGCTCGCCGTGGCTGTCGTGCTCGGGGACCGAATCGGCGCCTCGCTTGTCGACGCAGCAGGGCACCGTGCCGTCCGGCGACTGGAACTTCGCGAACCATTCGGCGAAATCGCGCGCCGCGTCGATCTCGCCGAGCCGCAGCAGGGCCACTCCGGTCAAGGCCCCGTCGCGAATCCACGATCGGGCATAGGCGCGCGAACCGGGCTGAAGCGCCGGGCCGTCGCGATGGATCAACACCCAGGCGAGGCTCGAACGGACCGCCCGGGCGATAGGTTCGGCTGCGGGCGGCAGGTCGAGGCCGACGCGGGAGAGTCGTAGGCGCCAGGATGCTGCGATTTCTTTTTCGAGCGCTTCGAATCGTCTTGACCCTGCCAAGGCGATTTCGGATGCCGCGCTTCGCACTTCCGGATTCGAGCCGCCCGCCGCGATGACTTCAAGCGAGGCGCCCGGCGCGAGATCGAAAGGCCAGGCGAAGATTCCGGTCGCTTGGGCCTCAGGGTCGTTCACTTCGGTGCGGTGGGGGAGTGTGCCGGCGGCGAGACGCTCGAAGGGGCTCCCTTCATCGAACGTCATCGCGCCGAATCTCGCCGAAGGAAAAACGAAGAGGGACGCCTCTCCTTCGATCGCGAGGCCGTGCTCGTCCCCCGCGAGATGCGAAAGGCGCGAGACGCCGCCCGGATCGTTCAAGAACTGCTGCGGCGGGTTGACCTGGAACGGCCGGGCCGCCAGTTGGAGCGTGCCGGTCCGGCGTGCCGAAGAGCGATTCTCCACGCGATACCGGGCGAGCAGCGCGCTTCCGCCGGGTACGGGCGCCGCGAGCGCCGTGATCGAAAGGCGCAGGGCCGGCGGCTCGGCGGGAAATTCCCAGGTGACGGTGGGGATCGGCAGGTCGCCGTCGGCGAGCGATTGGGTGATACGCGCATCGGCCCAGGAGATCAGGCGCCCGTTCGGTTGATTCAGCCGCACGAAGGGTTCGAGCGAATAGCGCTCGGTCAGTTCAATCGCGCCGTCTTCGGAGACGAGCATCTCGACCGGATCTTTATCGACGCCGACCACCGTCCAGTAACTTTGCTCGTTGAGGTAGGCCCGGGGGTAAGCGCCGCGCGGCGCTTCCGATGCGAGCATCGAAACGAAGGCGTTGCGCGAGGCGCCGACCGAGAGCGGCCGGACTTCGACTCCCGCGAGTCCGAATCCCTTCGACCCGGGCTCTCGAAGATGGAGACGGAGCGCGCGGGCTTCCGTGTCGGGAAGGAAGAAGTCGCTCCGTGAAAAACCGTGCGGCTGGACCTCATGGAGGGGGCCGGCCGGATGGAACTTGCGGCCGTTTTCGGAGATCTCAAGCGCCACCCGGCCGGGCGCGCGACCCGCCTCCCAGCGCAGGGTCAAGGCGCCGAGATCCGTCAGCCAACCCAGGTCGATCGTGACTTCCTGCTCTCCCTCGGCGGTGGGTGCCGAGGTCGTCGTCCGGATCGAAAGGGGCCTGGCGTTCGGCGCCTTGCGCGGCACGAGCTTGAGGCCGGAGATCCACACGGTGCCCTTTCCGCCGGTGGTAGCGGTGATCGTGAGCTCCAATTGCGCGAGCCGTTTGAGCGGCGGCGGACTGGCGGAATCCGGTCCCCAGGCGAACGAGACCTGGCGCTCTTTGACCCGCACGGTCTCTGCCGCTTGCGGCCAGGTGACGTTCCGCAGCACGTGCCAATAGACGTTCTCGCGGGCGTCGAGCAGCTTCACTTCCAGAGAATTCGACGGTCCCTCGCCGCGCAGGTCGAAGTGCAGCTCCCAGGCCACGGGAAGCTCGATTTCCAAAGCTCGCCGCGCGGCGGCCCAACCCGCCTTGCCGTGGAAGTCGTAGTCGAGCCGCAGGACCGGTCGCTCTTGGGCCTCGCGCTCGGCCGAGATCGCGAGGGTTACGCCGTCTGAGGGGAGCGCGCGCCAGGTGGCCGGGTCGAGGAGGCTCGCGGCGCCAAAAACAGGGGAAGCTGCCAGAAGGAGAAGAGCCAAGGCCAGCAGCTTGCCGATCCAGCCCTCACCCCCGGCCCCTCTCCCAAGGGGAGAGGGGAGCAAAGCACGACTCTTCCTGCCGTTCTCCCCTCTCCCGGGTGGGTGGGAGTGCGGGTGGGAGAGGGGCCGGGGGTGAGGGCCCCTCATTCCTTCACGCCCCCCAACAAAATCCCCTCGACGTAATGCTTCTGGAGCGCGAAGAACAGCAGCAGCACCGGAAGGACCGTGATCACCGCTCCGGCCATCATCAGCTCGGTGTCTTGGACGTGCTCGCCGGCGAGGTTCGCGAGCGCCACGGGAAGGGTCTGCTTCGCCTCGTCGGTGAGCACCACGAGCGGCCACATGAAATCGTTCCAGGCGGCGAGGAAGGTGAAGACGCCGAGGGTGACCAGGATCGGTTTCAAAGACGGCAGGACAATCGAGGTAAAGATCCGCATCTCGGAGGCGCCGTCGACTCGCGCGGCGTCGAGCAGCTCGTCGGGAATCGACAGCGCGAATTGGCGCACCAGAAAGATCCCGAACACGGTGGCGATTCCGGCCACCAGCACTCCGAGCCTGGAGTTGACCAGGCCGAGCGATTTGATCTCCAGGAAGAGGGGGAGCACCCCCACCTGAGGCGGCACGACGAGTGTCGCGAGCAGGAGGGCGAACAGCCGGTCTCGCCCTTTGAACCGGAGCTTCGCGAACGCATAGCCCGCGGCGGCGTTACAGAACAGCGAGACCGCGGTGATCGCGAGCGAAAGAAACAAACTGTTCAGGAACGCCCGGCCCAAGTGCAGGCGTTGGAACAGCGCCACGTAATGTTCGAGCGTCGGCCGGCTCGGGACCCAGCGAAGCGGTAGCGCGAGCGCCTCGCCCGCAGGCATCAAAGAAGCCGAGATCATCCAGAGCAGCGGCAGCAGGGTGAAGACCGCGCCGAAGATCAGCAGGGCGTTGACCGCAAGCGCGGCGAGGCGTCTCTTGACCGTAGCGCTCACGCTTCCTCCGCCTGCCGCAAGCGACGGATCGCGAGCTGAATCGCCGACGCCGCAAGGATCAGCAGGAAGAGCAAAAACGCGATCGCCGCGGCGCGCCCGAGGCTCCACCAGCGGAAGCCTTGGTCGTACATCATCAAGGCGAGCGAAGTCGTCGCTTCAAGCGGCCCGCCGCGGGTGATGACGTAGGGTTCGGCGAAGATCTGGAACAGGCCGACGCTGGTGATCACCGCGACGAAGAACGTCGTGGGCTTGAGCAGCGGCAGCGTAATGTCCATTGTCAGCCGCCAAGTGCCCGCCCCTTCGAGTTTCGCCGCTTCGTAGAGCGAGACCGGAATGCTCTGCAGGCCGGCAACGAAGATCACCAGGCAATAGCCGAACGTCCGCCAGACCGAAAGCGACACGATCGCGAGCGTCGCCCATTGCGGATTGCCCAACCAATCGATCGCGGGAATCCCGACCGCACCCAAGATCCGATTGACCGGCCCGAACGTCGGATGAAGAAACGCGCGCCAGACGACCGCGGCAGCCACCAGCGTCGTCACCACGGGCGCGAAATAGACGGTGCGGAAAAAGCCTTTAAAGCGCGCGAGCTTCGAGTCGACCAGCACCGCCCCGAAGAGAGCCGCGACGATCGTCAAAGGCCCGCCCAGGATCGCGAACACCAGCGTATTCCGCACCGCTCGCCAGAAGCGCGGATCGGCGAGCAGGTCGGTGTAATTGCCGATCCCCACGAAGCGGACCGTCCCCAGATCGGCGATGCCGTAGAGATCGAAATCGGTGAGCGAAAGAAACAGCGCGGCCAGGAGCGGCACGGCAAAGAACAACCCGATCGCGATCAGCGCGGGCGACAAAAGCCACCAGGCGGCCCGGGTCTCCGCGCTCGAACCCCCGGCGGTGCGAGGCGAGCTCATCGCTGGCCCTCCGTCGCTTTGAGGCTCGCTTCTCGGTCGAGAAGAAAGCGCCGCTTCTCCAAGATTCGATCGGTATCGGCATCGAGCGCCGCGAGCGCCGAATCCGCATCGCGCGCGCCGCGCACCACCTGCTCGGTCGCCACCGCGAGCCGGGCGCCGATCTGCTCCCACTCTGGCACTTTGGGCGACGGCGACACGCGGCCCAGCTGGGTAAGGAACGCCGCGGCGCGGGCGTCGCTCGCCAAGCCGGTCGAATTCCACGCCGAACGCCGCGAGGGAAGGTCGCCCGCCCGGCGGAAGAACTCCGCCTGCTGGGCCGGCTCGGAAAGGTATTCGATCCAGCGCCAGGCGCCCTCGGACTGTGTTGTGCCGCGGAAAACCACCAGGCTCGCGCCCCCTGCGAGCGACGTACCGGGATAGTCCCCGCCGGCTTCAGGCGGCGGCATCGGCGCGGTCGCCCAGCGGTCCTGCATGTCGGGCGGCAGGCGGCGCTCCATTTCGGCGAGATTCCACGGTCCCGAGATGAACATCGCGAAGTACCCTTCCGCGAACTGCTGGTACAGGTTCGCGAGGCCCGACTGGTCGAGCGGCGGAGCCAGGCCGTCGCGAAACAGTCCGGAGTAGAACGCGAGAGCCGTCTTGAACCGCGGCTCGGAAAATCCGCCGCGCCGGCCGCCGTCCTTCAAGAGGGGCGCGCCGCGCTGCTGGCCGAGCGTCATCACCTGCGCCCATTCGTCGATCGGCAGCAAGATCGCGAAATGATCGGGGGAGAGCGCTCGCAGTTTTTCCATCGCGGCACGCCACTCGGCCCAGCTCTTGGGCGGCCAGGGCGCATGCGTCTGGGCGAGCAGATCGGTGCGATAAAAGATCACCCGCGTATCGACGTACCAGGGCACGCCCCAGAGCTCGCCGCCGACTTCGTTCGAGTCCCAGACTCCCGCGAACGAGTCGGCCCGGTCGAAGCTCTTGGAGCGCGCGATCCGATCCCCCAGCGGCGCGAGCACCCTTAGCGCCTGCATCTCCGGAATCCAGGTGTTGCCCATCTGCGCCGCGTCGGGGAGCGCATTGCCCACGTAGGCGGTGAGCAGCTTTTCGTGCGCGGCGCTCCAGGGAATCTGCTGCACGTCGACGAGCAGGTCGGGGTTCCGGCGTTCGAATTCGGGCACCAGAGCGCGCACCTCTTCCCCTTCGCGGCCGAACGCCCAGAAACGCACGGTGGTCCGGCCGTCGTCGCGCCGATCGCAAGCGGTGGCTCCCACCCCCCCGAGGATTCCGGCGACCCACGCCAACCGGAGGAGAAACGCGCGGGCGGCCCGGTTCCGGCTCAAGGCGCCCCGTCGAGCCATCCGCCGGTAAAGCCCGCGCGCATCAATCCGCGGCGCAGATGAGGGTTCTTGCGCATCGTTTTCCAAATCAGCCCGGAGCGGTAGTTTTCGATCATCGCCAGGATCGGCCCCTGGTCAATCCCCAGCCAGTCGGTGTCGAACCAGCCGACCCCCGGCATGCGGCGACCGTGGTGGAGCTTGGCGATCTCCGCGGGGTAATTCCAAGAGGGATTGAACGCGTCGATGAAGCCGTAGCGGCCATAGAGCGGCACGCCGTAGCGGGCGGCCATCGTTTTCAACGCGGGGATCGCCACCTCGGGTGCAAAGGGCACGGAGCCGCCCGCCGCCGTCGGCGCGATCGTGCCGTCGTCGAGCACGAAATCGGCGCCCACGCCCCGCCCGGCGTAGGTCCAGAAGCGGCGGGTCTCGGCACCGTAGGGCAGCTCAACGTCCGCCGGACCGTCGCAGGCCGAAACGCCCCAGACGTCGGCTCCGAACCCTTTCCAGCCGCGCGGGTTCTCGATCGCCCAGGCGCGCTGCGCAAGGGTTGCGCGGCGCGAGTTCTCGAAATAATCGAAGCCGAAATCCCGCGTCGCCGCATCGCGGATGCCGCGAAAGTCGATCCAGACGTGGGTGTAGTGGTGCCCGAACAGCGGCGCGAACTGCAGGTAGTGCTGGCCGCCGAAATCGCCGATCCGGTAGCGGCTGGTCCACTCACTCCAGGCCTGTTCGCCCACCGGGTGGGTGGTCGAGCCGAGCGCCAGAAGGTAGACGATCATCGCCTCGTTGTAGCCACGCCAGTCGGATTCGAGGAAACCGCCCTCGGGGTGCCAGCCGAGGACGATCGACGGCGGCCGCGGCTGCGCCCAGGTCCAGTCGGCGCGGGCGTAGAGATCCTCGGCGAGCGCGCGAATCTCCCGCTCGTCCTTCTGCTCGGCATCGAAATACCCTTGAACGAACATCACCCCGGCGAGCAGCAGGGCGGTATCGACGGTCGAAAGCTCGACCTGTTCGAATCGTCGGCCGGTCCCCGGATCGAGGAAGTGGTAGAAGAACCCGTGGTAGGAAGTCATTCCCACCGCGGCTTCTCCCTGCGGTGCCCGGGTCAAGAACCGCAAGGTTTTCAAGGTCCGGTCGCGCGCTGCCTCGCGAGAGATCCAACCGTGCTCGACGCCGATCGGGTAAGCGGTGAGGCCGAATCCGGTCGCCGCCACCGAAGCGAACGAGCGGGTCGGCCAGCGGTCGGGAATCAGACCGGTCGAGGGATCGGCCAGATCCCAAAAGTAAAGAAACGTCCGGTGCGACACGTCGTCGAGAAACGCCTCGTCGGTGGCGTTCGGACCGATCGTGCGTGGAACGCCGGCCGCGGGAGGGACGGAAAGTGCCGTCCCCCGGCAGCCGGAGGTAAGGGCAGGAAGAAGGAGAAAGAACAGCGCGACGAGAGCCGCCCCGGCTCTCCGACTGGATTCGCGGACCCTCCGCGCCCGGGGCGTGCTCTCGCTCATATCCTAGAAGCCGATCCGCGCGCCGATCTGGAAGCGGCGGGTGTTGAACTGGCCGTTCGGCTGGCCGAAGCGGGCGTTGGTGTTCGGCAGCCGCGGCTTGAAGCTCTCGAAGTCCTTGTTGTTGTCGAAGTTGAAGACGTTGAAGCCTTCGCCGACCAGCGTGACCTTCACCCGGTGGGCGATCTCCGGAGCGTCCCATTCGAGCCGCAGATCGACGCTGCGATAGGCGAACGCGTTCGGGACCAGGAAGTCGTCTTTCGCCGGCCGCCCTTCGTTCCAACGGACGGTGAACGGATCGGTCGAGTCGTCGAAGACGGTGAACGGCACGCCCGAGCCGAGGGTGATCAAGCTAGACGCCCGGAAGCTCCACGGCAGGGCGACGGTGCCCGAGACCACCAGGCGGTGGCGCTCGTCGTTGGTGCCCGGGAACTTGTAATAGCTGGCCGAATTCAGGTAATCGAACGCGCCGAAGGCGATCCCTTCGCCCGGATTGTCGGTGCCGTTCTGGTACGCCTTGGCGTAGGTGTAGGCGATATTCAAGGCCCACTTCGAGCCGGCGGTATACGGCTTGTCGAGGGTCAGGAACACGCCGTCATACCAGGTTTTCCGGGCCGACGAGGTGACGAACACGCGGCCATACCCCGGGACCGAGACGTTGCCGCCAAAGCGGTCGTTGAACGTCGTGCCCGGCGGGTTGTCGCCGAAAAAGTACGACAGGCCGTTGTAACCGCGAACTCCGGCGTAGGTAACCGAGGCGAGCCACCGGCCGAGCTGCTGGCGCACGCCCAAGTTCCACTGGTTGGAGCGAGGCGGTTTGAGGTCGTTCGCCACTAGATAGGCCTCGGGACCGGGGACCTGACCGCTCGCGATCAGGCTGCGCAGCCCCGCGGCGCTCTGGTACTCGGGGCGCCACTTGATCGTCGGGCTACCGCAGCTCAGGTTCGGGCTGCCGTCGGCCGAGAAGCAGAAGCTGTAAATGCTCCACTGCTGGCGGTAGGCCTCATCGAAGATGTCGTTCAACACGACGCGGTCGATGTACTTGCCCCAGCCGCCGACCACCACCGTCTTGGCGTCGCCGCGCACGTCCCACGCGAACCCGAGCCGCGGCTGGATCGCGCCGTAATAGGGCTTCCGGTCGTTGCCGTTGGTCGTGTACTTGTCGAGGTCGAGGAAGTCGCGAATGCACCAGCTCGTCTGGCCTCCGACCGGCTGGCCGTAGGACCGGCAGGCGTTGTTCAGCGCGTTGACCAACGAGTCGGGCGTCTTGTAGTCGTTGTTCAACATGTTCGACTCGTAATCCCAGCGGACTCCGAGGTTCAACGTCAGGTTCGGCCGAATCCGCCAGTCGTCCTGGAGGTAGAGGCCGAGCTGGTTGTTGTCGAACTTGAGCCCCGGATCGCCGAAGCCGAGCCGCGCCTGGAACGGGAACTGCCACTGCTCGCCGCTCCGGAACTCGAACAGCGGGTTGTCGAACAGCTTCTTGTTCACCTCGTAGTTCTGATGGTTGAGCGAAACGCCGGTCTTCATCAGATGATCGCCGTGCCAGGTGGTCGGCAGCGAGAAGTCGTCGCGCACGGCGAGCTTCTTTTGGGAGAAGTCCTGCGACGCGTCCTTGCCGCCGATGTCCAGAATCCCGATGTAGTTGAGATGCGGTGTTGCCGGCGTGAGAGCGGTGGGGTTCCACTGCAGCTTCTGATACGAGAAGGCCGCCTCGTTGAGCGCGTTGCCAAGGATCGCCTGATGCTTGACGACGAACGCGTCGGTTCCCACCTCGAAGCTCTCGGCTCCATCGCGCGTGCGCTGGCCGCCGAAGCCGCGAATCTCCTGCTCGTCTCGCACGTTGCCCGAGAAATCGACCGTCTGCCCGGCGGTCGGCTGCCACGAGAGTTTGCCGAAGTAGAGACGCGATTCGAACGGCGCGGTGAGCACGCCGGTCGCCTGCTGGGAGAGAAGCGCCTGCACGTTGGCGGGGGCGTTGGCGAAATCCGGACCGCGGAAGACGGTCGCGTTGCGGTCCTGGTCGTTGGTTTCGAGCGACAGGAAGAAGTGGAGCTTGTCCTTGATCAGCGGCCCGCCGAACGAAAGTCCGCCCTGCTTGCGCTTGTAGTCGGCTTTCTTCTCGCCGCGCGCCTTGGCGAAATCATCCTGCGCGACGAGGTTCTTGTCCTGGGTGAAGTAGAACAGATCGCCGTGGAAGGAGTTTCCGCCCGACTTCGTAACCGCCGAGATCACCGCGGCGGCGGCCTTTTCGTACTCGGCTTTGTAGTTCTGGGTGAGGACGCGGAATTCCTGCACCGCGTTTTGCGGGAACGGGTTGCCGCGCGAGGAATCCTGCGCGAACGCGCCGCCTGAGAGCACGTCGTTCTTGTACGACAGGCCGTCGATGAAGACGTTGACCTGGCGCGAATCAGCGCCGCCGCTCCTAAACTTCTGGCCCGCGTCGTCCTGGTTATCGGTCGCCCGCACGCCGGGGGCCAACGCCGCGAAATTGAGGAAGTTGCGGCTACCCTGCGGCAGCCCCTCGATCTGCTCGGGCGTGATGCTGGTCGCGATCTCGGAAGTCCGCGTTTCGATCAACAGCTGCACCGAGTCGCCGACCACCGTGATGTCGTCGGCGATCACCTCGCTCGGCGAGAGCACGAAATCGACCACCACGTCCTGGCCCAACAGCACCTGCACTTTTTTGCTCTGCTCGGCGTACGCATCCGACGAAACCTTGATCTCATACTTGCCGGGCCGCAGGCCCTGGAGCGCGAAGCTGCCGTCCGGCCCCGCCTTCGTCTCGTAGTGGAACCCGCTTTCGGAGTCCACAGCCGCGACCGTGGCCCCGGCGAGCGGCCCGCTCACGTCGAGCACGGCGCCGCGAATCGAAGCGTTGGTGTCTTGGGCGCGAGCGCCCACCGCGAGCAGCGCCGCAAAAACCAACGCGGCCAGGGCTCGCCAATTTCTGCCATACATCCCACTCATCGTAGTTTCCTCCTCAGATCCTGCCGTTTCTCTCCCGTTCTACTCGGACCCTAAAAGATCTTTCCGCCCGGCGGTCGAGGCTCGCACCACGAGCACAGCCGGGATCGTTTCTTCGAGCGGCTCCGCGCCGCGTTCCTCCAAACCGGCGAGCAGCCGCGCCATCGCCCGTTCGCCCATCTCGGCGATCGCCACCCGGACGGAGGTGAGCGGCGGCGAGAGGTAGCGAGCAATCGGCACGTCGTCGAACCCCGCAAGCGCCACATCTTCGGGCACCGAAAGCCCCAGCTCCCGAAGCGCCGAAAGGCAGCCGATCGCCATCGCGTCGTTGGCCGCGAAGATCGCGGTCGGCCGGTTTTCGAGCTTCGCGAGGGCGAGCGCCGCCGCGCGCCCTGACTCCTCGCGAAAATCGCCGGAGACAATCAGCTCCGGATCGAGATCGACCCCGCGGCCGCTAAGCGCCGCGCGGAAGCCCGCCAGCCGCGCCTCGGAGTCGGAGTTTTCCGCGGACCCCGAGACGACCGCGATGCGCCGATGCCCGAGATCGAGCAGATGATCGGCAACCGCCCGGGCACCGCCCGCGTTGTCGACCCGCATCGACGGGTGGCTCCCCGAGGCGGGCGAATCACCCAAAAACACGGCGGGGACCCCCGGCGGAATCCGGATCGCCCCGGCGTTCCGCGTCGAGGCCATGACGATCAGACCGTCGACCCGGCCGTGGAGCGCGCGCAGTAGGGCGTCGACCTCCGCGGGATCGCTGTGCGAGCCGGAGACCAGCAGGTGGTACCCCGCCCGCTTCGCACCCAAGTCGATGCCACGGATCAGCTCGGAGAAGAACTCGCCGTAGACGTCGGGCAAAATCACCCCGACGCTCGAGGTCTGCCGGGTGCTTAAAGAACGGGCGCCGCTGTGCGGCACGTACCCCAAGTCGGCCACCACTTCGAGCACCCGTCGGCGGGTGTCGGGGTGGATCGGCCCCTTGCTGTTCAAGACCCGAGAGATGGTCGCGACCGAAACGCGGGCCGCCGCCGCCACCTCTCGGATCGAGATGCTGGGGTTGCTCTTCGGGTCCACGGCGGAAACCTCCCGAGATCGAGTTGCGCGTCGAAACGCTCGGGGTAAGCGTTTACAGCGCAACGTGTAACCGGTTACAGTTGACAGGAATGTAACGCCCAGAATCCGCCGCGTCAAGGAGGCAGGATGCCCGACACCTTCCCGCAGGGCTTCTTATGGGGTGCGGCGACCGCCGCCTACCAGATCGAAGGCTCGCCGCTCGCCGACGGCGCGGGCCCGAGCATCTGGCACCGCTTCGCCCATACGCCCGGCCGGATGGCGAACGGCGACACGGGGGACGTCGCCTGCGATCACTACCGGCTCTGGAAGGAAGACGTGGCCCTGATGGGCGAGCTGGGCTTGACCGCCTACCGCTTCTCGATCTCCTGGTCGCGCATCCTCCCCGAGGGAACGGGGCGCATCAACCAAAAGGGCCTCGACTTCTACCGCCGCCTGGTCGAAGCGCTCCGCGAAGCCGGCATCGCCCCCTCCGCCACGCTCTACCACTGGGATCTCCCCGCAGCGCTCGACGACCGGGGAGGCTGGCTCAACCGAGATTCCGCCGCCTGGTTCGGGGACTACGCCGAGATCTGCTTCAAAGCCCTGGGCGACCAGGTCGAGATGTGGGCCACCTTGAACGAACCCTGGGTGATCACCGACGGCGGCTACCTCCACGGCACGTTGGCCCCCGGCCACAGCAACCTGTTCGAAGCCCCCCGCGTGGCCCACCACCTTCTGCTCGCCCACGCGACAGCCGTCGAAGCCTTCCGAACCCACGGCCCAGGAAAAATCGGCATCGTAGTGAACATCGAGCCCAAACACCCCGCTTCCGACTCGGTCGAAGATCTGGCGGCCACCGCCCGAGCCGACGCCGCGATGAACCGCCACTACCTCGATCCGCTCTTCCTTGGCCGCTACCCGGAGGAACTCCCGGAAGTCTACGGCGCCGCCTGGCCCACCTTCCCCGAAGCCGATCTCGACCGAATCCCCATCCCCTTCGACTGGCTGGGCCTCAACTACTACACGAGAGCCGTCGTAAAAGCCGACCCCCACGCCTGGCCCACCGGAGCGATCAAAGTCCACCAACCGAGAGCCGCCTATACCGAGACCGGCTGGGAGGTCTACCCGCAAGGGCTAACCGAAACCCTCCAATGGCTCGCCGACCGCTACGGCCCCATCCCCCTCTACGTCACCGAAAACGGCGCGGCGTTCTACGACCCGCCGACGGCAGAGGGTGGAAAGGTGGACGATCCGCTACGGGTCGAGTACCTGCGGGAGCACCTGCGGGCGGTGGGCAATGCGATTGAAGCGGGAGTGGACGTGCGGGGGTACTTCGCCTGGTCGTTGTTCGACAACCTGGAGTGGAGCCAGGGGTACGCGAAAAGGTTCGGAATCGTGCATGTCGATTTCGCGACGCTTGAGCGGACGGTGAAGGCGAGCGGGCGGTTTTATGCGGGGGTGGTTCGGGCGGGTGGGGTGGGGGTGTAGGGGACGGGCATTCCACCTCGCACCGACTCCGGGCTCGTGTATCATCGCTACTATGCAAGCGCCCGACACCCTCCTTGAGGAGGCACTTAAGCTTCCGGAAGACGAACGCGCGCGGGTTGCTCTTCGCCTGTCCGAGAGCCTCTCGGGTCTGCCCGATGTCCATGCCCACGAAGCTTGGGCTGGGGAGATCGCGCGTCGAATCGCACGACTGAAGGATGGGACTGCCCGTACGGTAACCGCTGCCGAGGCACTTTCACGGGCTCGCGCCCACCTCGCTGCGCGGCGTGCTTGACCTCCTTGATGCCGCCAGCTTCGAGCTCGCCAAAGCGGGCGCTTGGTACGACGAGCGGGCGGTAGGACTTGGAGATCGCTTCCTGGACGAAGCGGAGAACGCCTTTTCCCTGATCGAAAAGCACCAAGAGCTGGGCAGCCTATGGTTCCTGGAAGGGATGCCTCCAGGTGTTCGCCACTTTCCGCTCCAGACATTCCCCTTTTCGATCGTCTACGTCCTCGAGCCCTGCCTCGTCGTCGTGGCTGTTGCCCACACCAGCCAAGAGCCCACGTATTGGATCGATCGGCTCGACGACTTAGAGAGCGCACACTGATCCACGGTGAAATTCCTCAGACTCCAATCTGAAGCAAGAAAGACCTCGAAGAAACCAGTTTCAAGGGCTACCGGACTGGCCCAACCGCGCGGCTTCGGCGTCGCGGCCAAGAACATTGGTGTCCAGTCCAATCATGGTTTCAGCAGGCTGGCTGGATCGAAATCCGCAGAAACGGTGCGCTTACGGCTGGTCAGCATGCCAAATCCGCTGACCGGCACCTCGGCGGGTGACCGCCGCACTCGAAGCTCGACATGATCACCAACGAGAGAAAACTCGATTTGGCTGCCCTGGCGGATACCCAGTTGCTGCCGGACCGGCTTTGGAATGGTGACCTGGCCTTTGCTGGTAACCGATGTCGTCCCCGTGCTTGGGGGTGCTACTTCTCTTCGCCAAGTGGTAGGATCATTGAGTCGTGTTCTAGCGCTTTTTCGCCGCCTTAACGACAATCTTCACCTCGACCTTTCTCTTTTGTTCATCGGCACCAGTACTGGACGAAACGCCCCCAGTGGCATACTCATACTCCATATTAGCTTCGCCAAGTCTCTCGGCAACAAAGGCAGACGCAGCATAGGCCCGGACCGCGCCAAGTTCGCAGTTGGTTTGAATAGGCGATCTAACCAGTCGGCCGGATGAAGAAAAGAAATCAACATACTGGGGAAGCCCAATGGTAGGGCGGTCCTCGTCGCAACCTTTGTAATACACATCAAGCCGCGACCTGGATGCGAGGCTTTTTACTCCTGTTTTGGCAGGACTCAATAGGAATCGAGATACTTTGGGATCCTGCACTGCCTTTGGATCCGTATATCCAACGATCGAAACGCGAAAATTGTACCGCTGCCACTTCTTGAATCCCACGAGAGACGTGGAGAGGGAATCCAAAATTGAACCCAGCTCTGGTGTCACTTCGTACTTCTTGAATTCGAACCCTTGAACTTCATCGTTACGAACCCATTTCAACAACCTGACAGCAACCGGGCACTGCCTTTCGATCGGGCCGAGCTTATTCATGAACGAATCCAACCGATCCCTCCGCAGAAGCAGAAAGAGCTGGTCGAGGCTGATGGAAGTCTCCGCTTGGCCGGCCTTGGTGATTACTTCCTGAAGGTGGGAATCAATTCCAGAAAGAATGACTTGTGTCACCCGCTCACAAATGGGCAAAGCAGTTGCAATTGGGTATTTTAGCTGTACGGAGAATCCGGAGCCAAAAAGGATCGAGGCTTTCTCTCGTATCCATCGAAGAGCGCCGGCTTTGCGCGGGTCTACCAAAATTACTACCAAGTAAGAATGTTCATCTGTCAAGGACAGATATTTCAGTCGCGAAAGAAGTCGACGCTCCTTGAGCCTAATAGTGACAGTCTCCCTTTTCAACGAGTAGTAATCGCTTTGGGAAACGTCGGCCGAATCGGAGTTCGAGAAGAGGTCCTTGA
Source organism: Thermoanaerobaculia bacterium (assembly GCA_038250865.1). Lineage (GTDB taxonomy): Bacteria > Acidobacteriota > Thermoanaerobaculia > Multivoradales > UBA5704 > DASYKS01. The sequence continues at coordinate 18,436 of JBBSBW010000021.1, read as the reverse complement.
CGCTCGCGCCACCGATTCGGATGTCGGCTACAAGAAATCGGGCCCGCTTTGGCACGGAGATTCCGCGGATAGTGTCTTCCAACTGTATCGGCGGCATGACCTTGACTTTGTCATCGCTCTTGGCTTTGGAGGGGATGAAAGCGGCAACCACAAGGCACACAGAACCTAGGAATTTCCCCCTGAGATTCATCGAGTCACCACCTTGAAAGATAACCGAGAAATAACAAGATAACAACGATAAATACTAGACCAGTGAATATTAATCGCCGAGGATTGACCCTCATCCAAGGTTCTGATGCTTCCTTAGGCCGCCCTGCTTGCTTGATCAATTTGACTGGCCTTGGAGGCTCAGGCGTTTGGACTTGAAAGGTGGAAGGGGGCGACGTCACCCTTTTAACCAGTTGATCTTTAGGCTCGAGATGGGAAAATAGTAATAACTCTGCTCGCGCAGCACGATATTCTGCAACGGCTAGCGGCACTAGCACGACAAGAGTATTGAGAATAAAACTCTCGTAACCTGAGAGCTTTTGGCGGTAGGCAAACAGGCCCAAGCCGCCGAACGCAAGGACGTAGGCCACTAATCTTTTTGCCGTCGCGACGATAATAGTTGACTTTTCCAATTGGGCACTCTCTTCTACCGCGTTGTTCTAGTCGAATGGTATCAGTACGAAATGCTCAGGCACGTTGTAGGAATCTCAGCTCAGGCTCGGTGTCTTCAGATGGAGGTTCGAGATCGAGATCCCGATTCGGGGCAACGCTTACCGTCAAGGCGGAACGTGGCCTTGTAGTCAAATTCGCTTCGACTCAGAGCAGTGCTGAGAAGAACGTCGTCCCCGTATTCGATCGTCAGCTCGTAGCTCATGGTCGTCTCCCTCGCTCTCGGAGTACCTCCTCGGCATCGAATAGACGACCCGCGTCTACATCTTCCTGGGATTCGATCAGGGCTCGGTGCAGGGCCTCACGATCCTTCAGGTCGAGCCAGTCGCCCGGATCGAGAGGAAGAAGCTCCACCTCGGTTCCCTCGGGGAGCTGTGTCGGTTCGTCGACCAAGAGCCGGCCTTCGTGAACGTGAGCCTTGAGAGTCATGATGAAAGGATAACACGAGGGCGGAGGGGCTCGCCGCCCGGAAGGCTGAATGCCCAGGCCATGCTTCTTTCGCGGGCCGACGGATGGGTCGGGCTTTCAGCCCTTTGTGGTTGTATGCGGTACGGTGTCCTGGGGCGTTGCCCCAGGCTGGAATCGGATCGCGCCTTCGGCGCTGGCGGATTCTCTTTGGCGCTCGCCGTTCCATGGTGACGGCTCCCGCGCAGCCGCGGAATTCAGGCCGAGATATCGGATATCGGAGGCCATGGATCGGATATCGCGAGGCGAATATCGGATATCGGAGCCCACAGATCGGATATCGCGAGGCAAATATCGGATCTCTCCGGCGTGAGATCCGTATTCAGCGCGCGAATAGGGTAATCGCGACGCGATAGCGGATAAACGCCTCGCGATATCGGTATTCTCGGGCTTGATATCCGTATTCAGCGCGCGCCCGCCGAATGAAAGGTTACCCGGCGGCGGGGCTGGCCGCAACGAGGTTTGGAGTGCGGCGACGTGTCGCCGCTTTTCGTAGCGCCGACGTGTCGGCGCGCCTCAACTCAAGGGAGCCCTTCGCCGGAGCGAGGCGGGCGAAGTAGGGGCCATTCGCTCCAAAATCGCACGACTCAGAGCCCCCGCCGACGGATTTCAAGCGCAACACAAATCTCCTTCCCTCCGCTTAAAGGTTGGTTCCAAGCAAGAGCGCGCCGACACTTCGGCGCTACGAAAAGCGGCGACGCGTCGCCGCACTCAAAAATCGACCCGCGCCTTCCACGAGCCTCGATCCGGTCGGTGCAAACACCGTTTCGGTAATGAGGGCGGCGGCTCCCCAAGCCTCTACTCCCACCCCTACCCCCAACCTTTGCTGATTTGACGGTCCGCCCGGGTTTGCCTAGGCTCCCGGTTCCGTGACCTCTCGGCCGCTTCTCCTCGTCTGTCTTTGGTTCGCCGCGCTGCCGGCGCTTGGGGCAGGTGTCGAGTTCGTCCATCCTGGCGCCGGATCGACGCTCGCGGCGGGGGACGAGGTGGTGGTCCGGTGGGCGGGCGCTCCGGCGGCGGCCGAAGAGATGGAATTGCTCCTGTCGGTCGACGGCGGCCGGCATTTCGCGGTGCGTTTGACCCACGAGCTTTCAGGGGAGGCGACTTCCTACCTCTGGCGCGTTCCCGAGCTTCCCGCGGGTGCCGCCCGGCTCACCTTGCGGGCGAACCTCGACGGGCGCGAGGTCGAGGTCGGCGAGAGCGCTTCGTTTGCGATCGGCGCGATCCGGGCGGGCGCGGATTTCGCCGGGCCGGACGGCTCGATCCGCTTCGTTCGCGGCGAGTTCTGGTGGCTGGATCAGACGGTGGCGGGGAGCGAAACCGACGGCCCGGCTCTCGCGGGCCTCGATCCGCTGCCGGCCGAGCCCCGCGTTCTGCCGGCGGCGGGCGAGTCGATGCTCGCCGAGCCGCTCTCCCCCGAAGGGGCGCCGCGACCCGCGGCCGGTTCGAAGGCCGTTCCGATCGTTCATTCGGCCTCTCTCCATTCGGCGACACCGCGACCCGTGACCGGCGCGACCTGTAGTTCCCCGCTGCGCATTTGATGGCGTCCGTCGTACCCGACGGACTTTGAGCGCGGCCTTGGGGATCGCCCCTGGGCCGCAGAGCTTTTTTCTTTCCGGCGGTTTCTTCCGCCGACAAGGACGCCCTCATGCGTACTCTCCGTTCGACCGGCTCGATGCGCCTTTCGCGCTTCGCGCTCGTATTTCTCCTCTTGCTCGCCCCCCTTCTTCTCTCCTTGCCGCTCGCGGCGCAGGCCCCGGGCATCGGCGCGCTGCGCGGCCGGGTGGTCGATGCTTCGGGCGCGCCGATTGCCGGCGCCGTGATCTCGGTATTCAACGCGGACACCGGCTTTACCCGCACCGTCTCGACCGACGCCCAGGGCACCTATGCCTTCTCCGGACTGCCGCTCACCGGCCGGTACGAGATCTCCTTCGCCCACGAGGGGCTCGCCGCCGAGAAGCGTTCGGGCCTCACGCTGCGCGCCGGGGGGACGGCTACGGCCGATGCGGTGCTTCAGCCGCTCGCGGTGGAAGACGCGATCACCGTCTATGGCACGACCGAAGGGGTGCGGGCCGATTCGCCCCAGATCGGCATGCGGATGGACGCCGAGCGGATCGCGGAGACGCCGATCCTCGGCGGCAAGGTGACCTCGTTGCCGCTCCTTTCTTCAGCGGTGCGCTCCGCCCGCGGCACGGGCGACCTTTTCTTGAACAACACGCTGTTCGTGATCGAAGGGGGCGGCCGGCGTCAGGCGACGTATGTGATCGACGGCAGCGGCGCGGACGACTCGTGGGGCCGGCAGACGATCTTCACCAACGTTCCGCTCGCCGCGATCCAGGAGTTTTCGGTCCTGACCAACGCCTTCTCCGCAGAGTATGGCCGGACGACCGGCGGCGCGATCAACCTGGTCACCCGTGCGGGAACCCATGACTTGAAGGGCGATTTCGACCTGACCGCGCGCCCGGGCGGACTCCAGACCAAGACTCCCGTCACCCAGCAGGATGCGCAGGACGAGCTGTGGCAGGGAAGCCTGTTCGTCGGCGGGCAGTTGATCCCCGACCGGGCGTATTTCTCGTTCGGCGGCGAGTACAACCGGCAGGATCGCGACTCGGTGATCACCTCGGCGCTCGCCCCCGGCGTGTTCACCGGCGAATATCGCCAGTCGCTCCTGTTCGGCCGGATCGACGCGGATCTGTCCTCCGCCCATCACCTGGTGGGGCGCGTCAATCTCGACCGCTTCACCGACTCGAACCCGGCCGACGCGGTGGGCGGCGTCGCGCTGCCGAGCGCCGCGCGCACCTTCAAGCGGGCGGCCGAGGCGGCGCAGCTCGCGGAGAGCTGGGTGGTGAACGGTTCGACCTCGAACGACGCGCGGCTGGTCTGGCAAAACGGCGATCCGATCACCGAGTTTACGCCGGCGCACCCGTCGACCCAGTTCGTCCGGCCGGGCGTTTCGACCGAAGGGGATTCGCGCGGCGCGCACCTCACCAACCGGCAGGTGCAGTTTGCCAACACGCTCTCGGTGGTCGCGGGCGAGCACCTGATCAAGGCGGGCGGAGACTACGTGCGCTCCCGTTCGGGCGGTAACGGCCAGGAGTTCGGCTCGCCGTTCACCCTCGGCCAGTTCACCTTCAAGACCGGTATTTCGCCGACGATCCCGACCTCGGCTCTGAAGCTTTCGGACGTGGCGCGCTTCACCCAGGGGTTTGGCAACGTCAACTATAAGGTGACCGAGTCGCTCTGGTCGCTGTTCGCGCAGGACGACTACCGTGTCCGCCCCGACCTGGTGGTGAACCTCGGCCTGCGCTACGACCGGCAGAGCCTGACCGATGCCACCGACAACATCTCGCCGCGGCTCGGCTTCGCTTGGACACCGGGCAAATCGGCGAAGACCACCTACCGCGGCGGCTACGGCATCTACTACTCCGAGATCCGCGCCAACATCGTCGCCGGCTGGGAGCTGGGCGGCCCGCAGGGCTTCTTCAACTTCAGCGCCGCGCCGGGCCAGCTGGGATTTCCGACCTCGCTCAACCCCCTGCCGGCCTTCCCGCCGGGCGCCGTGCTGCCGCCGCGCGACATCACGATCCGGCCCGGTCGCGCCTCGTTCTACAACCAGTTCTTCGACGTCTCTAAGCTCTCGGGCTATCCGAGCGAGCTCAAAAACCCCAAGACCGCGCAGGCGACGCTGGGTGCCGAGCACGACTTCGGCGGCGGCTGGTTCGGCAGCGCGGACGTGGTCCACGCGGTGACGACCGACATCGATCGCAACATCGACCTGAACGCCCCGGCGGCCTTCGTCCGCACCACCCCGGGGCAGACCCGCTCGGCGGCGGCCGCCGACCTCACCCGGCCAATCGTGCCGGTCGCGAACGGCTACCGGCGCATCCTCGTCACGATCAACCAGGGGGAGAGCCGCTACGACGCGTTGCAGCTCGACCTGCACCACGAATGGTCGGGCCGCGGCTCGCTCCGGCTGTCGTACACCTGGTCGCACACCCGCAACAATTTCGAGGCCGACGCGCCGGGCGGTGACCCGAGCGACGCCCGCCTGCTCGGCTCCGAATTCGGCGACAGCCTGCTCGACCAGCGGCACCGCGTGGTGATTTCGGGCGCCGCCCACCTGCCGTTTGGCTTCGTCGCGGGCGGCGTCGGCCAGTACGCGACCGGCCGGCCGTACAACGCGACGACCGGCGCGGACAACAACGGCGACGGCTCGAACGCCGACCGGCCGGTGATCGACGGCAACGTGATCAGCCGGAACGCCTTCCGCGGCGACAACCTCTACGACCTGACGCTGTTCGTCGAGCGCGGCTTCAAGGTCTCGGGGGCGGCGACGCTCACCCTTCGGGCGGAGGTGTTCAACGTCACCGACCACGAAAACGTAGTGGGCCGAAACGCCGTCTACGGCAACGCGACGACCGGCGTTCCGCTCTCGACTTTTGGGCAGGAACTCGGCGGAATCGCGAACGTCGATCCGGGCCGGCAGTTCCAGCTCGGGGCGAGGTTGCGATTCTAAAGTGACGATTTCCGGGCCCGCTCCGTCGGCATCGGCCGCTTCGATTGCTTCGATCCCTTCGAACACCGATCTGCTAGCCGTCGCCGGGCTCGGCAAGAGTTACGGCCGGCGGCGGGTGCTCGACGGGGTGAGCTTTTCGGTCCGGCCGGGCGAGGTGCTCGGCCTGGTCGGACCGAACGGCGCAGGCAAAACCACCCTGTTCGGCTGCCTGGCCGGCATCCTTCCGACAGACTCGAAGGATGCCGGCCGGGTGGTGGACGGCCAGGGCCGAACGCTCCCGCCGGGCGGTCGCCGCGATCTCCTGTTTTTCCTTCCCGACGGCATTCTTCCTTGGCCGGAGCAGAGTTTGGATCGACTGCTCGCCCGTTGGCGCGACCTCTGGAGCGCACCCTCGACGCGCGAGCCGTCGCTCGAAACCCTTCTCGAACGTTTGGATTTGAAACGCCTTCGCGGCGCGGCGGCGGAGACGCTCTCGAAAGGCGAGCGCAAGCGTTTTCTGCTCGCGCTCAGCCTGCTGACTCCCCAGCCGTTGCTGCTGCTCGACGAGCCGTTCGACGGCCTCGACCTGCGCCAGACCCGCGATGTGGCCGCCCTCTTGAGAGAGGTCGCGGTGGCGGGGCGCACGCTCTTTCTTTCGATCCACCAGTTGGTAGACGCCGGACGCGTCTGCGACCGGATCGTCATGTTGGCCGACGGCCGGGTGGCGGGGGTGGGCACGCTCGACGAGCTGCGCGAACGGGCGGGGCTGGTCGAGGGCACGCTCGAAGAGGTGTTTCTTGCCCTCACGTAAGAATTCTTCCGGAATCGGCGCGCTGTTCCGCCTCGACCTCGGCGAACTGGTCGCCGCGCGCTCGTACTGGCTGCTGCTCGCGATGATCGGCCCGCTGGTGGGCCAAGCCTTCATTACCGCCGTGGCCTCGTACGCCGAGGCGAGCGGCGCAGGGGGCGGGCCGGCCGCGCTCGCCCAAGGGCTTTCGCCGCTCGATGGGATCGTCGTGCCGACGTTCGGCGCCTATGACCTCGCGGTCACGTTTCTGCTGCCGTTCGTCGCGATCCGACTCCTCGCGGCAGAGCGCGAAAGCGGTGCGGCGCTGTTGCTCGCCCAGAGCCGCGTCGGCCTGCCCGCGCGACTGGCGGTCAAGCTCGGAGTGCTCGGGCTCGGGGGGCTCGGCGCCGCGATTCCGGGTCTGTTGGCGCTCGCGCTCTGGCGCTCCTACGGAGGTCACCTCGGCGGAGCGGAGACCGCCAACGTTCTGCTCGGCCATCTGCTGCACGCGCTGCTCGCGACCGGAATCGCTTTTGCTGCTGCCGCGGTCTGCCGTTCGAGCGCGAGCGCGGCGATCGCGACCCTCGGTCTCACGGTCGGCGGCTGGGCGCTCGATTTCATCGCCGCCGGTCGCTCCGGCTGGATCGCCGAAGCCGCCCGCTTCACCCCCGCCGCGGCGCTCCGGCAGTTCGAACAGGGGGATCTGTCGATCGCACTGCTCACGGCATTGGCTGTAGCGACCCTCGGAGCGCTCGGCTTTGCCGCGTTCGAACTCGATCTCTACGCCGGCCCCAAAAGCCGGCATACGCGCGCGGTTTTGGCGCTGGTCCTCGCGATCGGAGGCATCGCCGGGGTCTCAACTTTTCGCGCCGGCTGGGATCTTTCCGAGGACCGTCGCAGCTCGTTTCCCCGCGCCGACGAGGCAGCCCTCTCGCGGATCGAGCAGCCCGTGCGGGTGAGCGCGAACCTCGCCGCGGAAGATCCGCGGCTCACCGATCTCGAACGCAACGTCCTTTCGAAACTTCGCCGCGTGCTCCCCGATTTTTCGGTCACACTCGCCGCCGCCGGCCGCTCCGGTCTGTTCGACGGCCCGGAATATGGCGAGGTCTGGTACCAGGTGGGCGACCGCCGCGCGATGCTCCGCTCGACCATCGAGCCGGTCGTCCTCGCTCAGCTCTATGAGCTGGCGGGCGTCGCGCCACCCGCGCCGCTCGCCTCGGAGTTCGACCCGGCCTACCCTGGCTATCCGCTCGCCGCCTCCCCCCGCGGCGCGGCTCCGCTCTTCTACATCGCCTGGCCGCTGGTCGCGGGCCTCGCGTTCTTCACTCGCGACCGCTGGAGATCGAAATGAACCGAACCGGTCTAATCGCGCTGCCCGCACTCGCCGCTCTCCTGATCACCTTCCCGGCCCTCGGCGCGCCGCCCAAACCGGCGGCCAAGCCCGCAGCCAAACCGAAACCCGCCGCGAAAGCCGCGCCCACGAAAGCCGAAAACGAACCGATCCGGGTCGACCTGTCGAAAGAAAAAGAAGGGGCGGAGCCGGTCCGCTTCCTTGCAATGGTCGGCGACTGGTCGATCGCCAAAGAGGACGGAAAACCGGTGCTTTTAGTCGACGGCCGCACCTGGAAGAACGGCCAGCCGGCCGGAGGCCTCGCCGACAAGGCCCGCACGATCTACGGCTCGCGGCACGAGGAGTTCATCGACAACGTCAAGGCGTTCGCCTACTTCCCTTACGCCGTGGCGCAGGACGTTCCCGAATTTCACGACGGCACGATCGAAATCCGCTTCCGCCTCCTGGGCGGAGCGCTCGACCAGTGTGCGGGAATCCTGTTCAACTTGAAACCCAACGGTGATTACCTCGCGGTGCGCGTCAACGGCAAAGAAGACAACCTGGTGCTCTGGAAGTTCGAAAACGGCAAGCGGAGTTTCGTCCAGAAAGGCGTCCACGACGCGCCGATCCCGTTCAAGCAGTGGCACACGATGAAGATCGCCGTCCACGGCACCCGGCTCGAAGCCTGGTACAACGGCGAGCACCTGTTCGAACGGACCCTGGAAGCCCCGGTCTCCGGCAAAGTCGGCGTCTGGACGAAGACCGACAGCGTCTCGGAATTCGCCGACTACCTGGTGACGCCCGAGGCGGCTCCGGCCGCCGTATCGGCGAAAACGCCGGCCGCGCAGTAAATCCGAGGCCTTCCGACCTGGGGCCGGTGCCTTTTGCTATATTTCCCCAAATCGCCACGGCAGCTGGAGAAGGAATTCTTCAGGGGGGACCTATGGAGAAGGATGGGCTCTATTGTGGATACGCTCCGCGCGTGCTCCGGCGGCTCTTTACCCGACTGGGCAAGGAAGAGGTGCTTTTCGTTGGATCGAAAGACGGCAGCCTGACGGTTCTCCGTCGGGAGAACGATGAGCAGTCCTTTCAGGTAGTCGGGCGCCGGGTCAGCCGTTCTGGCACCTCGCTGCAAAAAGCGGTCAGAGTGCTCATCGACTGGGGTAGTGACCACCTGATTGTGGGCCGCGATGACGGTGGGATGGAAGTGATCGCGTGGCGACCTTCCGCAACTTCGCTTTCACGAATTGCTGAACCTGAAACCCGCAGTGCGCAAGTGTGTAGTCCGTGCTCCACCCTCGAAGCAGCACAACCCCCCGACAGCAGCGAGTCCCTTCGATATGCCACCTGGCTCGATCGATCGCAGACTCGCCTTCTCGTCGCCCATCGCCGTGCCGGGACCCGGCTCCTCACCTTTCATGATGCCACTCCCGGAGAAGACAATTTCCACGCTGCTCTAACCAGCGCGGTCACGATCAAGCTCGTTGGGGTTGTCCGGGTCGCAGCCGCCATTCCAGACCTCAACTCACCCGGCGCCCCGCCCCGCCACTTTGTCCTGATCGATAACAGCGGCACCTTGTGGCTTTGGGACTCGGAGCAAGGGCAAGCGATACCTCCACCCAGAGAGATCGGAAGCTGGAGCGACATCGAACTGCCGCCGGCTACCTTTGAGGACGCCACCTATATCGGCCCCACGCCCGACGGAGCCTATAAAGACATTCGCGCCCTGATCGTAACCACCGATACCGGAGTGTTCGCTCTCGATCTTCGACGCAAGAATTGGGAACATGCCCTTAAAACTCATTCTTCCTTGGCCTTTCCCAAGAGTCATCCTCAGCCCATTCGCCTCGGATTACCCGGCGGGCATCTTTTCTCCACTGCCGTAACCTATGTCGAATACCGGGCATCCGATGGATTTCGAGCACACCTTTGGCTCACGAGCCTTAATGGTGAGAGTCTACTTTTTGAAAACCATCCGCTCGGTGAAAATGACGATCTCTCTCATTGGTCCCTAGGGTTCAGAAATTCTGGAAGAATCCACCACGATGCGCAAGCGTTGAAAGCGGTCAGTTGGTCCACGAACGATAGAATTTGGCTGGCAAAGGCGTGCCGGGATGATCGAGTCCACATATCATCCTACACAGCTCCGCAAGCCTTATTTAAGGGGACTCAAATCGACAACCCACTCGCTTTCTTGAGTGTTCGCTGTCAACCGAGTGACGGCGCCCTCATAAAGGCTCGACTTGCTGGTTTTCTTGCAGAATCTGGCCACGACATAAGTGACTGGCCCGGCTATGCGCTCTTTGCCGAGTTCCTCGAAGTTCTTGCGCATAAATGGTCTTCCGAGGCCGGCCTCCTTGATTATCTAAGCCAGCCTTCGACCGAGATCCCAATCGCCCTTCTCGTATACGCAACAACCGAGGAACCCGACGGCCATTTGCGCCTCGCAGCAGCCGTTCGATTGTGGACCCTTTGTCTACTCGGAATCGCCAATAGGCGGCCCGACCCAAGAACGGAATGGTACCTGGGTATATTTCGCTTTCTGCGAGGAATTCTTCAAGCATCCAACTTCATCGCCGACTCCCAGTGCAGAAACTCACTCCGTGGGGCCATCGAAAAAGCACTGCCCTTTTCGCGCAAATGGGGCCTCTATGGCCAGGTCAACGAGGTCCGTCAAGACTTGACCTCTCCGCTGCGCGTCTTGGAAGAACAGTACGCCAATTCAATCCGTACCCAACTTGACCAGCTCACCTACTATAGCCTGCTATTTCGCCGTTCATACAGCGAACTGGCTTCAGACTCCACACACAAAAAAGAGGGTGACCACGCTTGGGCCGTCAAGACGCTTGCTCTCGATTGCGGAACCTTGGTCGCCGTTTCGTGGAGACGTCAAGGGATTACCTTTTTTATCCTCGCTAGCCAGGCTGATGGCTCACCAGAATTCATAAGGGCTTCACTCCCTCGCGAACTCTTGCCGCTAGGCACACCTGCCGATACGGACGTCGATCGCGATCGCTATGCTTTTAGCCGCGATCTTCTTCTTCTTAGAGAAGGATCGACCGGAAATGCTTTTCGACTGCTTACGGCGACACGATCTGCCAGAGACTCCGATCTTATTGACGACCTGCGTCTCTTCTCGCTCGAACTCGTGCCGAGCGAGTCGCCCTCATGGGCCGTTGAATGTCAGTGGCAACGCTCGCTTTTGTCCCCGAAAAGCCGCCGGATGGTCGTGAATTACGACTCCGCCTATCGCTTCTTAGATCTTGGAAGTGATGAATCCGGAGAACATCTTGTCGCGATTGGCCTCGGCGGCCGAGAGGGCGCGGGCCGAATAGCACTACTAGCAATTGCCGCGGATGACACGCTCACCATTCGCTACGACTTCGCGCTCACCGAATCTGGCCCCGACCAAATCCCAGGCAGTGTTCCATCCGATGATTTAAAAGCATTCAGGAATCGCGTTTGGAGTCTCAGCCAGGTCAAGGCGAAACAAAACAACCCTGGCAGAAAAGCATTTGTTGCCGGCTGCGACAATGGCGAAATCTGGTACATAGAACTCCACTCTAAGCGGACATTCCGCAGACACCTGGTGGCGCAGCTGACCTCCGCGGTAAAAGCTCTTCATGCCGACCCAGAAGGTCTTCGCGTTTTTGCCGGGACAAAAGACGGTACGATCATTGCGTTCCAAGAGTTCGAACGGCCCGGCGGCCTCCCTTACCTCTCCACCCTTTGGGCCACCGTGGAAGCCGACGAGATCTGTTACCTCGATCAACATAAATACAGAACCGAAGAGCTTGTATTCGCGGTCACCCGAAATGGCGTATGTCTCGCATTCGATGATCGCAAGGTTGCCGCAAGCTTTGATTCAACCAAGACAAACCCGCAACGACCGCCTTTCCCCGGCATCCGGCGCCTTCGCAGCCCAAGCGGCGCAGTTGCCTTCGCCGCGGCTTCCTTTCCTAATTCATTTGGCTTAGGAAACTTTGCCTGGCGCCTCGTCGCCGTCGCGACGGCCGATGGCTGTATGCGCATCTTATCGCTACACTTCCCACGGTATACTACTATTCGCAAGGTTCAGTTTTACGAGCAGTGTAAACGACTTTGGAGAGTAGCCCACGACTCCTTTATCGACGGTAAACCCGAGAAGAGGATTCTTACCGACGAACCTGCATTCCGTTCAGTTGAGGCGGCATCCCGGTCTGCCCCTCTGTTACCGCTAATCATTATTCGCGTACTCCTCGACCCAGGCCTTGAGGGTATGGCCCGAAAGTACCATTGGCTTTCTGATCTCGAGTCAGCAAGATCCTGGTGCCTGCCACAAAACCTACGACCCGTACTTAAGCTTCGCCAGCGGTGGGACGCGGTCTTGAGAGAGGCAAAGCCCACGAACAAAGACATTCAAGGAGTGGGCGACGCCCTAGCTGTTGCACTCGATGCAGCTTGGGCGGACCGGAACATAGACCTCTTTCAGGAAATTTCAGCGCTCACGCTCAAAAGACTTAACTTCCAGCTCTTTCGGTCAGAGACCATCAGCATCCGCGCATTGCATGGCATTTATGTCTCGCTGTTTGATGTTATTCGTGGCCGTCTCCAGCTTTGTCTTGGAAGTCCGGAGCGAAAGGAGATCCGGTCGAGGATAATTGTCGCAAAAAATTTGCTCGATGGCGACACATTCTACAGGCTCGTGCAGAAAAGTGAGCAAGACCCCACGGGTCCGTGGCAAGAGATACTTCTCAAACGGGTAGAGGGTGCAGTTGAACTGATTCTCGTAGGTAATGACCTTGTCAGCCTCGAGTCCCTTCGAGCGGCGAACCACTCTCTTGTTCGGCTCTGCAGAAGGTTCGCCGAGGCGCGCACCTCGTCAAACGAACGACTTCGCGTCTTACGCTGGAGCTTCTTCAAAGCATACTTCTCTCAGCTCGTTCATAGCGCCGTACAGCGCCTCGACGCGAATCTTCGCTTGAGTGATGCGATGGCGCATGAATACTGCCGCACCTTCGCGTTGTGCTTGTATGCCTGTCCGGAAGCACTCCTTAACATTTCGAGTGATCTCGTCGATGCTCGCCTAATCCGGGATCCAAAAGCCAACGACGATTTCACGCGAGGAATTCAAGGCCAGGTCGAGGTTCTATCGCAGGTTTTCGGCCTTGCCGGCCTGGTAGACCTCTGGGAATTTGTTAAGGCTGTGCATCTTAATTTTACAGTAGCCGAACTGCCCGGCAGCTCTGTTGTCGGAGAGTGGGAAAACCAGAAGCTTTCATCGATCGGTAAGACCGGACGGGTATGCTTTGATTCTCTCGGATGGAAGTGGCTCACGGCGCGCGTGCGCGAATATGGAAATCTATACCGCCTTGCTGCGGGTTTCAATCGATTCGCAGGGAGCTTATCCTCCGACGCTCGCGAGCTGCAGCTAGCGACAGAGAAGGGAATTCGTCTGGCACAGGTGGCGGTACCGGAAGAGGCGAACAGGGGAGTATTTCCTCATTCTTGGCTGTTCTGGGAGGTGGCTCTTCGGGAGCTGGCCTCTCTGCCTAATTGCCCCAAAACCAGTCCTGAACGGGTTCGGCCTGAAACGATACTCTTTATCGAGCGTGTCGCTGACTGGGCGAAACACTCCGTTACCGACCTTGAGCGCCGGTACTCTAGCGGAATGATCTTCGAGCCCGAGCATCGCGTCTTTCTAGAGATCCTTAGCCGTGTCGAGCGAGCGGCGCGAGGCTTCTCAACAAGCGCGGCTGTCCAGAAGAATCTCGTGGTGGGAATCTTAGGCCACCACCTTCTGGAGGATCTGGATATTCATGTGCTGGAACTGCGCGAGATCGCTAGAAATCTTGATCCAGATCGAGTTAACGACGCTAACGACCGCAACGATCGAAATCTTGAGTCCGTTGCTGGTCGATTCGCCTCACTCCTCGTTCACCGTTCTTTACGAGGCGAGAGTTTGCCGAAAAACCTGCGTGCGCTCTCCAAGCTTCTGGAGCCATTTGACAAAGACTTTCGGTTCGGCCGTCGACTTAAGGATCTCTTTTCCGATGAGGCGTGGGATCTCAGCTTATGGGCGTTCGCTGACGTGGCGATAATGAGCGATCGCGAGCGGGAATACTTGGCGCTGGCTCTTGGCGAAATCATGCAGAACCATGAGATGCACTCCGGATTCAAGCGAGGCAGTCGGCTTCCCCGACCAGAGTGGGAGATTGCTTGGTTGAACATCAAGTGCCCTGTTAGGAGTCAGAGGTACCAAAAACGCTGGCGCTTACTCGAAAACGTCTTTTCTAAACTGGGGCAGGAGCCCTGCAAGCCAAACCCTTCGCCCACCGTCTCTTCATCTGGCGTCGGACTTTACCTTAGTTTTCTTGCAGCAGCGATGGTGGGCTGGAGAATTCGACTGCGCTTGGAGAAGGCAGCCAGCCCTAGTGAAATCGCCGGATGGCTCGTGGTTGAACTCCATCCACCGAATAAGGAAAGGGTCTTGACTGCAAGCGCCGCGGCCCACAGGCTTCAACTGATTCGCTCGGCCCATAAAGGCAGCGCCATCAGAAACGTCGTTGTGATCGATGATAAGGCAGAGGTAGCAAGATTTGTGTGGCGGGAAGTAGGAAATGTTACGGGCTTCGGGAGCGCAGATGACTCCGATGCGCTCGAACCCCTCAGACCCCTTGTCGTTCCTTCCGGAGACATAACGATCTGGTGGGTGCCGGCAACGTTTCGATGGAAGCACAATCTCGCTGAATTGATAGCAAAGTCTGAACTCCTGGCGCCCGCTTTTTTTCTGGTCGACGTCCGTGGACCTGTAGGAAACACGGACAGTACTGGCAAACGGTACAAATGCGAGAACGTTCTTTCTGTCCTCGAACTTAGGCGGCCTGACGATTTCCCGCAACGCGTATGGCTGATTAGCTCTTATGAGCATGGAACCAGGGCGAGCGAAAGGGGCCATACGTTTGAGATTCGAAGCAAGAGCCCCGAGACCTTTCAGAAACTTCGCGAGGTTCTTTTCCCCTCCAAAATTGTGAAACGGGGCAAAAAGTCAGAGGAGACCAAGGCGGCTCACGTATTGATCACCGGTGCTGGATTCGAGTTCCGGGGCACGGCCGGGAGGCAGCAGCTCGGAATGCCAAGCACACGGGATTTATTGAGGAGATTCATTGCGAAGGTTTATGGGAAGCGCGAAGTTCCGCTAGAAAGGGAAATCGGATTTCCAGTTCCTAGAAAGTTTAACGATGTCTTAGACCTGAGAGCGGCCGCTGAAAATGGCGACCTTGACGCCTATTGGAGCTGCATCTTTCGCGAGGAGAAAGAGCGTGCAAGAGATGTCTTGGACATGTCGGAAAGATCTTACCGGCTAAGGGCGGTCTTCCGGTCGGAATTCTTGCACCATGACTGGGGTTATTTGCCGCAGGCAGTTGCTGCGGCTCGAGTTGGTTTCGCTGCATGGATCTCAACGAACTATACGCGGTTCGCGAATCGCGCGATCGAGATCTCAGGCCTTGACTGGCAGACCATCGAATTTGGCGAAGAGGCGCACGAATTGAACTATCAGCTGCTTCATCGATCCAAAGGATATGAACGTCGAAGCGTTTTGTTTAAAGTTCATGGCGACCTTGGGCACGTGCTGACGATGGCACTTTCCAGGGAGGACAAGACCGTTGAGACGCGACTGGCGAGCTTCATGCCGCTCTATCTTGCTGCCCAGGCTTTTCTTCAGAAGATCTCAAGGTTGAACTCCAGGGTTGTCTGGCATATTGTTGGACATGGCCTTAAGGATGAGTTGCTTGTTCGTATTATAAAGACGGCTTGCGAGGAGTCTCCGGCGAAGCACCGCTTTATCGCCGTTGCCCCATTAAGCGACAGAGACAAGACCCTACTTAGACATCCGTATTTCGAGCTAGTCCGACACGTAGGAAAGAAGGCGGCCTCGATAAAGGGATACAACGCTAGAGCCGACGAGTATCTTGCAAAACTAGAGAGAGTAGGTATCCAATGTTACCAAAGCGCTTTTGATGGCTTTGCTAGAATTTCTGAGTAAGACAGCGACGGATATTGAAGTCTGTGATGAGGCAGCCCCACCTCGCATCGATCGCGCGGCGGGGTTTCCTAATCGAAGCCGTCTAAAAGGTCACAGTCCTACTTCTTGAACGGCGCCTTGATCTGGTATGTCACGCCGCCGACCAGGGCGGCGTTGGCGCTTTGGTTGGTCTGGCGAATCTCGAAGACGTGTTTGTCGACTTTCGAGCGATCGACGTTGGCTGCCGCACTTTCGAAGCTCGGCTTGGTCTCGAACGCTTCGCGCCCTTGAGTCTGGAACTGGATGTAGGGCGCTGCGCCGGTCGTCGGAGTTTACGAGGGTTCAAGCGGTGCGCAAAGGCCGCCGGCGCCGGCAGCCGGCGGCTCCCTTACGTCGGTTTCGCAATTCTCTTCGCTACGGCAACAGCTCCAAGGTCGCGACCGTCAGCACGTCGTCTTTCACTTCGCCGGTCACGTCGGCCCGCAGGTGGTCTTTCTTCGAGGAGGCCTTGAGCGCGGCGAGCGCTTTTTCCGAGCCGGCCGCGTCGAGCTTCAGGTATTTGCCTTCCGGAGTGTAGATGCCGTAACCGGTCTTGGAGCATTGGAGCGCGCAGTCGCGGGTGTGGGAATCGGGGTTCGCCTTGGCTTTGACGGAGCAGCCTTGATCGATCAGCGAGACGTTCTTCCAGGCGGCGGCGGATGCCGGAATCGCGAGCAGCGCGAGGACGAAAGCGGCGGCGAGGGCGGTGCGTGTGCGGTTCATGATCTTCTCCTCTTGGGGGTTGGGATTTCAGCGCGCGGCGGGAACGGCCGCGCGCCATTCGGTGAGCTTGGCGAGGGTGAATGCACCGAGCGCGAGTACCACGTCGCGCACGGCGAGGTCGTAAAACATTCCCGTCGAAACGAGCTGGAGCGCGATCGCGAGCAGCCAGGCGGCGACGATGTAAGCTCCGAGCCGGGGCCATTTGGTGAGCACGAGCAGGCCGGCGACCATTTCGACGACGCCGATCACGCCGAAGAAGACGGCCGAAGAGACCGGCAGCAGGTTGGCCATCCAGGGGGCCAGGTACATGTCCCAATTGGTGAGCACGTTGAAGAACTTGTCGAGCCCGGCGAGAAGCGCCATCAGGCCGAAGCCGAGGCGGAGCAGCCGGCGCGCGAGGTCGAGACCGTTTTCGGTGGTGGTCATGGTGAATTCCTCCCACCTCGTACGGAGTCCATGCGCCGTGATCGGTTACAAACCGGCCGGCGAGAGATTCTTTGTAACCTTTCGCCTTCTTCGGACTCTGTAGATGGAGATGAACGCACCCGATCTCGCTCTCGTCGCTCCCAAGGCTCCTGTGGCTCCGCTGTCGATCCCGCAGGAGCTTTCGGACGAGGCGCTGGCGCGCCGGATCGTCTCGGGAGAAAAAGAGCTGTTTGAGCTGCTGATGCGGCGGCACAACCAGCGCCTGTTCCGCGTCGCACGCGGCGTGGTGGACAGCGATCTCGAAGCCGAAGACGTGTTGCAGGACGCCTGGGTGCGCGCCTACGAGCACCTCGCGGAGTTCCGCGGCGAGGCGCAGCTGACCACTTGGCTGTCGAAGATCGCACTCTACGAGGCGCTCGCCCGAAAACGGCGGGCGCGGCGTTTCGTCGGTCTCGCGAGCGCGGATCGCACCTCCGCAGAGGACCCTTGGATGTCAGAAGTCGAAGAGCCCGAGGCGACGACCCCCAACCCCGAACAGGCCGCCTGGACCGGCGAGCTGCGCGCGGCGCTCGAACGGGCGGTGGGGGCGATGCCCTCCCGCTACCGTGCGGTCTTCCTGATGCGCGAAGTCGAAGGGCTATCGACCGCGGAAACCGCCGCGAGCCTCGACCTCTCGCTCGAAGCGGTGAAAGTCCGTCTCCACCGCGCCCGCGCCCGGCTCCGCGACGACCTCGAACGCCGTTTGGGTCTCGCGGCCCACGAAGCCTTCAGTTTCGCCGCGGAGCGCTGCGACCGGGTGGTGGCGGGGGTACTGGCGCGGATCGGTTGAAGGCGATAAGGCTCAGCGACTGTAGGGATGTTCGTGGATCCAGTGAAACCCCTTGCCCACCAGCCGGAATTCAGGGGGGTCGATCCGGCGTAGTTGCGCCTTGACGGCGTGACCGTCGAACGTCCCTTCGATTGCGAGGGTCTTCGGATCGATACGCCGGTAGGTGAGCACGGAGCTCCAGCGGGGATCGTCGATCTTCGCCAGAGACAGCCGCAGAGCGCCGAAGTTTGGCTCGAGTTGGAAGCGCTCCCGCGAGCCGCTGGTGAGGATGGCCAGGGTCTGGGGCGGATCGAATACCAATCGCTGCCAGCGGGTCTCATCAGTGAACGATGGCGGCCGCTCCTGGCCGTCGAGAATGAATTCCTCGACGTTCCAGATGCCGTAGAGAGGCCGCTTCGGCGCTTGTCCCAACCGCTGCCACCGCTCGCGCGCCTGAAGCAATGGGACGACGGCGAAGACGAGGATGAAGATCATGGGCAGTGCTGGTCTTGCCCAGCGCAGCCACTTTCTTGGAACGTACGGCCGAACCGGGGCGGCCTCCACCGGGCGACCGAAAACGACCAGGTTTGCCAACCTTCTCAGATCGGGGATGACGAGGAAGACGGCCAGCACGAGGAGGTGAGAGGAAAACAGCTTGACCGGCACGTCGTAGCAAAAATTCAGCACGACGACGTGGGTGA